>NZ_JANIBC010000003.1:0-146381 GCF_024505085.1 Parvularcula maris
TCTTTTCCGTCCCATTCCTCAGCTCCTCAGTTGGAGCCAAGTCTAACATATCACCCGGACCACTTTTCGGGAGGCAGAGCAGGATGAACGCGTTGGTCATCCAGGTTCGAGCTGCAATCGTCCTTACTCGACATGAAGGCGGCGATCTCTTCCAGACGGAGAGACAAGCATGCAAGGCCGTTTTCTATTGACCTTCACCGGTATGCCTCAGATGCCCCCTGCCTTCCCGCGGCGCTTGCCAAGCCTTGTTCCGCATTGCCATAGCTGCGGAATGCAGAACCCCCATGCCGTCGTCATGATCCGTCCGACCTTCTTCGGCGTGAACCCTGAAACCGCGCTGGACAATGCGTTCCAAACCGAGGGGGCGGCGGGGGACAGGGAGGCGGCGCTTCGGGAGTTCGACGCTATGACCTTTCAGCTTACCGCAGCTGGGGTCAGTGTGCATATCTTCGAGCAGGACCGAGAGGACACACCCGACGCGGTCTTCCCCAACAACTGGTTCTCCACCCATCATGACGGACGGCTGGTCACCTATCCCATGCTGGTACCGTCCAGGAGGCGCGAACGCCGCGGGGACATTCTCGAAGAGCTCGGCCGGACCTACCAGGTGAGCGGCGCGCTCGACCTTTCCGGCAACGAGGCCGATGCGCTCTTTCTGGAGGGAACGGGCGCCATCGTTTTCGATCATGAGCGCCGGATCGGCTATCTCGCTCAGTCGCTGAGAGCTGACGCCGAGCTGTTTCTCGGGCTTTGCAGGACCCTGGACTACGAGGCGGCGATCTTCGAGGCCTTCGACGCGCACGGCCATCCGATCTACCACACCAATGTCATGCTGAGCATCGGAGCGAACATCGTCCTCGCTGGGCTCGACTGCGTCACCGACCTGGAAGAGCGGCAGATGCTGGAGGAGGATTTCGCTTCCTCTGATCGCTTGGTCGTCGAGCTCGATCAGAAGCAGATCGCTAACTTCGCCGGGAATGCGCTTGAGGTGGATACCGCCGAAGGGCCGGTGCTGGTCATCTCCAAACGCGGATGGGAAGCGCTGACCGTAAAGCAGCAGGTTCAAATAGAGCAAAGGGTCCGGATTCTGACCCCCGACCTTCCCACGATCGAAAAGTCCGGGGGCAGTGCCCGATGCATGATGGCCGGTGTTCATCTGCCGCTTCGTCAGGACGCTTAAGAAAGCTTCTAGCGGGAGTGAGTGATCGGCTCGCAGTGGTGAGTTCCCCGGAGGGGAGACTAAACTGAGGGCGCCAGTGCCTTCGCGGCGGCTACGGCCGATGCCCAGGCCCACTGAAAATTGTAGCCTCCGAGCCAGCCGGTGACATCCACCACCTCGCCGACGAAGTAGAGGCCGGGGAGGCTCTTCGCCTCCATGGTCTTGGAATGGAGTGCCGCCGTATCGACACCGCCCGCGGTGACCTCGGCGGTGCGGTAGCCTTCGGACCCGTCGGGCAGGGGCTGCCAGCGGTGAAGCTTGTCTGCCGCTTCCTCGATGCGCCGGTCCGGCCAGTCGGCGAGGCGGCCCTGCCAGCCGTGGTGCTCGGCAAGCTTCTGAGCGAGCCGTTTAGGCAGGTGCTCCGCCAGGGCGACGGGCATGGTGACGGCGCCGCCCCTGGCTTTCCTCTCCCGAAGCGTCGCGGCCATGTCACGAGCGGGCGCAAGGTCGATCTCTAGCGCCTGCCCCTCGCGCCAGTAGCTCGACGCTTGAAGGACCGACGGGCCGGACAGCCCACGGTGGGTGAAGAGGAAGCCGTCTTCGAACGCCGGGGGCTTTGCCTTCTTCTTCGTACCCGGCGGCGCTGCGGCTGCGACGGACGCGTCGATGGAGAGGCCTGCGAGCTCCTTCGCCATCTCCCTGATCGGTCCGCCGAAGGTAAGGGGGACGAGGGCGGGGCGGGGTTCGATGACCGGCAGGCCGAACTGTCTGGCAACTTCGTAGCCGAAGCCTGTCGCGCCGATCTTCGGGATCGACTTGCCGCCGGTGGCGATGACCAGGGCAGGGGCGGTCAAGCGCTGACCCTCCGCAGTGACCGTGAAGGCGCCTCCGTCATGGCCGACCTCACCGATGGTAGCACCGGATTTCACGATCACCCCGGCCCGGCAGCAGCCATCCAGCAGAAGGTCGATGATGTCCTGGGCGCTCCTTTGGCAGAAGAGCTGGCCGAGCTTCTTCTCCTCCCAAGGGATGCCTGCGGCCTCTACCTCGGCCAAAAAATCGTGGGCCCTGTAGCCGCGCAGGGCGGAGATGGCGAATTTAGGGTTCTCGGACAGGAAGTGCTTCGGCTCGCAGCCGAGATTGGTGAAGTTGCACCGCCCGCCGCCGGAGATCCTGATCTTCTCGCAAAGGCGCTTGGCATGGTCGAGCACCAGGACGCGCTTGCCTTGCTCGCCAGCCTTGGCCGCGAAGAACAGGCCCGCCGCTCCTGCGCCGATGACGATGATGTCCGGGTTGTGGATAAGCTAGGTCCTCGACATGCGAGCGGTGTTCAGAAAGGGGCGGGGCCTTCGCGTCAAGGCCGCGCCTTGCGTGCAGCACCCCGCCCTTGGTTCGAGGCGGGAAACCGGCCAAGACCCTCTACAACAAAGAGGAGGCCCGGATGGCTAGCGATTTTGCAGGTCTCGGCGAGGTGCCCGAACACCTCGCTTTCGACGTGGATGGGCTGAAGAAGGGGGCGGGCCACGCGGTGCCGGGCCTTTCTTCCGGCGTCGAGGTGCGCAAGTTCAAGGGCGGGCAATCGAACCCCACCTATCTTCTGACCACCTCCGAGGGCCGCTATGTCCTGCGCCGCAAGCCGCCGGGGAAGCTCCTCGGCTCGGCCCATGCGGTGGACCGCGAGGCGCGGGTGATGGCCGCGCTCGAGAACACCCCCGTTCCTGTACCGAAGATCCTGTTCCACGGCGACGACCCGGAGATGATCGGCTCTGAGTTCTTCGTCATGGAGTTCATGGACGGGTGCATCTTCTGGAACCCGCTGCTGCCGGAGCTGGAGAAGAGCGAGCGGACCGCCCTCTACGAGCGGCTGACCGACACCCTCGCAGCGCTTCATTCGGTGGACTACGAAGCCGTAGGGCTGGGCGATTTCGGTCCGCAGGGGGAGTATCTCTCTCGCCAGATCGGGCGCTGGTCGAAGCAGTACAAGGCTTCGGAGACGGACGATGTCGAGGCCATGAACTGGCTCATCGACTGGCTACCGAAGGACATTCCGGCGGGTGACCGGACCTGCCTCATCCACGGTGACTTTCGTCTCGACAACTGCATGATGGCGAAGGACGAACCCCGGCCCATCGGGCTAATCGACTGGGAGCTTTCGACCCTCGGCCATCCGCTGGCGGACTTTACCTACTACCTCCTGTCCTGGAAGATGCCCCTCAGCCCCGGCGGGGGGCCGAGCCTGGTGGGCGCCGACCTCGGGGAGCTTGGCATACCGGACGAGAAGGCGCTGACGGACCGCTACCGCGAGGCGACGGGCCAGGAGGTGCCGGAGGACCTGAACTTCTACTTCGCCTACAACATGTTCCGCCTCGCCGGGATCGTTCAAGGGGTCTACAAAAGGGCAAAGGACGGCAATGCCAGCTCGGAGAAGGCGCTGTCCTACGGCAAGATGGTGACGCCGCTGGCTACCATGGCGAAGCAGTTCGCAGGCGGATAAGATGCTTGGCCGCTTTCTGGACGGGATCAGAAATCAGAACTGGCCGCGCTTAGGTACCGAGCTCTTCATCGTCACCTTCGGTGTGTTTCTCGGCGTGCAGTTCGGCAACTGGAACGATGCCCGCGCCGAGCGTGCCCGCGAGGCCGTCCTGCTCGACAAGCTCAAACAGGACTTCCAAGCGATCGAGCAGTCGCTGATCCGCGAGAAGGGGCGCTCAGAGGAGTATCTGCGCCTCGTGGGTGAGCTGAGGCAGCTCATGGAAAGCGATGTCAGGCTTGGGGACCGGGACCTTACAGCTCACCTCGATGCCATGGTTTCCGCCTCCCGCCCGGCGAGGCCCTCGCCCACCTATATTGAGATGCAGTCCTCCGGAGCCCTCAGCCGCCTCGGCAATACCGAGCTGAGGGCGGCTCTCGTCGCTTATCATCTTGATACGGAGGTTGCCGAGCGCGGTCTCGACTGGGCGTTGGAAGGTTTTGCGCCGGGCCGCATCACGCTCCGCTATGTCGAGCCTCTCTACGGCGACTATGACGGTCTTAGGGAGGCGGTGGGAGAAGTGAACTACATGATCATCGCCCATCAGCTTCAGGTACGCTACGCCGAGGCAAGCCTCGAGCTGTCACGGCGGGTCCTGTCGGAAATCGAGGAGAGCCTCTGATGGCCATGAGTGTCAGCGAAGCGGTGACCAGGCGCCGCTCTACCCGTGCGTTTACGGACGAGACCGTGAGCGAAGAGCGTCTGCGCGCTCTTTTGGACAAGGCCCTTCGCTCTCCCTCGGGAGGCAATCTTCAGCCATGGCGGATCATCGCGGTGACAGGGGAGGAGCGGGAGGCGCTTTCCGGTCCTGCCGCTGCCTCGCTGATGGCGAACCCCACGGGAGACGACGAAGGCTACCCGATCTATCCCAAGAACCTCGCCGATCCCTACCGCTCGCGGAGGTTCGCGGTGGGCGAAAGCCTCTACGCCGCGCTCGGTATTCCGCGTGAGGACAAGATGGCGCGGATGGCGTGGCTTGCCAGCAACTTCTCCTTCTTCGGCGCGCCTTTGGGTCTGTTCTTTGTTACGCGGAAGAGCTTCGGTCACCACCAATGGGCGCATATGGGCATGCTGATGCAGACCATCGCCCTCCTAGCCGAGGAAGAGGGGCTCGGCACCTGCATGCAGGAGGCCTGGGCGTTGGTTAGGCCGCAGCTTCGCGAGCGCTTCGGGCTGGAGGACGACGAGATCGTCTATGCGGGGATGGCGTTGGGCGTACCGGATCGGAAGGCTCCCGTGAACGGCTGGCGAAGCGAGCGGGCCGATACAAGCGAGCTGTTGGAGTTGCGAGGGTTCTGAACCCGCTTCCCTCTCCCCATAGGGGAGAGGGGGAACTGCTTCAACCCTTTGGCGCTGGTTCTGGTCCGTCTTATCCTGGCGAAAACCCTGGAAGAGCGCGCCATGTCCGACCGAACCTCCCGCCAACAACCCTCCGACCTCGACGCCTTCTGGCTGAAGGAGGCCGAGCGTCTCGACTGGATGACGAAGCCGAGCAAAGCCGGGAACTGGAGCTGGGCCGAGGACGACCTCCGCATCGCCTGGTTCGAGGACGGGGTGCTCAACGCCTCCGTCCAGTGCCTCGACCGCCATGTGGCGGCCCACCCGGACAGGACAGCGATCATCTGGGAGGGGGACAGCCCCGACGTCTCTGAACGGATCACCTACCGGGAGGCCTTCGAGGAGGTCTGCCGCATGGCCAACGTCCTGAAAGCGCGCGGTGTACGGAAGGGTGACCGCGTCATCCTCTATATGCCCATGGTGCCGGAAGCCGCCTACGCCATGCTGGCCTGTGCCCGGATCGGAGCGGTGCATTCGGTGGTGTTCGGAGGGTTCTCGCCCGAGGCGCTGGCCAGCCGGATCGAAGATTGCGGCGCGACGGCCATCATCACCGCCGATGGCGGCAGGCGGGGCGGCAAGACCATCCCCCTCAAAGCCAATGTGGACAAGGCGCTGGAGAAGGCTTCCGGCATTCGACTCGTGCTGATGGTTCAGGTGACTGACGAAAAGGTGGCCTTCGAGGATGGCCGTGACCTCTGGTGGCACGAGGCGAGGGACGACGTCACCCCCGACTGCCCGCCCGAGCCGATGAAGGCGGAAGACCCGCTCTTCATTCTTTATACGTCGGGCTCGACCGGCAAGCCGAAGGGAGTAGTGCACACCACCGGCGGCTATATGACCTACGCTGCCTACACCCACGAGAAGGTGTTTCGCGTCGAGCCCGAGCGCGAGGTCTACTGGTGCACGGCCGATGTGGGCTGGATCACTGGGCACAGCTACATCGTCTACGGACCGCTGGCCAATGGCTGCACCACGCTGATGTTCGAGGGCGTGCCCTCCTATCCCGACGCCGGGCGCATGTGGGCCGTGGTGGAGAAGCACGAGGTGGCGGTCCTCTACACCGCGCCGACGGCGGTGCGTGCCCTGATGCGCGAGAGCGATGAACTGGTGACAAAGCACGACCGAAGCTCGCTGCGCCTTCTCGGCTCCGTCGGTGAGCCGATCAATCCCGAGGCCTGGCGCTGGTACCACGAGGTGCCGGGGGAGGGGCGCTGCGACATCGTCGATACCTGGTGGCAGACCGAGACGGGGGGCATCATGATCACCCCGCTGCCCGGCGACCCCATGGACAAGCCGGCCGCCGCCACGAAGCCCCTACCGGGCATTGTCCCGGCTATTCTGGATGCGGACGGGAAGCCTATCGAGGGGCCAGGAGAGGGGGGGCTCGTCATCACGCAGAGCTGGCCCGGTCAGGCGCGTACGGTGTGGGGCGATCACGAACGCTTCGTGCAGACCTATTTCTCGACCTATAAGGGTGCCTATTTTACCGGAGACGGGGCACGGCGGGACGAGGACGGCGACTACTGGATCACCGGGCGCCTCGACGATGTGCTGAACGTCAGTGGGCACCGTATGGGCACGGCGGAGATCGAAAGCGCGCTCATCACCCACAAGGCCGCTGCCGAAGCGGCGGTGGTCGGCTACCCCCACGACGTGAAGGGTCAGGGGGTGCACTGCTACGTCATTCTCAAGGAAGGCTACGAGCCGAGCGACGAGCTGGCCTTGGAGCTCAAGAAGACCGTCCGTGAGGAGATCGGTCCCGTCGCCACCCCCGACCGGGTGCAGCTCGCGCCGGGCCTGCCGAAGACACGCTCGGGCAAGATCATGCGCCGGATCCTGCGCAAAATCGCCGAGGGGCACCCTGACCAGCTTGGCGATACGTCCACGCTGGCAGAGCCGGAGATCGTGGACAAGCTGATCGAGGGCGCGAAGGGCTTCAAGCCTGGGGAGTAGGTGCCCCTCCCGCTCAGCCTGCCGGCAGCTCCCCCTCTAGAGGGGGAGTGAGATAAAGACTCAGCGTTGGTACTGCATCCCTCCCCCACGGGTGGGTGAGGTGCCCAACAGGCGGAGGGGGCGCCTTTCCTAAGCCGCAGCGCCGTTCGGCGCGGGCAAAGTCGTCACCTTGCGCAGTACGCTGAGATAGCCCGGCTGAAGGTCCGTCCTCCCCAGCGCCCCTTTCGCGGCGAGCATCCGGTGCGCCAAGGGCAGGCGGAAGCAGGGCACGTACATCATGGCGTGGTGCTCGGCATGGTAGGCGACCCAGTAGGGGGCGAGGGTGATCCGCTCGAGGAAGTTCGTGTGCGTCGTTCTAGCCTGGCTGAGGGGCTCGCCGTGATCGCTCTCCACGCAGGCATGCTCGGCGATGTTGCGGATGCGGGTGGCAAGCGGGTTCCAGGTGGCGAGCGGTAGCAGCCAGCACCAGAGGTAGAGCCAGCCGTGACCGAGGGCGATCAGCGCGCCCAGAAGAACCGCATTGGTCAGTAGGAACCGGTTCATGCCGGACTGGCTGGCGATGACCTCGGCCCCCGGCGTCGTCACCATGTCGCGGCGAAAGTAAGCGCCGAGGAAGGCGAAAGCCCGCTGCTTGAAGAAGGTCTGACCGGTGAGGTCGCGGATGATCTTGCGGCGCAGGGACTGCTTGCTCACCGGGAAAGGGGCGGAGAGGGGGAGGTCCGGATCGTCCTCGGTCTGCACATGGCGGTGGTGACTGAGGTGATAGGGCCTGTACCAGTTAAGGTCCGAGCCAGTCGGCGCCGCGGAGAGCCACTGGCCGAGAACATCGTTCCAGCGCTTGTTTCGGTGCAGCATACCGTGCGCTGCCTCGTGCATCAGGATGCCGAAGCCGAGCTGCCGGGCACCGACGATGGGAATGCCGAGCAGGATAACCAGCGGGTGGTAGCCGGACAGCACCACGGCCAGCATCACCGCCGCCACCACGGCCCAGGCATGGGCGACCAGGGCGAAGCCCTGCCAGGTCACCGGCGCGGTCAGCCGAGCCCACTCATCGGCGGTGAAAACGTTGCGGGGACGGAAGGGGGTGCGCTGCATAATCCTATTCTAGCATCCTCGCACGGTGCAGGACAGAAGCGGCCCTTGCTGTCTTCGAATAAATCGTGCGGCCTAAACGCAGCGGCCTAGCTGTCAAAACCGCTCAGCATATGGTGAGGTATCGAGAACCTTCCCGCAAACGACCGCGGAACTCGTGATGCTCACCGCAAATCTGAAGTCGAAGCATATCGCCGTCGCTGTTCTGCTGATCCTTGCAAGCGCTTGGAACGGTGCTGCTGCTCGTATTCCCGCAAGCTGCACTTCGGTCGATGGCACCAGCGCCGGAAAAGACGAGTGCATGGCCGACCTAATCGCTTTGAAAGGTCGACAAGCCGAGGCGGCAGCGCAAAGCCTGCTCACGCAGGGCCGATACGACCTGGTGACCCCGGCCATCGTTTCTTCTTTCGAAGACGAAGTTCCGCCCTCGCTGTCTTCGGCCCTACGCTCGGCATTGCTACTAGCGGAGGTGAAGAGCGCTCCAGCCAAGGCCAGCACCGAAGCAGAAATAGAGGAGCTGATCGAAGCTGCCGAAAAAAGCGGTGATCTATCGTCCCTTGCGTACCTCTACGCGGCTCTCGCCGCCAGGAGGAAGGCCGACGGCCAATGGGACGAGATCACGGGAGCGCTGGACCTGGCCTTCACTGCCGCCGAGCAGGCCGGTTTCGAGGGACTGCTCCCGCACCTTCAGTTTGCGCGGGGCGAGTCCGCCGTGAGAACGAGGGCCTACGGGGATGCGCTGCCGTGGCTCCGTCCGGCCTATGAGAGCTTTCTTGCCTCGGGAAGGCGGATGGACGCCGGCGAGGTCTGCCAGCTCATGGCCGGTTCCTGGGCCTACGATCCTGAGCGCAGCTCTGAAAACATCGAAAGAGCCGCTGCAGGATCAGGTGGCGACCGGCCGTGCAGGATTGCTGCTGTCTTCTATCGAGGGCAGCGCGACCAGCTACCCTATGCCGAGATGGAGAGGCGCGGCCTCGCTGCCGCCAAAGCGGCTGGGGAAGCGGGGCTCGACACGATGTCCCCTTGGCTCCTCAACAGTATCGCCATGGCCGCGGCCCGGAACGGCAACTACGGGGCGGCCGCGAATTTCTACAGTCAGGCCAGGGGCGGCTTCGAGGCCGTCGGTAACCTGTTCATGGTCGCCGCTGTAGCGAGCAACGAAGCGGTCAATCTGGTCGAGATCGGTGCCCGAGACGAGGCTATCCCGATCCTGGAGCGCAGCCTCGCCATCTTCCGAGAGACCGCACCGGACAGGCAAGACTCCATTCTCAAGGTGCAGCGCCAGCTAGGCTTGGCTCACGAAGGGGAGGGGCGTCTTGCCGAAGCCGAGCTTTGGCTGGCGCGGGCCTACGAGACGAGCAGGGCTTTCACTAACCGCTACTACGATGGGCTCGTCGGCTCGGACTACGCCCGCATCCTTTATGCTCGAGGCCGCCAGGCGGAGGGGCTGGCGATGGCGGATGACGCCGTGGCGGTGCTTCTGGCTGAAGCGCAAGTACCGGACAAGGCCACAGCAGCGAAGACTCTTTCCTGGGCGGCGGAGCAGTATCTGCGCCGCGGAGAGATCGAGAACGCGCAGGCCACCCTCGAGCGGGCGGGCGGACTGATGGACCCTGGAGGCGAAGGGGCGAAGGCCCTTGCCGATAGTCCTTGGGAGCTGATGACGCGCCTCCAATACGCTCGCAGCATGAGCGATTTGCTCTTCGCGCTCGACCGCCGCGATGAAGCCGCTGCCTACGCCCGAGTGGCCCTCACCCTAAGCGAGAACCGCCTTGAGGAGCAGAAGATCAGGGCCATGGCCAATGCCGAGCTGCAGAGGGTGGTGGCCGAGAACGAGATGAAGATCGCCAGCCTCGGACAGGAGGCGGAGATGACCGCGGCCGTGTTGAAACACACGAGGGCCAGGGCGTTTCTCGGCGGCGGCGCGGCCCTGGCGGCGAGCATTGCAGCGCTGGCTGTCTACCGCTCCTACCGGACGCAGAAACAGCTTTCCGAGAGCAAGGAGACCTTCCTCGCGGAGATCCACCACCGCATGGCCAACAACCTGCAGATCATCACCAGCCTTCTGCGGGTCGAAGCGCGGGCGGACAAGGCGAGCCTTAAGGACGCCGCCAACCGCGCCCGGACCATGGGCCTCATCCACCACCACATCTACCACCACGGCCAGGACAAGTTCATCGACGCGGAGGCTTTCCTGCGAGCGCTGGTGGTGCTGATGGGCGAGGCGCTAGAGCGGCCGGGGGTGACGATCGAGCTCGATGCCGAGCCGGTGGCCCTCGACATCTCCGCGGCGACCCCGGTGGGCCTGATCGTCTGCGAGGCGGTGACCAATGCCTATAAATACGCCTTCGAGGACAGCCAGACGGGGACGGTGACGGTCGGCCTCGACGATGAGGGGAGCACGATCACCCTGACCGTTGCCGATGATGGCTGCGGCATGTCCAAGGACGAGCCGAGGGGGGGCTCGCAGGGCCAGAGGCTGATGGCCGATCTGGCGCAGCAGATCGGAGGGGTCCTGTCCGTTCTGGACCATCCGGGCGGCGGCACGCTGGTCGCCGTCAAGGGCATCCCAAAGGGGCTGGAGACCCAAGGGGAGCCGGCCGATTTCCAGGACCTGCCGCAGACGGGCGAGAACGCCTGATCGAGCGGACCCGCGGCGGCTGCGGCACCGGTTCTTCTTGCGCCCGGCGGCAGCGCCGCTAAGAGCGGCCCATGGCCGATACTGCATTCCTCCTCGACTACCTGCCGATCATCATCTTTCTCGGGCTGGCGCTCGTCCTGGGGGGCGTGTTCCTGGCGATCCCGCTGACCTTCGCGCCGAACAACCCCGACCTTCAGAAGAACTCGACCTATGAGTGCGGCTTCGAGCCCTTCGAGGACGCGCGGATGAAGTTCGACGTGCAGTTCTACATCGTTGCCATCCTGTTCATCATCGTCGATCTCGACGTGGCGTTCCTGTTCCCCTGGGCGGTGACCCTGTTCAACCCGGAGCTGGGGCTGGACCGCGACTTCCAGATCTTCGCCTTCTGGTCGATGTTCGTGTTCCTAGCCGTGTTCTTCATCGGCTTTCTCTACGAGTGGAAGAAGGGTGCGCTGGAATGGCGCTAGGGGTGTCCCCGAGCGACTTCCGCACCCATCTCTTCCCTAGTTTCAAGGATTTGACCCATGGCTGACGATACGAAGACGGTGGTCAAGACGCGCCAAGAGGCCACCAAGATCGAGACCATCACCCCGCCCAGCGAGAACCCGCTGGCGCGTTTTCCCGAGCCGAAACCCCTGACGCCTGGCGATCTGCCCTACGGCACGGCTGGGCGCGCGGATGTGGTGGGCTACGACCCTAAGGCCGAGGACCCCTTCTTCCGCCACGTCAACGCGGAACTCGCCGATAAGGGCTACATGACTGCGCCAGTCGACGCGGTGATCAACTGGGCGCGCACGGGCTCGCTCATGTGGATGACGTTCGGGCTGGCGTGCTGCGCGGTGGAGATGATGCAGGCCTCCATGCCGCGCTACGACATGGAGCGCTTCGGCATGGCGCCGCGCGCGTCACCGCGCCAGTCGGACCTGATGATCGTGGCGGGGACGCTCACCAACAAGATGGCACCTGCGCTGCGTAAGGTGTACGACCAGATGCCCGAGCCGCGCTACGTCCTCTCCATGGGAAGTTGCGCCAATGGCGGCGGCTACTACCACTACAGCTACTCCGTGGTGAGGGGCTGTGACCGCATCGTACCTGTAGACGTCTACGTACCAGGCTGCCCGCCCTGTGCCGAAGCGCTGGTCTACGGGCTCCTGCAGCTCCAGAAGAAGATCAGGCGCGAGGGGACGATCGAGCGATGAGGTTTTCTTTCGCCCTTTTGACGTGTTTGTTCGCGGTGGGCTGCACGGCGATGCCCACCGGCACTGAACAACCGGTTCCGCCGTTTGCCTCGGCCCCTGCATCCCAGGATATGTCCGATCGCGATGCGATGCCTCTGGTCCGCGTCCCGCCTCAAGGTTTCGAACACTGCATTCGTGGTCGAACCGGAAAAGTAGGGAGAACCGAAGTTGAGTTCGACGTGACGAAGACGGGACGTGTCACCAATGTCCGCGTCGTCGATTCGCTGGATCCTTGCTTCGACAAGTATGTGGTGAGAGCGGTGTCTCGCTGGCGGTACAGCCCGAAGATGGTGGATGGCGAAGCTCTCCCCCGCTACGGCGTTCGTTCCGAGATCAATTTCGATGTGGAGGCTACCGGATGAGCACCACCCTTCTCGACGACCTCACCGAGCTCGAGGACCACATCGCCTCCCAGCTCGGCGAGAACCTGATCTCCAGCCAGGTCGCCTATGGCGAGCTGACGCTGACTGTTCCCTGCAAGCAGATCACCGGTACGCTAAAGTTCCTGCGTGAGGACCCGATGTGCCGCTTCACGCAGCTTATGGATCTTGCCGGCGTGGACTATCCCGAGCGGCGCAAGCGTTTCGATGTCGTCTACCATCTCCTCAGCATGGAGACGAACCTCCGCGTGCGGGTGAAGCTCGCCAACGCCGAAGGCGATACGGTGCCTACGGCGACGGGCGTCTTCCCCAATGCCGACTGGTACGAGCGCGAGGCCTTCGACATGTACGGCATCGTCTTCGAGGGGCATCCGGACCTTCGGCGCCTTCTCACCGATTACGGCTTCGAGGGGCACCCTCTGCGCAAGGACTTCCCTCTTACGGGCTATACCGAAGTGCGCTGGGACGATGAGCAGCAGCGGGTGATCTACGAGCCGGTGCAGCTTACGCAGGAGTACCGCAACTTCGACTATCTCTCGCCTTGGGAAGGCAGCCAGTATGTGCTGCCGGGCGACGAAAAGGCTGAAGGCAACAAAAACTAGCTTTCGTCACACATCGGCGGGACAGCAAAAAGCCGCGGAAGCGTTAGCTACCGCGGCTTTTCTGTGTTCGAGGTTCGGAACCGTTAGATCCGGTGGGTGGCCGTATCGGTCCGGTGGCTCTTCTGACGCTGGAGGTCGATGAGCTTGACGGCGAGGCCGACGATCACACCGACCACGGCGTAGATCACGACATCGAGGAAGGTCAGCGCCTCGAGGCTCGAGAGGGACGGGCCGGACAGCCAGTCGAACAGGGTCAGCGCGAGGAAGGTGAGCACACCGATGGTGAGACCCTTCTTGGCGGCCGAAGCGTTGTTGACGGTGCTCGTCGGCGTGGTGGTGGTCCGGGTCGCCGTCGTGTCGCGGTAGTCGTTCGCGCGGGCACTCGTCGTGGTGCCGGCGGCGGTGGTGGTGTTGGTCGTCGTCTGCGTCCGGATGGCCGGATCGTTAGTGCGGCGGGTTGTGTCAACCATGTGGGTCTCCCGTTGAGTTACCAATCCACGGACAGGGAGCGGGGCACGGGCGTTCTGAGTAGCACGAAGAGTTGACGTCATGACAACCTGGTAGGGTGCGGCGTGGGCTGGGACGAAGCGCCCAAACGCCTCACCGGGCTTGCGCAATCAGGACCTACGGGGCACATGCTGCAAAGCTTTCAGAAGACAGAGAACCATGGCCGACGGATCACGCACCATCGTCGTTGAAGACAGCCCCTCGGATGCGGGCGCCGACCGCCCGTTCACCATCAATTTCGGGCCTCAGCACCCCGCAGCCCACGGCGTGCTGCGCCTGGTCCTCGAGCTCGACGGCGAGGTGGTGGAGCGGGTCGATCCCCATATCGGCCTCCTGCACCGCGGCACCGAGAAGCTGATCGAGCACAAGACCTACCTGCAATCGATCCCCTATTTCGACCGCCTCGACTACGTCGCGCCGATGAACCAGGAGCACGCCTTCGTGCTGGCCGCCGAGAAGCTGCTCGGCTGCGAGGTGCCGCGCCGAGGCCAGATCATCCGCGTCCTATACTCCGAGATCGGGCGCATTCTCAGCCACCTTCTCAACGTCACCACCCAGGCCATGGATGTGGGCGCCCTGACCCCGCCGCTCTGGGGGTTCGAGGAGCGCGAGAAGCTGATGACCTTCTACGAGCGGGCCTGCGGCGCGAGGCTCCACTCGAACTACTTTCGCGTCGGCGGGGTGCACAAGGATCTGCCTCAGAAGCTGATCGACGACATCTACGCCTGGACCGAGACCTTCCCTAAAGTCTCCGACGAGATCGAAGGGCTGATCACCGACAACCGCATCTTCAAGCAGCGCAATGTCGATATCGGCGTGGTCAGCAAGCAAGAGGCCCTGGACTGGGGCTTCACCGGCGTCATGCTGCGCGGCTCAGGCGTGCCCTGGGACCTGCGCAAATCCCAGCCCTACGAGATCTATGACGAGCTCGATTTCGACATCGTGCTGGGCAAGAACGGCGACTGCTACGACCGCTATGTGGTGCGCATCGAGGAGATGAAGCAGTCGCTCCGCATCATGCGCCAATGCATCGAGATGCTCGAGCCCGGCCCCGTCATGAGCGAGGACGGCAAGGTCGCACCGCCCCGCCGGGCCGAGATGAAGGAGTCGATGGAGGCGCTAATCCATCACTTCAAGCTCTACACCGAGGGCACCAAGGTTCCCGCTGGCGAGGTGTATACGGCCGTCGAGGCGCCCAAGGGCGAGTTCGGCGTCTACCTCGTCTCCGACGGCTCCAACCGCCCCTACCGCTGCAAGATCCGCGCGCCGGGTTACGCCCACCTCCAGGCCATGGACTGGATGAACAAGGGCCACATGCTGGCCGACGTCTCGGCTATCATCGGCACGCTCGACGTGGTGTTCGGCGAGATTGATCGGTAGCTTCTAACCCGGTTTCCCATGGTAGCGCGAAGCGATGTCCATGGGACCCAATTCCCACCGTCCCAAACGTGTCTGAACCTAGGTGATGGGTCCCACGGATCGCTCCGCGACCGTGGGAAGACGGTATGGAGAAGCTACAGCTGCATCACCAGCGCCGCCACATAGGTGAAGGCGACCGCGATCAGCGGCACGAAGAAGTGCCGTCCGAAGCCGTCCTCCTTGAACATGAAGGCGTTGAGGATGAAACCGACGACCAGTCCGAAAAAGGCCGAGGCGGCGATGACGGTGAGGTCCTGGCCCTCCACCCAATCGAAGCCTACAGCGCCCAAGCCCTCGCGGCGCCCGATAAACGCTACCCCCATCAGGCCGACTAGCTTCACGAAGCTGCCCAGCAGCTTCTTCAGGACGAACGTCCCTGCAATCACCACGGCAGCGGCGATCAGGACGGTGGTGAGCTGGGTTTCCATGAAGCCTCCCTTGTTGCGTCCCGCCTAACACGAGCTGTGCGCCCGTGTCGCTCGGCTTTCTCTTCCTGCGCTCCAGATAACGTCTTGGGTTGAATGAAAGCCGACTGCCACCGTCATCCCGGATAGCCTTCGGCTTCCGGGATGACGGCGGGAAACAGCCAGAGGCTTGAAGAGGGAGTGTTCTATGGGTGTCTTGCGTCTCGTTCTGGCCGATCAGCTGACCCGCGAGGTGGCGGCGCTGCGCGGTGCCGATCCTGAGGCCGACATCATCCTGATGGCCGAGGTCCATGACGAGGCCACCTATGTGCGCCACCACAAGCAGAAGATCGTCTTCCTCTTCTCCGCCATGCGCCGCTTTGCCGAGGAGCTTCGAGACGAAGGGTTCAACGTCCGCTACGTGAAGCTCGACGGCGGGGAGAACAGCGGCAGCATCTTCGGTGAGGTACGGCGGGCATTCGCCGAGGAGGATGTCGAGGAGCTGGTCGCCACCGCCTGCGGCGAGGTGCGGCTGGCGGACGATATGGAGGGTTGGGGGCGGAAGCTGAACCGGCCTGTGACCATCCGCGACGACGATCGCTTCATCTGCTCGCTGCCTGAGTTCCGTGCTTGGGCCGACGGGCGAAGAACGCTCCGTATGGAGTATTTCTACCGCGAGATGCGCAAGAAGACCGGGCTCCTGATGGACGGGGACGAACCCGTGGGCGGGCAGTGGAACTACGATGCGGAGAATCGCAAGACCCTGCCCAAGGACTACGCAGCGCCTGCGAACCCCGAGGTGGTGGCAGGGCCGATCGTCGATGAGGTCAAAGATTTGGTGGAGGAGCGCTTCGGCGACCATTTCGGCACACTTCATCAGTATGCCTACGGCATCGACCGGGCGGCGGCGCTCAAACGCCTCGATCTGTTCCTGGACGAGAGTCTGCGCCTCTACGGCGACTACCAGGACGCCATGGCCACGGGGGAGGACTTTCTCAACCACTCCCTTATCTCCGTGTACCTCAATGCGGGACTGCTGACGCCGCTGGAGATCTGCCAGGCTGCCGAAGAGCGCTACCGTTCCGGCAAGGCGCCGCTCAACGCGGTGGAGGGCTTCATCCGCCAGATCATTGGCTGGCGCGAGTATGTCCGCGGTGTCTACTGGCTCTACATGCCGGAGTACAAAGAGCGCAACGCGCTGGGTGCGGAGCGTCCGCTGCCGGACTTCTACTGGACCGGCGAAACAGACATGCACTGCATCGCCGAGTGTGTGCGCAACACCCGAGACAACGCCTATGCGCACCATATCCAGCGGCTGATGATCACCGGCAATTTCGCGCTGATTTACGGCGTGCTGCCGGACGAGATCAACGAGTGGTACCTGATCGTCTATGCCGACGCCTATGAGTGGGTGCAGCTTCCCAACACCCACGGCATGTCTCAGTGGGCGGATGGAGGGGTCTTGGGCTCCAAGCCCTATGCCTCGTCAGGCGCCTACATCAACCGCATGTCGAACTACTGCAAGTCCTGCCGCTATGACGTCCGTAAGCGGACGGGAGAGGGGGCGTGCCCGTTCAACTATCTCTACTGGGACTTTCTCATGCGGCACGAGAAGAAGCTGCGCGGCAATCCGCGCATGGCGATGATGTACCGAACCCTCGACAAGAAGGAGGAGAAGGAGAAGCGCGCCCTGCGCGAGAGCGCGGCAGCGCTGGTGAAAAGGATCGAAGGCTGATGGCGAAGAACGTTCTGGGCGAGGAGCTTGCCATCTGCGGCTGCGATCCGATGACCGGCTGGACGCGCTCCGGCTCCTGCGAGACGGGGCCTCAAGACCGGGGCAGCCATACAGTCTGTGCGGTGATGGATGAGGGGTTTCTTCGCTATACGAAAGAGCAGGGCAATGACCTATCGACGCCGAGGCCGGAGTTCGGCTTTCCAGGGCTCGCGCCAGGCGATCGCTGGTGCGTCTGCGCCTCGCGCTGGGAAGAGGCACGGGCGGCGGGGCAGGCGCCTCGGGTGGTGATCAAGGCCTGTCATGAGAAGTGCCTGGAGGTTGTGGAGCTGACGGACTTAAAGGCGCATGCGCTGCAGTGAAGCCCAGCGTCATCCCGGCCGTAGTCCGTAAGGACGGAGAGCCGGGACCCATGGACGGTACGGATCATACCTTGCGGGACTTAGGTCCATGGGTCCCGGATAAGCTTGCAGCTTTCCGGGATGACGGTGAAAGCAAACAGCGAAAAGGCGGCCCGAGAGCCGCCTTCTGCCGTGCGATCGGAATGGATCGTTAGTGGGTGCGGGTGGCGCCGCGACCTTTGATCAGCCTAGCGACGAAGATCAGCAAGCAGGCGCCGATAATACCGGCGATCAGATAGCCGACGATCCCGCCGATGGCGATACCGGCCGCAGCCATGATCAGGTTGGCGACAAAGGCACCGACGATGCCGAGAACGATGTTCATGAGAAGGCCCATGTTCGACTTCATGAGTTTCTCAGCGATCCAGCCTGCGAGACCGCCAACGATGATAGCAACAATCCAGTTCATGGTAGTTCCCTTCAAGCGCTGCCCAGGCACACCCCAGGCGCTTCGAGGGAACTAACGGGCAAGAAAGTGCGACGTTCGCGCGTTCACAGTAAAGTTCCCTTTGATTCAAGTCTTGCGTGTGACCAGGAGCTGGTTGCCGTCGCTCCCGGCCACTTCCAGGCGCTCTCCCGGTGCAGCGGTGCCCTCTTCGGTGAGCCTGGCGGACCAGTCGGTGTCGCCGAGGCGCACCCGGCCCACGCCCCCTTCGAAGGCGGTGAGCGCGACGGCGGTCTGCCCCTTACGGCTGGCTGGCGAGTTGAAGGCGCGACCGTCCTGCGGTGCGGCGCTGCTCTTCAGACCCAAGGCTCTCGCCGCGAGGGTCAGCACCAAGGTCAGCACGGCGAAGAGAAGCCACTCGGCAGGCCCCGACGGGGTCATCGGCGCCATGGTGGCGAGCCCCGTGAGGCCTGCCCCCGCCGCGGGCCAGAGGAGAACGAAGGTCCCGGTCATCACTTCCAGCGTCAGCAGGATACCGGCGAGGGCGATCCAGGCCCAGAAGGGCGGGTCGAGAAGGAACTCTAGCATGGCCTACTCCGCCTCCTTCTTGCCCTTCTGGTCGGCCAGGAACGTGCCGATGCCGCCTACAGTTTTAGCGATGCTCGTCAGCTCGGTGGGCAGCAGCACGAACTTCTGGTTCGGTGCCTTGGCGAGCTGCTCGAAGGCTTTGATGTAGTCCTGGGCGATGAAGTAGTTGATGGCGCCGGTGTCGCCCTTGCCGATGGCTTCGGAGACCATGCGCGTGGCTTCCGCCTCGGCTTGCGCCTCGCGCTCGCGGGCTTCGGCGTCGGCGAAGGCGGCCTGCTTGCGGCCCTCCGCCTCCAGGATGGCGGACTGCTTCTCGCCTTCCGCGCGTAGGATGGCGGCCTGACGCTCACCGTCGGCCTGCAGCACCTCCGCGCGTTTCTCGCGCTCGGCTTTCATCTGGCGGGCCATGGCCTGGGTGATGTCGGCGGGGGGCGTGAGGTCCTTGATCTCGACGCGCGTGACCTTGACGCCCCAGGGGTTGGTGGCGGCGTCAATCACCATGAGGAGCCGCGAGTTGATCTCGTCGCGGTTGGAGAGCACCTCGTCGAGCTCGAGATTGCCGATCACCGAGCGGATGTTCGTCATCGCCAGGTTGACGATCGCCATATTGAGGTTCGACACCTCGTAGGCGGCCTTGGGCGCATCCATGATCTGGATGAAGGCGATGGCGTCGGCGGTCACCATGGCGTTGTCGCGGGTGATGACCTCCTGGCCGGGGACATCCACCACCTGCTCCATCATGTTCAGCTTACGGCCGACCCGCTGAATGAAGGGGACGAGGATGTGCAGGCCCGACTGAAGCGTCTTGGTGTAGCGGCCGAAATTCTCGACGGTGTAGTTGTAGCCCTGCGGCACGATGATGATGACCGACCTGACCACGAGCACGGCCAGGACCACGAGAACGGCGACGGCGATGTATGACAGCTCCAAACGGGCGCTCCTTCTTCAGCTTTCCATTCTGTTATGTAGGGGCTCGGAGGACCGGTTTGAAGAGGCGGCAGCGCCGATCCTGACGAGGACCGGGCGGTGATCGGAACCGAGCCAGGGGCCTAGCTCCGCGGAAACCGGAACCTCGCCGCGCACCCATACATGGTCGATGGGCAGACCGATGAGGGGGAGAGGGCAGGCCCAGGTGGCCTGCCTGCCCGTGGGAACCCGGCGGAATCCACGCTGGCTGAGCTGGCGCGTATCCTTCGACCACGGAACGAGGTTGAGGTCGCCTAGGAGCACGGTGGTGGGACGCGCGATCTGAGCTGCGAAGCGTAGATCCTCCCGGCGCCTAGCCGTGCCCGCGGGCAGGAAAGGCGCGACGGTGTGAACGGACTGGATGTGAACGACCTCCTCTTCCGCCGACAGGATGATCTGTTTGCGGCCGTTCGTATCCAGCGCGCGGCAGGTGAAGCCCGTCGACCTCACATAGGCCCTGACGCGGTTGGGCATGCAGCCTTCTTCCGGGCCAAGCTCCAACCATCCGATGGGAGCAGCCAGGGTTCCGTCGGCGTTCTCTGCAGTAACGAGAATGTCCGCCTGCTGCTTTTTTGCCCAGCCAGCGACACGGTCCAGCACGGCCTGCCGGTTGAGGAGGTTCATGTGAACCACCGTGAGCTGCGGATCGGCGAGGGGGGCGGGCGCGGCGCGGTAGTGCCTGCCGACACTGATAAGGGCGAGAGCCGCAACGGCGATGGCGGCTGCGCCGGAAGCGAAGCGGTGCTCAAGGATGAGGAGCCCGCCGGTGATGAGGAGGGCGAAGGCGAGCTGGGGGCGGAGGGAGAGGAGGAGCTCGGGAAGCTGAGCGGGGCTGAACAGCGCACCGGTAAGGAGAGCAAGGGTGAGGAGGGCGGCTGCGGTGAGAAGCATGGGTTTGCCTATAGCGGCTTGGGGCGTTTGGGGGAGTGGCGCTTGCAGCTAGCGCCTCCCTCTCCCGTTTACGGGAGAGGGACCGAGGGTGAGGGGGTTCTGAGCGAATTTCTCAAAAGAGCGAAGCGGCACGGCTTCGCCGAGGCCCTCACCTAAAGTCTGCTACCGCAGCCTTTGACCTCTCCCGTAAACGGGAGAGGTAGAGCTTGGCGCCTCTAAGCCCCCACACAACGAAAAAGGGCACCCGGCGAACCGGATGCCCCTTATTCGTTCCGTAAGAAGAGAAAGCCTTACTCGCCTTTCTCGATCTCCTTGCCGGTCTCCTGGTCGACGACCTTCATGGAGAGCTTGGTCTTGCCGCGGTCGTCGAAGCCGAGGAGCTTGACCCAGACGCTGTCGCCTTCCTTGACGACATCGGTGGTCTTCTCGACGCGGTTCTCCGCAAGCTGAGAGATGTGAACGAGGCCGTCGCGGGCGCCGAAGAAGTTGACGAAGGCGCCGAAGTCCATCGTCTTGACGACCTTGCCCTGGTAGATCTCGCCGACTTCCGGTTCGTCCGTGATCGACTTGATCCATTTGACGGCGGCGTCGATCTGCGACTTGTCGGAGGAGGCGATCTTGATCACGCCCTCGTCGTCGATGTTCACCTTGGCGCCGGTGGTGTCCACGATCTCGCGGATGACCTTGCCGCCGGAGCCGATCACTTCACGGATCTTCTCTTTAGGGATGGTCATGGTCTCGATGCGCGGGGCGAACTCGCCAAGGTCGTCACGCGACTCGCCGAGGGCCTTGTTCATCTCGCCGAGGATGTGCATCCGGCCGTCCTTCGCCTGGGCGAGGGCGGTCTTCATGATGTCCTCGGTGATGCCTGCGACCTTGATATCCATCTGAAGGCTGGTGACGCCTTCGGAGGTGCCGGCCACCTTGAAGTCCATATCGCCGAGATGGTCCTCGTCACCCAGAATATCCGAGAGCACGGCGTGCTTGTCGCCTTCGAGGATCAGACCCATGGCGATACCGGCGACGGCGCGCTTGAGCGGGACGCCCGCGTCCATCATGGCGAGCGAGGAGCCGCACACTGTGGCCATCGAGGACGAGCCGTTCGACTCGGTGATCTCCGAGACGAGGCGGATCACGTAGGGGAACTCCTCAGCGCTCGGAAGAACCGCGCGGACGGCGCGCCATGCCAGCTTGCCGTGGCCGATCTCGCGGCGGCCCGGAGAGCCCATGCGGCCCGTCTCACCGACGGAGTAGGGCGGGAAGTTGTAGTGGAGAAGGAAGTTCTCTTTATACGTTCCTTCCAGGGCGTCGATGAACTGCTCGTCGTCCGAGGTGCCGAGGGTGGCGACCACGATGGCCTGGGTCTCACCGCGGGTGAAGAGGGCCGAGCCGTGGGTCCTGGGCAGGATGCCGACTTCGCCAAGGATCGGGCGGATGTCGGTGGTGGTGCGCCCGTCGATACGGCCGCCGGTCTCGATCACCTGGCCGCGGACGATCTCGCTCTCGAGCTCCTTCAGCAGCGAGCCGACGATCTGGCCGTCGAGGGGGTCGGAGGCGTTCTCGCCGGTGAGCTGCTCCTTCGCCGAGGATTTAACCTCGCCCAGTTTGGCGACGCGCTGAACCTTGTCGGTAAGCTGATAAGCTTCGCGCAGGCCGCTCTCGGCGGCTTCGCGGACGCGGGGCATGACGTCGGAGTGGTCCGGGGGCTGGTAGTCCCAGGGCTCCTTGGCGCACTCCTCGGCAAAACCGATGATGAGGTCGATGACCTCGCGGGAGGCCTTGTGGCCCTCCATCACGGCGCCGAGCATGATGTCCTCGGAGAGCTCTTTGGCTTCCGATTCCACCATCATGACGGCGTCTTGCGTGCCGGCCATGACGAGGTCGAGCTGGGTGTCCTCCATATCGGGGATCGGCGGGTTCACGATGTAGCCGCCGTCTTTATAGGCGACGCGGGCGGCGCCGATCGGACCCATGAAGGGGATGCCGGAGATGGTCAGCGCCGCGGAGGCTGCGACCATGGCCACGACATCGGGGTCGTTCTCGAGGTCATGGGTCATCACGGTGAGGACGACCTGGACCTCGTTCTTGAAGCCGGGGGCGAAGAGGGGGCGGATCGGGCGGTCGATGAGACGGCTGGTCAGCGTCTCTTTCTCGGAAGGACGGCCCTCTCGCTTGAAGAAGCCGCCGGGGATGCGGCCCGCGGCGTAGGCCTTCTCCTGGTAGTTGACCGTGAGGGGGAAGAAGTCCTGGCCGGGCTTCGCCTCGCGCTGACCGACAACGGTCGCAAGGACCGTGGTTTCGCCATAGGTGGCCAGCACGGCGCCGTCAGCCTGGCGGGCGATGCGCCCCGTCTCCAGGGTCAGCTCGCGGCCGGCCCAGGTCATGGTTTTCTTGGTGATTTGGAACATGTGTCTTCGTTTCTGTTCGCGCCCCCGGCCGGATTGCCTCGGGGCCTTTCAGGATTGTGCTTTCAGATGCACTGGCGGCTCATGGCTGCTTCCGGGGGGCTTGGCAACAAGAGCGGGGAGAGAAAGACCAGCGTGAGAAGTACTGATATTGTTAGATAGTTACCCTATCTGCGTTGCAACATCACGTTTCGTCACAACTATCACGATAATGTGTAGTGATTTGAAGAAGAAAGCAGAACTTTAGCGCTGCAAAGCTTGCCATCTTGTTGCACCATTCTAACTGAAAGTTCAAGGACCGGCGCAGGATATCGAACTAGCCGCACCAGCCCTCGAATTCAGTTTCACCGGTGACGACCGGTGATGATGGTGCCGAGCCTGCCTACACCTCGGTACCGCTCAGGTGTCGATCACGCTGTTCTGCCCGAACTTCGGCGTGGTCGGCACCTGCTACCTTTCTCTGCCCCCTCTGTTCAAGCATTTGGTTAACGGCGCCGTGCCGTCTCGCGGTTGCTGTAATACTCTTCGGCAACCCTGAATGGGTTGGCCGGATGGAGGTAGAGACGCTCGGTCTTTCAGGTGGTTGAAAGAGAAGGCTTTTGCGAAAAAAGGCCGAGAGCGAGCGTATTTTTGCACTGCGGCGTTCCACCGCGCCATGGGTTCTCGGGTTTGAGGGCGCTCCCAGGCGGCAGTACATCTCGCTCTTCGAACGAAGGCGCATAGCAAAACGCCCGCTCGTCACCGAGCGGGCGTTAGCAACTGATGTACCCAGAGCAGACTAGCGGCGCAGGCCGAGGCGGCTGATCAGGCCCTGATAGCGCTCTTCGTCCTTGCCCTTGACGTAGTCGAGGAGCTTCCGGCGGTGGCTCACCATCTTGAGGAGGCCGCGGCGGGAGTGGTTGTCCTTCTTGTGCTCCTTGAAGTGCTCGGTAAGGTTGTTGATCCGCTCGGTGAGGATCGCGACCTGCACTTCGGGGGAGCCGGTGTCGCCGTCCTTGACGGCGTATTCCTTGAGCAGCGTTTCTTTACGCTCTGCCGTGATCGACATCTCGTTCTTCTCCATGCGCCATGTCGGTTGCCTCCAGCCAGGGCGCCGTCCAGCCGGAAGAAGCGCCGGTAGCGCAAGGGCCGACTTCTGACAAGGATAAAGGCTCGGCTCCTAGTGGCCGGGCCTTCGATCGAACGAGCTTTAGAACTCAATCGTCGCCTGGAAGCCGAACACCCGGCCTCGCTGTAGCGGGGAGAGGGTGCCGAAGGCGGGCTGGTTGTCGAAGGGGTCGTTGAAGAGGTTCGAGTTCGGGCCTGCGACGCCGCCATTGCCCAGATTGTCGGTATCCGGCGTACCGTTCACGCCGGGCACCCCGCCGAAGGGGATCTGGGTGTCGCCCCCGGCCTGGACCTCGTCGAGGAGGTTCTCACCGAAGAAGGAGAGCGAGAGCCCCTCCACCGGCGTCTGCCAGGTGAGGTTGACCTCGAGCATGTCGGCCTCCTGGATGAAGCCGAAATTGTTGTCGGTGAAGGCGAACCGGTCGCGGTGCTGGAAGGCGACACGGCTCGTCAGACTGCCGCGATCGCCCAGCGGCAGGTCCCAGATCACGCTCGCGCCGTAGGTGAGCTCGGGCACGCGGGGAATGGCGAGGTTCTCGTCTTCGCCGTCGAGAACACCGTCGGACGAGATGTCGAAGCGCACGTCTTCGTAGTCGGCGTTGATGTAGCCAAGATTGCCCAGCACCAAGAATGTCTCCGTCAGGGCGTAGCGCGCTTCGAGTTCGACGCCGAAGATGTTCGCATCGGCGGTGTTCGCGATGAGCTGACTGACCCCCGCACCGGGGTCGGAGAGGTTCACCTCGCGCTGAAGGTCCTGGATGCTGGTGTAGAAGAGGGCACCGTTGAGCTGACCGCGCCCGTCGGGGGTCTGCACCTTGGCGCCGAGCTCGAAGCTGTCCACCTGCTCCTCGTCGGTTGCGATCTCGCCCTGCTCGATGACGAGATCGAGGAAGTTGGGGATGTCCGTGATGCGGAAGTTGTAGCCGCCCGAGCGGAAGGCACGGGTCCAGTGGCCGTAGACCTGTGCGTCGTCGCGCGGGGTGAACTGGAAGCCCACTTTGGGGGACAGGTTCTGCCAGGCGTCGTCGTCCTCGAAACCGGTGGAGAGGATGTCATTGGTTGGGCAGGTGCCGTCGAGGATGTCGCAACCCGGCACGCGCGGAATGACATAGGCGATCCCCACATCCTTCTCCTCATAGCTGAAGCGCAGCCCGCCGGTCAGGGTCAGCTTGTCGGTGAGGGCGTAGTCGAGCTGGGTGAAGACGCCGTAGACGTCCTGATCCTGGCTGCCGCCGCCGGTGAAGGTGATCGGCGTGACGCCGGGCAGGAAACGGTCCTCGTTCACCGCGATGTCCTGGTGGAAGTAGAAGAAGCCGGCCTTGACGTCGAGACTGCCGAAGGTGCCCGCGTAGCGCAGCTCGTTGGAGATCTGCTCCTGCTCGGTCTGGGTGGGGGAGTGGAAGATGAAGACCGGCAGACCGTCGATATCGCCGAGCGTCCGCTGGTCGAAGCTGCGATAGCCGGTGATGTTGGTGATGGTGCCGAAGTTCAGCTCCCAGTCCGTCCGCAGGGAGAAGGTCCGTGCGTCGATGTCGACGAAGCCGACCTCGTCGAAGGACACATCAAAGGTGTCGCGCTCGAAGACGCCGCGGTTCTGGGTGACCGGGCCGTCGGAGCGGGTGGAGAAGTTCTCCGCCTTGCCAAGGAAGGTAAGGTTGTCCGTCGCCATCCACTCGAGTGCCCCGCGGATGATCTCGGTGCGGGCGGCGCCGACATTGCCGCCATCGAATTGGTTCTCGAAATAGCCGTTGTCGTCGTTGTAGTAGGCGGAGAACTTGCCGTTCAGCCTGCCCTCGACGATCGGGCCGGAGACCGTGCCCATGAAGTACTGGTTGAGCCCGCCGCGGTCGTCGCCGCCGGGGATCTCGGCGATGTAGCTGGCCTTGGCCCGGAACTCGTCGGTGGGGTTGCCGGTGTTGATGAGGACCGCGCCGCCAGTGGTGTTCCGCCCAAAGAGGATGCCCTGCGGGCCGCGCAGCACCTCGACGCTCTCCAGGTCGAAGATGTCGAAGACGACGCCCGAGTTGATGCCGAGATAGACGCCGTCGACGAAGACGCCCACCGCCGGGTCGATCGAGCCGATCGAGCTGTTCACCCCGAGCCCACGGATGGAGAAGTTCGCCTGGCCCCGCGCCGTGCCGATATCGTCGAGGGAGACGTTGGGCATGGAGAAGCTGAGATCGTCCAGGGCACGGACGTTCAGCGCGTCCAGGGTGCGGTCGTTGAAGGCGGTGACGGCCACGGGCACGTCCTGCACGTCCTCGGGGTCCGCGCTCTTGGTGGCGGTGACGGTGATGACGTCGGTCAGGTCCGCCACGGCGCCGCGCGGGCGCGGTTCATCTTCCTGGGCGAGGGCGGCGGCGGGGGCGGCGAGGGCCAGGAGAGACAGTCCCGTCAGAAGGCGGGTCGCGGGGCGCGTGTTCGAGTACATGGGTGTTCCTTCCCTCTTAAGCGTAGAGCGCGAAAGTGATGCGCGGCTGAACCAGCCATCGCCGGCGTTACCCGCCCTGATTGGGGCGTTCGTCATCAGTGTCTCGCCGATATGGCGTGCTCCTCTACCGCCGCAGTGTCACATGCTGCCAATGCACCCCGACTGTTGCCGTTCGGGCACAGTCATGCCGGACTCTTCGCACGGAAAGGTTGAGCTGGGACAGGAAGCGTTAAGCCTCTAGCAACCATCGGGGGCGTAAGGCTCGACCCATGGTTGTGATCATCGGCATCGTCTTCACCCTCCTCGCAGTCTTCGGCGGCTATGTCTGGGCCGGCGGCAGCATGGACGTCATCGTCGCAGCGCTCCCCTTCGAGATGCTGATCATCGGCGGCTCGGCCTTCGGCGCCTTCGTCGCCTCGAACTCGGTCAGCGTCATCAAGCACACGGGCAGCGACCTCATGGCGATGATCAAGGGTCCGCGCTTCAAGAAGTCGGACTACCAGGACCTTCTCTGCCTCCTGCACCGGCTGGTGGAGATCGGCTCGAAAGACCCCTCGGCCCTAGAGAACGAGATCGAGAACCCGGCGGAGTCGGCGCTCTTTTCTCAGTACCCGCGCATTCAGAAGGACAAGGCCACGGTCGAGATCATCTGCGACACGATGCGCTCGATGATCATGAACTTCGACAACGCCTTCCAGGTCGAGGAGATGCTAGAGAAGCAGCTTCATCAGATGAAGGAGGACAGCCTGCACGGCGCCCATGCCCTCAGCCGGGTGGCAGACGCGCTGCCCGCCCTCGGCATCGTCGCCGCCGTGCTCGGCGTCATCAAGACCATGGCGTCCATCGACCGGCCGCCGGAGGTCCTGGGCGGCATGATCGCCTCGGCCCTGGTCGGTACGTTCCTCGGCGTCTTCCTCGCCTACGGCATGATGGCTCCCATCGCCGAGAAGGTGAAGCAGATCCGCGAGGAGGAGCAGAGCTTCTACGGACTGATCCGCGAGGTGTTGGTCCACTGGCTGCACAGCCACCCGCCGGTCCTCTGCGTCGAGGTTGGGCGCCGCAACGCCCCCTCCAAGATGCGACCCAGCTTCGCCGACCTCGAAGAGGCCATCCGCGGGTCCAAGGCCGAGAAGGAAGCCGCCTGATGACCGACGCCATCACCCTCTCCGTGGAGCGCCAGTCGGGCCTGATGCGTGAGCTGACGATGATCGCCAACAACGTCGCCAACGCCTCCACCACCGGCTACAAGAAAGAGGCCGCCGTCTTCGCCGAGTTCATGAAGAAGGTGCCCGGCCAGGACGCGATGTCCATGGGCTCGCTGCGCGGTCACTATACGGACCTTTCGGCGGGAGCGTTCCAGGCTACCGATGCGCCCCTGGACGTGGCCATCGAAGGAGACGGCTTCTTCGGTGTCGAGCGGGGCGGCGAGCAACTTCTCACCCGCGACGGCCACTTTCAGCTCGATGCGGAAGGCGCGCTGGTGACCGCGGACGGCTTCGCGGTGCTGGACGAGGGCGGCGGCCCCATCGAGCTGCCCCCCGGCACCGGCGAGGTCGCCATTGGCCGCGACGGGACGATCACCGCCGACGGCGTGCCCTTCGCGCAGCTAGGCGTCTTTGCAGCTACGCCGGAAACCCTGACGAGAGCCGGCGGCAATCTCTGGTCCGCAGGCGGAAGGCTCGAGGCCGATGAGGACCCCCGCGTCCGGCAAGGCTTCCTGGAGAACGCCAATGTCTCCCCCGTCGAAGAGATGGCCCGCCTGATCGAGGCCCAGCGCATGTATGAGGCCGGCTCCAACCTTCAGTCCGACGAGCATGAGCGTTTGCGCTCCCTGATCGAGGCGCTCGGCCAGCAATAGCTTCACCAACATAGAAGAGGAGGGCGAGGATGAACCCGCTCAACATCGCGGCCACCGGCATGGCGGCCCAGCAGACCCGCGTCTCGACCATCGCCAACAACATCGCCAATATGTCGACCACGGCCTATGCGCCGCGCCGGGCGACCTTCGCCGATCTCTTCTACCGCCAGGAGGTGACCCCCGGCGTGCTCAGCTCACGGACGGGCACCATCGTACCCGGCGGTGTGCAGCTCGGCATCGGCGTGCGTACCGCCCAGGTGGTGGCCGAGCAGAGCCAGGGGGCGCTCGCCAATACCGGCGGCGACCTCGACATCGCCATCGAAGGTAGAGGCTTCTTCGATGTGGAGCTTCCCTCCGGCGAGCGGGTCTATACTAGGGACGGACGCTTCTCTCTGTCCCCTGACGGAACGCTGGTGACGTCCGAGGGATTCCCGGTCTCGGGCGGTATCGCCATCCCAGAGAACGCCCGCTCGGTCAGTATCTCCGCTGAGGGCCAGGTCTTCGCCGTCTTCTCCGACGGCACCCCGCCGCAAGAGGTAGGCCTCATCGGCATCACCATCTTCGCCAACGACAAGGGCCTCGAAGCCCTCGGCGGCAACCTCTACCGCGAGACGGAAGCCTCCGGCGTGCCGCTCGGCGGCTTCGCTGGCGTGGACGGTGCGGGCTTCATGCGCCAGGGCTTTCTCGAAGAGAGCTCCGTGGACGTGGTGTCCGAGATCGCCGACCTCATCGAGGCCCAGCGCGGCTACGAGCTCAACTCCAAGGTCATGACCGCCGCCGACGAGATGCTGACCGCGACCACGAGGATCCGCTGATGCGCTGGCTTCTCGCGGCGGCTCTCTTCATGGGCAGCGCCAGTGCCGAGGTCACGGCGAACGCCGCCCTGCCGCGCGGCACGATCCTCATATCGTCGGACCTCTCCGGCCCACGCGCCGAGGTGGACCGCATGGTGGGGCTGGAGGCAAGACGCCCGCTCTTCGCCGGGCGCACCGTGCGCCCTACGGATCTGCGCGAGCCGCGCGCGGTCAAGCGCCAGCAGGCGGTCAGCGTGATCTTCGTCCGTGGACTGCTGGTCCTGCGCACCGAGGGGAGGGCGGCGGGCGAGGGCGCCGTGGGCGACAGCGTGGACATCCTCCTTGAGGGGCGGCGCGCGCCGATCAGGGCACGGGTCACGGGACCCGGCCGGGTGGAGGTGGCGTCGTGAAGCGCGTTCTCCTGTCTGCGCTGCTTGTCACTGCCTGCGCATCGACCGACACAGGCGGGGAACGCCGCAAGGAACGTCCGCGTCCGGCGGCCAGCGCCTCGCTCTGGAACCAGGACCCCGAAAGCCTTTTCGGCAACCGGCGGGCGCGGGAGGTGGGCGATGTTCTCACCGTGCTGGTCGCCATCGATGACGAGGCGCAGATCCTCAACAACAACGACCGCAACCGGACCAGCGAGCGGGAGTTCACTCTTCCAGCCGCCGCCGGGCTGCCCCAATGGGCCTTGCAGCGCCTGCCGGAAGGCGCGAGCTTCGACCCGGCGCTGGAGCTGAGCCAGCAGCAGCGCGTGCGCGGTCAGGGCCGGGTGCAGCGTCAGGACCGCATCACCCTGCGCCTCGCTGCGAGGATTGTCGGTACAGAACCCAATGGCGATCTACGCATCGAGGGTAGCCAGCTCGTCCAGGTAGGCGGCGATAAACGCTACCTCTCCGTAGAAGGCATCGTCCGACCCGAGGATATCTCCCGCGGCAACACCATCCAGCACGACCGCATCGCCGAGGCCGATATTCGGTACACGGGACGCGGGCCATTATCGGCGACCGCTCGGAAGGGTTGGGGCAACAAGCTGCTTGATGCGGTGCTGCCTTTTTAGCGGCATAGGCCCCCTCCGCCCTTCGGGCACCTCCCCCACCAAGTGGGGGAGGGACGCAGAACGAACGCTTCTCTCTGTTTCGCTCCCCCTCCCCGAGGGGGAGCTGCCGGTAGGCTGAGGGGGGGAAGCACCAGCTTTACAACCTTGTTAAGTCTGCGTTCAATACGAACGCTAAGAAAAGCCCCGCCCTATCATGGGCGGGGTTTTGCATCGGAACCGGTTAGGCCTACTCTTCCCTCAGCAGACCGATAATCTCCTTGAGGTGCCCGTTCGAGGCGATCTGCTGCTCGAGGCTGTTGATGGTGGCGAGCTGCTCGATGAACTGGTTCGCTTCCATCGGCTCCATCGGATCCTGGTTCTCGATTTGAGCCGTGAGAAGCTGCAGGAACTGGCTCATCTCGTCCGAACTGGCGGCTCTGGGTTCGAGCCGCTGGTCCTGACTGGCGGCGGAGGTGAGGGAGAAGACTTCCATAGGGACTCCTAGAGTTTGAGGTCGAGGCCTTGGTTCGGTCCTGACGGGTTGGCGGCAGAAGGGGCGGGGGCGGAAGAAGTCGCAGCGGAGGGGTGCCCATCCGCCTGATCGCTGGCCGTCGACTGCTCGTCGCCGCGCCACTCGAAGGAGAGGTCGCCGAAGCCCTGGTCGCGCAGCTCCTCCTCTAGGCTGCCGCCATGCTGGCGCATGAGGTCGAGCGTATCCGCTTCGCTGGCGGAGATAACGGCGCGGAGCTGGCCGTTGCCGCGCATCTCGAACTCGATCTGTACCCGGCCGAGCTCTGGCGGGTCGAGGCGAAGCTCGATACGCGCCGCCCCGTCACGAGCCTCGATCGCCGCCTTGACTTGGGTGAGGGCGGGGGGCTCGGCTCTCATAGCCTCCTGGGCAGGCGTCGGCGTAGCAACAGCTTGCGGAACGGCGTTCCTACCGGTCTCCGTCAGGATGGGCGAAGGTGCTGTCTCTACGGAAGAAGCGGTCGTACCCGCACTGATCTGTATTTCGGAAAAGGGAGCCGTGAGGGGCGCGGGGCGAAGAGAAGAATTGTGAGCTTGCTTAGGAGATACGGTTGTCTCGATCCTCGAAGGACCCGCAGCCTGAGATCCATCGTTCCCGTGTCGAGCGAGCTGCGGCGCAGCGGCGGTGGGCTGCGCGCTCTCCTGTGCCTGGCGAAGCGGTGTACTGACGATAGAGGCCGCAATAGCGGGTGGTTTCCGGCCCGTCACCGCTTTCTCGGCGGTGGGACGGGAAACCTGGACCGCTTCTTCCCCTGGTAAGAAAGTCGGCGCTGGGCTCTGACGGCTGCTCGTAGCCGTCCGAGTGCCATCAGTTAACAGCGCGTCGTTCTGCGGCGATACTGTTGCCGTCTTGGCCTCGGACGACGCGGGCTCGGGCAGAGCCGTTCCGCCGGAAAGAGCGGACTTGCCTTCCGTCAAGACGGGCTGCGCTTTGACGGCTTGCGTCCCGCTAGGCGCAAGGTGCTGCTCGCCTGTGGTAATAAGCGGGGGCGCCTGGACGAGCAGCCCGAACGCACTGGCTTCCGCTTCAGCGGGCAGGGGTTTGACCGCCTCGGCCTTCGCGGCGGAGAGCGGCTTGGTCGCGATCATCTGAGGAAGTCCGTTCATGGGGAAAGAAATAGTTCGGAAACCTTACTTCAACCTTTACGCGCAATGTCGGTACGCGGCGTGATAAGGAGAAACCGTCCATGGAAGTGAATCTGATCACCAGTCCTCAGCCCGGCCAAACCCCCGACCCCAACCGGGAGGCGGCGGAGAAGCTGCACGCCGCCCTCTTCGCCGACATGCTGCGCCACGGGGGGCTAAGCGAAGCGCTCTCTACCGGAGAGGACAGCCTCGACAGTCTGGCCTCGGTGGTCATCGACCGCGTAGCCGGTGAGCTCGCTTCCCAGGACGCAGCGTTCACTGATCATCTCTACAAGGTGCTCAAGGCCTACTGACAGGACTTTCTCCACAGCGGCCACTTTTCTCTCGTGGTTCACGGGAGCTTAAGCACTGCAACCTAAGGAGGAGAGGCAACCGGATGTTGCGGAGGCTGGCGGGACCCGAGGAAGGGGAACCCGCGCCGGCTCTTCAAAGGAGGAAAGACGAGATGTCTTCCATCAACTTCAACCAGAGCGCCCAGGTCGCTCTCATGACCCTCAACAAGGTGAACACGGACCTGTTCAAGATCCAGGACCAGATCTCCACCGGCAAGAGGGTCGCGACCGCCCGCGACAACGCTGCCGTTTGGGCCATCAGTGCCGTGATGGAGTCCGACGTGATGGGCTTCCGCCAGATTACCGACAGCCTCAATCTCGGCCTCTCCACCGTGGAAGTCGGCCGGGCAGCGTCCGAGCAGGTGACCAACCTCCTCAAGGAGATCAAGGCCGAGATCGTCTCCGCCAAGGAGCAGAACGTCGACCGCAAGGCCATCCAGCGCGACATCGCGGCGCTGCGTGACCAGGTCGGCTCGATCGTTGACGCGGCGCAGTTCAACGGCCTGAACCTTCTCAAGGGCGGGGCCGATGTCGAGGTTCTCTCGTCCCTCGACCGTGACGCTTCCGGCACTGTCAGCACGGCGAGCATCGCCGTGAAGCGGGCCGACTTCCGCCAGGTCGAAGGCACGTTCGGCACCACCGCTGTGGCTGCCAACGCCGTTGGTGACACCACCATCTCCGCCGGTACCATCGCGGCTGCCGGAACGGAAACCCTCACGATCGAAGCCGGCACGCTGGGTACGAACATTCAGGCCGGCTACAGCTTCGACATGACCATCGGTTCCGAAACCGTTGAGTACATCGCGCGCGAAGGCGACACGGTGAACGACGTCGCCGAGAAGCTGGTCGAGGCCGCCGAGAAGCGCTTCGCCGAGATGGAGGCCGTCTCGCCAGGCTCCGCACCGGACGTCGACTTCACCGTCACGTTGGGTACGGATCCAGAGACCCAGGACGCGGTCATCTCCGTCACCAACAATGGCGGCGCGGGTGTGGCCTTCACCTCGGATAGCTTCTCCGACGGCGTATCGGGCGGTGATCTTGGCCGCCTGGTCGGCATCGACGTCGACACCACCGACGAGACCGCCATCAACCAGGCTCTCCTGGATGTCGAGGACATGATCCAGACCGTCATCGACGCCACCGCATCCTTCGGTTCGGTGCAGAACCGCATCGACATCCAGAACAACTTCGTCACCTCGCTGATCGGCTCCCTCGAAGCCGGTGTGGCAGGCCTGACGGACGCCAATCTGGAGGAAGCTTCCGCTCAACTGCAGGCCCTGCAGGTGCAGCAGCAGCTCAACATCCAGGCGCTCTCGATTGCCAACTCGGCACCGAGCGCCCTCCTGGCTCTCTTCCGTTAAGGAGAGCCGGAGGCCAGCCGGGAGTCCGTCCCCGGCTGGCCTTTCTACGTAGACGGATCATAGCGGGAAGGGACGACCGGCGTGCAGTATCAAGGCTATCAGTCAGTACAAAAAGAAACCAGCGGAGGGGGCAGGAACCTCGAGCGCGAAGTCTTGGAGCGCATCACCATGCGTCTACGCGGTGCGAGGGAGAATGCCGGGGCGGGCGGCGCGAGGCGGCGCGAAGCCCTCGATGACAACCGCAAGCTCTGGCTGACCTTCGCCTCGGACCTCGCCAATCCGCAGAACAACTGCCCGGACGATGTCAAGGCGGCGCTCATCTCCATCGCAGCCTATGTCGAGAAGAACACGGGCGCGGCAATTCGCGACAACGAGGTGCTGGCAGGTTTCGTCGAAATCAATTCGAACATCATCGCCGGCCTCGGCCAAGCAAGCCGGGAAGCGGCCTAATGGCGGGCCTGATCCTCAACCTTCGCCCCTGGGAGACTTTCCTGGTGGGCGAGCACGTCCTGCAGAACGGGCCGAAGAAGACGCAGCTCCGCGTACCCGATGAGGGCGCCAAGGTGCTGCGCCAGTCCGATGCGCTGCACCCGGACCAGGTCTCGACCCCGGTGACCCGCGCCTACTACACCGCACAACTTCTGGTTTTAGGCCTGACCGAGGAAGGGCCGGGGAAGGGGGCGCTCTGCCACCTGCTGCGCCAGCTCAAAGAGGCGCTGGGGGAGAGGGCGGAAGCCGCAGCGGCCCTTACCCTGGCGCTCGAAGGCCGGTACTACCTCGTCCTTCGCCAGCTCAAGAAGCTGCTGCCCGAGGAGGCGCTGCTCCTCTCCGCCCAGCACCACCAGCGCGAGCAACTGGCAAGGGCCTGTTAAGACCCTAGTAACCACAGGTTGTATATCTTCCTTTCCGAAGCCTGAACGGAGTTTCGGATGGAAGCACCAGTATCGACCCTCAAGCTGACGAGCGCGCTGGCGCGGCACGCGGCCCACGCTCATGCGGCGGTGACGAGCAACCTCGCCCGCGCCGATCTTCCGGGTGCCGAGCGGCTCGCCGTCCAGTCCTTTGAGGACATGGTCCGGCGCGGCGGCGAGGCGCCTCGCAGCTTCGCCGTGCCCGAGGTCATTTCCACCGAGACGGAGATGCTGTCCCTCGCTCGTGCGGGTGCGGACCATCAGGCTTCCCTGACGCTGTGGAAGTCCACCCTCAACATGCTGCGGGTCGCAGCGGCGGGGCCGCGCTGATGGCCGGTGTCGATCCCATCCAGGGTGCCATGGGCGCGGCGAGTTCCGGCATGAAGCTCGAGAGCCACCGCCTCAGGCTGTCCGCCGAGAACCTCTCCAATGTCGACACCCCCGGCTACCAGCGCAAGCTGATGTTCGCCCGCGAGATGGCGGGCGGCGGGGCGGAGGTCGCGCGTACCGGCCTTTCGCCGAAGGAGGGGAGGGAGCACTACGACCCCTACCATCCGCTAGCTGACGAGCGGGGCATGGTACGCCTTTCCAATGTCGATCTGATGGTCGAGCTTGCCGATGCCCGCGAGGCACGGCGCAGCTTCGACGCCAATGTCCAGGCCTTCAAGCAAGCCCAGAGCTTCTACCGCGGCCTTCTCGATCTTCTTCAACGCTAGGGAGCAGAAGCGATGAACATCTCCGATATCAGCGCCGCCAGCGGCTACGGCCAGATGAGGGGCCTCCAGGCAGGGGGCGGCCTCAAAGGCCTCGCCGACAGCTTCGGCGCCATCTTCGACAAGGCCGACGACGCGGCCAAAGCCTTCGCCGCGAAGAAGCTCGATACCCAATCCGTGGTCGAAGCGTTCAGCCAGGCCGAGCTCGCCCTCCAGACGGCGGTGACGGTACGCGACCGGGTGGTCTCCGCCTATCAAGAAATCCTCCGGATGCCAATGTGACGGAAGCCGACATCCTTCAGCTTCTGCGCGAGGCCTTGAGGATCGGCATGGTCATGGTGGCGCCGATCCTGGTCTCCGCACTGATGGCGGGCCTTATCATCGGCCTGGTCCAGGCGCTGACCTCGATCCAGGAGCTGACGCTGACCTTCGTGCCGAAGCTCGTGGTCATCGTGCTGATCTTCTGGATGACGGCTGGGTTCATGGTGACGATGCTGGTGGGGTTCTTCGAGCGGGAAGTGCTGGCGCTGTTCTCGTAGGGCGGAACGCGAAGCTTTCCGCCGAGCAATGGGTGCGTGATAGCGGCGGAAAGCTTCGCGTTCCGCCCTACAAATGGGGCAGGGTATGGAACAACTCACGAAACTGAAAATCAGCCCCACCGTGGCGCTGTCCTTGGGGCTTGTGGCAATTCTCATCATGATGGTGCTGCCCGTGCCGCCCATCGTCCTGGACCTCGGGCTGACGGCAAGCTTCGCCTTCGCCATCCTCATCTTCGTCACGACACTGTTCGTCGAGCGCCCGCTCGACTTCTCGAGCTTTCCGGCGATCCTCCTCGTCTCGCTTCTTCTGCGGCTGGCGCTGAACATCTCCTCGACCAAGCTGATCATCGGTGAGGGGCATACCGGGACCGCAGCCGCCGGAGGGGTGATCGAGGGCTTCGCCATGTTCATCATGGGGGGGAACATCGCGATCGGTCTGATCGTGTTCTCCGTCCTTGTGCTGGTGAATTTCCTTGTCATCACCAAGGGCGCGGGAAGGATGGCCGAGGTGGGCGCCCGCTTCGCCCTTGACGCCATGCCAGGCAAGCAGCTCGCCATCGATGCCGACGTCGCGGCAGGCGCCATCACCCACGAAGAAGCCAAGATCCTTCGCCAGAAAGAGCAGCAGGAGACGGCGTTTCTCGGCTCCCTCGACGGTGTGTCGAAATTCGTCAAAGGCGACGCGGTGGCGGGGCTCCTCATCACCATCCTCAACCTCGTCGCCGGCATCGTGGTGGGCATGCTGGTGCACAAGGTCAGCTTCGGCCAGGCCATCGAGAACTACTCCGTCCTCACCGTAGGCGACGGCCTCGTCAGCCAGATCCCCGCCGTGGTCATCTCGGTGGCCGCAGCGCTTCTTCTCTCAAAGGGCCGCGGCGAGGAGGCAGTGGACCTCGCCCTCCTGCGCGAGCTTGGAGGCAGGCCCGAGGCGCTCGTCACCGTGGCCTGTGTCATGGTCGCCTTCGCGCTTTTTCCGGGCTTGCCCTTTCTACCCTTCGTGTTCGGAGCAGGGCTCTTGGGCTACCTCGCCTGGCGTCAGTACAAGGCAGGCCCTGCGCCTACGGATGACAAACCCACGGAGACGCATACCAAACCCGAGACCAATCTCGGCGACCTTCTCGATGTGGACGAGATTCATGTGGAGCTTGCGCCGGACCTAGTCTCCTCGGTGGTCTCCGACCGCGACGGCTTCGATGCGCGGGTGGAGAAGATCCGCGGCTTCATCGCCCAGGAGTACGGCTTCATCCTGCCGCCGGTGCGCGTCACCGACCGCTCGACCCTTCCGGCGCAGGGCTACGAGATCAAGGTGCAGGGAGTGCGCGCGGCCAAGGGCGAGCTGCGCCCTGGACGGTGGCTGGCGCTGCTCCCCCACGAGCAGGAGGCTCACATTCCCGGCGAGCAGGCCACAGAGCCTGTCTACGGTGCCGCCGCCCGCTGGGTGGACTTTCCGGGCAAGGAGCAGATGATCGTAGCGGGCGTCACCGTGGTCGAGCCTTCGGAGGTCATGGCCACCCACCTGCTCGAGACCGTGCAGGCGCAGTTCGCCCGGCTCGTCACCCGCAAATCCCTCCGCGCCGTACTCGATGCGTACACGAACGTCACCGATCCCGACCGCGCCGCCTCCAACCGCCGCTTCATCGAGGAGATGATCCCGGAGAAGGTCACGCACGACCTCCTGCAGGGCGTCATCCGCGACCTCCTGGCCGAGCGGGTTTCGATCCGCCAGCTCCCCCTTATCATCGAGGCGGCGGCGGAGGCCAAGGCCGCCGACCTCATGCCCGGCGACATCGCCGAGCATGTCAGGCGCCGCATCGCCTTCACCTTTGTCGGCAAGCTGGCAGGGGAGACGGGCGAGCTGCCCACTATCGCGCTGGGGCCTGAGCTGACCAAACGCCTCTCCGGTGAAGAGAAGGACCGCGCAGAGAGCGATGCCGCGGGGGCCATCCGCCGTCTGATCGACCGGGCGGCGGAGGCGGGGGCCTACCCGGTGGTGGCGGTCCACGCCACCCTGCGCCGGACGGTCAGGGGCCTCCTCGCAGCCCAGGGCATCCGCAACCCGGTGCTCTCCATCGACGAGATCCAGGGCCACGCCAGGCCCAAGCTCCTCGGCACGGCATGACCGGGATGTTGACCGGGCTCGGCCTTCTCGCCGAGGCATTGGGCGCGAACCTCGAGACCATGCTGGCGCTCTTCTGTAGGCTAGGGGGCTTCATCGCGCTCCTCCCCGGCCTCGGCGCGCAGACCCTGCCGGTGCGGGTCAAGCTCTCCCTTGGCCTGGCGCTGACGGCGCTGCTCCTGCCACTGACCACGCCGACGCCGGAAGGCGAGCTGATACCCCTCGTTCTGACCGAGGCGTTCCAGGGCCTCTTTCTAGGCTTTGGCATCCGCGTCTTCGTCTTCGCGCTCGGCGTCACCGGCTCGGTCATCGCCCAGGCCCTCTCGCTTAGCCAGCTCTTCGGCGTCAGCGCCGAGGGCGACAGCAGCGGCGCGGTCTCCAACGCGCTGGTCATGGCGGCGGTGACGATGTTCCTCACCGCCGACCTCGAAGTGGTGGCGCTGGCTAGGTTCGTCGAGCACCTCGCCGTGGTTCCTTTGGGCTACGGTTTCGAGGCAGACAGCGCGGCTATGGCCGAGCGGGCGCTGGACCTCACCGCCGAGGCCTTCGCCTTGGGCGTGATGCTGGCCGCGCCCTTCATGGTGCTGAACTTCGCCTTCTATATCCTCCTCGGCCTTCTCAACCGGGCCATGCCGCAGCTCATGGTCACTTTTGTAGGCCTCCCCGGCATCACCCTTGGAGGCCTCGTCCTCCTCATGCTGACGGCCGGCGCGCTTTTGACGGCATGGGCCGCGAAGATGGGAGGCATCCTCTCGTGAGCGACGCAGCCGATAAGGTCGTCGAGGCCTCCCCGGACAAGAAAGCCCGCGCGAAGAAGAAAGGGGATGTGGAGAGCTCCCAGGAGCTCGTGACCGCGGCAGCGCTTCTTGGCCTCCTCCTTGGCCTTTTCGCCAGCGTGCCCTTTGCCCAATCGCTGGCTAGCGAGCTGAAGATCCTCCTCCTCAGGCCCGAGGGGGCAGGGGCGGCGGTCCTCTTCGAGGGGCTAGGCTGGCGCTTCATCAGGGCGGGGCTCTTCTTCGTCCTGCCCCTCGCCGTCTTCCCGGCGGCAGCCACCCTCATCGCCCTGGCGGTGCAGGACGCTATCGTCTTCGCGCCGCAGAGGATCGCGCCCAAGCTGGACAAGGTCTCCCCGATCAAGGGCGCGGGCAAGAAGTTCGGCCCCCAGGCGCTCCTCGAGTTCGTCAAGTCGATGGTCAAGGTCGTCGCTCTCAGCAGTGTCGGGGTGACCGCGCTGGTCTTTGAGGCAGGCCGGATCAGCCGCGCCTTCGCGGCCCCGCCGATAGCGCTGCCGCAGCTTCTCTTAAGAGAGCTTCTCGTCATGCTGGCCATCGGCGTGGCGATCACCGGGGCGGCGGCGCTCATCGACCTGCCCCTCGTCCGTGCACAGCGCGAGAAGCGCCTGAAGATGTCCCGTCAGGAGGCCGCCGACGAGCAGAAGGAGCAGGAGGGTGATGCGGGCCTCAAGGCGCAGCGCCGCAAGAGGGCGGAGGCCATCGCGCTTCACCAGATGATGCAGGAGATCAAGACGGCGGATGTGGTGATGACCAACCCCACCCACTACGCCGTGGCCCTCAAATGGGACCGCACCGGCGGCGAGCTCCCTCGCTGCGTGGCCAAGGGGGTGGACGAGATTGCCCTGCGCCTTCGCAGTGCCGCCTTCGACGCGGGCGTTCCGATCAAGGAGGACCCGCCCGCGGCTCGCGCGCTCTACGCCAGCGTGGAGATGGGCGACCCGGTGAAGCCCGAGCACTTCCAGGCGGTGGCCGCCGCCATCCGCTTCGCCGACCGGATGCGGGCGCTTAGGCGGAAGGGGTAGGGAAGAGGCTTATCTCTCCCTCCGGGAGAGATCGACATCTGCGATGTCGAGTGAGGGCGAGTAGGGGTACTGAGCTTGGTCTCGGGAATGCCCTCACCCGAAGCCTGCCGAGGCAGCCTTCGACCTCTCCCATTGGGAGAGGTAAGCCGCTGATCGGATACTGAATGAAAGTCTAACCCGTCAGTTCACCAACGGTGAAGCTGCGCCGCTGGAAGCGTGAGGCGACGCTGCCGCGCGCCACCTTCTTCGTCACGCCGCCCGTCTCTACCTCAAGGTCCACCTGCCCGGCATCGGCACCGGGCAGGGCCAGCTCCACTCCTACCTCCAGCTCGCGCAGCATTCGCCCATCACTGGTCCAGCGGCAGAGCGTGACATGGGCGGGAAGGGGCAGGGCATGCGGCCCGAGACCGCCGGGTACCTGGCTTCCCCAGGCCTCCAGTAGAGCCTCGCCGAGGGGCGGGAAGAGGAGGTCGAAGACGGCTTCCTTCCCTTCGATCCGTAGGGTGAAGGTGCCCAGCAGACGCTCGCCAGCGGGCGGCAGGTTCAGTGGCCACTCCTCTAGAATGGGAAGCGAACGGTTCGGCTCGAGCTCCAGCTCGAACCCCTCGCGCAGGACCTCGGCCAAGGGCTCGGCAATGGTAACCATGGACATGCTGTCGAGCACGGAAGGATGCATCGGCGGGGAAAGTCCCTCGCTGTCGCCAAGCAGGTAGCTCGTCAGAAGAAGCGCCGCCTCGGGCGGGAAGCGCAGCACGGCCGCGCCGTCCGGCTCGCCAACAGGCACCAGAAGCCCCGGCTGCGGCAGCTCGCGCCGATAGGCATTGTGGCTGGTCATCCGGAAGCTGACCTCCGCCTCCACCGGCCGGGAGACGAGGCGGGAGAGCCGCCCGCCGAGCTGGTCGGTCAGCGCTTTCCAGCGGTGCATCTCTTCGGAAACGGCAGCGGGGACGGGCAGGATCTCGTCCTGGGCGGGGTCGGTTCTGACGAAAGCGGTCAGGGGGAGCGTGTTCATCGGCATGGGGACAACACAACCGGAGAGCGTTAAATTACGCTTTACGGACCTTTGCTAGACGCAACCCCAGGCTGTGCGCCGTGGGGGCGCCCTAAGGGGGTAGAGCGGTGGAAGACCAACCGATCATCAAGCGGAAGAAGATCGTCCAGGGCGACGGTCACCATGGCGGCGCGTGGAAGGTGGCGTATGCGGACTTCGTCACCTCCATGATGGCGTTCTTCATGCTGCTATGGATCCTCAACGTGACCACCGAGTCGCAGAAGGAGGGCCTCGCGGACTTCTTCGACCCCTCCATCCCGGTCAGCGCCAACAGCTCGGGCGGCGACGACCTCCTGTTCGGCGACGGGCTGAGCGGCGACGCCCATCTGGCCTCCGACGGCAAGACCATCCTGCAGGGCCCCGCCCTCTCCGACGAGGAGCTGGCGAGGAAGCTCGCCACCTCGCTGGACCGCGTGGCGGGGGAGGGCGCCACCAAGATCACGCTGAGCCCCGAGGGGCTACGCATCGAGCTTCTGGACACGGCGGAGCAGCCCATCTTCCGCCTGGGCGAGGCGGGGCGGACCAAGCGCCTCGAGGAGATCATCGCCGTGGCGGCGCCCGTGCTGCGCGAGAGTGGCAGGCGCATCAAGGTCTCGGGCCACACCGACAGCATGCAGTTCGCGGGGCGCGCCTACACCAATTGGGAGCTCTCCGTGGACCGAGCGAACATGGCCAGAAGGCTCGCCGTCGAGAACGGCGTCCCCGAGGGGGCGTTCTACGAGGTGACGGGCCACGCCGACAAACTGCCCGCCGCCGAAAATAGTGCGTCCCCGGAGAACCGCCGCATTGCCTTCCACCTTCTCAATCCGGAGACGATGCCGTTAACGGCGCGCTAACCCTAAGTCACTACAACTTGAGGTAGAGACTTAGGAGCGTGCTTACAATGACGATCTCTTCCTCCCTCAATGCCGGGGTCATGGGCCTCTCGGTCAACGCGACGAAGCTTGCAACGATCTCGGACAATGTCGCGAACTCGGGCACCATCGGCTACAAGCGCGCCGCCGCCGATTTCGTCAGCATGGTGATCGCTGAGACTCCCGCCGCCTACTCCGCTGGCGGCGTGCGGGTGGAGACGGTGCGTCTCGCCGGTGAGCAGGGCGCTCTCTTCGCGACCGGTTCCTCGACCGACCTCGCCATTGCAGGGCGCGGCTTCCTGCCGGTCACCCAAAGCTACGACGTAGGCGACCAGGCAGGCGACCGTCCGCTGCTCCTGACCTCCACCGGCTCGTTCCGCGCCGATGACAAGGGCTTCCTTGTCACCCCTGGCGGCGCGGCGCTCCTAGGCTGGCCGGTCACGGCGGACGGCACGGTGGGTGATGTGACCCGCCGCTCGGCCTCGGACCTCGTGCCGATCAACATCAACACCTCCGAGCTCGCCGCCGAGCCGACCACCGATGTTCGCCTCGGCATCAACCTGCCCGCGGCAGCCACCGAGGCGGGGGGCAGCGGCGACCCCTATACGCTTCCCATCGAGGCCTTCGACAATCTAGGCCGCATCCAGACCATCGACGCGGTCTTCACCCCCCAACTGCCCGCCGCCGGTGCGTCCAACCGCTGGACCATGGAGCTGATCGACAACAGCCAGGTTCCGCCCGCCAGCATCGGCACGTTGGACATCGAGTTCAGCAATCTGAACCCCGGCGGCGGCACCATCGCCAATGTCACGGCGGGCGGCGGCGCCGCCTACGACCCGCTGACAGGCGAAGTGGATGTGAGCTGGCTCGATGTGGGCAACGACCTCACCATCGACATCGGCGCGATCGGCGAAGCCGGCGCGATCTCTCAGTTCTCGGAAGTGTTCAGACCCATCAACGTGGTCCGCAACGGCGCGCCTGCCGGTGATTTCAGCCGGGTGGAGGTCGATGAGACCGGCCGCATGGAGGCCATCTACGAGACCGGCTTCCGCCGCTTCATCTACCAGGTGCCGGTAGCCGACGTTCCGAACCCCAACGGCCTCAGCGCCGCCGACAACCAGAGCTTCCGCGTCAGCCAGGAGTCCGGTGACTTCTACCTGCACGACGCTGGCGATGGAGCGGTGGGGGGCATTGCGGGCTTCGCTTTGGCTGAATCGACCACCGATCTAGGCACCGAGCTGACCGATCTCATCCGTACCCAGCGCGCCTATGCGTCGAACGCCAGCGTCATCCGCTCGGTCGACGAGATGCTGCAGGAAACCACCAACATCCTTCGCTGATCCCTAGGCTGACCGAAGCGTCCGAACCACGCCTCTGAGGAGGGGCCGCCATGAGCTTTTCGACCATCATGACCAACGCGCTGGCGGGGATGAACGCCTCGTCAGTACGCGCTGAGGTCCTGTCCTACAACATCGCCAATGCCGAGACGGAGGGCTATGCGAGGCGCCAGGCGCGCTTTGAGCCCTCCAGCCCCGGCGCGGTGCAGCTCACCGCCATCCAGCGCGCCGACGCAGGGGTTGCGAGACGGGAGCTTCTCGGCGCGGAAACCGAAAGCGCCGGTGCCCGCATCAGAAGCCAGGCACTCGCGGCGATGAACCAGGCGCTGGGCGATGCGGACGACCCCAACGCTCTTTACGCAGTCTATGCCCGCTTCGAGACTGCGCTCGCCGACCTCCGCCTCACCCCCGAGAGCGGCGCGATGCAGCTTGCTTTCCTCAGGGCGGGGCAAGACCTGACCGAGAGCTTCGCCCAGCTCGAGGGCAGCATCCAGGACATCCGCGAGACCGCCGAGGCGGAGATCGCCCGCGACGTCCTTCGGGCCAACGAGGTCCTGCGCGAGCTGCAGGGCCTCAACGCCGAGGCCGTGCAGCCTCGCGGGCCGGGCCTCGAGGACATCTCCGAGCGTCAGTCGCGTCTTCTCACCGAGCTGTCCCAGCTTCTCGACGTGGAAGTCCAAGGCGAGACGGGTGAGGAGATCCGTATCAGGACGGGCGGCGGTTTTCTGCTGCTTGGCGATACGGCGCAAGAGCTCAGCTTCACCCGCTCCGGCGCGCTGTCGGCGGACCTCACCTATGCGGGGGGCTCGCTCTCCGGACTGACCCTTGGCGGCTACAACCTCACGCCCGGCAAGCTTCAGGGGCTTCGCGGCGGTAGGATCGCGGCCAACTTCGCCGTGCGCGACAGCCTCGCGACGGATGTCTCCGGCCGCATCGACGCCGCCGCTACGGCGCTTGCGGATCGTTTGGGCGCGGACCCCGCTACGGCCGTGATCGTGGTGAATGCAGGGCCGGGCAGCGCCGCCCAGCGCCTGTCGGTGAACCCGCTGGTCGATCCGGAGCAGGGGGGCGAGCTCTACCGCCTTCGCGACGGCGTGACGGCGGGTGCACCCGGACCGGCCGGGGGGCAGGGGATGCTCGCCGAGCTCGAAGCGGCGCTCTCTTCACCCCAGCCCCTGCCGATTGCGACGGGCACGCCCTCGCCGCTCACCTACACCGACACGCTGGGAAGCCTCGCCACCCAGCTCGGCACCATGACCCTTCGCGCCCAGGACGCCTCCCAGGCCGCCGAGCGTAGCCGCCAGTCCTTTGCCGACGAGACCGCGCGCCTCACCGGCGTCGATACAGACCGGGAGCTTCAGGACCTCCTCCTGGTCGAGCAGTCCTTCGCCGCCAATGCGCGGGTCGTTCAGGCAGCGGACGAGATGCTGCAGCGCCTTCTGGAGATCTAAGCCATGTACCTGACCTCACCCAACGTCACCCACTACGCTCAGTTCTCGCGCGGTATTGCGGGCCTGAGGGCGCAGCTCGACCGCAGTTCGCTGGAGATGGTCACCGGACGGACCAGCGACCCGCTACGGGCCGTCCGCGGTGACCAGGAGACGATCCTCCGCTCCCAGAGTGCCCTGGACCAGGCCGAGGCGGACAGCGCTCGCCTCAAAGTGCTCGGCGGACGCTACCAAGTGGCCGCCACCACATTGCGGAGCGTGGCCGAGCTCGGCCAGAGCGTCATCGGTGCGGCGCTCGCCGCCGCCGACGGCAGCTCAGGCATCGACGCGGAGCGCTTCGCCCAGGCCCAAGCGCGGACCTCCATCGGCTCCGTTCTCGGCGCCCTCGAAGCCCGCTTTGGAGGCAGGGCGCTCTTCGGCGGGGCGCTGGGCAGCGGTCAGGTGACCCAAGGGTTCGCCGCTCTCCAGACCGAGCTCGACACGGCGCTCACCGGCGCGGTGTCAGCGGCAGACGTCCGCACGGCGATCGAGGGTGTCTTCGCGGATGGCGGCGCCTATGAGACCAACATCTATCTCGGCGAAGGTCAGGCGGCGGACAGCCAGCTCGCCCACGGCAAGCCCCTGGGCAGCCTGCCTTCGGCCAGCGCCGCGCCGATCCGCCAGATGCTCAGCGGCATGAGCATGGTACTTCGCACGGACCAGGTGCCCACGGCGGAGCGCGAGGCTTTCCTTCAGGAGGCCGCCGAGCTGATGCAGGCTGCCCTCGAGAATATCATCGCGGAGGAGGCCTCGGTCGGGCTCTCTATCCAGTCCATCACCCGCGAGGAGACGGCGCTCGAGCGCCGCCTTTTCGATGCGGAATCGAGCCTGGAAGCCGTGCTGGGCCGCGATCCCTTCGAAGCCGCCAGCGAAACCCAGAGCCTAGAGGCCAGGCTTCAGGCCGCCTACACCGTCACGGGCCGCCTCGGCGCCCTCCGGCTGACGAACTTCCTACGATGAGATGGCTTCTCCTCCTCATCCTCCTGCCGCTTCTCCTCACCGGCGAGGCGGCGGGCCAGGCCGTGCGGCTCAAGGACCTTGTCGACGTCGAGGGCATGCGCGGCAACGACCTCATCGGCTACGGTATCGTCGTGGGCCTGAACGGCACCGGCGACCGCCTGCGCAACTCCCCCTATACGGAGGAAGCGCTGGTCAGCCTTCTCGAGCGGCTCGGCGTCAACATACAGGACGACCAGTTCCGACCTGACAACGTCGCCGCCGTCATCGTCACGGCGGAGCTGCCGCCCTTTGCCAGGGCCGGCAGCCGGATCGACATCTCGGTCAGCTCAATGGGTGATGCCGAGAGCCTCCAGGGCGGGGTTCTCGTCATGACCCCTCTTCTTGGTGCGGACAATCAGGTTTATGCCGTCGCCCAAGGCCCTCTCACCGTGGGCGGCTTCGAGGCCAGGGGGCAGGCGGGTTCCGCCGTCAAGGGGACGCCGACTCTCGGCACCATCGCCGGAGGGGCGAGGGTGGAGCGCGAGGTCGCCTTCGCCTTCGGTGATCTGCAGGAGCTGCGCCTCGCTTTGCGCGACCCCGACTTCACCACCGCCAAGCGGATCACCGATGCCCTCAACACCCTCTTCGAGCGGGACGTGGCGGAGATGCTCGACGCGGGCACGGTCCTCCTCGACAGCAAGCGGACGAAACTGCCCGCGCCCGAAATGATGGCGAGCATCGAAGGCCTGTACCTCACCCCCGCGAGGCGGGCGCGGGTGGTCATCGACCAGCGCTCCGGCACGATCGTCCTCGGCGAGGATGTCCGCATCGCCCCCGTCGCGGTGGCCCAGGGCTCGCTGACCATTCAAGTGGCCGAGACCCCCGTCGCCTCCCAACCCGGAGCGTTCTCGCGCGGGCGCAGCGTGGTCCTGCCGCGTACCAGCATCACAGCGGAGGAGGAGGCCGCCGCCGTCGGCACGCTGGCTTCGGGCGCCTCCCTCAAGGACCTGATCGAGGGCCTAAACGCCCTCAACGTCCCGCCCCGCGATATGGTGGAAATCTTCGAAGCGCTGAAGGCAGCGGGTGCCCTCCATGCGGAGATCGTGCTACAGTAGCGCGGTCAGCAGCGCAGCCGTTGGCCGCGTAGGAAGCGCCCTCGCCAGCATCCAGCGGCCAGTCCTTTCTGGCCTGTCCGCCCTACGGGGGTGGTCCTGGTTTTGAGGGCTTCGGCGTAGAGTGGACGCTGGTAGGCGGCCACCTTCTCCCTGCGGCGAGCTCGCAAGGTAGCCGCCTGCTGGCGTCTACCCTACGGGGTCTCTGTTCTGACCTGGTCGCTGTGAACGGGAACCTACCTGTAACTTTTCGGGCCGTCGGACGAAGGCTTTTGATCCGTCCCCGGTGCGATTTCTTCGCGCGCTTGTTACTTGAGGCCTTGGCGGCAGTAAAACACTGTTATACCGAAATTATTGCGCGGTCAGGGCCTTCCGGCGGAACGCTTTCCTGTCAATGCTCGTTTGTCCCTCCAGCACCCTGCCATAGGCTTCCCCCAGCTTCGAAGGAGATCACCCATGAGCGACGAGCGCCCGACCCTGACCACGACCGCCGGTGCCCCCTGGCCCAACAACCAGACGTCGAAGACCGCAGGCGAGCGCGGGCCGGTGCTGGTCCAGGACTACCAGCTCATCGAAAAGCTCGCCCACCAGAACCGCGAGCGCATTCCGGAGCGCGTGGTCCACGCCAAGGGCTGGGGCGCCTTCGGCACGTTCAAGGTGACGAACGACATCACCAAGTACACCCGTGCCAAGCTGTTCGAGAAGGTGGGCAAGGAGACCGAGCTGGTCGCCCGCTTCTCTACGGTGGCCGGCGAAAGCGGCGCGGCGGATGCCGAGCGGGACGTGCGCGGCTTCTCGGTCAAGTTCTACACGGAGGAAGGCAACTGGGACCTGGTCGGCAACAACACGCCGATCTTCTTCATCCGTGACGGCTACAAGTTCCCTGACTTCATCCGCACCCAGAAGCGCCATCCCAAGACGAACCTCCGCTCCCCCGAGGCGATGTTCGACTTCTGGAGCCAGCAGCCCGAGAGCGTGCACCAGGTGACCATCCTGATGTCCGACCGAGGCATCCCCAAGAACCCCATGCATATGCACGGTTACGGCTCGCACACCTTCAGCCTGTGGAACGCCGAGGGCGAGCGCTACTGGGTCAAGTTCCACTGGCGCTGCCAGCAGGGGATCGAGAACTACACCAACCAGGAGGCCGAGAACATCATCGGCTCGACCCGCGAGAGCTACCAGGAGGACCTCTACAACGCCATCGACGAGGGCCGCTATCCGAAGTGGAAGCTCATGGTGCAGATCATGCCCGAGAAGGAGGCGGAGACGGTCCCCTACAACCCCTTCGACCTCACCAAGGTCTGGCCGCATGGCGACTACCCGCTGATTGAAGTCGGCGAGATGGAGCTGAACCGCAACCCGCAGAACTACTTCGCCGAGGTCGAGAACGCCGCCTACAGCCCGTCCAATATCGTGCCCGGCATCAGCTTCTCGCCGGACAAGATGCTTCAGGCGCGTATCTTCGCCTATGCCGATGCCCACCGCTATCGTCTCGGTACGCACTACGAGGCGTTGCCGGTGAACGAGGCGAAGGCTGCCAAGGTCCGCCACTATCACAAGGACGGCTCGATGCGGTTCTTCGCCAACAACCACGAGAACCCCGACGCCTATTACGAACCCAACACCAAGGACGGTCCGGTGGAGGCTCCCTGGGCCGAGGAGCCACCCCTGCGCATCGACGCGGATGCAGTGGCGGCACGCTTCGCGCAAGAGGACAGCGATGCGGACTACGTGCAGCCGCGCTCGCTTTTCGGCATTCTGTCCGACGACGAGAAGGAGCGGATGTACTTCAACTACGCCGCGGCGATGGGGCCGGTATCCGATGAGATCAAGGAGCGCTGGTGCAAGGTGCTCGACCGGGTGCATGAGGACTACGGCCGAGGCGTGCGCGAGGCGCTGAAGACCTACGACACCGATGTGAACGCCGTTCCGATCACGGAGGACACGGCTATTCAGGCGGCGGAGTAGGGCGGGTTGCCTGGGCATCCGCCCGTTGGGTCGCGCCTCTAACCTATCCGCTCTTTCATGACACGGCATTGTCGGAGCGGTCTTCACTGCATCGGCAAACAGCGAAGGAGAGAGCGATGAGGCGGAGCAGTCTGGTGATGGGTCTTGCAGGAGCCGCTGGGCTTCTGCTTTCGGCGTGTTCGACAACGGTGCAGACCAGCTCGGGCGAGGACTATCTGAGCCGGGGGCCGTTCGAGACGGCTGCGGCCCAGAGCGCGGGCCTCGATGCGGGCGCGTTCGAGCGGGCGGCATCGGTGGAGCCGCTTATGCGCTTTCCGGCGCGCATCGGTATCGCCCGGATGGAGGGCGGCAGGCTGACACCGATCCCTGAGGCGGAGATGCAGCACTGGACAGCCCTCGCCGAGGAGACGGAAAGCACCTATGGCGAGCTGGTCCCGCTCAACCTGCTCAGCACCGCCATGGTCCTGCCGCCCGAGCTTCTGGCAGCCGTCGATGCACCTCGGCATCAACCGCCATCCCGTGCCCAGGGTTGGGGGCAGCGGCAGGAGCCCGTCACCTTAGGCTCGATGCAGCGTGCAAGCATGGCGATCGAAGCGATCCGCCTAGGCGCCGCCAGGCAGCACCTCGACAGCGTGTTCATCTACGAGGTGTACGGACAGGCCGATCTCAGTCAGAGCGCCGCGTCGCTGGCGAACCTGACCCTCCTCGGGGCCTTCATCGCTCCGGGTACCAAGGTCGATGCCGTGGGCGCGGCGGAGGGCATTCTGGTCGATGTCAGGAACGGCTACCCCTACCTCTCCTCGTCAGAGACCGTGACCCGAGAGGGCCTCGCCGCTTCGGCTAGGGCAGGCAAACGCGGCGATCTCCTGCGCGAAGCCGCCCAAGAGAAGGCGGTGGCGGACATGGCGGAGAGCCTTCGCCCCGCCATGGCTCGTTTGGCGGTGGAGCTAGGAAACCTTCCCGCTGGGGAAGAGCGCCTGGCCCAACGCCCGTAAGGCCAGAGGATAGTAGAGCTAGGAGCCCGTCAGTCGGCCCCCCGCCCGGTCTTCTCCTGCAGCCGTTCGATCTCCTTGGAGGCGTCGGCCTTAGAAAGACCGGGATCGAACTGCTCGCCCGCCTCCTCCTTAAGGGTTTTGAGGTAGCTTGCCTGCGCACCCGTCATCTCCTCGTCGCCCGTGACCCAGTCATCCGGGTCCTTCTCGGCATTGGAGGTGGGGGGATCGGCCTTCGGGGTGGGGGAGATGTCATCGCTCATGTTCACCTAACGTTCTAAAGTGTGCCAGCGTTCCCAGCGGCAGGAAAGAGACTGCAGCCAGCGGTGAGGAAGAGCCTTGTTCAAGAAAAACAGGGCTCGATACCGATAGATACCGGCCCGAGAGGTCCCATACCTTCGTCGCTCTCCGAAGGAGCGGGTCCGTACTGCCTTTCGAGAAGAAGACCGAAGCCAGGCGACCAATCGGCAGTAAGCAGCTATAAGGCGGCTTTCGGAGCAGCACTCACGAGATTGAAGGTGATGAGAGAGTTCTCCCCTCGAACTTCTCTCGGCCAGTCTTTTGATGAGGATATGGGCGACACCACTGACGACGGCGATACGGTTGCGCAGTCGCCCCCATGCACCATATTGCGCCGCACCCCGCCTTGGGGCACACGGCGCGGATGGCCCGTATCCTCATTACCTCCGCACTGCCCTACATCAACGGTATCAAGCATCTGGGGAACCTGGTCGGCTCGATGCTGCCCGCCGATGTCTATGCGCGGTTCATGCGGGCCAGGGGGCATGAGGTTCTCAGCATCTGCGCCACGGACGAACACGGCACTCCGGCAGAGATCGCGGCCAGCCGGGCAGGGCAGGACATCGTCGTCTACTGCGCCGAGCAGCATGAGCGTCAGAAAGAGGCGGGGGACGCCTTCGGTCTCAGCTTCGATCATTTCGGGCGCAGCTCCTCGCCCTACAACCACCGTCTGACCCAGCACTTCGCCGCGCGCCTCAAAGAGAACGGATTCATTGAAGAGGTCGAGGAGGAGCAAATCTTCTCCCCCGCCGACGACCGCTTCCTGCCCGACCGCTATGTGGAGGGGACCTGCCCCAACTGCGGCTTCGAGCGGGCTCGCGGCGACCAGTGCGACAACTGCGGCAAGCTTCTCGATCCCACCGATCTCATCGAGCCGTACTCGGCGCTTTCGGGGTCGAAGGACCTCGAGCGGCGCAAGACTAAGCATTTGCATCTCCTTCAGACCAAGCTGGAGAGTGAGGTGCGGGACTGGGTCGATCAGCACCCTGACTGGCCGAACCTGACCAAGTCCATCGCTTATAAATGGCTCGACGAGGGCTTGCGCGACCGGACGATCACGCGTGACCTTAGCTGGGGTGTTCCGGTACCGGACCTTCCGGGTAAGGTCTTCTATGTTTGGTTCGATGCACCCATTGCCTATATCGCCGCCACCGAAGAGGCCGTGGCAGGCGACTACCGGAAGTGGTGGCGCGAGGACGAGGGCGCAGACGATGTCCGCTACGTCCAGTTCATGGGCAAGGATAACGTCGCCTTCCACACGGTCAGTTTCCCCTCGACGATCCTCGGTAGCCGCGAGCCTTGGAAGAAGGTGGACACGCTGAAGAGCCTCAACTGGCTCACCTGGTACGGCGGCAAGTTCTCGACCTCCGAGGGCCGGGGCATCTTCATGGATCAGGCGCTGGAGCTTCTGCCTGCTGATCTCTGGCGCTGGTACCTCATGGCCAACGCGCCGGAGTCGGACGATACGGCGTTCACCCTGGAGGGTTTTCAGCAGACGGTGAACAAGGACCTCGCCGATGTGCTGGGCAACTTCGTCAACCGCATCACGAAATTCGCAGGCTCGAAGTTCGAAGGTCGCGTGCCCGAGGGCGGTGAGCCCGGCGAGGCGGAAGCGGCGCTGGAAGAGGCGCTTCGGTCCGGCATCGCTCGCTACACCGAGCATCTCGAGGGAATGGAGTTCCGCAAAGCCTTCGCCGAGCTGCGCGGGCTTTGGGTGCTCGGCAACGAGTACCTGCAGGCGCAGGCGCCCTGGGCGGTGTTCAAGAACGACAAGGAGCGGGCCGGGGTCATCGTCCGCACGACGCTCGGCCTCATCCCGCTCTACGCCGCATTGTCGGCACCGGTCATTCCGTTCACGGCGGACAAGCTGGCGGCGGTGTTCGGCGGCGACCTCGGCGCTTGGCCGGGGGAGGGGGCACTGCTGGATGGCGCTACTCCGGGTGCTGCATTCAAAGCGCCGAGCGTCCTATTCAAGAAGATTGAGGATGAAGACGTGGCCGACTGGGCGGAGCGGTTCGGGGCACCTTGAAGGAGTGACGAGATGAGATTTCGTTGGCATTTGCTTGGTTGCGTTCTGCTATTGTCGGCATGCAGCTCGATACCGCGAACACCTGCCACTTATCCCGTTGAACGGCTATTCGATCATGAAACGAACCGTACGACCGTTATTTTTTATAATACAACTAAAAGGGCGCTGTACTGGGAGGAAAACGCAAATATCGACATTACTATAGAGGGTGCTCCATACCAAAGAATAAACTACGGTGAGTATATAGTATTTATGATGAAGCCAGGGTCGTACGAAATAAAGCTTTCACATAAAGATATTTGGACTTTTGCTGAGGATCACAGTATAAACGTAGATGGAAAAATCATGTTCGTAAAAGTCTGGAACTCTCTCGTTGGTACTGAGTTAAAGCTTGTGAATACTCCTGACCAGAGGTTCTTCAACAAGTATCGAACTGCGACGGCCGAAACTTATCGTATCCCTGATACGCCACCGAGTTCCGAAACACCCACAGTATCGGACCCTGACGCGCCGATAGCAATACAGTGATAATATTCTTCTACACAGAAATTATTGTATAGAGTAGCAATTGCATGGGCATGGCGGCCTATCCTTCTACCTGTTCGTGCTCTCGAAAATCTTGTCCGCACTCGCTGCGACGAAGCCCTGGTAGAGGCCGCCTTCGGGTTTTTCGTAGCGTTTGGCGAACTCGTAGAAGCAGCTCGGCAGCTCGTAGGTGCCGTCGGAAAAGGTGACCGGTAGCTTGGTCGCCATGGTCGAGCACTGCTCCAGGCAGACATCCGGTGACCCTTTCACCAGGTCGCCGGAGCGGTTCATCGGGTGGCCCGCCTCCTCGATGAAGGTGGCGAGCTCTTCGAGGTTGTCGAAACTCGTCAGCTTGTTGACGAAGACGGTGAAGTGGTTGGCGCAGAAGCCGAAGGCTGAGAGCCAAGCGGCGTACTCGCTCTCCTCGTAGAGCTTCTCATAGGTGGCGAAATCCGTCTGCCAGACCCGACCCATATTGAGGAGCATGGGATCTGAGAGCTGGTCCTCCGTCATCTGATCGATCAGCGCCTCCATGGTGCGGCGCAGCTCCGGTGAGCACTCCTCAAGCAGCAGCTCCGAGATGAAGACCTTGGGCTGGTCCTCGTCCTCATGGGCGTAGTAGCGGGCGAAGAGCTTCTTCTGCTCGAAGCGGTATTCGTCCTTCGGCTCGTAGCCGCGGTCGAGAAACGGTTGCGCCAGGTTGTCGAGCCCCAAGCGGTGATCGTTCAGGGTGCGGAAGGCAACGTGGTCGTTGACCACTTTCTCGCCGCGAGCTTCGAGGAGGTCGTGAACCTCCTGTGCCCTGGGGTTGAGCGCCGCGTAGCGCTGCCAAAGGGCACCGAAGAGTTCGTCGACTGTCATGCTCGTTTCTCCGGGCTCGCTACTCCGCCGGCTTCTCGGCTGGCTTCCGCTGGAAGGTCTGCTTGATGTTGCCGACGAGGTCCACCTCGACCCCTGCGCGCTTCATGATGAAGTACTGCTGCACGACGCCGAGGAAGGTGTTCCAGAACCAGTAGAGTACGAGCCCGGCCGCGAACGGCGCGAAGATGAAGATGAAGATCAGCGGCAGGAAGCCGAAGACCTGCGCCTGCACCGGGTCGGCGGGCGGCGGGTTGAGCTTGGTCTGCACCCACATGGCCGCGCCCATCAGAAGCGGCAGGACGCCGATGGCGCCGATGAAGGGGATGCCCGTCGGGTCGAAGGGGAGGAGGCCGAAGAGGTTGAGGAAGCTCGTCGGGTCCTGCTCGGAAAGGTCGCTGATATAGAGGAAGGGCTCGTGCCTGATCTCGATCGTGGTGAAGAGCACTTTGTAGAGCGCGAAGAAGATCGGCATCTGCAGAAGCACCGGCAGACAACCCGCCGCCGGGTTGATCTTGTGCTTCTTGTAGAGGGCCATCATCTCCTGCTGCTGCTTCAGCTTGTCCTCGGCGTATTTCTCGCGGATGCGCGTCATCTCAGGGGTGACTTTGCGCATGTTGGCCATCGACTTGTAGCTGGCATTGGCGAGGGGGAAGAGGAGCGCTTTGATGACCAGGGTCAGGAGCAGGATTGCCACGCCGTAATTGCCCGTCAGCTCGGCGAAGAAGTGCATGGTGTGGAAGATCGGCCGGGTCAGGAAGAACAGCATCCCCCAGTCCACCGCCTTGTCGAAATCGGAGATGCCGAGGCCGTCCTCATAGCCGCGCAGCACCTCGACCACCTTGGCACCGGCGAACATGTTCGAGGTGACCGTGGTCGCCTCACCGGCGGCGAGATAGAAGCCGTCGAGCTGGTAGCTGGAGCGGTAGGTCGGCGCGCGGGCACCCTCGACGCGGGCCAGCTTCAACTCGAAGCTCTGGTCTTGCGGCGGGATGGCGGCGGCGAGCCAGTACTTGTCGGTGATGCCCGCCCAGCCGCCGCTGCCTTCGGTGGCCACGCTGTTCGAGGCCTTGTCGAGCTTCTTGTACTTCTTCGAGAACAGCTCGCCATCGACCACACCGAGGGGGCCTTCGAAGAGGATCATGAAGTTTTTGAGGTCGTCCGGCAGGTTCTTCTGCACGGCGAAACCGTAGGGCAGGAGGACTGCCTGATCGCCGCCGGTATTGGTCACCGTGTGGTCACTGGTGAACATGAAGGCGCCATCCACCGAGATCGTCAGCTCGTGGCGGATGTCGCCTTCCTGCCGGGTCAGGGTGACCGGTGTTTCGGGGGTGAGCCTTGCGCCCTCGGGTGCTTCCCAGACGGCAGCGTCGTCGCTCTTGCCGTCGATGATGATGCCGGAACGGATATAGGTGGCGGTCTCGGTGGAGCGGGGGCTGAGGACATGGACCAGCGGCGCGTCGTCATCGACGCTGGTGCGATAGTTCTTCAGCGAGATGTCGTCGATGGTGGCGCCGCGCAAATTGATCGAGCCGATCATGGTGGGCGTCTCGACCGCGATGCGGCCGGGCGCCTGCTGCAGCGCCTCGATCCTCGTCAGGGTGGCGTCCACCGTGGGGATCTCGAGACCCTGGGTCAGGTCTGGGCCTGCCTGCTCGGCAGCCTCGATACCCGCTTGGCGGCGCGCCTCCTGATAGGCCTCGCGCTGCGGGCCTGTGACCAGCACGTCCCACCCGATCAGGATGAGGAGCGCGAGCCCCACGAAGACGAGGATGTTGCGGTCCATCGGCTAGTCTTTCTGCTGCGCTGCCAGCTCAGTTAGGAGCGGCGCGCTCGTTGCGGAAGGGTCCGGCCTCGCCGGACGTCGCGGCGTCGTGAAGGGCCGCGCTCAGATCGTCAAGGAGACCTTGATAGGGGACGGTCAGCGCCCGCCGCCTGGCGATCAGCACATAGTCGTGACCGGGGCGCCCTAATGTAGGCAATAGCTCGCCTGCAGCGGCCCTGAGGCGCCGCTTGATGCGGTTTCTGACCACCGCATTTCCCGTCTTCTTGGTAACCGTCAGGCCGATCCTAGCGAAGGATAGGTCGTTGGAGAGGACCTGCATCGTGAAGCAAGAACGCCTGATCTGCTGCCCCTGGCGCGCGCGAAGGAAATCCGCGCGCCGCTTCAGGGTCTTCAGTTCTAGGCCGACAGCTTCTTGCGCCCTTTGGCACGCCGGTTCGCCAGCACACGACGACCACCGACGGTGGCTTTGCGGGCGAAGTAGCCGTGACGGCGCTTACGCTTCAGGTTGGACGGCTGGAATGTGCGTTTCATCGGTGACCACCGGTCTGAGTTCTGACAAGCCGGAGCCACTAACCGCAAAGCCTAGCCCTCGTCAACGCGCCAACGCCTCGTTTTTTTGAAGGGATGAACCACCATGTCTGACGCCACCACGAGCTTCCGCGAGACCCATAGCGAGGGAGACATCGTCTCCAAGGCTCCCAGCAATGCGAACACCACCAACAGCTCCAAGAAGAGGATCAAGGTCGATGCCTGCGTCATCGGCGCGGGCTCCGGCGGGCTGACCGCGGCAGGAGGCCTCGGTGCGCTCGGCCGCAAGGTCGTCCTCGTCGAGGGCGGCAAGATGGGGGGCGACTGCCTCAACTATGGCTGCGTACCCTCCAAGACGCTGATCGCCTCGGCCAAGACCGCGCATACCATGCGCGATGCGGCCCGCTTCGGCATCACGCCGGTCGAACCCGAAGTGCAGTTCCTCGACGTCATCGGCCGCGTGCAGCAGGTTATTGCCGACCTCGCCCACCATGACAGCGAGGAGCGCATGAAGGAGGAGTTCAACGTCGACACCATCCGCGCCTATGCCCGCTTCACAGGGCCGCGTGAGGTGACGGCAGGCGACACGGTGATCGAGGCCAAGCACTTCGTCATCGCGACGGGCTCCTCCGCCTTCGTGCCGCCCATCGAAGGGCTCAAGGAAGCGGGCTACCTCACCAATGAGAGCGTCTTCGAGCAGACCTTCCAGCCGAGGCACCTCATCGTCTTGGGCGGCGGGCCGATCGGCATGGAGATGGCCCAGGCGCACCGGCTCCTCGGCTCGAAGGTCACGGTCATCGAGAAGGGTAAGATCTTCGGCAAGGACGACCCCGAGCTCGTCGCCGTGGTCCGCAAGCGCCTCGACGCGGACGGCATCGACATCCTGGAGGACTTCGAAGCCAAGAAAGTCGCGAAGGACGGCGACACCTTCACCGTCACCATCGTCCATGAGGACGGCACCGAGCGCACCGTCGAGGGCGACCAGCTCCTCGTCGCGGTGGGCCGGCGTCCCAATGTGGAGGGGCTGGACCTCGAGAAAGCGGGCATCGAGTACAGCCCGCGGGGCATCAAGGTCGACGACAGCCTGAAGACCACCAACTCCCGCGTCTTCGCTATCGGCGACGTCACCGGCGGGCTGCAGTTCACCCATGTGGCGGGCTACCAGGGCCGTCTGGCGGTCAAGAACATCCTTCTCAAAGCGCTCGGCGGTAAGAACAAGACGGACCACGTTCCCTGGGTGACCTATACCGAGCCCGAGCTCGCCCATGTCGGCCTGACCGAGAATCAGGTGAAGGAGCGCGGCATCAAGTACTCTGTCGTGCGCGCGCCTTTTCACGACAATGACAGGGCCAATGCCGAGGGCGAGACCGATGGCCTCGTCAAGGTGTTGGTTGGTTCAGACGGTAAAATCTTAGGGGCCGACGTGGTCGGCGCCCATGCAGGAGAGGTGGTGCAGCAGTTCGCCCTGGCCGTGGCCAACGGCCTGAAGATGAGTGCCTTCGACAAGATGATCGCCCCCTATCCGACCCTGGGTGAGATCAGCAAGGCGGCGGCGGATACGTGGAGCTTCGAAAAGCTCTTCACCCCGCTGAACAAGGCAGCCATCAAGGCGCTCGCGCTATTGGATTGATGGATGACAGCGACAGTTTGACCAAGGACGGCTCCTACAAGGAAGCCGTCCGTACGCTCCGCCACGATGCCAGGAACCTTCTCAACGGTATCGCCATCATGGCGGAGCACTTCGAAGGCACCGAGGACAAGAAGGCCGCGCGCTTCGTCTCCTATCTGGAGGACAAGGTGCAGACCATGGTCCGCCTCGGTGAGCGGGCCGAGACCTTCGCCTCGATGAGTGCCGGTGAGCGGCAGAGCGAGAGCCTGCCCTCCATGATCAGCAGCATCCTCGACAATCTCGGCGAGGGAGTGAAGCCGCCTTCGCTCCAGCTCTCCCAGACCCAGATGCTGTGCGAACCGCAGCTCACGGCGCTGGCCCTGCGCGAGGTGATCGACAACGCCGTGAAGACCGGCGCGCCGGTCGCCATATCCTCCAGCGAGGACGGCGGACGGGTCGTGATCGCTGTCAGCGACGAGGGGCCGGGTATTCCCGAGCCTGCACTGCCCCATCTCTTCACCCCTTTCCGGGGGGCCAAACGGGCGGGCGGCACGAGCCTCGGCCTGCCGATCGCACGGCGTGCGATGGAGCTCCAGGGCGGCGGTCTCGACCTCAGGGCAGGTGATGAGGGCGGGACGGAAGTGGTCTGCTCGTTCCCCGCTTGAACCAGACTAGACCGGCGTCACTTCCTTCGGCCAGCGGCGGTGGAGCCAGAGCCACTGCTCGGGCCGAGCCAAGATGAAGTCGCCCAGCACCTCGTTGATCCTTGCGGTCAGCTCCTCCGTGGAGCCTTCGTCCGGCATGATCGGGTTGTGCACGGTCAGAACGAAACGCACGCCAGGGCGGCGGATGAGCTGCAAGGGGACGATCGGCAGACCGAACTTCTTGGCCAGCCGTGCCGCCGCGGGCGGGGTCATCGCGGGGTAGCCGAGGAGGGGCACCTCGATGCCGTCATTGAGCTTCTGATCGACCAGCATCGAGATCGAGTGGCCGTCCTTCAGCGCTCCCATCAGCTCGCGCCCGCCGCGCTTGCCCTTGGGGATCTGAAGGCGGGAGACGCCGACCGCGCGAAGGTCGATGATGTGCTTGTCCACCAGCGCGTTGTTCGGTGCACGGTAGACCACGGCGAACTTTACTCCCTCCCGCTTGATGGTGCAGCCCATGGCCTCCCAGTTGGCGAAGTGACCCGAGACGAAGATCGCCTGCTGACCCTCTTCGGCGAAGCGCTGCATGCCCTCGGCGTTTTCCAGGGTGACCCTGCCTGCGAGCTTCTCGTAGTGGGCGTACTCGGCAGCCGTCCGGCCCGCATTCTCCCAGACGTCGCGCAGGATCGCCGAGCGCTCGGCGGGGGTCATGTCGGGGTAGATCAGTTTCAGGTTCCTCTCACCGCGTTGATGCACCGTGTGCAGAAGAGGGCCGAGATAGCGCATGGTCCTGCCCAGAAAGGCCGAACCCGACTCGATGGAGAAGAGGCGCAGGATCTTCAGGAGACCAATGAAGAAGAAAGCCTCGATCCGCCGCTGAAGGGTGACGGGCTTGTTCTTCCGCGGCTCCGGAAGCTCGATCTCCGCATCCCAGGTCTTCGGGCTCGATACCGTCTCGCTCATAGCTTCTCCTCGATCAGCCTCAGCAGCTCGGCCGGTTCAGCCACGCTGATTGTTCCGCCCACCGGCGTGATGCCTTCGTGGTCCTCCGTGCGAAGCCTCGCAAAATCCTTCTGCGTGGTGACGAGCATGGCGTTCGCTGCCTCGGCTGTCCTTCTCAGGCTGCGCAGGTCGCGCTCAGACAGGAAATGGTGGTCGGGGAAGGCGACGAACTCGGAAAGGTTCACCCCTGCATCGCACAGGCTGCGCTCGAAACGCTCGGGCCGCCCGATCCCGCAGAAGGCTACGACCGGGCCGGAGGGGAGGTCCGCCTCGTCCATCTCGAAGCGGGCGCGGAAAACCGGCTTGCCCTGGGCGAGAGGCTTCACCCTCTCCTCCGTTCGGTCTGAGGTCTCGCCGATCAGGACGATGGCGTCGCAGCGCGCTGCCGCCGCCTCGGGCTTCTCTCTCAAGGGACCGGCGGGGAAGACCTCCTCATTGCCGAACCATGCTTCGCCATCGATCAGGAGCAGCGAGCAGTCCTTGCGCAGGGAAGGGTTCTGAAGCCCGTCATCCATGAGGATGGGATCAGCGCCCGCCTCCGCCGCGAACCTTGCACCGGCAGCGCGGTCCTTGGCTACGACGACCATTGCGTTCCGGGCGAGGAGGAGGGGTTCGTCACCGACATCTTCCGCACGGGCGGTGTCGGCGACCACAAGCGGTCCTTCCTCACGTCCCCCGTAGCCGCGTGTGAGGATGATAGGGGACCGTCCGGTCTTGATGAGTTCCTCGTTCAGCCAGGCCACGAAGGGTGTCTTGCCGACCCCGCCCATGGTGGCGTTGCCGACACAGACGACCGGACAGTCGATCTCGGCAGGCTGGCGCGTCTCGAGCCGCCGCTGGACCTCCCGGTGGTAGGCACTTCCTAAGGGCGAGAGCAGCTTGGCGCGCAGGGACGTGCCGGGCTTCTTCGACCAGAACGAGGGGGCGCTGAGCGGCACTATCCGGCGATCCCGGCCCTTAGGAGGAGAGGTTCCAGGGCCTCGATCAGGGCTTCCAGAACGGTCTTCGCGCTCTTCTCCGACCAGCTCGCCGCCTGTCCGGCCATGGCCTTACGGGTCTTCTCGTCGCCGAGAAGTCGGATCAGGCTGGCGGCGAGGTCGCGCTCGTTGCGCACGAGGCCCGAGCTGCCCGAACGGCGCATGGCCGCGTAGGTGTCGGCGAAGTTGAAGACCTCCGGCCCGTGCAGGATCGCGCAGCCGAGCCTAGCGGGCTCCAGCGGGTTGTGTCCTCCGACGGGGAGCAGGCTGCCGCCGACAAAAGCGATGTCGCTGACGGAGTAGAGTACGCCGAGCTCCCCCAAAGTGTCCGCGATATAGATCTCGGTCTTCTCGGTGAGGGCCTCACCTTTCGAACGGCGCGCGGTTTGAAAGCCCTGCTCCCGGCAGAGAAGCTCGACCTCGTCGCCGCGGACGGGGTGGCGGGGTGCCACGAGAAGAACCGCATCGTCCAGCTCACCCATGATCTGCCGGTGCGCCTGAAGAACCGGAAGCTCCTCCCCCTCGTGCGTGGAAGCGGCCAGCCAGCGCAGCCGCGAGCCCAGCCAGCCCTTCATCTCGCCGATCTCTTCCGAAGGGGCGGGCAGGGGCTCGGCTGCGTGTTTGAGATTGCCCAACGTCCCCACCGGGCGCTGGGCGAGGGTCTCGAACCGCTCGGCGTTCTCCTGGTTCTGGCCGATGATGATCTCGAAGGCGGAGAGCAGCTCCTTGGCGGCGCGCCTCTTCCCTTTCCAGCTCTCGAAGGAGCGCGGCGACATGCGGCCGTTGATCAGGGCCAGCGGGATGTCGCGCCTGCCCGCCTCGTCCAGCATGATCGGCCAGAGCTCGGACTCGATGAACACCCCCGCATCCGGCTTCCAGTGGTCGAGAAAGCTGCGCACGAAGTGGGGCTGGTCGATGGGGATGTACTGATGAATGGCTATGGCAGGCAGACGCTTGCCCATCAGCTCGGCGGAAGTGACCGTACCCGAGGTGACCAGAAAGGTTAGCTCCGGATGGGCCTCGGCCAGGGCATCGACGAGGGGAAGCACGGACAGGCTCTCGCCGACGGATGCACCGTGCAGCCACAGCACCTTGCCCTCGGGACGAGGCCGTGAGGCCACCCCGCGCCGTTCGGAGAGACGCTGGGGGTCTTCCTTACCTGCGCGCAGGCGCCGCTCGAGCACGTAGTTGGCTGCCGGTTTCAGCAGCCGCGTTGCAGCGCGATAGGTCTTCAGCGACCAGGCCTTCGGCTCAGCCATGGGGTCTCCCCTCCAGTGAGCGTCGGCTATGCCCCAAGACGAAAAGAAAAGCACGTGAAGCAGATAGTTTTTTGGTAATGTCACGCGGCGCTGGACCCGAACCTTCCCCCGCGGCAAGGGGCGGCGGATGAAGAAGCCCCCTTCCTACCTCAAGCGGCTCTGGCGCGAGAACCTGGCCCACTACAAGGGCACGCTGGGACTGTCGTTTCTTCTCATGGTCGGCCTGGCGGCAGCCGAGGCCAGCTTCGTTCTGATCACTGAATGGATCTTCGCAGGGCTGGAGCCGGGGCGGGGGAGCCGGTTCGGCGAGGTGGACGCGCGGCGAGTCATGGTGCTCGGGCCGGTTTTGATCATCGCCATCGCCCTTCTTCAGGCGGGTTTCTTTTACGCCCAGGCGCTCACCGCTCAGTCCATCGGCATCAGGGTCATGCGTGACCTGCAGAAGCGGATGTTCTCCTCCATTCTTCGCTTCGACATCGCCCAAGTGCGCGGGCGTCCGGGGGAGGGCGGTGAGCCCCGTATCGGGGGGCTGGTCAGCCGTTTCACCAATGACATGACAGTCCTGCGCGAGGCGCTGCGTCGCGGCCCGAACGGGATCCGGGATATCGTGCGCCTGGTCGGCTACATTGCCGTCCTGGCCTTCCTAGACCCGGTGCTCTTCCTTTGCGTGCTGGCGATCTACCCCCTCATCGGGCTCCCTATCTCTTTCATCGGTCAGGCCATCAGGCGTCTCTCGCGCAGGGTCCAGTCCCAGATCGGCGACCTGACGGGGCTGCTCGGCGAGAGCATCGCAGGCCAGGAAGTCGTCAAGGCCTACGGCCTCGAAGCCGAGGAGGAGAAGCGACTCGGCCAGGCGTTCGAGGAGCGAAAGGCGCTGCTTCTGAAAACCGTTCGCTACGGCTCGGCCAGCGAGCCGGCGGTGACGGTCATCGCGTCCTTCTCCATCGCGGCGATCATCGCCATCGCCGCCTTCCGGATCGACGCGGGACTTCTCACCGGGCCTGAGCTGGTGGCGTTCCTTATCGCCATGGCCCTTCTCTCCCAACCCGCGCGGGGCCTCGGTACGCTGAACGCCATCCTGCAGGAGGGCCTGGCGGCCCTCGAACGGGTGTTCGGCGTGATCGACGACGAGCCTTCGATCAGGTCACCTGAATCTCCAGAGCCCCTGGCAACCGAGAAAGGGAAGGCGCCGTCCATCCGTCTGAAGAACATCACGTTCGCCTACGACCAGGAGGCGCTGCTTCTAAAGGACTTCTCCCTAGAGGTTCCAGCCGGAAGCACCGCGGCGTTGGTCGGACCGTCGGGGGCGGGCAAGTCCACCGTGTTCGGACTGCTGCCCCGCTTCTTCGATCCGGCGGAAGGTCAGGTCCTGATCGGTGACCAGCCGCACGATCGAGTAAGCCTCGAGGACCTACGCGGTGCGATCGGGCTGGTCGGGCAGAACCCGTTCCTCTTCGCCGCCACCATTGCCGACAATATCCGCATGGGACGGCTCGGCGCCAGCGACGAAGAGGTGCGCGCCGCTGCCCGCTCTGCGGCGGCAGCAGGCTTCATCGAGGCGCTGCCCAATGGCTACGACACCCGGCTGGGCGAGGGCGGCGGCGGGCTTTCGGGCGGAGAGCGGCAGCGTATCGCGTTGGCTCGTGCGTTCTTGAAAGACGCACCGATCCTTCTTCTGGACGAAGCCACCTCCGCCCTAGACGCAGAGAGCGAGCGCCTTATCGAGGAGGCGATGGAACGTCTACGGAAGAACAGGACGACCCTGGTCATCGCGCATCGCCTCTCGACCATCAGGGAGGCGGACAAGATCGTGGTGATGGAGCGCGGGCAGATCGTCGAGGAGGGCACCCATACGGAGCTTCTCGCCGCAGGAGGGCTCTACGCCCGGCTGTCCGCCCTTCAAACCCGGTCGGAGCCCGCGATATGAAGCCGCTTCAGGCCGCCCTGCTGCTCGCCATCTGCATCGCCTGGGGCATGCACATGGTCATCATCAAGGCGGTGACCGAGCTCGTCTCGCCCCTGACCTATGTAGCGCTCCGCATGCCGATCCTGGCCCTGCTGCTCGCGCCCTTGCTGCGCTGGTATCCGGGACAGATGCTGCGGATCGCGATCGCCGGAGCGTGCTTTGGCGGGCTCAACTACGCCTTCATGTTCACCGGCATCTCGCTGACCTCCGCCTCGATCGGCTCGGTGGTGGCAGAGAGCTATGTGGTCATCGCGACGATCTTCTCCGTCGTGTTCCTTCGCGAGACGGTGGGTTGGAAAAGGATCACCGGCATCGTCATGGCGCTGATCGGGGTCTTGATCATTGCGACCGCTGAGGGCGACGCCGTAGGCAGTCGCAACCTACCCCTCGGCGCGTTCTTGATCGTCTGCGGCACCACGGCAGAGGCGACGGGGGCGCTCTTCGTCAAGAAGATCGAGGGGGTGAAGCCGCTCTCCCTTCTAGCCTGGATGGCCGTGGTCGGCAGCGCGGTCAGCTTCGTACCCGCCGCCTTGCTGGCCGAGGACCACTTCGCCTTTGTCGGCGGTGGCGCCTTCTGGCCGGTGATGCTCAGCCTCGGCTACTCGGTCCTGGTGGCCAGTGTCTTCGGGCATACGAGCTACTACTGGCTTCTCCAGCGCGTGCCCCTCAGCATCATCGCGCCCGCGGGGCTGCTGATCACCTTCTTCGCTGTTCTCTTCGGCACGCTCCTCCTCGGCGAGGCGTTCACGATGCGGATGGTGCTGGGCGCGGCCCTTGTGGTCCTGGGCGTGATCGTCATCCTCGTCCGCAAGACCGTCGCCGACCGGACGCAAGCTGCCGCCGCAGGCCTGACCGAACAGGAAGGAGCCCTCCCATGACCGAGAAGAAGGTCTGGACTTCGCCCAATCACGGGGACCGGAAAGGGCACGACATCTCGATGATCGTGCTGCACTATACGGGCATGAAGACTGGCGACGAGGCGCTGGAGCGCCTTTGCGACCCGGAAAGCTCCGTCTCAGCCCACTACCTGATCGAGGAGGACGGCCGGACTCACCGCCTGGTCCCTGAGGAGCGCCGCGCCTGGCATGCCGGCGTGGGCTCATGGGGGAAGAGCGAAGACATCAACTCCGTCAGTATCGGGATCGAGCTCGTCAACCCTGGGCACGAATGGGGCTACAAGCCTTTTGCCGAGGCGCAGATCGACGCGCTGGTGACGCTACTCGACAGGCTGAAGCAGGCCTATCAGGTGCCCCGTTCACGGATCGTCGGGCACTCCGATGTGGCCCCCGACCGCAAGGAGGATCCCGGTGAGAAGTTCCCCTGGGCCGTGCTGGCGGCGGAGGGCCTGGCCCTCGCCCCCTGGTCGGGGGTGGTCCCGGACAACGTACCGGAGGCGGAGGAGGCCGAAGCGCTCCTTACGAAGATCGGCTACGGGGTGGAGCAGTTCGGCGTCGTGCCCTGCATCACGGCGTTCCAGCGGCACTTCTGCCCGATGGCGCTCGGGCGGGGCCTCAACCTCGAGACCCGCGCGGCCATCGCCGAGGTGGCGGGCAAGCTCGGCAGCAGTGTCAGCCGATAATCCCCACATGGAAGAGCGCCCAGATGACGATGGCGGCGAAGAGGACGGCGCCGATGCCGAAGACGGGTCGCTTCTGCTTCATGGATGGGCTCTTTCCTTGTTGGCGAAGGGCAGCGGTTCGGCGAGCGCAGAGCGCAGCTTCACCTGCCTGAAGACGAGATAGATCAGCAGGCCGAAGGGGCCTGCCATCAGGGTGAAGAAGAGTGCTGGGACGAGGATGAGCCTGGGCAGACCGAGCGTGCTGCCATCCCTGGCGATCCACGCTCCGACGAAGAGGTCGAAGGCGAGGTAGTGGGTCCAGGCAGCAACGAAGCCGTAGCGGTCCGAGAACAGTGCCTGCACCCCGTCGATGCTGCCGAAGTCCGGGTTCTCCGCCATGCCGCCGGACGCCATGAGGCTGATCAGGACGGCCGCATAGGTCAGCGCGAGGAGGGGAACGGCGACGCCGAACGCCGCGATCTGGCTCCACCGCCAGCCGGGCCGGACGGCCAGCAGCAGCCACACCGGCAAGACGCCAGTGTTGGTGATCTGGAACAGAAGGTCAGCGCTCATGTTACTCTCCAAACGGCAGCACTAGAGGAGGAGAGGCGTCTTGGCGAGCGGCGAGACACGCCTACTGGTCGTGATGGGGCCGTCCGGCGCAGGCAAGAGCACGGTGGGCGTGCTGGCAGCAAGGCGGCTGGGCGTACCCTTCTACGAAGGCGACGCCTACCACTCGGCAGAGAACGTGGAGCTGATCGGCGCAGGCATACCCCTCACCATGAAGGAGCGGCGGCCCTGGATTGCGGCTATCGGTGAGGCCGTGGGGGAGGACGCGCCCGAGCTCGGCGTCCTGGCCTGCTCGGCACTCAACCATGAGATCAGGTCGGTGATGGAAGAGCTGATCCCCGCCGCCCTCACCTTCGCGGTCTTGGACGTTCCCGAGGCGGAGCTTCTCGAGCGGCTGAAGGAGCGCCAAGGCCATTTTGCCGGGCCTGACCTTCTGCGAAGCCAGCTCGACGCCATGGACGACATGGACGGCATCGAGCGCCTAGACGGCATGCTGCCTCCGGAGGAGCTTGGCAGAAAGGCCGCTGAGTTGATGCGTTCGTAGGTCGGAGCGCGAAGCTTTCTGCCGTCGGAGGCTTTGAAAAGGCGGATGGCTGCGCAATCCGCTCTACGGCCGCGCTGCCTTCGACACCGCCAGATCGAGCGCCTGGAGGAACCGTGAGCGGTCCTCTTTCAAGAAGGGCGGCGCCCCCTTGGTGGTCTGATCGCCCGAGCCGCGCAGATCGTTCATGATGGCGCGGGTGGCGATGGCGGTGCCGATCATGTCGTCCGTGAATGGTTTGCCGTTACTGCCTAGTACGGCGGCTCCGGCTTTGAGGCAGCGGTCCGCAAGAAGAATGTCAGAGGTCACGACGACCTTACCGGGTTCGGCCAGCTCGGCGACCTTGTCGTCCGCCTCGTCGAACCCCCCGCCCACGATCATCTGCTGGATATGCGGCTCGCGGGGCAGGCGAAAGCCCTGGTTGGCGACGAAGAGAACCGCCACGCCGTAGCGCTCGGCCACGCGGATGCACTCGTCCTTCACAGGGCATGCATCGGCATCGACGAGGAGGGTGGGGGTCATGGTGTGGAGGTCCACCACCGTCATCCCGGCCGTAGCGAAGCGAAGAGCCGGGACCCATGGACCAATGGGATTGGTCAGTGACGAAGGTTTGGTCCATGGGTCCCGGATAGCCTTCGGCTTCCGGGATAACGACGATCTAGTTATCCAAAAAGCTGCGCAGCTTGCGGCTGCGGCTCGGATGTTTCAGCTTACGGAGGGCCTTGGCCTCGATCTGGCGGATACGCTCGCGGGTGACCGAGAACTGCTGGCCGACTTCCTCCAGCGTATGGTCCGTGTTCATGCCGATGCCGAAGCGCATCCTCAGCACACGCTCCTCGCGCGGCGTCAGCGAAGCGAGGACCCGCGTCGTGGTCTCGCGCAGGTTGGACTGGATCGCCGCGTCGATCGGCAGGATCGCGTTCTTGTCCTCGATGAAGTCGCCGAGATGGCTGTCTTCCTCGTCGCCGATGGGCGTCTCGAGGCTGATCGGCTCCTTGGCGATCTTCATCACCTTGCGGACTTTCTCCAAGGGCATGGAGAGTTTCGCGGCCAGCTCCTCCGGCGTCGGCTCACGGCCGATCTCGTTGAGGATCTGACGGGAGGTACGGACGATCTTGTTGATCGTCTCGATCATATGCACCGGGATGCGGATGGTCCGCGCCTGGTCGGCGATCGAGCGGGTGATCGCCTGGCGGATCCACCAGGTCGCGTAGGTCGAGAACTTGTAGCCCCGGCGGTACTCGAACTTATCGACCGCCTTCATCAGGCCGATATTGCCCTCCTGGATGAGGTCCAGGAACTGCAATCCGCGGTTCGTGTACTTCTTCGCGATGGAGATGACGAGGCGCAGGTTCGCCTCCACCATCTCCTTCTTGGCGATGCGCGCCTCGCGCTCGCCTTTCTGGACGGTCTGCACGATGCGGCGGAAGTCGGAGACGGTGAGGCCGGTCTCTTGGGAGAGCTGGCCGATCTCATCGCGGATATCGGTGATCTTGTCTTCGGCCTTGGTGGTGAAGTTCTGCCACCCGCGACCCTCTAGCGCCGAGACGCGGGGCAGCCATTCGGGGTCAAGCTCGTTGCCGAGGTACTCGCCCAGGAACTCCTGGCGGTTGACGCCGTAGCTGTCGGCCAGGCGCACCAGCTTGCCCTCAAGCGCCATGAGCGCCCGATTGATGGCATAGAGCTGCTCGACCAGGGCCTCGATCCGGTGGTTGTGAAGGCGCACGGAGCGGACGCGCTCGACGATGTCCTTCTGCAGCTTGCGCAGGCGCTTGACCTGGCTCTCGGAGAGGTCCTCCCCCTGAAGCTGCTGCTCGATCTGAATGTCCTGCAGGCGGCGCAGCTTCTTGAAGTCGTCGGCGATGTCCTGGAAGGTCTGCATGACGCCTTCGCGCAGCTCGGCCTCCTTGGCCGACAGCGAGAGGTCGCCCTCGTCGAACTCGTCCTCGTCCTCGCCGGTCTCGGCGGCTCTAGCCTCCTGCTCCTTCTGGACCTGCTCGGCCACTTCTGGCCTGGTCATGTCCGGGCGGCTCTCAGGGCCGCCGGAGAAGGTGGCATCGAGGTCGATGATGTCGCGCAGAAGCACGCGGCCTTCTTCCAGCTCCTCGCGCCAGACCGTGATGGCCTCGAAGGTCAGGGAGCTCTCGCAGAGCGCGCGGATCATCGATTCGCGACCGGCCTCGATCCTTTTGGCGATGGCGATCTCGCCCTCGCGGGAGAGAAGCTCCACTGCGCCCATCTCGCGGAGGTACATGCGCACCGGGTCGTCGGTGCGGTCGGAGCCTTCCTTGGTGTTGGTGGTGACCGTCTGGGCGGTCTTCTTATCGACGACGGCCGAGCCCTTGGCCTTATCGCCGTCCTTGCTCTCTTCTTCCTCGGCTTCCTCGTTCTCGGTGACATTGATGCCCATGTCCGAGAGCTTGGCCATGATGTCTTCGATCTGCTCGGAGGTGTAGTCCTCTTCCGGCAGAACGGCGTTGAGCTGGTCGTAGGTGACGTAGCCCTTCTTCTTGGCCTCCTCGATCAGTTTCTTGACCGCGGCGAGGTTCATGTCGAGGACGGGCTCTTCGCCGGTCTCTTCGCGCTGTTGAGGAGAAGTCTTGCTCATTCGGCCCCTAGATGTTCACGCTTTACGAAGTCGGCGCTTCAGGGAACCATCTAGTCCGCTCAGCCGCCGGAACCACGATCGCGTTTCATTCTGTGCGTCCTGGCATAGGCGCACCAAGTTTAACTAATGTGCTTACGCGTCTTTCATTGGGAGATGAGGTCTCCGCAGCCTGAATGGCTTGCTCGGCGAGATGTTTCTGACGCTGGTTAATCGTGTACGCGTCGTACCATTCATCTTCCACAACCTCTCTCGCAACATCGTGCCTCACGAACTCCGAAGTCTTTACAGTGCGGTCGCGAGACCACCGCTCGTAAATCGTTTGGAGTTCGGAACAACCGCTCAACTGAGAACGAAGACCCTCACTGTCAAGGTCCGGCGACTCGACGAGATGATGAATCACCTGTGACCATAGCCTAGCGAGGGAACCATCCTGGAACTCACAGGACATAGCTTCATCCTCAAACCGGCTGAAAAGGTGTGGGTGATGAATGAGGCTGATAACTAACCTAGCCTCGCGAATGGAACCGGCAGGACCACCACTCCCGCCCTGGCCGAGGCGGGAGCGTAGCTCAGGGGAGAGGCGGGCATGGACGTGGCGGCCACGCAGACGCTCGGTCTTCTGGCGCTGGCGGCGGGCGGCGAACTGCTCGCCGCGGAGGTTGTAGATGCGATCCTTGAAGGCGCGGAAGAGGGCCTGGCGGAAGGTCTCGTCCTTGACCGCGTTGGTCCTGGCCTTGAGCTCGGTCTCGACCGAGGCGAGCTGCTCCGCCGTGCCGGTGCCGTGCCGGGCGAGGGCGAGCTGCCAGATGGTCTCCTCGGCATCGGCCTTCGCCTGCAAAATCTCCTGCATCGACCGTTTTCCGCCCTTGCGCAGTAGGTCGTCGGGGTCCTGGCCTTCGGGGAGGAAGGCGAAGCGCAAGGACTGGCTCGCGGAGAGCTCGGGCAGGGCACGCTCCAGGGCGCGCTCGGCGGCGGCGCGGCCCGCTCTATCGCCATCGAAGCAAAGCACCGGGGCGGGGGTGAGGCGCCAGAGGAGGCGGAGCTGCTCCTCGGTCAGCGCCGTGCCGAGGGGCGCGACGGCGGCAAAACCGGCGCTGTCGAGGGCGAGGGCGTCCATATAGCCCTCGCAGACCAGGATCTGCCCGTCCGCCCCGCGCATCCGCTCACGGGCACGGGTCAAATTGTAGAGCACCCGGCCCTTGTGGAAAACTTCCGTTTCGGGGGAGTTGAGGTACTTGGCCTTGGCCTCACTGGAAAGCGCCCGCCCGCCAAAGGCGATGACCCGCCCCCGGTGGTCGTGGATCGGGAACATCAGCCGGTGGCGGAAACCGTCATAGGTGCTGGCGTCCTGCTCGCGCACCTTCAGGAGGCCTGCGCGGAGCAGCACCTTCTCCTCCACGCCGCGGCCGAGAAAGAAGCGCTTCAGCGCTTCCCAGTCATTGGGCGCGTAGCCGAGGCCGAAGCGCTCAGCGGCCTGCTGGCCCACGCCCCGGCGCCTGAGATAGTCGCGAGCGTCCTGGCCTTCGGGCGCCAAGAGCGCCTTGCGGAAGAAATCCTGTGCGTCCGCGAGGACCTTGCGCAGCACGTCCTGCTCGGAGGCGCGCTTCACCTCCTGCGGGGTCGAGCGGGGCACCTCCATCCCGGCAAGGGAGGCGAGCTCCTCCACGGCTTCCGGGAATGTCTTGTTCTGGAACGCCATCAGGAATTTGATGACATCGCCCGACTGCCCCGAGCTGAAATCGAAGAAGGCCTGCTTGTCGTCGTTCACGTAGAAGCTGGGCGTGCGCTCCTTGTTGAAGGGGCTGAGCCCGCGCCACTCGCGGCCGGCCTTCTTGATCGGCACGTGCCGCCCGATCACGTCCGAAGCGCGGAGACGGGACTTGAGCTCGTCCAGAAAATCAGGCGGATAGCTGGCCATAGGCAGAACATAGGCTCTTCGGCAGGGGGCCGCCATCGTCACTTTCCCACCGGACCTCGCTTCGGAGCAAGGAATACAGAACCGCTCAGCACTTAGCGGCGTTAGGAGATTCTTTACCACCTAAACGGGAGCTCTGGCACGGAACTTGTAGGAAAAGGTGCATCGAGGTGGAGGCAGACCTTGGCGCAGACCCATAGGAAGATACGCAACGTCTACGCGCTGACCCCAGCGAAGGCCAAGGGTATGCGCAACGCCGTCATCGGGGTGACCGTGGCGCTGGCGGGCATCACCAGCGTGCTCGCCACCCAGGGCAGCGGCGGGGCGTCTTTTGCTGCAGCGGAGGCCGGGCTGGTTATGCCGGGCGAGGCGCTCATGCGCGAGCGCCTGCGGCCTGAGGCCGAGAAGCCGGGCTTGCGCGAACGGGCGCAGCGTTTCCGCGAGACCTCCGAAGCCCGCCTACGGGCGCTTTTTTCCGAACGCGAGGAGGGCCTCTTCGACAAGCCCCAGGACGGCAAGGGCGAGGACTACGCCGAGGCGCACGGCGCCAACGGGGGCGAGACCGAGGAAGCGGTGGACACCGAAGCGCTGAAGCAGGCTTTGGCCGACCTCCAGCCCCTCCTCGAGCAGCTCGGGCAGGGCCAGGGCTTTGCCGGCTCGCCCGAGGAAGCTGGCTACAAGGTTGGTGTACCGATGGGGCCCCTGGGCGGCACCGTCGTCGCGGCCGTTCTTCCGACGAGACCAGCAGGCGGAGGCGGAAGCTTCCTGCCCCCTGGCGGCGGCTCTGGGGGAGGGGGCGGCGGTGGCGGCGGATCGCTACCCGGCCCCGGCCCCAACGGCTTCAAATCGCCTCTCCCAGACGTTCCTGCAGACCCCGTCCCCGTCCCAGGCGCAGCGGTGCTGCTGGTATCAGGGCTCGCGGCCTTCGGTTGGAAGAAGCGTCGCGCCGGGTAGGGCGGTTTGCGAAGCCAACCGCCGTGAAGCGTAGCACTTGAACAGGCGGAAAGCGTCGCGTTCCGCCCTAAGGGCAAGCCTTCAGCCCAAACGCTCTTTCACGACCTTGTTGGCCGCTGAGAAGTTCATGCGGCCCTGATAGTTCGCCTTCAGGGCGCCCATGCACTTGCCCATGTCCTTGAGGCCCTCGGCACCGATCTCGGCGATCACCCCGTCCACGGCCGTGGCGATCTCGGCATCGTCCATCTGCTTGGGCAGGTAGCCGAAGATCACCTCGTTCTCGGCGCGCTCCTGCTCGGCCATCTCGATGCGGCCTGCATCTTCGTAGGTCTTGGCGCTGTCCTCGCGCTGCTTGACCATCTTGGTCAGTACCTCGCGCACCTCATCGTCGGACAGGCCGCAGCAGCGGTCCTGGCTGCGCGCCTGGATGTCCTTATCCTGAATGGCGGCCTGCATGAGGCGTAGGGTCGAGAGGCGGATCTTATCCTCCCGGTTCTTCATGGCCGCTTTCAAATCGGCGGCGATCTGTTTGGCCAGTGTGGCTTGGCTCATGGGTTTGTTCCTCGGGGGGAAGGGCCTTGCCGCTTCCTCACTCTAGTAGCCTCTTGCGCTGCACGGCGGCGGGTGTATCACCCGGTCCGTTTGCGCCGACCTTAACGAAGGCCAGCTGACAATCGTGCAGCATAAGGCCGCGGGAGATGATGTGCCGCTGAAGCTTAGTCAAGATGCAACCGACATCCGGGTCACGGGACTCCTCGCGCTCGAGGACGGCACGATCCTGGAGGGCGAGGGTTTCGGCGCCGCTGGCGAGGCGGTGGGGGAAGTCTGCTTCAACACCGCCATGACCGGCTATCAGGAGATTCTCACCGATCCCTCCTACGCCATGCAGATCGTCACCTTCACCTTCCCCCATATCGGCAATGTCGGAGTGAACGACGAGGATGTGGAGAACGCCGCCGATACGGCAGCGATCGCAGCACGCGGCGCTATCGTCCGCTCCAAGGTGACGAGCCCCTCCAACCACCGCTCGCGTCTCGACCTTGAAGCCTGGATGAAGCGGCGGGGCATCATCGGCCTCTCCGGCATCGACACCCGCGCCCTGACCATCCGTATCCGCGAGCACGGCATGCTCCGCGGCGTCATCGCCCACCATGCGGGCGGCCGCTTCGACCGGGACGCACTAGTCGAACAAGCGAAAGCCTGGTCGGGCCTCGAAGGCGCGGACCTTGCCAAGGAGGTCACCACCGACAAGCCCATCCGCATCCCCGGCGAAGGGCCGCACACGGTGCTCATGGATTTCGGCGTCAAGCGCAACATTCTGAGCCGTCTGCAGACGGAAGGCTGCCGCGTCACGGTGGTGCCTGCGACGACCAGCTTCGACGACATCATGGCGCTGTCCCCCGACGGCGTTTTGCTCGGCAACGGCCCAGGCGATCCTGCCGCCACCGCCGAGTACGCCGTGCCGGTGATCAGGGAGCTTCTGGATGCAAAAGTGCCGCTCTTCGGCATCTGCCTCGGCCACCAGCTCATGGCCCTGGCCCTCGGCGCCAAGACCAAGAAGATGGAGCAGGGGCACCACGGCGCCAACCATCCGGTCAAGGATCACGCCACCGGCCGCGTCGAGATCGTCTCCATGAACCACGGCTTCACCGTGGACGAAGCGACCTTGCCAGACCGCGTGGAAGCAACGCACACGTCCCTCTTCGACGGCACCAATGCAGGCCTCAAGGTGACCGACGCGCCTGCCATGGCCGTCCAGCACCACCCAGAGGCTTCGCCTGGCCCCGAAGACAGCTTCCCCATGTTCGAGAAGTTCGTGCGCCTGATGAAGGAAAACGCGCGGGCCGGCTGACCCCCTGCGCGGGGCGGTTGCCTGCCCCTCGCCCCTACGGCACCAATTGGCGGCAACCCCAAGGAGCCGTCCATGCCCCACGTCACCCATCTCGAATGCTCGCTCACCGGCAAGACCTATGAAGCGGGTGTCCCGCATGGTTTGTCGGAGGCCGGGCGGCCGCTGCTGGTGCGTTACGACCTCGATAAAGTCGCCGCCGAGATCAGCAAGGAGAAGCTGGCGGGGCGGACGGAAGGTTTCTGGCGCTACCGCGAGATGCTACCTGTGGAGCTCGAAGAGAACCGGGTCTCGCTTGGCGAGGTGGTGACACCGATCATCCGCTTTCCCCGCAGCGAGACGAAACTTGGTTCGACTGGTCAGCTTCTGGTGAAGGACGAGGGGCGGCTGCCCACCGGCAGCTTCAAGGCGAGGGGGCTGGCGCTGGCGGTCTCCATGGCCAAGGAGTTCGGCATACGGCATATGGCCATGCCAACCAACGGCAATGCGGGCGCGGCGCTCGCCGCCTATGCAGGCGCGGCGGGGATCAGGACCACGGTCTTCTGCCCCGACGACACGCCCCAGGTGAATATGGACGAGATCGCTTTTCAGGGCGGCGAGGTCTACAAGGTGAACGGCCTGATCAACGACTGCGGCAAGATCGTCGGTGAGGGGAAGGACAAGGTCGGCTGGTTCGATGTCAGTACGCTGAAGGAGCCCTACCGCATCGAAGGCAAAAAGACGATGGGGCTGGAGCTTGCCGAGCAGCTCGGCTGGGAGCTGCCGGACGTCATCTTCTACCCTACCGGCGGCGGCACGGGCCTGATCGGCATGTGGAAGGCCTTCGACGAGCTGGAAGAGATGGGATTTATCGGCAGCCGCCGCCCACGGATGATCGCGGTCCAGGCCGAGGGCTGCGCGCCCATCGTCAAGGCCTATGAGGAGGGCGAGGAGCACGCGCCGGTCTGGGAGAACGCCCATACAGCGGCTGCTGGCATCCGCGTGCCCGTGGCGGTAGGCGACTTCCTCATCCTGCGCGCCGTGCGCGCATCGGGCGGCTTCGCCATCGCCGTGCCCGAAGCGGACATCTTCTCCTCCTGGGCTGAGTTCGCGAAGGAGGAGGGCTTTCTTCTGTGCCCTGAGGGGGCGGCGACCTATGCGGCCTATAAACAAGCGCTGTCGGACGGTAGGGTCGGTAAGGGCGACCGGGTGGTGCTCTTCAACTGCGCCACGGGACTGAAATATCCCATGCCGGAGGGAGGGGAGTTCCTGGACCGGACGCAGCCGATTAATTATGGACGGTTTGCTGGGTGATGCTGGCAAAGCGCATACGGTGCGTGTACCGCCTCCCTCTCCCGTTTACGGGAGAGGGACCGAGGGTGAGGGTATTCTAAGCGTAGGTCTCCGTTCCGAGCAGACCCTACGGCTTCGCCGAAGCCCTCACCCGAAATCAGATAGATTTCGACCTCTCCCGTAAACGGGAGAGGTGGCCGCCGCTTCGCCCTACAACCCCACCAGATCCCGCACGTAAGCAGGCACCACTTCGCTGGCCCGGCCGTAGCGTTTGTCCGTGAACAGATAGGCATTGTCCGAAGGTTCCAGGTTCAGCTCGACCCGCGGGATGCCGCGCTCCCTCGCAAAGCCGACCAGCCCCGCCGCCGGGTAGACCGAGCCTGACGTGCCGACGGAGATGAAGAGGTCCGCCTCCATCATCGCCTCCTCCACCTTGTCGAAATGCCGTGGGATCTCCCCGAACCAGACGATGTAGGGGCGCATAGCCCGAGCACCGCAGGAGGGGCAGGGGGTCTTCACCGAAAGGTTCTTCTCCCAATCGAACACCTCCTGGCAGGCCTGGCAGCTCACCTTCGTCAGTGAACCGTGGATCGGCAGGATGTTCTTCGAGCCTGCACGGGCATGGAGGTTGTCGACGTTCTGCGTGACCAAGGTGAAGCTGCCGCCTGCCTTCACCGCTTCACGTTCCAGCTCGGCCAAGGCAACATGCGCCGGGTTTGGATCGACGCCGGGAAGCTGCGCCCGCCGGGCGTTGTAGAAGGCGTGCACCCGTTCAGGGTCCTCAGCGAAGCCTTCCGGGGTGGCGACCTTCATCGGGTTGTTCTTGACCCAGGCGCCGTTTTGATCCCGGAAGGTGTCCACCCCGCTATCGGCAGAGATGCCCGCGCCGGTGAGGACAACGATCCGTAGGGGTCTCATCCCTCGCTCAGCTCTTCTTCGATTACCTCGGGCCGCCAGCGGCGTCCGCGCCAGTCAGGGTCACCGATCTTGTGCGGCACGCGCCAGTCGAGATCGCCGCCGCGCCACATCTCCAGGAACACCTCGCCGTCGCGCTCGCCGAGGTCCCAGGCGTCTTGAATCTCCTGGCTCTCGGTCAGGTCGATCTTGCCGGTGGGGATGGTCTCCGAAGGCATGACGAAGATGCGGCCCTTCTTATGGGGGAGGTGGCTGAAATAGGAGGCGAGGAGGCAAAGCGTGTTGCCGCTCTCCTCGCTCGGCATGGGCGCATCGCTCATCGAGCCGCCGTCGATGACGGGAAAGTCGTCCCAGCAGTCGAACTGGAAGACCGGCGGTATGCGCGCGGCGGAGGTGATGAGTTCGGAGAGCCTGCCCTCGCGAGCCGCCTGAGCCATGTCCACCCGCAGCTCGCGCATGCCCCATTTGCGCGTCCAGGTCTTGTCGGTCGAGTCCTTGATGGCCCGCTCGATCAGATAGGTGAGCATCGACACCGTGGCGGCAAAGGCCTCGGGATAGCGGGCGGGCAGCTCGGTCAGCACCACTTCGGTCGGCGGACCTTCGGCCACCAGTCGCTCGGCCTCGTCGTGGAAGACCTTCTCGACCACGCTGCGATAGGCGGTCTCGTGCGGCATCCACCCTAAATGACTGGTGGGCCAATGAAAATTGCGGCTGTGGCGGAACTGGATCTTGGTGAGGCGGAGTATTTCGGGGCCTAGGCGCGCCGTGAACCCAGCCGCCACCATCGCCCCGCCCGAGACGCAGGCGATGCGCCGGGGCTTAAGGCCGATCTCGTCGCGCACACGGTTGAGAAAGCCCGCCTGCCAGAAGCAGCGCGTGCCGCCGCCCGAGAGAACGAGCTGGTCGAACCGCATGCCCAGGGGCGGCGCTATGGGCATGTGTACCTCGCCGGTCAGCTCGTCTTTCTGCACATCACTTCCATACGCCATGGATGGGTAACAACAAAGATACGGAACCGTCTCACTTCGTCGTTCATCGTCATCCCGGAAAGCCGTAGGCTTATCCGGGATCCAGGGACTGAAAACTGAAGTCAGCACGACCGTTGTGCCTGAGCCGACCTAAGGGCCATGGTCCGTCAATACGCTTCGCGGCTCGACCCCTGCTGCGCTACGGCCGGGATGACGGAGGGAAGAGTCGGCGCCCCGCCGCTACGCAGCCTCCCTCAGCGGCACCACCTTCAGCTTGGTCACTTGATTCCGGCGCTTGCCCAGGATCTCGAAGCGGTAGCCGTGAAAGCTGAACTTCTGGCGGACGTCGGGGATGCAGCGGCCCTCGTGGATGACGAGGCCCGCGATGGTGACCGCCTCCTCGTCGGGCAGGCGCCAGTCCATCATGCGATTGAGGTCGCGGATGGTGACGTCGCCCTGGACGACGACGCCGCCGTCCTCCTGCACCTCGACGCCGGTGACGGCGACGTCGTGCTCGTCCTCGATCTCGCCGACGATCTCCTCGAGAATGTCCTCAAGGGTGACCAGTCCGCGCAGCGATCCGTACTCGTCCACCACCAGGGCGAAGTGCATCTGGGCGGTCTTGAAGGCGTCGAGCTGTTCCTGAAGGGTCGTCGTCTCCGGCACGAAATAGGGCTTCATGGCGATGGCGCGCATGTCGATTTTGCTGGCGTCGTTGCCCTCTTTCCACAGGGAACGGAGCATGTCTTTGGCGTGGAGGATGCCGACCACATTGTCCGGGTCCTCATCGAAGAGGGGGATGCGAGTGTGGTTGCTGGCCAGGACCGCCTCGACGATCTCGAGGCTGGAGAGGTTCGCGTCCAGCATCTCGATGGACTTCCGGTGCAGCATGATGTCTTCGACGGTGATGTCGTCGAGCTCCAGGGCGCCGCGGATGATGTCGCGGGCCTCCTTCTCCATTTGGCCTTCCTCGTGGTGGAGCTCGATGGCGCCCTTGAGCTCTTCCTGCGGGGTGAAGGCATCGTCCATGGCGGTGACGTCGAGGCCGAAGACCCGATGGAGGGTCACACGGACGATTGCCTGCACCACCGAGACGATAGGCGCGAGGACGGCGACCACGTGCTTCATGATCGGGGCGACCAGCATGGCGATCGAGTCGGCGCGGGCGATGGCGGCGGTCTTGGGCATGACCTCGGCGAAGACCAGCACCAGGACGGTCATGACGATGGTGGAGGCTGCCACCGCGATGCCCCCCTCGCCGAACAGCGAGACAAAGAGACCGCTGGCGAGCACCGAGGCGAGGATGTTCACGGCGTTGTTGCCGAGGAGGATGCCGCCGATCAGCCGCTCCCGGTCCTCTGTGAGCCTGGCCACGGAGGCCGCCTTCTTGTCGCCTTTGAGCTCCAGCGAACGCATCCGCGCGCGGGAGGTGGCGGTGAGCGCCGTCTCCGAGCCGGAGAAGAAGGCCGAGAAGGCGAGAAGCAGCAGGATGATGAGGGCCGTGGTGATCATGGGAGGGCTATAGGAGATGGGGCGGGGGTTGTCATGGAGCTGTGTGCTTCAGCGCAACACCTGCCGTCATCCCGGAAGCCGAAGGCTATCCGGGACCCATGGCCTGAAGTTGGTTCCGAATGCAGCGGTTTTAAGGGAAGCGAAGCTCAGTCCATGGGTCCCGGATCTCCGCTTCGCTCCGTCCGGGATGACGGTCGAGCGCACCATTCTTCGAGCTCCGAACTAGGAAGGAGCTAGAGCCCGCTCTTTCTCCAAAAACTCCAGCACCACTCGCTGGTCCTGATCCTTCGCCACAAAAGCCTCCCCCAGCCGTCGCATCAGGATCAGGGTCAGCGTGCCGCCCTCGACCTTCTTGTCCTGCATCATATGGCCAAGCAGCGTCTCGGCGCTGGCGTCGAAGCCGTTCAAGGCCGCTAGCCGCGTCGGCAGGCCCACCGAGGCCAAATGCCGCTCCAGCCGGTCGGCATCCGCCTGCGCCGCCAGCCCCCGCGCTACCGAGAACCGCGCCGCCATCGCCATGCCGAGCGCCACCGCCTCGCCGTGCAGCACGCCGCCGCCATAGCCTGCTTCCGCCTCGACGGCGTGGCCGAAGGTGTGGCCGAGATTGAGAAGCGCCCGACGCCCCGCCTCGCGCTCGTCCTCTGCCACCACTTCGGCCTTCATGCGGCAGGAGGTCTCGATGACGTGCCGCAAAGCTTCTTCTTCGCAGGCGAGGACCGTGCCGCTGTGCCGTTCGAGCCAGGCAAAGAAGCTCTCGTCACCGAGGGCGCCGTACTTCACCACCTCGGCATAGCCCGCCAGAAGCTCCCTGGGCGGAAGGCTAGCAAGAAAGTCCGTGTCGATCACAACGAGCGAGGGCTGGTGGAAGGCGCCGACCAGGTTCTTACCGGCCCTGGTGTTCACGGCGGTCTTTCCGCCGACGGAGCTGTCGACCTGCGAAAGAAGCGTGGTCGGCACCATGACGAGCTTGCAGCCGCGGCGCAGGGTGGCGGCGCAAAAACCCGCTAGATCACCGGTGACCCCGCCGCCCAAGGCTACCACGCTGCCCCCGCGCTCGACCCCTGCGGCCAGAAGCTCCTCGCTGACACGCGCGTACTCGGCAAAGCTCTTCGCGCTTTCGCCGGAGGGGAGGGTGATGATGGGCATCTCGCCGAACACCGCTTCCAGCACGCCGTCATAGAGCCCAAGCACGGTCTCGTCGGCGACGATGGCGCTGGGCTTCTCGGTCAGGGTACGGAGTGCGCCTGCGGCCGCCTGGAACGCGCCCGAGCCGATCAGGATGTCGTAGGCCCTATCGCCGAGACCCACGCGAACCTTGGACATGGCTTCACCCATCAAACGGTCCCCCCCGATTTGCGGAAGTCGATCAGTGCCTTGATGATAGCCTGCACCGTATCCCGGTGGGGGCCGTCATCGCTGTCCACGGTGATGTCTGCTTGGGCGTAGATGGGATCTCGCTCCTTCATCAGCTTGCGTAGGATCTCCTCCGGGTTGCCCTTGCGCAGGATCGGCCTCGTGTCGCGCCGGGAGGTCCGCCGCACATGGGTGGCGAGGTCCGCCTTGAGCCAGATCGAGGTGCTGACCTCCTTCACCAGCTTCCGCGTCTCCTCGTTCATGAAGGCGCCGCCCCCGGTCGCCAGCACCATGGGGCGCTCGTTGAGGAGCCGCTGCATCACCTTGCGCTCTCCGTCGCGAAACTCCTCCTCGCCGTAGATCTCGAAGAGGTCCGCGACCCGCATCTGGGCCGCCTCCTCGATCTCCTCGTCGCCGTCCTTGAACGGCACGCCTAGGCGTTTGGCGAGCCTTCTTCCCGTGGTCGTCTTGCCCGCTCCCATCAGGCCTACCAGCACCAGGGGCCTCGTCAGCTTGAGGTCGGGCCGGGGGAAGGGGAAACGCACGCTGTTCATGGCTTCAGCGTAGAACGATCCCGCCCCGCGCGCCAAGGGCGGCGCACCGCACCGGCCCGGCTTTGTTTCCCGGCGCGCTTCCGCTAGGCGGCGCGGGTGACTTTCTCTTTCGCGCATCTCCTCGGGGTGGCGGCAGGCGGCGCGCTCGGTGCCAGCCTTCGCTACCTGTTCCTCGTCTTCCTGCAGGGCGGGGCGCTGGGCATCTTCGTGCTGAACGTCGCCGGGTCGCTTCTTCTGGGGCTGCTGCTGTCGGCAGTTGGTGAGAAGTCACCTGCGCTTACCGCCTTTGCCGGGACCGGCCTCCTCGGTGCGCTGACGACCTACTCGACCTTTAGCGGCGATCTGGTGCGGCTTTTCGGACAGAGCATGCAGAGCGCCGTGCTTTACGGCGCGGCCAGTCTGGCCCTCGGCGTTGTGGCGTTCCTGCTCGGCACGTGGCTCGGGAGGCTTCTATGAGCGGCCCCCGCTTTGTCGTCGTACGCGCGGATGATGACGGGATGCGCCTCGACCGCTGGTTCAAGACCCACTACCCCCAGCTCACCCACGGCCAGCTCCAGAAGATGCTGCGCAAGGGGCAGGTGCGGGTGGAGGGCGGCAGGGCGCAGGCGAGCCGGCGCCTGGAAAAGGGCGAGAGCGTCCGTGTGCCGCCCATGCCGAGCGCCGATATCGCGCCCAAGCCCGCTGCCTCCAGCGAGAGCCGCGCCGACGCTCGCGAGAAGCTGGCGCACATGACGATCTACGAGGACAAGGAGGTTCTCGTTCTCAACAAGCCCTTCGGCCTGGCCGTACAGGGGGGAGCCAAGACCACGGACCATGTGGATGCGCTTCTAGAGGCCGTCAGCCCCGACGGCGAGCGCATCCGGCTGGTGCACCGCATCGACAAGGACACAGGCGGGCTTCTGGTCACCGCCAAGACCCGCCAGGCGGCGGGCTGGCTCACCGAGGCCTTCCGTCAGCGGACGGTGGAGAAGGAGTACTGGGCGCTGGTCACGGGTGTGCCGGAGCCGCTCTTCGGACGCATCGATGTCAAGCTCGCCAAGTCAGGCCCCGCCGGGCGCGAGAAGATGCGCGCTGAAGAGGGCGGGCAGAAAGCCATCTCCGACTATCAGGTTATCGACGTGGCCGCCCAGAAGGCGAGCTTCGTCGCCCTGCGCCCCGTCACCGGGCGCACCCACCAGCTTCGCGCGCATATGGCGCTGATCGGTACGCCGATCGTCGGCGACGGCAAGTATGGTGGGGCCGAGGCCAAGGTGGAGGGGTTGCCCGGCAAGATGCACCTATTCTGCCGCAAGCTGATCGTGCCGCGTCCGGGGAGGAAGCCTCTCATGCTCGAGGCGCCGCTGCATGGACACATGAAAGACACCTGGCGCCTCTTCGCTTTCGAGGAGCGCGCCGAACCGGAATGGCCGGAGCTATGAGCGACAAGGGACCGAAACGTTTCTACAAGGACGTGACGCTTCTGGAGCGGGAGGGCGGCTTCGCCGTGGCTCTCGACGGCCGTGTTGCCAAGACCGCTGGGCGTGCGGAACTGGTGGCGCCGAAGGCTTTGGCCGAAGCCCTGCGTGAGGAGTGGGACGCCCAGGGCGAGCATCTCGACATGCAGACCATGCCGCTGACCAGGCTCCAGGGCTTCGTGCTGGACGCCGAGGAAGAGGGCAGGGCGGAGTTCGCGGACACCATCGTTCAGTATGCGGGCAGCGACCTTCTCTGCTACCGCGCTGAGGACCGGGACCTGGCGGCGAGGCAGGAGGCGCTGTTCGCGCCTTTCCTGGCACTGGCAGAGGGGGACGGCACGAAGCTGCTGGTTACGAGCGGCATCGTGCCGATCGCCCAGGACGAGACGGCGCTGACGGCCCTGCGGGCGCGGCTTGAGGGGATGGGAACCGCGGAACTCTACCCGAGAAAACTGCTGACCGAGATCACGGGATCAGCCGTGCTCGGGCTCTACGCTGAGCGAGACCCGGAGAACGCCTTCGCCGCCGCCCGTCTCGACGAGGCGTTCCAGGCGGAGAAATGGGGACTGGATAGTGAGGCGGAAGCTCGTGAGAACGCGCTGCGCCGCGACTATGATAGTGTGCTGAGGTTCCTGGAGTTGGGGCGCTGACTAGTCGTCATCCCGGAAAGCGGTAGGCTTATCCGGGACCCATGGCCCGACTGGTCCGATCCCCATTGTGAGCTTACTCTACCAATCCATGGGTCCCGGCTCTTCGCTGCGCTACGGCCGGGATGACGCTCTAACCTTCGTCCACGTAAACCCGCTGGGTCCGTCCGCGTACCGCCGTCAGGAGCTCGTAGCCGATGGTCCCGGCCATCTCGGCGAGCTCGTCCACCGGCAGGTTCGGCCCGAAGATCTCCGCCCAGTCGCCGCGGGCGATCTCCCCCGCATCTGTCACGTCCACGGTGAGAAGATCCATGCTCACGGCCCCCGCATAGGGGCATCGCACGCCGTTCAGCAACGCCTTGCCGCGATGAAGGAGCGAGCGGGGAGGGCCGTCCGCGTAGCCGATGCCCAGCGTGGCCAGCCTCGTGGGCCGCTGGGCCGTGAAGCGATGGCTGTAGCCGACCTTCTCGCCGGGCTTTACTTCAAACACGGACAGAACCGCCGCCTCTAAAGTCGCAGCGCAGTCCATCGGGCCTAGCTGACCGGCTTTAGCGCCGTAGAGGCCGATGCCGGGGCGGATGAAGTCCTCTTCGGGATGGCCGCCCTGCAGGGCACCGCCCGTGGCGGAGTGGCCGAAAGCTGCGTTCGGAAAGACCTCGCGAAGAGCCACCTTCGCATCGGAGAAAGCCGTGCGCTGATCGTCATTGGCTTCGGCCGCAGGCTCGCCCGCATGGCTCATATGGAGGATGACAAGATCGACCTGAGTTTGCGGCGGAAGGCGCGAGACATCGTCAAGCTGTGCACCGATCCGGTTCATGCCGCCCTCCACCTGCATCCCGCAGGGGCCTTTGAAGGCGAGAAGCTCTTCCACGCTGTGATGGACGGGCCGTATCTGATCCGTATACCCATCCGCGCCGGGCAGGGTGTTGAGTACGTAGAAAGGCAGGCCGTCTGCGTATTCCGCGATCCGCTCTGCCTCCTCTTTGTAGGAGATGAAGAAGCCCGAAGCGCCAGCCTCGGCCAGCACCGGCACGATCCTCGCCGAGCCCAAACCGTAGCAGTTCGCCTTGACCACCGGCATGACGGGCACGGAGGGTCTCAAGGCCCGGAGCGCCGCCATGTTGCGGCGGACGGCGCCGAGGTCCACCGTCAGGCGGGGGCGGGGATCAGTACCGGGCAGGGTAGCGCTCCGGGTCCGCATAGTCGCCGAAGCGGGTGAGTTCGGGCTGGAAGCTCAGCTTCACCGTGCCGATGGGGCCGTGGCGCTGCTTGCCGATGATGACCTCGGCGAGGCCCATGACCATGTCCATCTTCTCCTGCCACTCCAGGTGCTCCGCCGTGCCCTCGCGCGGCTCGGTCCGGCCGAGATAGTACTCCTCCCGGTAGACGAACATCACGACATCGGCGTCCTGCTCGATCGAGCCCGATTCCCGAAGGTCCGAGAGCTGGGGCCGCTTGTCCTCGCGCGCCTCGACCTGACGCGACAGCTGCGACAGCGCAACGATCGGCACGCTGAGCTCCTTCGCCAAGGCCTTGAGGCCGGTGGTGATCTCGGTCAGCTCCTGCACCCGGTTCTCGCTGGCCTTCTTCGAGCCTGCAAGGAGTTGCAGGTAGTCGATTACTAGAAGGTCGAGCCCGTGCATCCGCTTGAGGCGCCGGGCGCGGGCGGCCACCTGAGCGATGGTCAGACCGCCCGTATCGTCAATATAAAGAGGAAGCTGCTCTAGCTTCCCGGCAGCGTCGTAGATCTCGACAAAGTCCTGCTCGTTGATGTCGCCTCTACGGATCTTATCGGATGCTACCGAGGAGAACTCGGCGAGGATACGCGAGGCGAGCTGGTCGGAGCTCATCTCCAGGCTGAAGAAGCCGACACGCGCGCCCTCCTTCGCCTTGTAGGTGCCGTCGGGACCCTTCTCCGGGACGAAGGCCTTGGCCGCGTTGACCGCGATGTTCGTGGCGAGCGCCGTCTTCCCCATGGAGGGGCGCCCGGCGAGGATCAGAAGGTCCGAATCGTGAAGCCCGCCGAGCTTGCGGTCGAGGTCCTTCAGGCCCGTGGTGACGCCTGACAGCCCGCCGCCTCGCTGATAGGCGGCCTGGGCGATGTTGATCGCCTCGGTCAGGGCGCTCTCGAAAGTGGTGAAGCCGCCGCCGTAATGGCCGGTCTCGGCAAGGGCGTAGAGCTCCTTCTCCGCCGCCTCGACCTGGGTGCGCGGGTCGTCCTCGATATCGGCGCTGCCCGCGCGCTCGATCATTTGGGAGCCGATGGAGATGAGGCCACGCGAGGTGTGCAGATCGAAGATCAGCCGTCCGTAATCAGCCGCCCCCACCGTGGTCGGCACGGACTGCGCAAGCTGGATGAGGTAGCGCTCACCACCTGCCTCACGGAACGCCTCTTCCTCTTGAAGGTAGGTGTTCAGCATCACCGGCGAGGCCAGCCGCCCGGAGCTGATGAGCTTGTCGCAGGCGCCGTAGATCTGGCCGTGCAGAGGATCGTAGAAGTGCTCGGGCTTGAGGTAGGCGTTGACCTTGTAGAACACCTCGTTGTCGTAGAGCACGGCGCCCAAAAGCGCCTGCTCGGCATCGAGGGAGTAGGGGGCCTTGCGCTCCTGGGAGCCGGGCGCAGCGGGGGTGAGGGGAGAACCGTCGGGCATGGGCTAGGATTCCACTCCTCCTTGGGTTTGGCGAGTCGAATGAATCCCCAATCGAGGTTTCGCTGACATTTGCCGCCGGTGGGTGGGGTATGGAACATAGCAGGAACATGATGCGGAAGCCAGCGGTGAGTGGGTAGCTTACGCAGAAGAATGGGCGTTTGGGTCTCCAGGGACGAACGGAAGGCACAGCATTCGTGGCCCGCTCCCCCTCAGCCTACCGGCAGCTCCCCCTCAGGGAGGGGGAGCGAAATAGGGAGCGAGGTTTGTTTCTGCTTCCCTCCCCCACGAGTGGGGGAGGTGCCCGAAGGGCGGAGGGGGCCAGGGGCATTAGCAAACCACCGAAACCCCAAAAGAAAACCCCGCCGTGGACGGGCGGGGTTTTCTCATTCGGTAGTGGGGCTAGGCCTCAGGGAACGTCGGTGACGTTCTCCGTGGTGCCTTCTTCGGCAGGGGTCTCGCCCTCGGCCGGCTCGCCGCCTTCTTCGGCGGGAGCGCTGTCGTAGCTCGGCTGGCGAGGCGCGTTGCCGTCCTCGTCGAGGCCGGTCACCCGTTCGACGTTCTCTTCCTCGCGGGCGAAGATGTCCTCACCGGCGGCCTGACGCTCGGCCTCTTCCTGGGTCCGAGCAATGTTGACCTCGATCTGCACGGTGACTTCCGGGTGCAGACGGATGCGTACGGGGAAGATGCCGAGGGTCTTGATCGGGCCGTCGAGGAGCACGTTCTGCTTCTGCAGCTTGAGCTTCTTGGTGGAGGCCGTCTCGGCGATGTCGCGCGAGGAGACCGAGCCGAACAGCATGCCCGCATCGGAAGCCGAGCGGATGATGGTGAACTGCTTGTCGGCCACCGAGCGGGAGAGCTGCTCGGCGCGCTCGCGCTCTTCAGCATTGCGCGATTCGATGGCTGCACGCTCGGCCTCGAACTTCTTGCGGTTGTGCTCGTTGGCACGCAGGGCCTTGCCCTTCGGCAGGAGGTGGTTACGGGCGAAGCCGGGCTTCACGGTGACCTCGTCACCAATGCCGCCGAGCTTCTCGATGCGTTCGAGAAGGATAACTTGCGTCATGGATCAGTCCTGCGAAACGTAAGGGAGAAGGGCGAGGAAGCGGGCGCGCTTGATGGCGCGGGCCAGCTCGCGCTGCTTCTTCTGGCTGACGGCGGAGATGCGCGACGGGATGATCTTGCCCTTCTCGGAGACGTAGCGTCCGAGAAGCTTGGGATCCTTGTAGTCGATCTTCGGTGCTTTCTCGCCCGAGAACGGGCAGGTCTTGCGGCGGCGGAAAAACGTCTTGGCCATTAGCGGCGGTCTCCTCTGTCACCACGATCTCCGCGGTCGCCTCTATCGCCCCTGTCGCCGCGGCGGTCGTCACGGTCGCGCGGGCGGTCGTCGCGGTCGCGGCGGCTCATCACCGGCGAGGGCTCGGGATCGAACTCATCGACGCGCAAGGTCATGAAGCGGAGAATGTCCTCCTTGAGCTTCATCTGACGCTCCATCTCGACGATCGCCTCGGACGGCGCCTCGATGTGCATCAGGGAGTAGTGCCCCTTGCGGTTCTTCTTGATCTTGTACTGAAGGTTTCTGAGGCCCCAATATTCGGCCTTCTCGACGCTGCCGCCGTTCTCCTTCACGATGTCCTGGAGTTCCTCCGTCAGGAGGTCCACCTGCGCCGGGCTCACATCCTGGCGCGCGATGTAGATATGCTCGTAAAGAGCCATAGGTGATCTACCCTTGCTGGCAGCGGAGACGGGGCGCGGGAACGCTGAGCCGCCTTCGGCTCGCTCGGCTGCGGGACCATCCCAAATGCCGAGCGACCACTGCTCGAAGCGGCGCCGCTAGCTCAAAAGAGAGCGGGGGGCAAGGTCGGGCGTAGGGCGTACAGCGAAGCTGGCCGCGTTCGGCGCGCCATCGCTAGCATCCGCGGCCAGCTTCGCTGTCCGCCCTGCGGGGTTGGTCCTGGTTTCAACGGCCTGGGCGTAGGGTGGACGCACTGGCAGCCGCTCTACGGACTGCCGAACGCGGTAACCCTGCCACGCTGAGGAGCGAAGGTATAGGGGGTACGCCCTCACCATCGGAGCCGCTATGCGCCTGTCTCTTGTTGCCGTTCTCGCCGGGCTCTCAGCCAGCGCCTCCGCTTTCGAACGCTCCCCGGTCCTGGCCGAGCTCTTCACCTCGCAGAGCTGCTCCTCCTGCCCACCGGCCGAGGCGCTGTTCTCGGAACTGGCTGAGCGGGACGACCTCGTGGTGCTGGAGTGGCATGTGGACTACTGGAACCGGCTGGTTCACGGCGGCGACGGGCGCTGGCAAGACCCGTTCTCGGACCCTGCCTTCACCGAGCGGCAGCGGCGCTACAACCAGAACATTCGCAAGACCCGCAGGGTCTATACGCCTCAAGCCGTGGTGGCTGGTGAGCTTGAGGCCGTCGGCTCTCGCCCCCGCGATGTCGGCGCCCTGATCCGCCGGGCGCCGCGCCCCGAAGGATCGTTGACGGTCGAAGCTACCGGTGAGGGCTTCTCGGTCAGGGCGGAGAGCGAGGAGCCTGCGGAACTGTGGCTCGTCCGCTTCGACCGCCGCCAGTCCACCGACGTCCTGGGCGGTGAGAACAAAGGCCGCACCCTCGCCAGCCGCCATGTCGTCAGGTCCTTCGAGCTTCTGTCCGAGGCCTCGAGCGAGCGCACCGCGACAGCCGAAAAGCCGGGGCGCGGCGAGGGCTGCGCCGTGCTGCTGCAGAAGCCGGGACAGGGCGAGGTGCTCGGCGCGCGCTACTGCCAGAGCCGGTAGAGAACCTCTATCGAGCCTGCCGATAGGCGCTATCTGCTAATTCCGTTGGGCAGAACGCGCCGGTCTGGCTTACGCCTTCCTCCGACGGGCAGCACGAAGGCTCTTCGCCGCTGCCGTATATGGCTCGCCGTCTCGTGGCGGCCCCGCGAAGAGGAAACGAACCCATGAACAGCAGTCTCAAACTGAAGCTTCTCTCCGCCACCTTTCTGACCCTGGGCCTTGCGGCCTGCGGCGGCAGCGACAGCGCTACGAGCGAGCGGGGCGCCGCATCGCAGCCTCGCGGGGCCGAGTACCGCGCCGACAACGAACAGCCCACCGAAGGGGAGGCCTGGGAAGGCACCACCGATGCCGAGCGCCCCGAGGTGAGCCAGGCCGTTCAGGCGGCCAAGGGCAACGATTTCTGGTGGCCCCAGACCCTGGACCTTGCGCCGCTTCGCCAGAACGCCTCGGACTACTCGCCCCTCGGCCCCGACTTCAACTACCGCGAGGCGTTTCTCGAGCTCGACCTTGAAGAGGTGAAGTCCGACATCGAGGCCCTGATGACCGAGAGCCAGGACTGGTGGCCCGCCGATTATGGCCACTACGGACCGTTCTTCATCCGCATGGCGTGGCACTCGGCGGGCACCTACCGCCTGGCCGATGGCCGGGGCGGGGCCGCGGGCGGCCAGCAGCGCTTCGAGCCGCTCAACTCGTGGCCGGACAACACCAATCTCGACAAGGCGCGTCAGCTCCTCTGGCCGATCAAGAAGAAGTACGGCGACGCGCTCTCCTGGGCCGACCTCATGGTGCTGACGGGCAACGTCGCCATGGAATCGATGGGCTTCAAGACCATCGGCTTCGCAGGCGGGCGCGAGGACGACTGGGAGCCCGACCTCGTCTATTGGGGTCCCGAGGGTGAGTTCCTGGGCAGCAAGGAGCGCTTCGCCGGGGGCGAGCTGGAGAAGCCCCTCGGCGCGTCCGTCATGGGTCTGATCTATGTCAACCCCGAAGGGCCGAACGGCAGCGGCGACCCGCTGGAGGCCGCCGAGCGCATCCGCCTCACCTTCGGCCGCATGGCCATGAACGATGAGGAGACCGTGGCGCTGATCGCGGGCGGCCACACCTTCGGCAAGGCCCACGGCGCCCACAAGCCCGATGACTGCCTGTCGCGTGAGCCCGCTGCTCTCGGTACGGAGAACCAGGGCATCGGCTGGAACAACTCCTGCGGTAAGGGGCACTCGGAGGATACGGTGACCTCGGGTCTCGAGGGCGCCTGGACGGCCGACCCCGCCCGCTGGACCCACCAGTACCTCACCTTCCTCTTCGAGTACGATTGGGAGCGCGGCGAGAGCCCTGCTGGCGCCATCCAGTACCACCCCGCAGGCGGCGAAGCCGACAGCCTGGTCCCCGATGCGCATAGGGACGATGTACGTCACGCGCCGATGATGCTGACCACCGACCTCGCCCTCAAGGAGGATCCTGCCTACCGCGAGATCTCCATGCGGTTCCTGGAAGACCCGGCCGAGTTCGAGGACGCCTTCGCCCGCGCGTGGTTCAAGCTGACCCACCGCGACATGGGTCCGCGTTCGAACTATCTCGGCTCCATGGTGCCCGAGGGCGAGTTCATCTGGCAGGACCCGGTGCCCGAGGTCTCGAACCCGATCAGCACCAGCGACGCCTCCCGCCTCAAGCAGGAGATCATGGCGTCGGACCTCACCGTGCCCCAGCTCGTGCGTGCGGCCTGGGCTTCGGCCTCGTCCTTCCGCGAGAGCGACCAGCGCGGCGGCACCAACGGCGCAAGGCTTCGCTTCGCGCCGCAGAACCAGTGGGCCGCCAACAGCCCGCAGGAGATTACCGAGGTGATGGCCGTGCTCTCGGACATCCAGCAGCGCTTCAACGAGGCGGGCGGCAGGCAGGTCTCCATGGCCGACCTCCTCGTGCTTGGCGGTGCGGCGGCCATCGAGAAGGCCGCTCAGGACGCAGGCCAGGACGTCAGCGTCACCTTCCGTCCCGGTAGGGGCGATGCCACCGAGGACATGACCGACGGCGAGAGCTTCGTGCACCTCGAACCCAAGGCCGACGCCTTCCGCAACTACTACAGTAGTGAGGCCCGCCTGACCCCGGCCCAGGCCATGGTCGACAAGGCGGATATGCTGGGCCTGACCATCCCCGAGATGACGGCGCTGATCGGCGGCATGAGGGCGCTGGGTGCGACCCATGGCGGAGGCGAGATGGGTGTGCTGACGGATAACCCCGGCCAGCTCACCAACGACTTCTTCGTCAACCTGATGGATATCGGCACCGTCTGGGAGAAGATCGGCGACTACACCTATGTCGGCCGCGACCGGGCGAGCGGCGAGGAGAAGTGGCAGGCCTCGGAAGTGGACCTCGTCTTCGGCTCCAACGCCGAGCTGCGCGCCGCTGCCGAGCGCTACGCCTATGACGGCGGCGACGAGCGGCTGGCCCACGACTTCGTCCGTGCCTGGACCAAGGTGATGAACCTCGGCCGCCCGCAAGAGCCCTCGCGGGGCTAGGGGGCTCAGCCCCCCAGCCTGCCGGCAGCTCCCCCGCCACTGCCGTGGCCTTCTCCGCCTAGAAAAGGTCCCCCGGACCTTTTCTTTCGCCTATGGCGAACCGGCTACGAAGTGGGGGAGCGAGATGGGGAGCCTACGCTGGTTCTGTTTTCCTCCCCTACGCAGTGGGGGAGGTGCCCGTAGGGCGGGGGGGCCAGCGGCATCGCGCTCTAGCCACCTCAAACCGGGTCCTGATGAACGATCACATCCGCATCGGGGAAGGCGTCCTCGATGCGGCGCTCGACCCGGTCGGCGATGGTGTGGGCCTCGGCCAATGTCATGTCGCCGAGGAGGTCGAGGTGGAGCTGTACGAACCGTCTGCCTCCTGAACGTCTGGTGCGCAGATGGTGCCAGCCCGCCGCCTCCTCCTCGCTGTCGAGGATGGCCGTGATGGCGGCGACGTCGTCGTCGGGCAGCTCCTGGTCCATGACCTGGGGCAGGGCGGCGCCGAGGATGCTCTTCACCGACCAGGCGAGGAAACCGGCGGCAACGAGGCCCGCCAGGGCATCGGCCCACGAGATACCGAAGCGCGACGCCAGGAACACCGCGACCAGCGCCCCGCCATGGGCGATGAGGTCGCCGGTATAGTGCGCCCTGTCCCCCTCGACTACGAGGTTGCCCGAGCGCTTGAGCGCGTAGCTTTGAAAGGCGACAAGGCCCGCTGTTACCACGAGGCCTAGGACGAGCACGGCCATGGCGGCGCCTGCCGCCTGCACCGGTTCGGGGTCCAGGAGGCGCTTCACGCTTTCCACTGCCAGGAACAGGGCGGAGGCGCCGATCAGGACGCTCTGCCCGAGGGCGGAGAGCGCCTCGGCCTTCTGGTGGCCGAAGCGATGGTCGTCATCGGCGGGCATGGCGGCGTAGCGCACCGCCAGAAAGGCGCCGAGGCTGCCCGCCAGATCCAACGCGCTGTCGGTGAGAGAGCCCAGAACCGCCACCGAACCGGAGACTGCGAAGGCGTAGGCCTTCGCCGCCACGAGGAACAGCGCCGCGCCGATGGCCGCGCCGGTGGCGGCCTTCGCCCAGAAGCTGCCTTTCTGTGTGCTGTCGAAAGTCCCGTGCATTCCGCAGCTTATGCCCCGGATCGTGAGAAAACGTCAAAAGGCATGCAAAAAACTTCCCCTGCCTTCTTGTAACTCATCGAAAAGCGATAATATCGAAGATCGATACGGCGTTCAGTCGCATCCAGCCCACGCGGAGCTGATCGTCCGCGGATTTTGAGGAACCGCAGGTCTTCGGGACTGCCCCCGGAGCTTCAAACCGGCCTTGTGCCGGAACGAGGATCCGTACCCGGAAGTCTGCGGAAGAAGGAAGGAAAAGACCATGTTTACGCTCACTGCCATCGCCGCTGCTGCCGCCGCCATGGTTGCGCCCGCTTTCGCTTCGGATGTCACCGTCGAGTTCGACCGAAGCCTTCTTACCACCGCCGCCGGTCAGGCCAAGGTGGTGGAGATGATCGAGGACAAGGCGCTGGAGTTCTGCCGCGACGATGCGCGCGGCACGCGCCGCTTCGCCCACATCGCCTCCTGCGCCAGCGAGCTGAGCGCAGAGATGAAACAGTCCCTCGAAGAGCAGATGGCCGGTGCGCCTAATTTCGGCATCTTCGCGAGCAACGATCAGTAAGCGTACCCGTCCGGAAGAGACGTTTCGGCCAAGCCTCTGTCCCAGCAGGCCGAAGCGAGCCGGACGGGGAAGGGGGCCGGGTGAGATGCCAGAAACTCCCCGGTCCCCGACCCTGAAACCAAACGGCTCAACCCCGCGAACAGGGGAGCCCATGAAAGAGAACCGAAAGGAACAACACCATGTCGAACCAACCGAAAAACGCCTTCGCCGCCCTGTCCATCGTCATCGCCGGACTGATCGGTGTGGGAACTTTCGCAGCCCTTGGCCAACTGATGGTTCTCGTCTGAGGCCGACGCGTGATCGTTCACGCGATACGGAGCGACCGGTTCTACCCCTTCCGCGTCGCTCCGTACACTTCTTCCTACTAGAGGATCGACTGCCCCGTCCCCTGCCAGTCCTTGACGAAGTCGCTGAGACCTTTGTCGGTCAGCGGATGGTTCAGGAGAGCCTTGAAGACCTTGGGGGGAATGGTCGCTACGTCTGCGCCTAGAAGCGCGGCTTCCTTAACATGCAGCGGCCCCCGGATCGAGGCGGCGAGAATCTGGGTCTGGTAGTCCTGGGTGTCGTAGAGCGCCCTGATCTCTCCGATCAGCTCCATGCCCTGCTGACCGAGATCGTCCAGCCTGCCGATGAAGGGGGAGATGTAGGTCGCGCCTGCCTTGGCAGCGAGCCAGGCCTGGGCGGCGGTGAAGCAGAGGGTGACATTGGTGTCGATGCCCTCCTCGGACATGGCCCGGCAGGCCTTCAGACCGTCCCAGGTCAGCGGCAGCTTGACCACCACGTTCGAGGCGATCTCGGACAGGCGCTTACCCTCCTTGATCATCATGTCCGCCTCGGTCGAGGCTACCTCCGCGGAGACAGGACCATCGGTCATCTCGCAGATCTCGGCGATGACCTCCTTGAAGTCCCGCCCCGCCTTGGCGATCAGCGAGGGGTTGGTCGTGCAGCCGTCCACAAGACCCGTTGTAAAGGCCTCGCGCAGCTCGTTGGTATCAGCAGTGTCGATGAAAATGCGCATGGCGCGGCTATAGGACCAAACGCAGGGTCTGTCACTTCGCAGATCGGCCGGTTCTGCTATGCAAACGTCACCAACCGCTACTCCCCCTCCCAATGGCGGAAGAAGTAGACCCGAGAAGTCAGTCCTGGATGAACTCCTCGCGGAAGTCCTCGCTGATGGGGTCCTCCCCGAACCAGATGTCGAGGAAGCCTTTCATCAGGCCGTAGCCCTCGTCGCTGAGGACGTCCTGCTCGCCCTGGACCATCTCCGTGCCGGTTTCGGGATCGTAGGTGACGACGATCTTGTCGCCTTTCTCCAGGGTCCTGTAGCCGTCGGCGAGGAGCTTCCACTGCTCTTCCGAGAGCTCGGGCTTGAGCTCGTGGGACCAGCTTTCGGGTATGTCCGGCAGGGCGCCGTCATAGATGACCTCGACCGCCAGCCGCTTGGGGCGGCTGTCGTCGTAGAGATCGTCCTCGGTCAGCTCCCCGTCCTCCGACCAGACGGCGACGGCGTAGAGGTCCTTCCACATGACCTCGCGTACCTCCCGGTTGACGAGGGTGAGATGGTCTTCTTGGGCAGCCGGCACGGCGGCGGCGAGAAGGGCTGCTGTGGTGAGAAGATGGGTGAACATGGTAGGGCCAATGGCGCGGCGATCGCTTCCGTTCCCCCAAGGAGGGACAAGTAAGGCCGATTTCATCTAGCGGCGCCGGGGCGGTTCTGCTACATATCGTTTATCGAAAAGGCCGGGGCGGGCATGGACACGGAATGGCGGGACCAGGAGGCAGCTTCACGGCTTCTCTACGATGACGAGCGGCCGAGGCTGCGTCGTCCGGTCAACCCGACGGTCCTCAAGCTGCGCCGACCTGCCTTTCTCGTGATGCCGCTCGTCTTTGCGCTGGCCTGTATTGGGCCGAGCTTCGGCGTGGCCTATCTGGCCGCTGATCTGCTGCCGGTTTCCGAGACGGTTCTCGCCTCCGGTCTGTCGGGTTTCATGGCGCTGACCCTACTCCTTACGCTGGCGCTGGCGAGGCGGCAGGAGAAGAGCTTCGCCCTTCTGATCCCCAACGCGCTCAGCGTCAGCCACGCCTTGCTGATCGTTACCGCGGGTGCGCTGTTCGCCGTTCCCTCCCTTCTCGCGGCTGAGCCAGTGGCGGCGGTGCTCTCCTCCCTGCCGGGGCCTGCGCTGGAGGAGCCGCCCCTGCAGCTCGCCAAGGCCTATATCGGCGCGTTTCTGCTCGTCACCGGGGTGAGCATCGGTGCGGTGGTCGTCTTCCGCATCCTCGGCCTCAGGCGCGTTGTTGCAGAAGGCGCGTGAGGCGCTAGACACGGCAAAACTTTGCGTTCGCCGGAGCCTCCCTTGACCGAGAACAAGCCGCTGACCTTTCAAGGTCTGATCCTCACCTTGCAGCAGTACTGGGCGGACCACGGCTGCGTGCTGCTCCAGCCCTACGATCTCGAGATGGGGGCGGGGACCTTCCACCCAGCAACGACCCTGCGCAGCCTGGGCGACAAGCCGTGGAACGCCGCCTATGTGCAGCCCTGCCGCCGCCCGACCGATGGCCGCTACGGCCAGAACCCCAACCGCTTCCAGCACTATTACCAGTTCCAGGTGGTGCTGAAGCCGAGCCCCGAGAACATCCAGGAGCTGTACCTCGGCAGCCTCGACGCCATCGGCATCGACCGGAAGAAGCACGATGTGCGCTTCGTGGAGGACGACTGGGAGAGCCCCACCTTGGGCGCATGGGGCCTCGGCTGGGAGGTCTGGTGCGACGGCATGGAGGTGACGCAGTTCACCTATTTCCAGCAGGTCGGCGGCTTCGACTGCAAGCCCGTGACCGGCGAGATCACCTACGGCCTCGAACGCCTGGCCATGTATGTGCAGGGCGTGGACAACGGTTTCGACCTCGTCTTCGGCGGCGAGAAGCCCGACGGCACGCCCTTCACCTATGCCGATGTCTTCCACCAGCAGGAGGTGGAGTTCTCCGCCTACAACTTCGAACGGGCGAACACGGAGGTTCTCTTCCGCCAGTTCCAGGAAGCCGAGGAGGCATGCAAGGCGCTTTTGTCCGAGGACGCACCAAAGCTCTGCCTGCCCGCCTATGAGCAGTGCATCAAGGCGAGTCATCTCTTCAACCTCCTCGATGCGAGAGGCGTGATCTCGGTGGCGGAGCGGCAGAGCTATATCCTCCGGGTGCGGACGCTGGCCAAGGCCTGCTGCGAGGCTTGGCTCGACAGTCCGCAAGGGGCCTCCGGCACGCCCGGCGTCGCGCCGGAGGCGGCTGCGTGAGCTGGACTTCAGCGCTGGGGCTCGCCTGGACCTTCACATGGCGGTTCGCCGCGGGGCTTGCGGCGGTGTGCCTCCTCTTTCTCGTGGTCTACCGCTTCCTACCGGTGAAGGGCACGACACTGATGGGTGTGCGGAGCTTGCAGGGGCAGGAGGTGAGCGCCGAGTGGGTGCCGCTGTCCGACATCTCGCCACACCTCGTCCGCGCCGTGATCGCTTCGGAGGACAACAAGTTCTGCCGTCATAAAGGCTTCGACCTCGGCGAGTTGAAGGCTGCCTATAAGGAGGCGAGAGCGGGCGGCAGGGTCCGCGGCGCCTCGACCATCAGTCAGCAGACGGCCAAGAACGCCTTCCTCTGGCCAGGTCGCGGCCCGGTGCGCAAGGTGGCCGAGGCGGGCTTCACCCTGCCCATGGAGGTGCTCTACTCCAAGCGGCGGATCATGGAGCTCTACCTCAACGTGGCCGAGTGGGGCGACGGCATCTTCGGCGCCGAGTCCGCTGCGCAGAAGCGCTTTGGCAAGCCTGCGAAGGACCTGACTAGGCGCGAGGCGGCGCTCCTGGCCACCGTGCTCCCCAGCCCCAACAAATGGCGCGTGGACCCGCCGGGGCCGTATGTGCGCAGGCGTTCGGGTACGGTGATGGCGCGCATGCGGACGGTCGAGGCCGAAGGCTTTGATGCTTGCGTGTTCAGGTAGAAATCTAGGGCTTCCGCTCCCCTTTCAGGGAAGCTGTCAGCGTAGCTGACTAAGGGGACGTGCTGCGGAGTAGGTTGTTTCACTTGCAACCCCGCTCCGCCCGCCTTGCAGGCACCTCCCCTAGAGGGGAGGATGTTCGCCCCGCTTGATACCGCGGATAAGAAACCGCCCCGGATGCACCAGCTCGGCTTGCTCCTCGGTCAGCGGCGACACCCCGCCCGTCATCTGCGCTGTGAGATGAGCCGCTAGGATGGGCGCAGTCACAAGCCCCCTCGAACCAAGCCCGCCCAGCACGTATACGCCCTGCCGATAGGGCGCGGGCGGGTAGGTCGTGCGAAGCCCTTTGGCCAATCCGGCATAGGCCTCCAGAGCTCGGCTCCCGTCGTAGAGCGCTCCGGCCATCGGATGACGATCGGGCGTCGTCGCACGGAGGGAAGCTCGCGAAGCGATATGCTTCCCTACCGTCGTGCCGAGAAGCTGCTCGGCTGCCGCTTTGTTCTCTGCACGGTTCAGCTCGCTCGCCTGGACCCTTCCGCCCTGGTGGGCAGCGTAGGTGGCACCGGTAAGAAGGTGGCCCTTCAACGGCGCTACATACTGACCATCTGTATACACGCGCTCCGGTAGAGGCCCTTCGAAAACCTCGATCTGCCCCAAGGAGGGGGCAATGGGCGTCTCCTCCCAAAGCTCGTCCTCGGCGCCGCAGGCGACGACGACCCCGGCTGCCTCGACGACTTGGCCTCTCGTAAGATGCAGCAGCACGCCGTCGCTCGTCTCGCTGATCCGCTCGACCTCGCCGCGCAGAGCTTCCTGGGCAAGCTGCCGGGTCGCCACCGCCGGGCGCAAGACACCTGCCACGGCCACTCCAATACCGTGATCGTCCGGGGCTAGAGCGCCCGGAGGCCAGAGCCCGTTGCCCATCACCGCCTCGGCCCGCTGCCTGTCCATGGCCATCTGGCCGCCGCAGGGGTCGAAAGCTTCGGAAGTATGCTCGCTGTAGAAGCTGGAGGCATAGAGAAACGCGTCGCGGTAGAACCTCGCCGCCGCACTATCCCCCTTGTCGAGGCGCGGCATGACGAGACCGCCTGGGTTGCCGGAGGCACCGCTGGCTATGCCCTCACGGTCGATGAGAACGACCTTCCTCCCCGCCAGGCGAAGCTGGTGGGCGAGGCAGGCTCCGGCGATCCCCGCCCCGATGATGGCGACCGGACCGGGCTGTAGCGCCTCGGGCGGGGTGAACCATGGCTTCTCGACCGAACGGGTCGGTGGCGCTTCCAGCTTGGCACGGAGCATATGTTTCTTACGGCCGAAACCAAGCGCCTTCGCCCAGGTAAAACCGGCGCCTTCCAGCGACTGCCTGACCGCTCCGGCCACGGAGAAGGTGGCTGCCGTGCCTCTTGATTTCGTCAGGCGGGCAACCTCGAGCATCACTTCCGGCGACCACATATCGGGGTTCTTGGAAGGGGCGAAGCCGTCGAGGAACCAGGCCTCGGCTTCGAACCAGGCACTGCGCAGCGACGGCAGGACCCTGCCAAAAGCGATGGTCAGCGTGACCCTCTCACCTAGGCGCAACTGCACCTGGCCTGGATAGGGCTCGGGGTAGAGGTCAGCAAGCCGCTCCGCATAGGGAGCGAGTTCAGGCCAGCGCTCACCGGCGGCCCGCTGCACCTCACGGAACCTGTCACGGGCGAGGGGGAAGCCCTCGCATGTCCAGATATGCAGGCGGCAGCCGGGGTGCTTCTCCGCCTCGGCCATCAGGGCCAGGACGTTCAGTCCGGTGCCGAAACCCAGCTCGCCGACGACGAAGGGCGCCGTTCGCAGCTGCGCCAGACGTTTGGCCAGGTCGTTGCCCACGAGGAAGTGGTGCCTAGTCTCAGCCAGTCCGTCATCGGGAGAGAAGTAGACGTCGCCGAAGCGTTCCGACCGGAGCGTGCCGCCCTCGTCCTGCGTGAGGTCGGCGCGGGGGAGCTCCGTCACGCCTCGCCGGTCAGCTTCTCCAGCACGGCGCTTGACGGATAGCCGTCCGGCGCCATGCCGTTGTCGCGTTGCCATGACCTCAGGGCACGGCGGGTATTCGGACCGACCACGCCGTCCACACCGCCGGTGTCGTACCCCTTGTTAGTCAGCGCCTGCTGCAGCTCCTGGTTCTGGGTCCGGGTAAGGGGCACATCGCCGCGCGGCCACTCATTGACGAGGTTCCGCTCGGAACCGGCGATCCGCTCACTGAGGAGCGCCACGCCCAAAGCATAGGAGGTGGCGTTGTTGTAGCGCTTGATGACGTCGAAGTTCTTGAAGGTCAGGAAGGCCGGACCGTTCGCCCCCGCAGGGATCAGAAGCTTGGCCCCCGTATCAAGGCCGATGGCGTCGGGCAGGGCGACGGACGATCCGCGTACCCCTAACCTGATCCAGTCGGTCACCTTGTAGCGGCGGCCATCGGCGAGGGCGTAGTCGAAGCCCTCGGGCAGGTTCACCTCGACGCCCCAGCGCTCGCCCGTCTTCCAACCCGCACGGTCGAGATAGTTGGCGGTGGAGGCGAAGACATCGCCCGTGTCCTTCCAGAGGTCGCGGCGCCCATCGCCGTCGAAGTCGATGGCGTAGGCGAGATAGGTGGTGGGGATGAACTGGGTCTGGCCCATGGCGCCCGCCCAGGAGCCTTGCAGCTCTCCCCTGGTGGCGTAGCCGTTCTGGATGATCTTCAGGGCACCGATGAGCTCGGTCCGGCCGAAGCGCTGGCGCCGCCCTTCCATGCCCAAGGTGGTCAGAGCCGAGATGATGTCGTTCCGGCCCAAAATGCTGCCGTAGTTGGACTCGAGGCCCCAGATCGCCGCGATGATATAGGGGGACACGCCGTAGGAGGAGGCGATCATCCGAAGCTCGGTCTCTTGCGCGGCGAAGCTCTCGCGCCCCTCGGCGACTCGGCGGTCGGAGGTGGCGCTGTCGAGATAGTCCCAGATGGGGCGCACGAACTCGGGCTGGTTGGCGTCGCGCTCCAGCACTTTGGGTTTGCGCTGCGCGGTCGCCATCTCGCGGTCATAGACGGAAGCGCTCACCCCGGAGGCGATGGCCTCGGCGCGGAAAGCGTTGCGGAAGCGCTCCACCTCTGCGTCCAGGGCAGCGGCGGAGGACAGGCTGTAAACAGCAGCGAGCGGCGCGAGTAACAAAGCTAGAGAACCCTTCCCATTGGCCTCAAGACCAGCAGTATAGTCCGCCGGAGAGGTTGCAATCCAATGACGATTGGGCCGGAATTAACTCAAAGCTTGGTAAACGGCGCGTAACAAAGCCGTGGCGCGGGGGTCGGCCACCAGGTGGTGCGACTGCTGGTTGGGCACATAGGCGAAGCTGAGCCCCCTGGCCGGGTCCGCCAGAACGCAGGAGCCGCCGAAGCCGTAATGGCCGATCGCCGTCGGCGGTGCGCCGAAAATGCGACCATCATAGGTCTCGCGCATGACGCCAGCCGCCCAGGAGAGATGGAAGGGCAGCACCTTGTCAGGCCCGCTGATGCGCTCCTGCCAGGCTTCCTCCCGCACGCTGTCCGACACGGCGAGCTTGTCGCCCATGCGCCCGGCGGCGAAGAGCTGCATGATCTCGGCGAGACCGTGGGCGCAGGCATGCATGTTGGAGGCGGGAATCTCCGCCGCCGCCCATGTCTGGCGGGAGATACCGGAGGGGGCGGACCATGGCAGGAGGAAGGCCGCCTTCGTGATCTCGTCGATCTCGCCGAGGTCGGGCGCGCGCTTCGGTTTGACGAGGGGCGCGGCGCGGGTGGCTTCGCTCAGCCCCATGCCGCAGATGACGTCGCGGGTCAGGCCCTTGAGCTGCTGTCCCACCGTCTGCCCGTTCACCCGGCGAAGGAGCTCGCCCGCGATGAAGCCGTAGGTCTGCGGGCCGTAGCCGCTGGCCGTGCCCGGCTCCCAAAGGGGCGCCATCTCGGCAAGGGCGGCGCAGGTCGCCTCCCAGTCCACCCAGATGGCCGGGTCCTTCTCCTCGGTGAAGGCGGCGAGCCCCGCCTGATGGGAGAGGGCCTGGGCGACGGTGATCTTCTCTTTGCCCTTCGCGGCGAAGTCAGGCCAATAGGTGGCTACCGGCTCGTCATAGGCGAGCTTTCCCTCCGAGACCGCCGCCGCGATCAGCGCCGCGCAGACCGCCTTACCCGAGGAGAAAACGCAAGTAAGGGTCCGGGGCTCGTAGGGGAGGGTCTTCGCCTTGTCCTGATAGCCCCCGGCGATGTCGATGACGGTCTCGCCTTCGATGATGACCGCCACGCTGGCGCCGAGGTCCTCGCCCCTGTCGATGCTGGCCGCCAGGGTCTCCTCCACCCTCGCAAAGCGGTCCTCGGCCTCGCCCCTCAGATCAGCCATGGGTCAGATCGCGCAGGAGAAGAAGGACGCCGTCACCGCGCGGGCGATCTTGGGGTCCTCCACCTGACGCAGGGAGCGCCTGGCCTCCAGCACCGTGTCGGCCTGCTCCAGCCGGGAGACGAAGCGGGCGAACTGGCTGAGCTGTTTGTCGTCGAGGCGGTCGTCGAGCTCACCGGCCATGCAGACGGCGCGGTCGCGGGACAGGCCGAACTTCTCCAGCCGGTCGGCGATGGTCGCCTTGTCGATGGTGGCGCAGGCCGAAAGCGCGAGGGCGGCAAGGCCGAGGGCGAAGGGAAGCGAGTGGGCTTTCACCGAGGGGACTCCATGAAGAAAAGGGCTGCGGCGCCATCAGGCCACATCCCCGGTTCAGGGGCAAGCGCCCCCGGCCTGCAGTGTTACGCGGGGGAGGCGTCCTTGAGGCGGAAGGTCACGGCGAACAGAACCTCGCCGTCGAAGAGGTCCTTGGGCTGCTCCTGGCCCTCGATCATCTGCATCTTCCGCGGCGTGATCGAGCCCTCCATGACATAGCCCTTCTGCGCCATCTTCCCGCGGTGGAACTCGAGGGCGGCGGCGCTGAACTCGCGGGCGAGGATGGTGATGCGCTCGGGTTGGTCGGCCATGGGGGCTCCTTCATTGGGCAGCGGCGTTTGCTTCGCCATCGCAGGTTCCGCCAAGGGGTTCAATCCTTTTGCCACACGGCGCGCAGCGCCTCCGGCGGGGCGAGCCTTCTTGGTTGCGCTACCGCTTCGCTACTTGAGCGCTAGTGGGCGCGGGCACCCGGTGGGGTGCCTTCGTGTGGCACTCTAAGTCGGCTGGGAAAATAGCGGATAGTACGTCCATTTCCTTCACCACGCCGTCATCTTGGCCGACTGGAAGGAGATCCGGGACCCATGGACCAACCGGATCATCAGTTTCAACGGTCCGGTCCATGGGTCCCGGATAAGCCTTTCGGCTTTCCGGGATGACGGAGAGGGTTGAGACTTTCATGCATCATAGGCTCTCCTTCAGGAACAGGGGAGGCACCAGAGGCATCCTTTGCGTTACACTGACACTATGCAGAAGCTTCTCATCATCCTCGGCATCGTGCTGCTCCTTACCGGCCTTCTCTGGCCGTGGCTGTCGCAGCTTCCCTTCGGCCGCCTGCCCGGAGACATCCGCTTCGAGCGAGGCGGCACTAAGGTGTTTCTCCCGATTGCGACATGCGTGGTGCTGAGCGTCGTAGCGAGCATCGTCCTCCGCCTCCTCAGCCGTTGAGAAAGTGCTCCTCCCTCAACCAACCGAGCAGCGCCTGAGCCGACCCATCCGGCGCCTCCCAGCTCACCCAGTGGCCGCTGTCGAGGCTGGCGCGGCTGAGCTTGGGGATACGCTCTTCCATGCCTTCGCTGGCCTCGGGCGGCAGCATCATGTCGCGCTCGGCGGTGACCATGAGGGCGGGGAGGTCGATGATGGGGTCGAAGGCCTGCCGCTCGTGCCAGTGAAGGTCGATGGCTCTGTAGACCATGGTTGGCCCCTCATGGCCTGTTCGTCCGTAGACCTCGGCGTAGTGCGCGATAGCCTCGGGGGGCGCCACCTGGTCGGTCTTCTCGTCCTGCCACTCGGCGAAGCGCTCGGGCAGGGCGAGGGCGGCCGGTAGGAGCTTCGGCCACACCTCGCGCGGCGGGCCTGGGCGGAGGACGAAGCGGAAGAACGCCTCCTCCTTTCCTCCGAACACGGCATTGGGGAGCTTCGGGTCCTGGAACTGCGTGATGTAGAAGTCCTCCCCCATCTTGCGCTGATAGATCGCCAGCGGAGGAACCGGCGCGGGAGCGGGCCAGGGGGTGCAGTAGACGGCCACACCCAAAAGGCGCTCAGGGATGCGCTGGGCCAGTGGCCAGGAGATGGCCCCGCCCCAGTCGTGACCGACGAGAACCGCCTTTTCGATACCGAGCGCATCGAGGAGGTTCGCATAGTCGCGAGTCAGCACCTCCATACGGTAGGCTTCCGGGTCGAGGGGTGCGGAAGTACCGCCGAACCCCTTGATGTCCGGCATGACGAGGCGGCAGCCTGCCTTCGTCAGCGCGGGAACGATCGGAGCCCAGGAGAAGGCGAGCTCCGGCCAGCCGTGCAGCAGGAGGAGGGGCAGCCCGTCCTCGGGTCCTGCTTCGTGCACGGAGAAGGTGACGCCCCCCGCGCGGACCCGTCGCGGCTCGGGAAAGCCCAGCGGCAGGCTCAACGGAAGCAGCTCTTCAGGAAGGCCCTGGCAGCGCCGTGGTGCTCCTCGGCGATGGTCAGCCCTGGAATCTGGTCGAAGGCGTGGATGCCACCTGGATAGATCTCGAGCTCCGCCTCGTTGCCTGCGGCCACCCAGCGCTGGGCCATGAACAGCGTGTCGTCGATGATCGGGTCCGCCGTCCCCACGGAGAAGAGGGCAGGGCAGAGGCCTTCGAGGCGGGCGTAGAGAGGCGAGTACTGAGGATCGGTCTTATCGGCCTTCTCGAACTGCGCCTTGGGCAGGAGCTGCTCAGCGAACCAGTAGACGATCGGTGTGTTGAGGACGAGGTTGCGCTCGCCCCAGTTCTTGAGCGCCGGGGTGCCCGAGAGGTCGAAGACGCCGTAGACGAGGTTGGCGCCGACGAAGCTCTTCTGATGGTTGTCCCTCATCCTCAGTACGGTGACGGCTGCGAGGTGGCCGCCCGCGCTCTCGCCGCCCACAGCGATCTTCTCGGTGCCGAACATCTCACCCGCAGTCTCGAACAGCCAGACCGCCGCCGCCTCACAGTCGTCGGCCGGGGCGGGCCAGGGGTTTTCAGGGGCGAGCCGGTACTCGACGCTGACCACGGCGCAGGAGAGGCGGCGGGCATAGTCTTCGAGGATCTGGTCCTGGAAGTCCGCCCCGCCGATCGTGTGGCCGCCGCCGTGGATGTGAAGGTAGACGCCGACAAGGTCGCCCTCGGGCCTGAAGACCCGCACCGGCACCTCGAGGCCGAGCGCCTTCGCGGTCTCCCAACGGGCGAGCTCGCTGGCGGGCTGCTTGCCGAGGAGGCCCTCGCCCTTCGCTCTAAGCTCGCGCACGAGCACGGGGCCGAGCTCCATGATCGTCGGCTTGTCCTTCAGGAACGCCTCGATCTTGTCGTTCATCGCTTGGGTTTCGGGAGAGATCGCGTCGGGGCGGAAGAGGTCGGGGTCGATGGTGAGCATGGCCCCGCGATAGCTGCTCCGCCGGAGTTCGTCACGGCGGCGCACTGCAGTTCCATTGCCAGATGGTGAGGCGCCCGCGGGGTCTTTTCCGCTTAGACTGAGCGGAAAAAAGGCTGGTGAGGATGCTCGAAGGGTTGGTTCTAGGAGTGATGACGATGGGCTGCACGGTGCTCGAGGACTTTGCGGCCGGCGGCAGCATGGCCCACTGGTATGGCGTCAATGACGGGGTCATGGGCGGCCGGTCCAAAGGCGAGGCCTCGCGGCAGTCCGGCGCGATGGTGTTCGAGGGCACGATCAACACCAATGGCGGCGGGTTCTCTTCGGTGAGGCGGCGGCTGCCCGAAGGAGTGCTCGAGGGCGCCACCCGGATCGAGGCGGACCTGGTCGGCGACGGGCGCTCCTACGAGCTGATCTTCCAGACCAAGGAGGCTTTTAAGGGCAGGCCCGTGACCTACAGAACCGGGCTCACCGTTGGTGAGCATAGCGGACCGGTCACGGCCTCCGCGCCGCTGACGGCCATGAAGAGCACGGTCTTCGGCAGGCAGGTCCCCGCCGCGCCCTTCGACGGCGCGGGCGCGGTGGAGATGGGCATCATGCTGGCCGACGGGCAGGACGGTCCTTTCCGCCTGGAAGTGCGGAAGATCGAGGTCTGCCGGTAGGAAGAGCCGACACCTCTCCTGCCTCAACATGATCGTCTTATTGCCTCTCCTGGCGTCATCCCGGCCGTAGCGAAGCGGGGGTCGAGCCGCAGAGCGGATCGACGGACCCATGGACAGAACGCAGAAAGTTGTTGCAACGGTTCGGTCCATGGGTCCCGGATAAGCCTGGCGGCTTTCCAGGATGACGGCAGAAGTAATCTCAGTCTACGCGATCTTCTGATCGGTGATGAGAAGCGATTTGGCCCCATCCTCCGTGACAAAGCGATTCGGATCGCATTTACCGCGCGCTGGACTCTTGCGCCTACAGCCCCAACCACCCCACTAAGGGGTGATGTCAGCGCAGCCCGCCCCTCTCCCTCAGGACGACCCTCTTGAAACGCTCAAAGCCACTTTCGGCTTCGAGGGTTTCCGCCCAGGCCAGCAGGAGATCGTCGAGGCGCTTCTCGCCGGTGAGGACGTGATGGCGGTCATGCCGACCGGGGCGGGCAAGTCGCTCTGCTTCCAGGTGCCGGCGCTGATGCGGCCGGGCTTCGCCGTGGTGGTCAGCCCGCTGATCGCCCTCATGCAGAACCAGGTGGCGCTCCTCCAAAGCTTCGGCGCGCCCGCGGGCATGATCCATTCAGGCCGCGAGCGTTCGGAGAATGTCGCCGACTGGAAGGCCGCTACGGAGGGGCGGATCAAGCTCCTCTACATGTCGCCTGAGCGCCTCGCCACGCCGCGCATGCAGGCGGCGCTGAAAAAGCTGGACGTTAGCTACTTCGTCATCGACGAGGCGCACTGCATCTCCCAATGGGGGCACGATTTCCGGCCTGAGTATCTGGCCCTGGGCCAGTTGAAAGAGCTCCGCCCCGGCACCCCCGTCGCCGCCTTCACCGCTACCGCCGATGAGGACACGCGCGCCGATATGAAGGAGCGCCTGTTCGGCGGGCAGGTACGCGTCTTCATCTCCGGTTTCGACCGGCCCAACCTGTCCCTGGCCATCGAGGAGAAGTCCAAGCCCGACGACCGCATCGCGGAACTGCTCGAGGACCGAAGGGGCAGCCAAGGCATCATCTACTGCGGCAGCCGCAAGAACACGGAGAACCTGGCCGAGAAGCTGCGCGACAAGGGCCACAACGCCGTCGCCTATCACGCGGGGCTCCCCGACGAAGAGCGGGCGGCTAGGCTCGACCGCTTCCTGTCCGAGCCAGACCTCGTGGTCACAGCGACCATCGCTTTCGGCATGGGCATCGACAAGCCGGACATCCGCTACGTTATCCACCGGGACATGCCGTCCTCGCCCGAGGCCTACTACCAGGAGATCGGCCGGGCAGGGCGCGACGGGAAGCCTGCCGAGGCGATCCTCCTCTACGGCCCCTCCGACCTCATGTTCCGCCGCCGCATGATCGACGACGGCGGCGCCCCTGAGGAGGTGAAGCGCCACGAGAAGCGCAAGCTCGACATCCTGTCCGCCTATTGCGAGGCGCTCACCTGCCGCCGGAACCTGCTGCTCAGCTATTTCGGTGAGGTCCGCACTGAGCCCTGCGGCGCCTGCGACGTCTGCCTCGACCCGCCTAGGACCGAGGACGCGACCGCCGATGCGCGGCTTTTCCTGGAGGCTGCCATCGAGACCGGCGAGGTCTACGGCCAAGCGCACCTCATCGACGTGCTGCGCGGCTCGGAGAGCGAGAAGGTGATCAAGGCCCGCCACGACGACCTGGTGGTCTTCGCGAGGGGGCAGGGGCGCCCTGCCAGAAGCTGGCGCAGCCTGGTCGGTCAGCTCTTCGCCAAGGGCTTCATCGAGATGCGCGGCGAGTACCGCTCCATCGCCCTCACCGATGAAGGGCGGACCTTCCTGAACGGCGGCGGGTCCCTAGAGCTCCGGCGTTCGGAGAAGCGCGAGACCACGAGAGCCCTCAAGCGCCAGCAGATCGAGGTCCCCGACGATTTCGACCAGGAGCTCTTAAGCCGCCTCAAGGCCCTGCGCCTGGAGTTCGCCAAGGCCAAGGGCGCCCCGGCCTTCACCATTTTCTCCGACCGTACGCTCATCGACATGGCGGTCCGCCAGCCCACGACCCAGAACGAGCTTCTCAGCGTCTACGGTGTGGGCCTGCGCAAGGCCGAAGTTTATGGCGAGGCGTTTTTGAAGGTGGTCAGCGGCGGCGACCGCTAAGCAGTTTCGAGATCAGCCATAGCGGCACGACGATGACGGCGCCGGTTGCGATCAGCGTCGCCACCAGCGCTATGCCGCCGATCCCCGTGCCGAAGACATCCACGACGCCCTGCTGCAGCGCGTTCCAGAGGCCACGCCAAAGCTCCACCGGGTTCCAGCCGAAAATGGCCAGGACCACCCCGACGAGGAGGCTGAAGACCACCAGCCTGACGATGGTGCGCGCAGCAGCGCGGGTGTCGGCAGCCGAGGGGCGGGGGATGCGTCGCTCTTCCATAAGAGAGGATATGGGGAGGTTTGGGGTGGGCGTTAAGGGCGGAGGTGGCGGAAGCGTTGCTAAATTAGTGCGTGACGCCGCCCCCCGCAGCCCTTATACGTCCCGTTCTCAGCGCGATTAGCTCAGTTGGTAGAGCGCTTCGTTTACACCGAAGATGTCGGCAGTTCGAGCCTGTCATCGCGCACCATTCTCGTCCGGTTTCGCGCAGCGAAAGAAAAAGGTCCGGGGGACCTTTTTCAGGTCGAGAATGCTGCGGCAGCAGCCGAGCAACATGCACCTCTGTCCCGAGAATGGATTCTCTTTGATCTCACGCGCCGAGGGCGCTCCGATGGGGCGGGCCTGACCGGCCCGGAACCGCGGTCGCGGTCCTTCCCGTTCCGCCGTCGAGTTTCGAAGGGTCTGCAGTGGAGGCCCTCCGCTCTCTTTCTAGCGCTTCCCACGGCTTGACCGTGGGACCCATCTCCCATCCCGTCACGCGGAGGTGAAAGCCGCCGCCTCCGGTTCGGCGCTACATACCCCGTAAAGAGCCACGGAGCGCCCATGCTGATCCCCGGAAAACCCGTCCCCGAACTCGAAGTCGACATGCTCGGCGCCGATAGCTGGCGCCTGGCCAATGCGGCTGCCGAGAACTTCACCCTCCTTCTCTTCTACCGCGGTCTTCACTGCCCCATCTGCCAGCAGCAGCTCGAGGAGCTGAACGGCAAGATCGGCCGCTTCGACGAGCTCGGCGTCAAGGTATTCGCCCTTTCGATGGACGGCGCCGACCGGGCGAACAAGACCTTCGAGGAGTGGGACATCAGGAACGTGCCCCTCGGCTACGGCCTCACCCGCGAGAAGGCGGAGGAGTGGGGGCTCTACATCTCCGAGGGCTTCCAGGAGAACGAGCCAGAGGTCTTCTCCGAGCCCGGAACCTTCCTGGTGCGTCCCAATGGCGAGCTCTATGCCGCCTACTATCAGAACGTTCCCTTCGCGCGGCCCGGTCTCGACGATCTGGCGAACGGCCTCGATTTCATCATCGACAAGAACTACCCCGCACGGGGTACACTGACGGGAGCGTCCTCATGAAGGTGACCACCACGGACGGCGTGCCCGGCCATGAAGCCACCGAGGCGCTAGGCGTCGTCGCGGGCGAGGCGATCCTGGGTGTGAACTACTTCCGCGACCTCTTCGCCGGTGTCCGCGACATCATCGGCGGTCGCTCGGGGGGCTACCAGAAGGCCCTGCGAGAGGCCCGCGCCCACGCCATGGCCGATATGAAGGACGAGGCCAAGCGCCTAGGCGCGGACGCCATCATCGGCGTCGATATCGACTACGAGGCCGTGGATACGCAAAAAGGCAGCATGCTGATGGTGAGCTGCAACGGCACGGCGGTGAAGCTGCGCTAGTTCATCGTCATCCCGGACTTGGTTGAGCCGCAAAGCGGATCGACGGATCCCCATGGACCGGTGGTAAGAGATTGTTCCGAGCGGATCGGCGAGAGCGGCGAGGTCTTGTCCATGGGTCCCGGATAGCCTTCGGCTTCCGGGATGACGATGATAAGTGCCGACGACGCTCCGAACTTGCCTCAACCGCCCAGTCTTCCTAACGCCCATCCAGCAGACCAAGGAGCCTCCCCCCATGCCCCACCTCGCTTTGATCTTTCCCGGCCAGGGCAGCCAGAAAATCGGCATGGGGCAGGACCTCGCCGAGAACTTCGCCGTGGCGAGGCAGGTGTTCGAGGAGGTGGACGAGGCACTGTCGCAAAAGCTCTCCGCACTGATGTGGGAGGGGGAGCAGGCGGAGCTGACCCTCACCGCCAACGCCCAGCCCGCGCTCATGGCCTGCTCGGTGGCGGCTTTCCGGGTGGCTGAGGAGGAGGCGGGGCTGAGCCTCGATCAGGTGGCGGGGCTGGCGGGCCACTCCCTGGGCGAGTACTCCGCCCATGCCTGCGCGGGGAGTTTCGATCTTTCGACGGCCGCCAAGCTCCTGCGCACCCGCGGCGATGCCATGCAGTCCGCCATGCCCGTCGGCGAAGGAGCCATGGCCGCCATCCTCGGGCTCTCCCTGGAGGAGGTCGAGAGCCTCGCCGAAGAGACGGGGGTCGAGGTCGCCAACGATAACTGCCCCGGCCAGGTGGTGATCTCCGGCGATGCGGCCTCCATCAGCGAGGCCTGCGCTAAGGCGAAGGATAAAGGCGCCAAGCGTGCGCTACCCCTCGATGTGTCGGCGGCCTTCCACAGCCGAGGCATGATGCCTGCCCAGGAGAGGATGGCGGAGGCCTTGGCCGAAGCGTCGATCAGCGCACCCGCGCGGCCGGTCGTCGCCAATATTGACGCCTCCCTGGTCACCCAGCCGGACGAGGTCCGCCGCACCCTGACCGAGCAGGTCTCGGGCCGGGTGCGCTGGCAGGACTGCTGCGAGAAACTGTCGAGCGAAGGTGCTCACACCTTCGTGGAGCTAGGCGCCGGGAAGGTGCTCAGCGGCCTGGTGAAGAAGATTCTGCCCGAAGCGCGCACAACCAATGCTGGTGTTGCGAAAGACTTTACCTCTCTATCGGAGATTGTTTCAGGTAACTGAGCAAGTTTGAACAGCACTGACGCCTCCCGGCGTTGTTATGCTCCTCGACTTGTGGTTAGTAACGCAATGCGCCTGGGGGGCGCCCTCCAAGAGGTATCATACCGGCATCTTGGACAACAGGTTTCGGGCCGCAGGAGAGCTGCGGAGGGGATAAAGATGAAAAAGCTTCTTTCTTGCGCTGCGCTGGCTGCCGCGTCGCTGTTCGGTACGGCTTCCGCAGCGACACTGACCTTCCAGGCGGACGAGAACCGCACCGGCAGCGATTCCTTGGTGACGGACATCGTGGTGGAGGACATCTCGGGCGGTGTCCGCATGACCTTCACCATCAATGATGCGAACAACACTGGCGACATCACGGCACTGTTCTTCAATATTGGCGGCGATTTCGCTGGCTTTGGCGATGCAGCGAGCCTCGAGGCGGCAGTGACGCCGAACGTGGCGCCAATCACCGGTTTCGCCGTGAACGCGAACTCGGTATCGGGCACCCAGGGCGGCGGCCGAAACGTCAACGGCAATGGCGAGCAGCCGATCTTCGATGTGCTGCTGGCCATCGGACGCACCGGCGCTAGCGCACCGGGCGGGGTCAACGACGTGTTCACCACCGTCAGCTTTGACATCTCCGGCACCGATCTCGATGCTTCCGATTTCATCGGTCAGCTCTTCGCCGTGCGCGGCCAGAGCGTCGGCGCCATCGCCATGGCTGGCGGCAACGGCTCCGCGAAAATGTTCGGCATTCCGGAGCTGGACGAGATCGACCCGCCGCTCGGTGATGTGGTCGTCCCCGTCCCTGGCGCAGGTCTCCTACTGCTCGGCGGTCTCGGCACCCTCGCTGCCGCTCGCCGCAAGCGCGGCTGAGGCCGCTCCAGTCCTGTGATCTTCCGTGGCAGGCGGACCATGTGCCGCCGCCACGGACCCATGTTCGGCGACCGGGTCAGGGTCGTCTGGTGAGAAGGGCGTAGCCCTTCGCCACCATCTTTCGCGGCCAGTTTGACCACAAATCAAGACTTTCCGGTTCAGATTGCTCCTTGAGCGGGGGGCGTCTGGGGCAATGCGGGCACTGGTCAGAGGGTACGAGGCGTTTCTGAGGATCGGTCCGGAGCTGTCGCCCTGGGACCGCACCCGCGCGCGCGGCGTCTATGTCTATGCCTGGCTCTTCCTCGCCTACCAGCTGGTGAACCTCGGGGGCATGACCTACAGCTACGGCGGCTGGGTCATCGACCATACGGCGAGCGTGGTGGCGGCAGCGCTGTTTCTCGCCGTCAGCGCCTGCCTGCGCTGGACGAAGAACTTCGCGCTGTTCCTCATTGGCTACTGTCTGATCAGCCTGGCGGGGTTCCTTGCCTCCTCCTTCGGCGCGGGCATCTACTCGTCCCTGGTACCGCAGCTCGTCCTCGGCTCGATGATGGCGGCCTTCGTCTTCGGGTGGCAGGCCGCCCTTCTGGTAGGCAGCAGCACCATCGCGGTCCTTTGTCTCCAGCTCGGCTTCTCTTTGAGCGGTGTCGGTGCGGAGGCCGTCTGGACCGAGGCCCGCACCCAGCAGCGCTTCCTCCAGGCCGTCTACGCCGTCGGGATGGGCACGGCGATGAGCGCGCTTCTCAGCTATAGCTGCCAGAAAGCGATGCGCGATCTCGACCGTGCACGCAGGAAGGCAGAGGACCTCGCCCAGGCGAAGTCCGACTTCCTCGCCACGATGAGCCACGAGCTCCGCACGCCCATGAACGGGGTGCTCGGCCTGACCGAGGCGCTTCTGTCCGGGGAGCCGGGTAAGCTCGACGGCGAGCAGCCGCGCCTTCTGGGCCATATCAAGGGCTCAGGCGAGCACCTTCTCTCCCTCCTCAACGACGTCCTCGATTTCTCGAAGATCGAGGCCGGGAAGATGCGGATCGAGCCGCGGGTCTTCGATCTTCACGCTCTTCTGGAGGCGGTGCGGATGACCTATCTCGAACCCGCCTCGGCCAAGGGCCTTCGCCTGGAACTCGTGATCGGACCGGGCCTGCCGAAAAACGTGAGGGGCGATGACCGCCGCGTGAGGCAGGTGCTCAACAACCTGGTCTCGAACGCAGTGAAGTTCACCGAGGCCGGCTCGGTCCGTCTTCTAGCCGAGCGCGGCGACGATGACGAGATCGTCTTCAGGGTGCGCGATACGGGGCCTGGCATCCCCAAAGAGGCTGCCGCCACGATCTTCGAGCCCTTCGAGCAGGGGCAGGGACGAAGGGCCGGCACCGGTCTGGGTCTCTCCATCTGTGTCAATCTGTGCGAGCAGATGGGCGGCTCGATCCTCTTGGAGGCGACGGGCAACGGGGGAAGCTGCTTCCGGGTCGAGCTTCGTCTTCCCGCTGCCGAGGAGGAGGGCGCGGCCCGTATCCTGCCTTCCGGCGACCTCCGCCTTGCGGGTCTCAAAGTGCTGGTGGCGGAGGACAACACCGTCAACTGCCTGGTCCTGGAGCAGTTCCTCAAGCTCTGGGGGATGAAGGGTGTGTTCGCGGAGCACGGCGCTGCGGCGCTGGAGCTTCTGGAGGCCGGGGACTACGATCTGATGCTGGTCGATCGCCAGATGCCGGTCATGGACGGCGTCGCGACGACCAGGGCGGTAAGGGCGCGGGGCGACGCCAAGGCATCCATTCCGATCATCGCTGTCACGGCCGATGTCTTCGAGACGGGCCGGAACGCCATGGCGGAGGCGGGCGCCGACGGCTTTGTCGGCAAGCCGTTGAACCCCGAAGAGCTTCTGCGCGCCATCGGCAAGGTGCTACCGGAAGGCGCAAGCCCCGCCTCAGCCACTGAAGTGACGGGGTGACAGGCGCCGGAGCCGGGCCTAGTCCCATCGCCATGTTCGATCTCAGCTCCAAGACCGCCCTCGTCACCGGCGCCACCGGCGGCATCGGCGAGGCCATCGCCCGCACCCTCCACACCCAGGGCGCCACCGTCGCCATCTCCGGCCGCAACGAGGGCAAGCTCGAAGCCCTCGCCAGCGATCTCGGCGAGCGGGTGCATATCCTGCCCGCCGATCTCTCCGATCTCGAAGCCTGCGGGGCGCTCCCCGGTCGTGCCCAGGACGCCATGGGTGGGCTCGAAATACTGATCGCCAATGCGGGCATCACCCGCGACAACCTCATGATGCGGATGAAGGACGAGGATTTCGACGAGGTCCTCAAGGTGAACCTCACCGCCACCTGGCACCTCGCCAAGGCCTGCCTGCGCGGCATGATGAAGGCGAGGAAGGGCCGGATCATCGGCGTGACCTCGGTGGTCGGCGTCACCGGCAATCCCGGCCAGACCAACTACGCCGCTTCCAAAGCCGGCATGATCGGCATGATGAAGAGCCTCGCCGCCGAGGTCGCCAGCCGCAACATCACCGCCAACTGCATCGCGCCCGGCTTCATCGCCACGCCGATGACCGACGCTCTGACCGACGACCAGAAGGGCAAGATCAACGAGGCGATCCCCGCTGGCCGCATGGGCACGCCGGAGGAGATCGCGGGTGCCGCCGCCTATCTCGCCTCGGACGAAGCCGCCTATGTTACGGGCCAGACCCTGCACGTGAACGGCGGCATGGCGATGATCTGACGGCGTAGGGCAGCTCACCGCAGGTGTGCCGCCGTTCCAAGGGCTGATGTCACTGCGCGGTAGTGGGTCAGTTTGAATATTTGAGGCAAAGAACTGGCACCACCCCCACCTCTTCCTCCGGGAGAGGTCGAAGGCTGCGTAGCAGGCTTCGGGTGAGGGCCTCCATAGAGCGAGCGTCGCCTGCTACTTGCCCTCACTCGACATTATAAATGTCGATCTCTGAAAGGGAGAGATAAGCGAGCAGGCCCCTCAACGAAGAAGACTGCCGTCTTCATTTCCAACTGACCCACTACCTACTGCGCGGCTCGCTTGCGAAGAAAACATATCGGATGTGTAGTCCCCTCCGAGGGGGGACGATCCTATGAAGCGCTTCATCATGGTGATTGTTGGCTTCGCTGCACTGCTCGGTGGGGCACAGGCTGAAGTTGACGAGGAGACCCGCAGCGCTGCCGTCGCCGTCTTCGATGAGATGCGAGAGACGTTCGAGCGCCATGCCGGACAGGCCGATCCGTCACCTCTTTTTGCGCTGTTGCGACCGGATACGGCGATGGTCTCTCCGGGCGGGCCGGTCTGGGACCGCATCTATGCCGATGCGGCGGAGCAGGGTCTTCCTTTTCCCAACGGCTTTTCCATTGACGTCCAGCCCCGCGAAGTCGTCGTCATGAGCGAAGAATGGGCCTATGAGTTCGGCACGTCCGTCGTCACCTACACCCCTCAAGGTGAAGAGCCGATGACGGTGCGGGATACCTATCTTCTGCTTCTGCGCAATGAGGGGGAGGGCTGGAAGCTCTACCGCGAAGTCGCCAGCCTGCGCGCCCCGCCAGGCGGTTGGTAGGGAACTTTTCCGGCGGCTCTCCATTTCCAGCAGTGATGCAAGAACAGCAAGCGCCTGCGCCGGAAAACCCGAATGCCCCGCTCCCCGAAGAGAGCCCCTCCGGCGAGGATGCGCCTCTCGACGAGGCGCTGAAACCCACCGAGATATCGAGCTTCTCGGACTTCACTACCTACCTCTTCGACCGGTTCGAAAGCTACGTCACCGGCGCCATCGCCTTGGCGCCCAAGCTCATTATCGCGGCGATCATCCTGGCCCTGACTTGGCTGGTCGCAAGGGGGGTCCGGTTCGTGGCGGGCTGGATCACCCACCGCACCCATGCCCGGCAGAGCCTGACCGATCTCGCCAAGACCCTGAGCGGGCTTCTGGTCTGGTTCTTCGGCGGTTTCTCGGCCCTCGCCGTGATCTTCCCCTCGATCAATCCCAGCTCGCTCCTGGCGGGCCTCGGGGTCGGCGGCATCGTCATCGGCATCGCCTTCCAGGACATTTTCAAGAACTTCATGGCCGGGGTGTTGATCCTCGCCCGCAAGACCATGTCGATCGGCGACTATATCTCCTCCGGCGACGTGGAGGGGCGGATCGAGCGGATCACCCTGCGCGACACCTATCTCAGGCGCGTCGACCGTGAGCTGGTGCTGGTGCCCAACGCCTATCTCTTCGAGAACCCGGTGCGCGTCTGGACCGATCCCGACCACCGCCGCTACGACGTGGTCGTGGGCGTGGGCTACGGCGAGAACGTCGCCGAGGCGCGGCAGGTCATCGAGAAGGCCGTCTCCACGTTGGAGTTCGGCTCTGCCAACAAGCCTCAGGTCTTCGCCGCCGAGTTCGCGGACAGCTCCATCAACTTCAACGTGCGCTGGTGGGCCGAGCCCGAGCCCCTCGACATGCATCGGAGCCGCGATCAGGTCGTGCAGGCGATCAAGGAGGCCCTCGACGGTGCCGGGATCGAGATTCCCTTCCCCTACCGGACGCTGACCTTCGCGGAGGGCTTGCGAATCGATGGCGGCCCGAAGGACGAAGAGAAACAGCAGGATGCGGAGGCCGCCGAGTAGTTGAATATTGCCGAACTGTTAGAAGGATTTTCTTCAGGAACCGGCAACTTCTCAAGCGTCACAAGCCTTTCCGCCACGCCCTGTATTGGACCATCAACCCCGCTTGCGCCCCGGATGGGGTTCCCTTACAGCGCGAGCACCAACACATACCCCTCGCCATGAGGGCGAGAGGAAGAAGGAGTTCCCCATGTCGGACATCGCCGCACGCGTTCAGAAGATCACCGCTGAGAATCTCGATGTGGACGCGTCGAAAGTCGAGCCGAAAGCCAGCTTCATCGACGACCTCGGCGCGGACAGCCTCGACATCGTCGAGCTCGTCATGGCCTTCGAGGAAGAGTTCGACATCGAGATCCCCGATGACGCCGCCGAGAACATCCAGACCGTCGGCGACGCCATCAAGTTCATCGAAGAGCGCAAGAAGTAAGCGCTCCGATACGCTGCGGCGCAGGGTCTAGGCCGGAACCTGCGCACGCGGCCCCTTCGTTCCCTCCGGTCTTCAGTGGTTAGGAGGCCGCGATGCAAAGACGTGTCGTCGTGACGGGCCTGGGTCTCGTCACCCCGGTCGGCAGCGGAACGAAGGAAGCAGCCTGGCAGGGGCCATGGAAAGCGCTCCTGGAAGGCAAGTCCGGCGCCCGCCGCATTGACGATCTCTTCGACGTCTCCGACCTCGGCTGCCAGATTGGCGCGCCCGTGCCCCGTGACGGCCAGCTGGCCTTCAACCCCGATGACTGGGTCGCGCCCAAAGAGCAGCGCCGGATAGAGGACTTCATCGTCTTCGGCATGGCGGCTGCCGAGATGGCGCTGGCTGATTCGGGCCTGCCCCTCGATAGCGACGAGGCCAAGGAGCGCACCGGCGTCCTGATGGGCTCAGGGATCGGCGGCCTCGACGGCATCGCCCAGACCGCGCTCTCGCTACAGGAGAAGGGGCCGCGCAAGGTCTCGCCCTTCTTCATTCCCTCCTGCCTGATCAACCTCACCTCCGGGCAGATCTCCATCAAGCACCAGCTCAAGGGGCCGAACCACGCGGTGGTCACCGCCTGCGCCACGGGCGTGCATGCTATCGGCGATGCGGCGCGGCTGATCGCCTATGGCGACGCCGACGCCATGGTCGCGGGCGGCACCGAAGGTTCGATCTGCCGCATCGGCTATGCGGGCTTCCTAGCCTGCAAGGCGCTGACCACGGGCTTCAACGACAACCCGACGGCAGCTTCCCGCCCTTACGATAAGGACCGCGACGGCTTCCTGATGGGCGAGGGCGCAGGCGTCGTGATCCTTGAGGAGTACGAGAAGGCCAAGGCCCGCGGCGCCACCATCTACGCCGAGATCACCGGCTACGGTCTGTCGGGCGATGCCTACCACGTGACCGCCCCGGCGGAAGACGGGGATGGCGGCTACCGGGCCATGAAGGCGGCGATCGCGCGGGCAGGGGTGGACCCCTCCGAGATCGGCTATGTCAACGCCCACGGCACCTCGACGCCTTTGGGCGACGAGGCCGAGCTGCGCGCGGTGGAGCGCCTGTTTGGTGATGCGGCGGACGGGCTGGTGATGTCCTCCACCAAGTCCTCGGTCGGACACCTCTTGGGTGCGGCGGGAGCCATCGAGGCGATCTACTCGATCCTCGCCATGCGCGACGGCGTGGCGCCAGCGACCCTCAACCTCGACAACCCGTCCGTGGAGACGAAGATCAACCTCGCACCCAAAACGCCGGTGGAGAAAAGCATCGATTGCGTGCTATCCAACTCCTTCGGCTTTGGGGGCACCAATGCATCGATCGTCATGCGCAAGGTCTAAGACGTTGAGAAGCGGGCAGGACGGCTTCCTCCGCATCATCCTTCTCCTGCTGCTGGCGGTGCTGGCCGCCACGGCGCTGGTCGGCTTCCTGGCCGTCCAGAAGCTTCAGGCGGACGGCCCCCTGGACGAGCCCGCCGTCATCTGGGTCGAGCGCGGCGACAGTCTGCGCCGGGTGGAGGAGAAGCTGGCGATCCTCGGCGCGATCGACGAGCCGGGCATGTTCTACTACTACGGCCGCGCCACGGGCCTCGCCGAGGGCCTGCGCGCCGGCGAGTTCGAAGTGCCTGCCGGCGCTTCGCTTCAAGACATTGCAACGGTCCTGACCGAGGCCGACCCCATCCTGCGCTTCGTCACCATCCCCGAGGGCGTCACCGTGGCCCAGGCCATGCGCCTCATCGAGGCGGCACCCATGCTCAAAGGCGATGTGGGCATTGCTCCGCCCGAGGGGACCATGCTGCCCGAGACCTACGCCTATGAGCGCGGGGAGACGCGGGAGGCCCTGGTCGCTCGCACCACCTCTGCTCACCAAGCGCTGGTAGACGAGCTATGGCCGAACCGGGCTTCTGACCTTCCGGTGAAGACGAAGGAGGAGGCGGTTATTCTCGCCTCCATCGTGGAGAAAGAGACCGCCGTTCCGGAGGAACGCCCCCGCGTGGCGGCCGTCTTCACCAATCGCCTGCGGCGCGGCATGCGGCTCCAGTCCGACCCCACCATCATCTACGGTGTCACCGGCGGCGAGCCGATGGGGCGGGGCATCAGGCGCTCCGAGCTCGCCAACGCCGAAAACCCCTACAACACCTACCGGGTGGGCGGCCTCCCGCCGACGCCCATCGCCAATCCGGGACGGGAGTCGCTGGCGGCGGTGCTGAACCCGGCGGACACCAACGATCTCTACTTCGTCGCCGACGGCACGGGCGGGCACGCTTTCGCCGCGACCCTGCGCGAGCACAACGCCAATGTTGCCCGCTGGCGCGCCATCGAGCGGGCGCGCAAGCAGGGCGGGTAGGGGTGGTCTCGAAAGACCAGCCCGGCCCACTCCAGTCCATGACCGGCTACGGCTCGGCGGAGGGGGAGGCGGCGGGCGCCTCGTTCCGCTGGGAGATGCGCTCGGTCAACGGGCGCGGGCTCGACGCCAAGATGCGCCTGCCCCAGGGCGCCGAAGAGCTCGAGCCGCAGCTTCGCAAGAAGCTCGCGCCCCTCCAGCGCGGCACAGTGAACATCTCGCTCAAGCTGACCCGCGAGGAGAGCGACGCGGCCCTGGTCGTCGACGAGGAGGCCCTGGCCGCCGCGGCCCACGCCATCCAGACCGTGCGCACGGCCATCGAGTGCGACCTGCCGAGGCCAGAAGCGGTGCTCTCGATGCGCGGCGTCCTCGCCCCGCCCACCGCCGAGAAGACCTTTCCGGAAGTGCTGCTGGCCGCGCTCGATGAGAGCTTCGGGCGGGCCGTCGCGGCGCTTCTCAGCTCACGCCAGGCCGAGGGGGCGGAGATTTCCGCTGTCCTCAAGGACCGCCTTACTGCGATGCAGAAGCTCGTCGCCGATGTGCGCGAGGGTACGGCGAACACCCGCGCCGACCTCACCGCAAAGCTTCGCGCCCAGGTGGAGGAGGTGGCCCCCGGCCTCGTCTCCGACGACCGTGTGGCCCAGGAGGTGGTGATGCTGGCCATCAAGGCCGATGTCAGCGAGGAGCTCGATCGTCTCTCCGTGCACCTCTCATCCTTCGCAGAGCAGCTCGAAAAGGGCGGCGCCGTGGGGCGGCGGCTCGAGTTTCTGAGCCAGGAGCTGATGCGCGAGGCTTCGACCCTCACGGTCAAGCTGCCCTCGGCGGAGCTCAAGAACCTCGGGCTCGACTTCAAGGAGCACGTTGACAGCTTGCGCGAGCAAGTCTTGAACCTCGCATGAGCGAAAAAGCACTGATCGAACGGCGCGGGCTCCTGCTCGTGGTCTCGAGCCCTTCGGGCGCTGGCAAGACCACCCTGGCCAAGAGGCTGCTGGGCTCCGATGCAGGGATCGCCATCTCGATCTCGGCAACGACGCGTCCCAAGCGCCCCGGCGAGATCGACGGCAAGGACTACCACTTCATCACCCCGGACGAGTTCGAGCGCCGCGACCGCGCGGGCTTTTTCCTGGAGAGCGCCAAGGTCTTCGGCAACCGCTACGGCACGCCGAAGGAGGAGGTCTTCAACACGCTGGAGACCGGAAAGGACATCCTCTTCGACATCGACTGGCAGGGCAAGCAGCAGCTCGATGAGCGGGCGGGGGGCGACGTGGTCTCGGTCTTCATCCTGCCCCCCTCCCGCGACGCACTGGAGCAGCGCCTGCGCTCCCGCGGCCAGGACGATGACGAGGTGATCCGCCGCCGCATGGAGATGGCCGACAACGAGATCAGCCACTACGCCGAGTACGAATATGTCATCCTCAACGACGACATCGACAAGGCGGATACCCAGCTTCGGTCGATCCTGGCAGCGGAGCGTCTGAAACGGCGACGCCAAACGGGGCTGAGGACCTTTGTGGACAGGGTCATCACCCCGGTCGTCCCGGATTGAGACGGTACGGAAGGTTGGTCTGCTGAGCGTTTTCCTGTAAGCCCGCTGGCAGGTTCTCTTTCGTCGCAGGAAATTTATAAGATGACGGTTCTTCTCTGCCATCATCCCGGAAAGCCGTAGGCTTATCCGGGACCCATGGAGCGACCGCCTCAAGAGTTGCGGCGGCAAGTCCATGGATCCCGGCTCTACGCTTCGCTACGGCCGGGATGACGACTGGCGAGGAAGGCGTATAGGAATTGCTTTCGTTAGACACGGCCGTCAGCAAGGCTGAGCAGCCAGCGACCATTGTATCAGATTCACCTTCCGTTATCGTTCTGAAGACGCGCTGTTAAGTCTCTGCTGCTACCAAGCTCCCATGACGGACCAAGCCATCGATCTCGACCACCTCGACCGCTATGTGGCGGGCGACGTTGCACTTCGCGATGAAGTGCTGACCATCTTCGAGGGGCAGGTCGCACGCTGCCTCAACATGCTGGACCCGGAAGGTCCGCATGAGGAGTGGCGCTCCATCGCACATGCGCTGAAGGGTGCCTCGCGCGGCATCGGCGCCTGGGCGGTCGGCTCCTACTGCGAGGAGGCTGAGCGGATGGCCGGCGCCAGCGACGACGTCGTGGCGGCCAGGCGTTCGCTCAAAGCCTCGATCGAAGCCTCCGTCGCCGAAGCGCTCGATCAGATCCGCGCCCTGCGCAAGGCCTAAGCGCAAAAGTAGGGGCGCTTCACGGCTGCGGCATTGCCGCACCGGCAGCGTCTTCTGCTTTCCTTAACCTTCGATTCCACCATATGGTCTGTGGAACTTCGGAGGGTTACGGTCGATGGCGCTACCTGATCTGGAAAGCCTGCGTGAGCTGGTCAATGTCCGGCTCGACCAGCTTGTCCCGATGGGAGCCCAGGGCGGTCCGGCCGCCGCCGCCCGCTACTCCCTTCTCGCTGGCGGCAAGCGGCTTCGCGCGATCATCACTCTGACAGCAGCCCGTACCCATGGCGGCAAGCTGGAGACGGCGCTCGATGCTGCCTGCGCGATCGAGATGATCCACTGCGCCAGCCTCATCTTCGACGACCTTCCCGCCATGGACGACGCCGCCCTGCGCCGCGGCGTGGCGACGGTGCACGCCAAGTTCGGCCAGGACATTGCTATCCTGGCTGGCATCGGCCTGATGAACGGAGCCTATGAGGTGCTGGCTAAGGCGCAGCACACCACCGAGGCGCAGCGCCTCGATATGCTGCGCATCGTCACCCGCGCGGTGGGCTGGCAAGGTCTCGTCCACGGCCAGGCCCTCGACCTCAACTCCGGCGAGAGCGACGCCCAGATCGACGCCATCCACGAGGGCAAGACCGGGGCGCTCTTCATTGCGGCCGCCGAGTGCGGCGGGGTCGCGGCCCCCTCGGTCAGCGAGAAGGACCGACGTGCCCTGCGCAGCTACGGCCGGGCGCTGGGCTTTGCCTACCAGGCCTTCGACGACGTGCTGGACCAGGTCGTCTGCGACGAGGCGGCAGGCAAGACCACCGGTAAGGACGGCGGCAAGTCGACGGCAGCCTTGGGCGGTGAGGCCTGCATCCAGTCCGGCACGGCACTCGCCAACAAGCACTTCGATCAGGCGGTGAAGGCTGTGGGCAAGACGGCGCCGCTGGCATCGCTGGCCGAGTTCATCAGGCGCTACTTCGCAGCGACTGTGGCGGCTGCCTAGGCTGCAGCCTTCTTCTTTTCGCGTAGCTCTTTCAGACGCACGCGCAAGACCTGAGGGTCGGGCGCGGCGACGAAGCCGAAGCTGACCGCGCCCTCCTTACAGGTGGTGGCGTGGTGGAGTTTGTGGGCCTGGACCAGGCGTTTGAAATAGCCGCGCTTCGGCACCCATTTGAAGGGGTAGCGCTGATGCACCAGGCCGTCATGGACGAAGGTGTAGATCAGTCCGTAGACGGAAATGCCTGTCGCCACGTACCAGATCGGTGGAAACCACAGCCAGCCGATGGTGAAGAGCGCCGTCGTGATGATGCCGAAAACGACCGCGTAAAGATCGTTGCGCTCCAGCATGTTGTCGTGGGGCTCGTGGTGGTCGGCATGCCAGGACCAGCCCCAGCCATGCATGATGTATTTATGCGCCCACCAGGCAAAGGCCTCCATGGCCGCGGCGGTGCCGAGGACAAGGACCAGTTTCTGCCAAAGGGTGAGGGTCATGACATTCGTCTCGCAGGCAGCCTCCACCAGGGCTCGTGGGGGTAGAGGTGGTGCTCGTGGTGGTAGCCGAAATGATAGCAGGTGAGGAGGCTCGGTAGCCACCCATAGCTCGAACTTCTGGCGCGATGGTCATCGGCGAAGGCAGGGGCCTCCCCCTCGTGTCGGTGGGGGCGGTAGGTGCCGAAATAGAAGAGCTGGAGCGCGCTGCCGAGGGCTGGGACGCCGTAGAAGAGCACGATGTTCACCATCGGCGCGCCCAGCACCAGCCAGTAGATGGCGACGACCGCGTTGACGAAGATCAGCGGCCGCAGCCCGAAATGCCGGGTGAAGAACTCGCGGAACCAGGGAACGAAACGGCGCGGCTCGCTGGCTGAGAAGTCGGGGTCGTCGGCGGTGCCAGGGGCGTCGTGGTGGAGGTCGTGGTTCACCTTCAGCCGGTCGTAGTCGAAGCCTGCGTACAGGGTCATTGTCACCCATCCGAAGGCGCGGTTTACCCCTGGATGCTGCGGGGCAAGGCTACCGTGGATGGCGTCGTGGCTGATGATGAAGAGGCCGACGGAGAGCCAGCAGAGGGCCGCCATCAGAAAGGGCGCCAGCAGGACTTGCGGCCAGGTGAGCTCGAAGAAGTGGACGCCGTAGACATGGAGGGCCGCCCAGGCGACGATGATCGCCGAAGCCAGCCCTACGCCGATCCGTGTGCGGCGTTTGTCTTCGGTGCTGCGCATAACTGGGTCGTCAGCGCTGAGCCCCCTCCGCCCTTCGGGCACCTCCCCCATGGGATGGGGGAGGGAAGCAGAAGCGGCCTTACTGCCTATCTCGCTCCCCCACTGGTGAGGGAGCTGCCGGCAGGCTGAGGGGGCCACGCCAGGCATCAAGAGGGCAGCCTCAGCACTGGCCGCTTCCAGAGGTCCGCTCGCGGGGGGAGGGCGCGGAAGAACTGGCTCTTGGCGCCTGCGCCCTGGAGACAGCCGAGGCCTGCGAGGGCGAGCTTGCGGCGGCGGGAGGTGCGGGCTCTCCGGTCCCAGACGTTCGGGCTCTTGGTCCTCACCACACGGCCGATGTCGCGGTAGACCCCTCTCGCAGCAGCTACGGCGAAGCCTGCGCGGATCGGTAGGCGGCGGACGCCCGAGCCTGCGCTCTGGTAGTAGCGGTCAGCCTCGGCGAGGAGGCGCATGGCAACCATCCAGACCCGCTCGCGGTTTGCCTCGTCGAGAACACCGGCCGGGGTGGGCGGAACGCCTTCCTCCTGCAGCCAATCGCCGGGCAGGTAGACCCGCCCGATGGCGGCGTCGTCGATGACGTCGCGGGCGATATTGGTGAGTTGGAAGGCGATGCCGAGGTCGGACGCCCTGTCCAGCGTGTCGTTATCCTCCGGGTCCACCCCCATGACGATGGCCATCATTACGCCGACGACGCCCGCCACGTGGTAGGAGTAGCGCAGCGTGTCCTCTAAGCTGTCGTAGCTGTGCTGACGAACATCCATCTCGAAGCCCGCCAGGAGGTCGAGGGCGTGCTGTTTCGGCATGCCAGTCTCGACAGCGACCTGCTGGAACGCCTCGAACTGCCAGCGGGAGGGGCGCTCGCCTCGATAGACCGTGTCCGTCTCGCGCAGGAGAAAGGCCAAGTCCTCCGCACTCGGAACAGCCTCGGCCCCCGCCGCCACGGTCTCGCCGAAGCCCAGGTTCTGTCCGTCGATCACATCGTCGCAGTAGCGGCACCATGCATAGAGCATATGCGCATGCCGCCGCATCTTCGGGCGGAAGAGGAGCGAGGCCAGAGCGAAAGACTTGGAGCCCTTGGCGATGCTCTGCGCGGACTGTTTGGCGAGGGTGCTGTCCATTAGTACCAACCTACGAGTTTGGCGAAGAAATGACCCCAGCCGAAAGTAAAGACGAATGTCAGCGGTAGCTTCGCAGGCCCCCTATTCGGATTGCTTGACGCGTACAGCGCTGCTGCGGCGGTAGCTACGACTGCGATACAGGCAGCTGTACCGAACCTACCTGTCGCTGTTGTAGCTGGCATGACCACCGCCATGATCAGAAGTAGCACGATCGCGACTGCATCAGTCCACCGCCAAGACTTATCAATCTCGGGACGCCCCTGATCGACCCACATATCGCCGTCTTGGGTCGTGGTCTGATGGGTTGATGAGAGCGATCCCGCCATCCGGCTACTCCGCCGCCATCTTCGCATAGGCGTCAGCCAGCCCGAAATCCTCCGCCATTAGACGGGCGGTGGCCTTGGCCGAGCCGACGACGCCGGGGATGCCTGCGCCGGGGTGGGTGCCTGCGCCGGCGAAGTAGAGGTTATCGATCTCGTCGTCGCGGTTATGCATGCGGAAGAAGGCAGACTGGGTGAGCACCGGCTCCAGGCTGAAGGCGCTGCCGTGGTGGGAGCGGAGGTCCTCCTTAAAGCCCTGCGGCGTAAGGATCATGTCGGTGACGATATGCTCGCGTAGGCCAGGAAGATATTTCTCCTCCAGATACTTGTAGATCCGTTCCTTGTACCGAGGGCCCTCGACTTCCCAGTCGATGGCCGCCTTGCCGAGGTGCGGCACCGGCGAGAGCACGTACCAGCTGTCGTGCCCCTCGGGCGCCATGCCGGGATCGGTGGCGGTGGGGCGGTGGAGGTAGAGGGAGAAATCATCGGGAAGGTTCGGCCCGTTGAAGATCTCGGCGATCAGCTCCTTGTAGCGCGGCCCGAAGCAGATCGTGTGGTGGGCAATGTCTTCGTACTTTTTGTTCGTACCGAAATAGATGACGAAGAGGGACATGGAGAAGCGCTTCTTCTTGAGGCTCTTCTCGACCTTCCGCCCCCGCATCGTCTTGCCCAGAAGCTTGCCGTAGGTATGGACGATATCGGCGTTCGAGGCGACGGCGTCGAACTCCTCGCGGAAGCCGCTCCTGGTGCGGACAGCCGTCAGCTTGCCGTTCTTCTCCTCGACCTCTTCGACCGGATCGCCGATCATGACCCGTCCGCCAAGGTCCTCGAACAGTTTGGCCATGCCCGCCACCAGCGCGCCCGTGCCGCCTCGCGGGAACCAGACGCCCCACTTACGCTCCAGCGCGTGGATCAGGGCGTAGATGGCGGAGGTCTTGTGCGGGTCGCCGCCGACCAGCAGCGAGTGGAAGGAGAAGGCCTGGCGCAGCTTCTCATCCTTGATGAAGTCGCCCACCCGTCCGGCCACGGATCGCTGCGCCTGCAAGGTGGCGAGCTGCGGCGCGCAGCGCATCATCGACCAGAAGTCGAGGAAGGGCACGTGGCCTAGCTTAAGGTAGCCCTCCTTGAAGAGCGCCTCTGAGTACTCGTAAAACTTGCGGTAGCCCTCGAGGTCGCCAGGGCTCTGCTTCATGATCTCGGCTTCGAGCTTTTCCGTGGCCTGAAAGTAGTCGAACTGGGTGCCGTCCTCCCAGGCGAGGCGGTACATCGGCTCGACCGGCAGGAGCTCGACATAGTCCGAGAGCTTGCGGCCCGAGAGGGCGAAGAGCTCCTCCAGGCATGAGGGGTCGGTGATGACCGTCGGCCCGCCGTCGAACTTGAAGCCGTCCTGCTCATAGACATAGGCCCGCCCGCCGAGCTTGTCCCGCGCCTCGATCAGGGTGGTCTGGAAACCCATGGACTGAAGGCGGCAGGCCAGCGCCAGCCCGCCAAAGCCCGCGCCGATGACACAGGCCTTCGGACCGGCCCCGTCGTCATTCGCTGCGGGGAGGTCTTGTTCGTCCATGCGGAGCGCTTCGCTCATGCCTGCCTGTCTTTCTCCAGACGCCGCGGGGGCAGCGCGCTGATCGCCTTGTGTATCGGCACCGGGGGTTTTCCTGCCAGAATGCGCAGCCGGTCGCCAGTTGTGGTCTCTCCAGCATAAAATCGCTCGATCAGCGGCTGAGGCAAGCCGTAGAAACGCTGCAGGACGATGTACCGCAATTCAGGCTTCGCCGCCCGGAACAGCATCCGGTTGAGGAGCCTGGAGTAGCGGTGTTTTCGCCAGCGCTCACGGACCTGCCTCTCGATCACGCGGCGCAGGTTTTCCGGTGAAAAATCCTCCTCGGCGGCGATGAGATCGGCGAGGCGGGCGGCTTCGGGCAGGGAGTAGCCGGTGACGGGGTGGAAGAGGGCGGCCCGCAGGCCGATGGGGGCGGCGTCCTGTAGCTCACCGAGATAGGCGTCGATGTCGCCTTCGAGGACGATGGGAAGCACGCCTTCTTCCTCCCGAATCACGTCGGCGATGCGCCAGCCCTGCCGGACGGCGTAGTCCTCAATGCCCTGGCGCAGGGTCTCGCGGGGCAGGGTCTCGCCGTCGGCGTAGTAGGTGTCCTCGATCAGCGCCGTATCATTCGTGAAGGGCAGCACATAGACGAAGCGGTAGCCGTCGGTTTGCGGCACCGTGGCGTCCATAATGATTGGCTCGGTCAAGCCGTGGGGCTCCTCGAAGCGGACCTCTAGGCCGAGGAATTTTTGGAAGGCGATGGTGATGGTGTCCGAGCGCTGCGCGCCTCGGCCATCGAGCACCGTGCCGCGCAGGGTAGTCTGGTCCGCCAGGGTGAGGGAGGAGGGGGAGAGGGCGACGGCCTCCGTGCCGCGGATGGTCTGGACCTTTGTCTCCGCCATCACTTCGGCCAGCCGGTCCGAGGTTGCGGCTAGGTAGGGGGTGGAAAGGCTTCGTCTTCGCTCGGGGAAGCGGACCTGCTGTTCCTCCCAACGGCTGGTGACAAAGGGGGCGAGCCAGTCGAGCTGCTCCGACGTCACATCGGTGCCGTGGAAGCACCAGGTGTGGTTGCCACCCAGGGTCTCTTCTTTCTCAGCGACGACAATCTTCAGCTCGGGGCGGAGCTGGGCGGTCCTGTAGGCGATTAGGGACGAGGCCAGGCCTCCGCCGGCTAGGATGAGGTCATATACTGCCATTGGGGTGGGCCTAGGGCGTTCGGTGGCTGGACGCCAGCTAGGCATCCGTCATGACATGACCAGAACGCCGTCATGACATGACACGAAAGCGCTGGTGCGCTCGGTTTTGCGCTGTCTAGGGAAGAATCATCGAAGCACGGAGGCGGCAATGAAGAAAACCGAGAAGATCGAGATCAGGCTTTCTCCTGAGGAAAAGGAGCAGCTCGCCAGGCGGGCCGAAACCGAAGGCCGCCCGGTGAGTGAACTGGTGCGTGCCTTGATGACGGCAGAGGGGAGCATGACTAGTGAGCGGTCGGAGAAGGCAGCGGCCATCCACCCCCTTCGCCAGTTCGGCGGAGCGGCGCTGTCCTTCGTCGGCGGCGTAGCAATGACCCTCGCCTTGAGCGCGGCTCACCCCCTCGGTCAGGATATCGAAGGCTGGGATGCGAGCTTCGAGCTTGCCGGTGACGTGCCTGTTCCTGGCGAGGAGGGCAGAACCCGAAGGGCGAGGACTTCGGGCGATTTCAGGCTCCTGGCGAAGGACGGATCGACCGCGAAGCTGGTTCTCAACCGCAGCCGAGGAGGGGTCTACGAGCTTCGCGGCGTTACCATCCGCCAGGATGACGAGCAGGTGAGGCTGGAGTTCTCTCTCTGTGTCCGGCTGCCCACCGAGGACTGCAAGGGCGTAGCGTCACCGACCGTGACAACCTTTCCGCGAGAAGACATCCGCATTATGCTCGACGATGTGGACGGGCGTAGGTTGTTCCTGGGGCTGACGGCTATTGGTACAGAACGCAATTGAAACTGACCGCCTTCCCACGGACAAGCCGTGGGAAGGCGTGGGTAGAGAGCCTCCTAGATAAAGAACCCGACCAGCGAGTAGATCAGGTTGAACGGCTTGTTGAGGTCCGCCTGGGTGTCCTGCTCGGTGGCTGAGAGCACGGCGCCGTTTCCGTCCATCACGCTGTCGATGAAGTCCTCGAGTTCGAGGCCCAGCTCCTGGATGTCGCCGTTCTCGATGTCGATGATCGTCGTGCAGTGGCTGTCATTGACGTCGCGGAAATAGGGGAAGTAGCCGCCATAGTTCGGGTACGAAGCGAGCTGGCTTCTTAGCTTGCCGGTGTCCTGCTGCCACTTCTCGGTAATCAGCGCTTCTCTCTGCGACTGACTGCCAGCGTTCTGGATCTCCGGGTAGAACCGCTCATAGCTGTAGGCGGAGTAGTTCTGGTCGAGCTGGAAGTGGGTGTGCCCCAGCCGGTCGCCGGTGTAGCGGCTGGCGATGGCGTCGTTGACGGAGCCGTAGTTCGAGGTGCTGATCCCTGCGATGTCGCGGGCGAGGTAGCCCATGACGCTGTCCACGCCCCAACGGTCCTTGATCTGAAGATGCAGCGGACGCGAGGGGTTGGCGGCGTTGCTGCCGCCCTGCGCCGTGGGGAAGAGCGGCCCCGAATCGTTGATCATGTAGCCGTAGGACGGCGCCATGTCGCGGCGCATCGGGTGGTAGTTGGTCATGGCGCCCGCGCCGCCCGCCGAGCAGCCGGTCATCAGCATCTGGGTGGGCCTCGGCATGTTGTCCCGCATCCAGGACGTCACCGCACGGACGTTCCTGGCGCCGTTGTGGTGCCAGACCAGGGGCTCGCCTGCGCCGGTCGGGTCCTCATAGACCGTGACCTTGTTGCCCGAATAGACGTCGCCCGTGCAGTACGGAACATAGACGATGTTCCAGTCCTGCGTCTTGACGTCGTTATACGGATGGCTGCGCCAGACCAGCGGCGAGACGAGGCCCGTCGAGGGGTCGCCCGAGGTGATGTAGTCGTCGGGAATGCCGTCGGGGTTGCGTGCGCCTCTAATACCCGCCTGCCCGGTGCAGCTCGCGTAGTCCCAGCACGCCCCGCCGCCCTCGAAGTAGAACATGGTGTTCCTGGTCGAGGCGACGCGGTTGATGAAGAACTTGAACGGCGAGCCGTTGCCGCAGATCGCGCCGGTCGAGGGGTGGAGCTGGATGGTCTGCCAGTTGCCGTAATTGCCCGGCGAGAAGCCGTCATTGAAACCGGACGGGTTCGAGTAGAGCCCGTACTCGCCGACCCGCTCCCAGCTTCTCACCTTGCGGTCCGCCTTAGGCGGGGAGAACAGGTTCCAGAAGGTCTGCCACCCCGAATAGTCGCCGGGTTCGGCAGCGGCAGGCGTGGCGTAGGATAGCACCACAGCTGCCGCAGCGCCGCAGCAAAGCAAGCGTTTCATCACGTTCCTCCAAGCGCCGCCGTGATAGGCGGGGAGGGTAGGCCGCGGCGCTCAGCCCGATGGGTTCCCTTCCCCGGTTTTCTACGCCACGATGTCAGTCGCCAAACAAGCTTCAAGTCAATGAGGCGGGCTGCTTTTCGCTAGAGAAAGAACAGGGGAGAAGTGCTGTGGGTGTTAGAACATATCTTCTACTGGGTTTGTGCGGTGCAGCAATATTCGCAGCAGCTCTACTGCTACGTGGTGGGAGAGAAGACCCGGCCGAGATGTGGGAACGTCAGATCCATATTCCTGCGCCGGATCAGGAGGATTCCCCGGCGGAGAGCAATCCTGCTGGCGAACCTGTTCCTCCTTTCGACCCCAAGATGTCCCTCCGCCAGTTCTCGGAAAACGCCAAACGCATGACCCGCGAGGAGCGGCAGGCCGAGGCGGAACGCCTGCTGGCAGAAGCCGACCGGCTGGCGGCGGAAGGGGGGCTGGTGGGCGACCAGCTCGTCTTCACCAAGACGCTGATCCTGCGCGATGCGTATCAGGACGATCCGAAGCGGCTGGCCGAGGAGGTAGCCAAGGTCAGGGCCGAACGCGAGGCGCAGCTCGCCGCCCGTCCGCCGATCGACCACGGTCCGGACTATGCTCGGTACAAGGAACGCGAGGCTGAAGTGCTGCGAGAGGTGCTGGCTATGGACAGCTACCCCGAGGGTTTGGACAGGGACGGCTACCTAGCCAAGCGGCTCGCCAAGGTGCGGGCGGAGGTTTACGGGGCGGGGGAGTAGCCTCCTCCGCCCTCCGGGCACCTCCCCCATGAGATGGGGGAGGAAAGCAGCAGCACCGCTTGCTCTCTATTTCGCTCCCCCTCCCCGAGGGGGAGCTGCCGGCAGGCTGAGGGGGAGGAGTTACCTAGGCAGGATTGCCTAAAGAGCCTTCTCCAGCTCCGGCATCGCCTGGAAGAGGTCCGCCACGAGGCCGTAATCGGCGACCTGGAAGATCGGCGCCTCCTCGTCCTTGTTGATGGCGACGATGACCTTGCTGTCCTTCATGCCCGCAAGATGCTGGATCGCGCCGGAGATGCCGACGGCGATGTAGAGCTCGGGAGCCACGACTTTACCCGTCTGGCCGACCTGGTAGTCGTTGGGCATGTAGCCCGCGTCCACCGCGGCGCGGCTGGCGCCGATGGCGGCGCCGAGCTTATCGGCGACGGGGTAGATATGCTCCTCGAACGCCTCGTTGGAGCCCAGCGCACGGCCGCCGGAGATGACGATCTTGGCGCCCGCCAGCTCGGGGCGGTCCGACTTGGTCAGCTCCTCGCCAACGAACTCGGAGATGCCGGGGAAGGCCGCCGCGCCGATGGTCTCGACCGAGGCCGAACCTTCCATGGAGACAGCGTCGAAGGCGGTGGGCTGCACCGTGATGACTTTCTTACTGTCCGAGGACTGAACAGTGGCAAAGGCGTTGCCCGCGTAGATCGGGCGGACGAACGTGTCCGCGCTCTCGACGCCGGTGATGGCCGAGATCTGCATCACGTCGAGCTTGGCGGCGACGCGCGGCATGAAGTTGCGGCCGTCCGTACCCGTCGAGCTGACGATGGCGTCGTAGTCACCGGCGAGCCCGGTGATCAGCTCGGCCATGGGCTCGGCCAGGCGCTTTTCGTAGTGGGCATCGTCTGCGTGCAGCACTTTGCGCACGCCTGAGATCTTGCCCGCGGCTTCCGCAACGCCAGAAGCGCCGGAGCCGGCGACGAGCACGTCGATATCGCCGCCGATCTTCTGCGCGGCAGCCACCACCTTGGCGGTGGCATCGTTGAGGGACTGGTTGTCGTGGTCAGCGATCACGAGAATGGCCATGGCTTAAAGGACTCCCGCTTCGTTCTTGAGTTTGTCGACCAGCTCGGCGACGCTTTCGACCTTGATGCCCGCCTCGCGCTTGGGCGGCTCGGTCACTTTAAGCTTCTTGAGGCGCGGGGTGAGGTCCACGCCCATATCCGCAGCGGCCTTCTTGTCGAGCGGCTTCTTCTTCGCCTTCATGATGTTGGGCAGCGAAGCGTAGCGCGGCTCGTTGAGGCGAAGGTCGGTGGTGACCACGGCCGGAAGGTTGAGCGAGACGGTCTGAAGGCCGCCGTCGATCTCGCGGGTGACGTGGAGCTTGTCGCCCTCCTTCTTCACTTCCGATGCGAAGGTGCCCTGCGGCCAGCCAAGAAGGGCGGCGAGCATCTGGCCCGTCTGGTTGCGGTCGTCGTCAATGGCCTGCTTGCCCATGATGACGAGGCCGGGCTGCTCTTCCTCGCAGACCTTTTGCAGGAGCTTGGCCACGGCCAGGCTCTCGACGTCCTCGTCGGCGGTCAGGAGGATACCCCGGTCGGCGCCCATGCCGAGGGCCTGGCGGATCTGCTCCTGCGCCTTGTCAGGGCCGACCGAGACCACGACGATCTCCTCCGCCGTGCCCGCCTCTTTCAGGCGCACGGCCTCCTCGACGGCGATCTCGTCGAAGGGGTTCATGGACATCTTGACGTTGGCAAGATCGACATCGGTCTGGTCGGATTTGACCCGCACCTTCACATTGTAGTCGACCACCCGTTTGACCGGGACGAGAACCTTCATGGGCGTCTCTCCTTAGCTGGCATGTTCGTTCGTTGGGGCGGCTCTACGCCGGGCCGGTGGGGAGTGCAACGCGGTGAAGCGGAACGGCTTTCACAACGGCGCTTACCTCGACCTTCAAGCGGCACACTTCCTGCAAGGGCGCGGCTACGGACCTCGTTAAGGGTTCGGCAACCAGTAAGGAACCCTTGATGAGAAAACTTCTCGCAACCAGTGCCGTCGCCCTTTTGACCAGTGCTTCGGCTCACGCCGCCGTTCTCGATTTCGAGGACTTTGGCACCACCAACGGCGATCTCGCCCCGGTGCTGATGGACTCGTTCGAAACGGATTTCGGCATCCGCTTCAGCTCGACCGACGGCATTCGCGTCGTGCAGGTCGGCGGCAGCCAGGACGGCTTCGCGCCGAACGATACGCCGAACCCGGCCAACGCGTTTGGTGACTTCTTCCTCGGCACCGCGTTCGACGACGCCCAGACCGACCTGACCATCGACTTCATCGGCGGCACCGCGGGCTACAGCTTCGATCTCGGCGACATCGACGACGATGAGAGCTTCACCATCCAGACCTTCGGTGCAGGCGGTGTGCTGCTCGCCACGGACGTCATCAATTCGGGCGATCCGGGCACGGGCAACCAGTCGGTTTTCCGCTTCGGCAACTCCAATCTCGGTGCGCCGATCTTCCAGGTCGTCATCTCCGGCACGAGGGGCAGCAAACGTCTCGGCATCGCCTTCGACAACTTCAATACGGTCAGCGACAACACCGTCCCGGTGCCCGCTGCGCTGCCGCTCTTCGGTGCAGCCCTCGCAGGCTACGGCGCGCTGAAGCGTCGCCGCAAAGCGCAAGGCTAGTCTCCGCTAGCCCCGCCAGGCACCCAGAGGACCTCGCCGCCGCCGTCGCGGCTGGCCTTGCGGGCTGCTACAAAAAGGAAGTCCGACAGGCGGTTGAGGAAGGTGGGCACGGGGTCGGAGACCATGCTGCCCTCCTCGGCCAGCGCCCAGACGGCCCGCTCCGCACGCCTCGCGACAGCGCGGGCCAGGTGCAGGGGCGCGGCGCCTCCTGGTCCCGACGGGAGGACGAAGCTCTCCAACGGGGGCAGGGCGTCGTTGATCTCGTCGATCATGTCTTCGAGGCGAGCGATGCGCTCCGGCGCCAGCCGAAGCTCGCCCTTGATGGTCTTCGGTGTCGCAAGGTCCGCGCCCAGATCGAACAGGTCGTTCTGGATCGCCAGCAGCATGCCGCGTAGCTCATCGGTCTGCACCGCCGACAGCGCCATGCCGATGGCGGCGTTCAGCTCGTCCACCTCGCCGATGGCCACGATACGCGGGTGGGTCTTGGGAAGGCGCTCGCCGGTGACCACGCCGGTATCGCCGCCGTCGCCCGTGCGGGTGTAGATCTTGTTAAGGACGACCACGGCTTAGTTTCCGCGGGTCAGAAGATAGACCAGCAGCATCAGAAGCGCCACGGCGATGGCCTGAGCCGTCACCCTCGCCCGCATCAGCTTGTTCGAGTTCTTGGCCGCGAAATCACCGCCCTTGGCCAGGGAGTAGATGCCCGCGAACAGGAAGCCGAGGGTCACCAGAAGGGCGAGGGGGATCAGTGCGTAGAGTAGGACGCCGGTCATGGGCTCTCCCTGAGGTTAGCTGGGTTCCACCGGCGCCTGTGACAGATCACGCGATGAAAATGAAGAAGATCGCAAACAGCAAGATGGCGGTGAGGGCCGTCGAAATCACGAAGGTGCGCCACTGCATCGCACGGTTGGAGCCCTGACGGGCTTCGGTCTTGGTCAGATGCTCTTCCACGAGAGGGTCCTTTCGTCCCGCTTCCCGCGGGATTGCCTGATCTTGCCTAGAAAACGAGGAGAACGCTTGCTTTGTTCCGTGAGGTCGGGTGAACTTTGACGAGGCGTTTGCGCGCATGGGGGCGGATGAACCGCTCCGGCCGAGGCAGCAGAGAGGGGCGGGGCATGACCTCTGAAGTGGTCCTGATGAACAGGCAGGCGGTGGCCATGGCCGCCGACAGCGCCGTGACGATCACCGGCGGCGGCTATCTCAAGACCTACCAGTCGGTGGACAAGCTCTTCCCGCTGGTCGACGGCCAGCCCATCGGCGTGATGATCTACAACAATGCCGAGCTGATGAGCACGCCCTGGGAGACGGTGATCTCCCTCTACCGCGACCAGGCGAGGGGCAGGGCGCCGCTCGATTCGCTGGAGGCCTACTCCCGCGACTTCATGCACTTCCTGTCCGGCAACACCGAGCTCTTCAGCCAGGAGCACCAGGACACCGAGTTCTTCAAGCATGTCGCCGTGGTGCTCTCGATCGTCGCGGACGATTTCGACTTCCAGCTTCAGCAGCTCCAGCAGTCCCAGGCGGGCCGCGTGCGCGACCACGTCTCGGCCTGCTTCGCCTATGTGGTGGACGAGCTCTACGGCGACCTCACCCGCAACCTCGACGGCAGCGCGCGGGGCCGCCTCGACGTCTTCCCCGAGGGGACGGAAGCGCAGCTCCTGCGGCGCTATGGGGCGGAAGTAGACGAGCTGATCGGCTCGCTCATCGCGGCTCTCAAGAACGAGTTCCCGATGCTCTCCGTCAGCCAGGAGAGCACCGCGCGCCTCCGCGACATCGCTGTCATGTCGGTCACCCAGGACGCCTTCTTCGAGCACTATACGGGCGTGGTGTTCGCGGGCTTCGGACGCTCGGACAAGTTTCCTTCGATGAGGAGCTATCTCTGCTCCACCATCGTCATGGGCACGCTCAAGCACCGCATGGACCGCGCGCAGGACATGACCGCGGATTCAGGTCCTGTCATCGCGCCCTTCGCCCAGGACCGAATGATCCGCACCTTCCTCACCGGCATGGACACCCAGCTGCGCATGTTCCTCTTCGGCGAGACGCTGAAGCTTTCCAGCCACCTGGTCTCCGACGTCATCGGCCGGGCGCCGGGCATGAACGACGAGCAGCGGGCACGGCTGCTGCACGACTACTCGGAGGGCAATCTGGCGGGGGCGCTCAGGTCCTTCTTCGGCGCGGTGGACCAGTTCCAGTACCGCACCCACACCATGCCGATCCTGCGCGCCGTGGGGGTCCTGCCCAAGAAAGAGCTCGGCGAGACCGCCGCCTCCCTCATCAAGCTCAACTCCTTCCAGCAGAAGGTGATGCATTCGGTGGAGACCGTCGGCGGGCCGATCAGCCTCGCCACCATCTCCCGCTCGGAGGGCATGGTGATGGGCAAGGAACGGGCGCAGCTCTAACCGGCGAATAGGGATAAGACAGATGGCAGACCGGCTGAAAGACATCTGGGACGGCTTCGCAAGAAGCACCCACGCGCGCCTCACCACCACCGAGCTGAGCCCGCTTTCGAGGCCCTCCGGCACGGACCGGGCCGAGCAGGAGCTCGAGCTGACCCTGTCCGGCAGAAACGCCAGCCCCGAAGGCCACGAGGCGGTGCGGGCCGCCCTCGACACGCTGCACCGCGACATCGAGAGCAAGGCCAAGCGCAAGCGCCGCCCCCGCCGGGGCGAGGGCGCCAGCTACAGCGCGGGGGACGAGCCGCAGAGCTACGAGCTGCGCAGCGGTCTCGACGAGCAGCTCCTCGCCGACCTCCAGTTCACCGAGGCTCGCGTACGCCGCTCAGGCTCCGACTACCTCACCTTCGCCCGCGCCAAGCAGGACGCCTGGGGCCGGAAGCGCAAGAAGTTCTTGGGGATCTTCTAGCGTACAAGGTAGGGCGGGCGGCGCAGCCGACCGCGTTCGGTGCAAGGCGTATACAGAAGCGCGGTCGGCTCCGCCGCCTGCCCTACAGGCTGGGACACACCGTAGGGTGGACGCGAGCAGCGGCCACCTTGCAGCGCTGAGTCCCTACGAGAGGTGGCCGCCTGTCGGCGTCCACCCTACGAACTTGGTCCTGCTGCCCTTTACGAACTGTCTAACCGCCGCCGGGCACCTTGTTCACCGGCACCTCGCGCAGATCCTCCACAGGAGCCATGGGCGGCGCGATCAATGCCTTCTTTCGAGCCTCCTCCGCCTCCGCCGCGCGCAACACGGCCAGGGCTTCAAGGCGCCGCTCGGCATCCTCGCGGATCGCCCCAGCGAAGAGGTTCTTGCCGTCGGGATACCACGGCCCGCCGAACAGGCTGGGTCGGCGCAGGCCGGACGGCGGCTCGCCATGGAGCAGAAGGCCATCCTCGCAGCGAGCCTCCGGCTCAAAGGAAAGGCCGGGGCTGCCCGCAACGAAGGCTTGGACTTTCTCGCTCAAAGGGGGCGGCGCGCAGAGCTTGGCGGCGCCTTGGGAGGGTACGAACTCGCCCCGCTTGGACACTGCCAGCGTGCGGGTGGTCAGGCGCTCGCGATAGGCCTCGAAACGCTCGTCCACCGGCACGAAAGCCACCACGCAGCGGGGCTCGTCAGGCGCCTCGCAGGCTACCCCCGCAAAACCCGACCGGGTAAGGGGCAGGCCCACGGCGTAGACCCCTGCAACCCGCTTAGAGAGGGCCTCGTCCGAAGCCACCCGGCGCAGAAACAGCCTACCGATCAGCAGCGCCCCGTCATCGTAGCCGGCAAGGATGATCGGGGTCTCGGTACCGACCTCCACGAGGAACTGATCGAAGGCGGCCTCGATATCCTCATAGGCGGTGTGGCGAGAGGCGGTGCCGGGGTGCTTCTGGGTGAAGCGGGAATAGAGGGTCGGCTGGCGGTAGCGGGGCGCGTGGAGCCGGGCGATACCGGCGAACGGAGAGGTATCGGCCGGTACCTGTTTTTCCTGCAAGAACAGCTCCTGCTCGGTATCGCTAACCGGCGCGTTCCACTCCTCGCTGCTGCGGAAGACATTGGCGTGCACGACGAAGGCCGCCGCCTCTGCGCTGCCCTCCCCGCGGAGGAACCAGGCATCGTCCTCCTCGTAATAGGGCGCGGGCGGGGGGGTGTAGGCCTCATAGGTGCGGTCGGGGTTGAGGAAGGTGAGCGTGATCTGCCGCTCGAAGCGCAAGACCAGCCCTGCCGCGAGTGCACAGACCAGCACGAACCCCGCCAAGGCCCAGAGAAAATGGTGCCGCTTTGCCATGGTTTCGCCCGTTCTACTCGTCATCACCTACAAGGTGTAAGCTAGCGCCTGTCACATTGCGCGCTAAGCCCCTACATGCAGCAGCTCAGATCACGGGCAAGAGGCTTGGCGGACGAAGATATGGCGAAGAAGCGGCAGGACAAAGCGAGGCGCAAGGGGCCTGAAGTCGGTGGCCCGGCGCTGAAGAAGCCGGGACCGCTGGCGAGCCTGCGCAACAGCTTCTTCGCCGGGGTGGTGATCGCAGCGCCGCTCCTCATCACCGCGGGGGTGATGTACTGGCTGATCACCGGGCCGCTGGCGAGGGTCGACGGCACGGTTCAGAAGTGGCTGCCCGACGCGCTACTGCCGCCTGACTGGGCGGACTTGTACGTGCCCGGCTTCGGCATTCTGGTGACGATCATCCTGCTCACGCTCTTGGGCGTCTTTGCCAAGAACGTGATCGGGCGGTTCTTCATCAGGCTCGGGGAGAGCGTGGTCGATTCGACGCCCCTGGTCAGGAACCTCTACGGCTTCTTCAAGAACGTCTTCGAGATGGCGCTGCAGCAGTCCGAGCAGTCCTTCAAGGAGGTGGCGCTGATCGAGTATCCGCGCCCCGGCCTCTGGACCCTGTGCTTCGTGGTCACCCGCACCAAGGGCGAGACGGCGCATGAGCTCACCGATATCGGCGCGGACATGACCACGGTCTTCGTACCCACCACGCCGAACCCGACCTCGGGCTTCATGCTCTTCGTGCCGCGCTCGAAGCTGCGCCTTCTGACCATGAGCGTCGAGGACGGCGCCAAGATGATCTTCTCGGCCGGCCTCGTGACGCCGGAGTACCTCACCGAGGGCCAAGAAGCACCGACCGACCAAAGCACCAACAACGGCGCTTTCGGCTTCCTCAAACGCCGTAAGCAGACGGACGACACCGAGCTGCAGGAAGCCTATGAGCGCGAGGTGGAGGCGGAGTAGCTTCCTTGCGCTACAGTGTTTTGGCGAACCCCGTGGTGTGGTTATCCGATCGGGGTTCGCCGATTGACGGTGTTAGATGTCGTCGCAGCTGACGAAGTAGTTTTCGCCGTTACACTCAACGATACAAACGGGGCCGCCGTTATAAACGGGGTTGTCGCAGATATCAGATGAGTTCCCTGCGTTCTGTAAGCAGTCTTGCTCTGACGAAGAGGATGCCAAAACAGAGTGAGGATTAAATAGCAGAAAGATAACCGATACAGTTGTGCTGATCATTACGATCTCCATCTCTACTGATAATTGATACGCAACTTGTTGGAAGTACATTATCAGCCCACCGATCACCATATTGAACAAAATATCAATCGCAGTAAGCAAGGCTCTTCGCAGAGATAGCTCTTCTACTCCCCACAAGCGTACTACCCCGACCGCAGCCGCTTTCCCGCATTGTTCCGCCCGAAGAGGTCAGCCCTGAGTACCTTTCGCTAAACTCGTGAATTGATAGCATTAGAGACATCGGCAAGCGTGTAGAGCACCTGCCGACCTCAGTTCGATATCTACCGCTTGTGGTTGCGCCAGTCGTCGACCCTGGCGACGACCACGTAGAGGGCGGCGATGACCGCGATGACGCCGGCCGCCATGACGACGGCGTCTTGGGTTTCCTCGCGAGACCAGGCGGTGGCGAAGACATCTTGGGTCCTCTCCGCGACCTCGGCCACGGTGCCGGGAAGGCCCTCGGGCGTGCTCTGGGTGTCGTCTTCTCCGCCGGGGTTGTGCTCGCCGGGCGTTTTGCCTGGGACCTGGGGCGCGGTGCCGGTGGGGGTCGGCGCTTCGGCCTGCTGCTCCTTACCGTCCTCATCGCCGACCATGGTGGAGCCGATGGTGGCAGCCCCCGCGCCCGCCGCCGCCGTGGCGCCGCCCATGGTGCGGGAGGAGGCGAGGTTGCCGCGCCTCGGAGAGTTCTCCTCGACCCTCGCGCCGCGCGGCTCGTCCTGGGTGGCGTCCTTGTCCTCGGTCCATCCCTCGAGGAACAGCGCAGCCTCGGCCTCTCTGCGGCGCTTGAGACCGGCCACCACGCGGCCGCCAGCCTTGTTCCACCACTTCATCGCCTCGGCAGCGCCCTCGAAGTCCTTGCTGTTGACGCGCTTGATGAAGGTCGAGTTCTTCATCCCGTTGACGCCGATATTGTAGGTGATCGAGACCAGCGCATCGAACATGTTCTGGCTGACCGAGACCTTCACGGCCTTCTCGACGCCCTGCTCGTACTGCTTGAGGTCCCGTCGCAGAATCTCGGATGCCTCGCTCTCGGAGATCTCCATACCGGGCACCACGTCGGGCGGGCCGGCCATGGAGGTGTGGCCGTAGCCGATGGTCCAGATGCCGACGATGTCCTGATAGGCCTCGAGCTCCAGGCCTTCGAACTCCTTGATGAGGTTCAAGCCCCGGTTCGAGATACGCATGCCTTTGGCCCCGCTAAACGCCCAACTTCTTGCAGGACTTTAACACATTCAGAAGCGGTGGGCAGTATTTTTCCCATTAACGTGACCACAGAAGAAAAAGGCGAATGGGATGGCTCGCCTCCAACGGGAGTGTTGCCGTGGTCAGCGGCGCCCGTTAATGGCGAGCGCAGAAACCCGCATGGCAAGGGCGGGTAGGCCGAGGAGGGCGCCCACGTGTCCGCGACCGACCAGCAAGAGTACCGTCCGAGCGACGACGAGGAGTTCATGAACGACCGCCAGGTCGAGTACTTCCGGCGTAAGCTTCTCGAGTGGAAGGACGACATCCTCAAGCAGAGCAAGATGACCATCGGTCAGATGCAGGACGCGACCCTGCATGCCCCTGACGCGGTGGATCGTGCCTCGTCGGAGACCGACCACGCGCTCGAGCTGCGCACCCGCGACCGCCAGCGCAAGCTCATCAGCAAGATCGATTCGGCCCTCCGCCGGATCGACGAGGGCGAGTACGGCTACTGCTCGGAAACCGGCGAGCCCATCTCGCTGCAGCGTCTGGAGGCGCGTCCGACGGCGACCATGTCGCTCGAGGCGCAGGAGCGTCACGAGCGCCGCGAGAAGGTCCACCGGGACGACTGAGCGGCGGCCCGCGCGCGAAAGCTGCTGTTTTTTCTCCCCGCGGGGCTGTTTTCAGGAGCGGGAGAGATAGCTTACCCTTTCAGGTGAGTTCCCTTCGGCCCAGCCGGAACCGGGACGTTAATCTCTTGGCCCTAGGCAGGGCAGGCTTTGAGGAGGGGACGTGATGGCGTTTCTTAGGTTGGCCCTGGCGGCCATGGTGGCAGCCGGTCTGACGGCGTGCACCACGTTCGAGGAGTTGACCGGCACCGGTTTCGAGCAGGCACCGAGCGAGGGCATCTCCCGTGATGAGCTCCAGTCGGCCGAGTACCCTGAATATGTGATCGGCCCCTACGACCAGCTTCAGATCTTCGTCTGGCGCTCGGAAGAGCTCAGCACGACGGTGGCGGTCCGGCCCGACGGGCGTATCTCCACCCCGCTGATCTCGGACATGATCGCCGCGGGCAAGAGCCCGACCCAGCTTGCCAGCGATATCGAGCAGGAGCTGCGCGAGTATGTGCGCTCGCCCGATGTGACGGTGATCGTGCAGGGCTTCTCCTCTACCTTCGACCAGCAGGTGCGCATCCTCGGCGAGGCGCAGCAGCCGTCTGCCATCCCCTACCAGGCAGGCATGACCACCCTCGATGTGATGATCTCGGTGGGCGGCCTGACCGAGTTCGCGGCGGGCAACCGTGCCAAGCTGATCCGCAACCGCGGCGGCGCCAAGGAGACCTACCGCCTTCGCCTCGGCGACCTCCTCCGCAACGGTGACGTCACCGCCGATGTGCCGCTGCAGCCGGGCGATGTGATCCTGATCCCCGAGAGCCTCTTCTAGGAAGGCCGTCATGTCCCTTCGCCGGACCCTCACCCTCCACGCGGCAGCCTCGGCGCTTCTCATCGCGCCCGCCGCGGCCCAGATCGGGCAGCAGGGCGATCTCGACCGTCAGTCGACGGCCACCGGTCGCCGCGCAGACCCGGCCAGCCGGACCAGCATCAGCAGTTGGAGCCTCGCTCTTGCTGCGAACTACTCGGATAACTTCCAGCGTCTGCCCGACGGCACCTATGAGCGCCGGTTCACGGTCAACGACCAGTTCATCGCCTTCAGGCCCGTGCCCATCACCGGCCCGGATGGCGAGACGGGGCTGAGCCTGGTTCCGATCAGCGACACCGCCGAGCTGAGCCCGCCCTCCAAGGCCTTCACCACGGCGACCTTCTCCGGCTTCTCGGCCCTCTACCGCCCCAATCTGACGGGGATCGTCCAGGGCAGCTTCCGGGTAGGGCACTATTTCGATGGCGACAGCGCGGCGGAGGAGTTCGCTCCGGACATCAATTTTGCGCTCCCCGACGCCCTCGAAGAGGTGTTCGGCGAGCAGCAGTTCGCGCCAACGGTCGGCGCGCCGTCGACCCTCAGACAGACCTTCATCGACCCGAACCTCTCCGGTTTCGGCCGGGTGGATGTGCTCGGTCCCGAGCTCTTCGTCGAGGCCGGCGGCTTCCTCACCGAGCAGTTCGCAGGCGGCGTCGGCAATCTGCAGGCCCAGGTGCCCGGTCAGAACCTCAACGAGGTGCTTCTGGGCGGCGTCTTCGTCAGCCCGGCCTCCCTCATCCGCTTCGACCGGGGGCAGGCGGTGGAGCTGCGCTACCGCTACTCGGCGGTCCGGCCGATCGAGCGCGACGGCGATTTCGACCCGGTGACGGATGGCGGCTTCTTCAACCAGCGAGCGCTCTTCTTCGCCGACAGCGCCGACCATACCGGGCGGGTGGCCTACACCACCGGCCAGCTTTTCGGGGCCACCTCGTTCCAAGTGGCGGGGGAGGTGCGCCAGTTCGAGGAGGAAGCGACCCTCACCATCGGCAAGCGTACCTTCGAAGCCCTCGGCCTGGAGGTCACCGCGACCCGCGCCGTCAGCGCCAAGCTCGCCTTCGATGCCCGCATCGGCTACGACGACGCGGAGATCACACGCGGGGCGAACCTCACGGCCCTCGCGGCCAACCCCGACCGGGGGCCGGTGGATCAGGACGACCTCAGCGCCGTCAGCTACGGTTTCGGCGTCACCTATCTGCCTTCCCAGCGGACCGAGTTCTCCTTCGATATCGGCCGCCGCTTCCAGCAGCTCCAGGCCTCGCTCCGCTTCGCGACCCAGATGACGCCCCATCTGCGCTTCCGCGCGAACCTGAACCGGCGGGTGAGCTCCGGCCTTCAGGACCTTCAGGACGAGCGCTTCAATATAGGCTCGCGGTCGTTCCAGTTCGCCGAGCAGCTTGCCGAGCAGAACGAGCGTTTCTCGGACCGCCAGGTCCGCGCTCTGACCCGCAACGGCTTCGCCGAGCCCGCCAACAACGCAGCGGGCGTCGGCATTCAGAACGTCACCAACGCCAGCGCCGCGTTGACCGGCAATTACGGCCGGACGAACTGGTCGGTGAATGCCGGCGCGTTCTTCCCCGATCAGCTCGATGATGAGGACACGCCCGCCGTCTTCGGCAACCAGTTCGAGCGCTACCAGGCGGGGGTCAGGATCAGCCGCCAGGTGAACCGCCGCCTGAGCCTGTCCGGCTCCGCGAGGGCCACGTTCCTTCGGCCCGACACCGGCGCGGACCAGACCGCCCTCGCGCAGGAGATCGGAGGCTTCATCTTCGACCGCGATGTGGACGAGCAGCTCTACGGCGTCTCCGCCAGCTACACGCTGAACCGCGGCATCGCGGTGCTGTTGTCCTACCAGCATCTGCGCAGGGATGTGGAAGACGCGCCCGAGGTGAGCTCCTTGTTCGGTGGCACGCCTTTTGAATTCGAGGAGAACCAGTTCCGTATCGGAGCGCAGTTCAACTTCTAAGGGAGACACGCCGGATGGTGGAGCGGGGGGAGATCGCGCTGCCCTCCGAGCTTGCCAGGGCGGACGGTTTCTTCTTCTGGAGCGAGGCCGCCAAGGAGGCGCTCGGCGAGGTTGCGGACCTTCTCGAAGAGGGGGTGAGCCCCATCTGCCTCACCGGCCCAAGGGGGGCGGGCAAGGCCAGCCTCCTCCGCCATCTCGCCAGCGCATGGCCAGGCAGCGCGCGAGTAATGAGCGCGGCGGTTATCGACCCCTCCGACCCGGCCCTGAGCATCTTAGCCGCGTTCGGGCACCGTCCGCTACCGGGCACACCGGCCAGGCTGGCCCTCATCGACTTCATCGAGGACGAGAGCGAAGCGGGACGCCCGCCTCTTCTGGTCGTGCCTCGCAGCAAGGGTCTGGACGAGGACCGGCGGCAGGGCCTGACGCTCCTTGCGCGCGCGGCGCTCGAGGGGGGCGCTGGACTGCTGGTCGCTATGGCCGGGAGCAGCGGTGAAGGGAGTGCGGAGGTCCGCCTTCGCGGTCTCACGCCCGAGGAAACCGGCGAGGTGGTCGGTCTTCTCTGGAGCTTTATCGAGGATGCCCCGGCGGTGAACGAGGCCGTTCTGGAGAAAGCCTATGCGCAGAGCGGCGGGCTCATCGGTCATGTCTGCCGCTGGGCGGATGCGAACCTGGCCCGGCCGCCAGCAGCGCAAGGCCGTGCCTACGAGCCCATCGCGCCGCCATCTTCCGAACGCCCCTCTCCCGAGGAGATCGAGCAAGCGCTTCTCGCCATCGGCGGCGCCGAGGAAGGTCCCGAGCCCCAACCCGCGCCGCCTAAGGTTTATCCGCGCCTGGGAACGGGCGAGCCGGTCCTGCCAGCCTCGGGACCCGCCAACGACCGGGGCCGCCCGCTCAGCCCCGCAGTCGCGGACGGCCTCGAAGAGGTGGCGAGGACCATCGCCGAGCTTCAGGGCAGGGTGGAGGTCCTGCGCGACTGGGCAGGCGGTTTGCGCCGCGCTTCGAGCGAGAGAAGGCATGTCCTGGTGCAGAACACGCAAGGTGTTCAGGCGGCTCTCGATGCCCTGTCGGCACCTCTTGCGGACAGCGAGGAAGAGTAGCGCCAATGGTTAATTGTGTGTTAGTCTGAGCGGAACTGATCCTTGATGAGGGGCCTAGTGTCATGATCCGTATCGTCTTTCCGCTCGCCATGGCGGCGGCTGCGTTCTTTGGCATCTGGAGCGGAGGCGTGTCCGGGCAGGAGCTGGCAGGGCCGACGCTCTCCTGCCTAATCGACGTCGCGCTGTCCTCGGGCAGCGGCTGCCTGCCGGACGGCCCGATCGCCGAGAGCCTCGTGACCTACACCATTCTGGGCGGCGTCGCCGCTGCGCTCCTCTCCGTTCTGGGGCTGATCCGGTTCGTGGGACGCCTGACGAGCGTCGCGGTGCTCGCAGCAGGCGCCATAGGCCTAGGCGCATCGGGCATGGCAGCCATAGCCACGTTCGGCGCGGGGACACCGCCGATGGAAGTCTGGGGCGTCTGGGCAACCTTGGCCGGGGCGGTGATGACGGTCCTCGCCGGAATCCTGGGCGTGCGCGGCAGCTCCTACGACTGACGGCTACTGGCTACTCTGCTGGCCAGGAGGCAATGGGCGGCAGGCTCGAGAGGATCGAGCGCACATTGCCGCCCGTCTTGAGGCCGAAGGTCGTGCCGCGGTCGTAGAGGAGGTTGAACTCGGCATAGCGGCCCCGGCGGAACATCTGCTCCTCGCGGTCAGCCTCGCTCCACGCCGTCCCCATCCGCCGCCGGACGAGGGCGGGGTAGACGTCCAGAAAGGCCTTGCCCACGGCCTGGGTGAGGGTGAAGTCCGCCTCCCAGTCGCCGGTGTCGAGCCTGTCGTAGAAGATGCCCCCCGTGCCCCTCGGCTCCTCGCGGTGGGGAAGCCAGAAATACTCCTCGCACCAAACCTTGAAGCGCTCGTGATCACCTGACGGGCTCGCCTCGCAAGCCTGCTTCATGGCCGCGTGGAAGTCCTTCGTGTCCTCATGCTCCTGCGTGCGGTAGCGGTCCATCATCGGGTTGAGATCGCCGCCGCCGCCGAACCAGCCTTCCGTGGTGACCACCATGCGGGTGTTCATATGCGCCGCCGGAACGTGGGGGTTCATGGGATGGGCGATGAGGCTGACGCCGCAGGCCCAGAAGCGGGGGTCTTCGGAGGCGCCTGGGATCTGCGCCCTGAACTCAGGGCTGAACTCGCCGAAAACTTCCGAAAAGTGGATACCCGCCTTCTCGAACAGACGCCCGGTCAGCATGCCCATCCGCCCGCCACCCTGACCCTCGCCCCGCTGCCAGGGCTCCATGCGGAAACGCCCCGGCTCGCCGTCGTAGAGCTCGGGCGAAGCCTCGTCCTCGCACGCCTCGAAGGCAGCGATCAGTTTTTCCTGAAGCTCCCTGAACCAAGCACTGGCGCGGGCCTTGCGGTCGGTCATCTCATCCATCCCCGCCCGCTAGCGAAGCGGAGGGCAGGGGGGAAGAGCGATGAGGTGGTTGGGGCATTCCAGTTTGTTGCCAACTGAAGGAACGAAAGGGGTTCTCGCGGGAATCCGGTTCTGTCAGAATCGCCTTCATGCCTCTCGATTCGACGCCGCTGGACCTGCCTCTCTTGGGAGTGGCTCACTCCGTTTCCGGACGGGTGTGGCGGCAGCGGCCCTATTGTGCCCGCGAGACCGAAACCATGGTGCAGCGGAAGGGGATCGAGTGGGCGCTGGCCCAGGTGCTCAGTGCGCGCGGTATTGGTCCGGCTGATATCGAGGAGCATCTCGCGCCGAGCCTGAAGACATCCATGCCCGATCCTCTCGTCCTGCACGAGATGGAGGCGGCGGCGGGGCGCCTGGCCGATGCCGTCATCGGCAAGGAAACGATCGGCATCTTCGGTGACTACGACGTGGACGGAACGAGCGCCGCAGCCCTGCTCTTTCGTTATCTACGTGCGGTGGATGCCGCGCCCATCGTGCACCTGCCCGACCGCTTCACCGAGGGCTATGGTCCGAGTAAGGAGGGCTTTGCCAGTCTGGCTGAGCGGGGCGCGAAGGTCATCGTGACCGTGGACTGCGGCTCGAACCACCAGGATGTGGTGGGCCACTCCCCCGCTGACGTCATCGTCCTCGACCACCATCTGATGGGGGAGCGGCCCGATGTCTTCGCGCTGGTGAACCCTCAGCAGGAGCGCGACCTGTCGGGCCTCAAGGGCCTATCCGCGGGCGGTGTCGTGTTCATGACGCTGGCGGCGCTCAACAGGACGCTCCGTGAACGCGGTTTCTTCAAGGGTCGTGAGGAGCCGAAGCTGACCCGGATGCTCGATCTCGTCGCCCTCAGCCTGGTTGCCGACGTGATGCCCCTGACCGGCCTCACCCGTGTGCTGGTGGCGCAGGGCCTCAAGGTGATCGGTGATCTCGAACATGGCCGCGGCGGTACGCTGGGAATCAAGGCGCTGGCGCGCAGGGCCGGTTTGACCGGGCAGGCGGTCAGCACGCATCTGGGCTATCAGATCGGCCCACGGATCAACGCGGCGGGCCGCATCGGCCATGCCCAGACGGCCTTCGACCTTCTGGTGACGGACGACCCTGCGCGGGCGGAGATGATCGCCGGGAAGCTGGAAACGTTGAACCAGGAGCGCCGCCGGATCGAGGAGGAGGTGCGAAGAGCCGCCATCTCTCAAGTCGAGGAGAGCGAGCCCGGCGCTGCGATCATCGCCGCCGGTGAGGGTTGGCACCCCGGCGTGGTCGGCATCGTCGCCGGACGCCTCAAGGAGCATTTCAACCGTCCGGCCTTCTGCATCGGCTTCGATGAGCAAGGTCGCGGCACGGGTTCCGGGCGCTCCCTTCCGGGCATCGATCTGGGAGGCGCGGTCTCGCAAGCGGCCAGGGATGGCATCATTGAGGGCGGCGGGGGGCACGCCATGGCGGCTGGCCTCTCCCTCCGTGCGGACCAGGTGGAGGGCTTTCGGGATTTTCTCGAAGACCGCCTGGCAAACGAGGTGAGCGCGGCGACGCAGGAGCACCCGCTGGTCCTCGACAGCGTGCTGGGCCTTTCCGCCATCACCGGCCAGACCTGCCGCGCCATCGCCCCCGCAGGCCCCTTCGGTCAGGGCAACCCCGAGCCGCGCTTCGCGCTCGAAGATGTGGTCATCCGCCAAGCTCGCGTGGTGGGCGAGCGGCACCTCTCCCTCACCATCGAGGACAGGGGCGGCAAGACAGCGAGGGGCATCGCCTTCGGCTGCATCGACACCCCCCTCGGCAACCTTCTGGAGCAGGGCGAGCGGACGAGGGTGCACCTCGCAGGCCGCATCACCCCCGACACCTGGCGAGGCGGCGAGGCGGCGCAGTTCCAGGTGGACGACGCCGCAGAAGCCGGCCGAGACTTTCCGGCTGAAGGCACAATTTAGGGCTTGATCGCCCGCCCACGATTTTCTATGTGGCCGCTTCCGGGCGCAAGCTCATGCGCTCCCTTCGTCTATCGGTTAGGACGCCAGGTTTTCAACCTGGAAAGAGGGGTTCGATTCCCCTAGGGAGTGCCACTTTTTCTCGCAGCTTTGCTGAACGTTACGGTGCTCTAACCGAACCGTTCTGCTGTCCTGCTCGTTCCTCTGGCACGCGGCTTTTGCCGCGCCGCAGATTTTGGAGGTACGATATGAGCGAGTTCGGCAGCCTGAAAGAACTCTATGTGGACCAGCTTCAGGACAACTACTCGGCCAACAAGCAGATGGCGAACATTCTCGGCGAGTTCGAAAGCGCCGTGGAGACGCCCAAGCTGAAGAGCTACCTGAAGACGGCCCAGCAGAAGATCCAGGAGCACCAGTCGACCCTGGAGAACGTCATCAAGAGCCACGATGCCGACCCCGACGGTGAGCACTGCAAGGGTATGCAGGGCCTCGTCCGCGAGGGCCGGGCCCATGGTCTCGAGCCGCAGTTCAAGGACAAGCAGGTCCAGGAAGCCGCGATCATCGCGCAGCTCAACCGCATGAACCATTACGGCCTGGCGGGCTACGGCACGACCAAGGCGATGGCGCAGCAGCTCGGCCTCTCCGAAGACGAGCAGAAGCTGAACGCCGACCTCGACGACATCTATGACGGCGACCGCTTCGTCTCGATGCTGGCCGAGAACCAGATCAACGAGGAAGCCACGCACTAAGCGGAGTTCTCTCGGTACGGATGAAAGCCGCTCCTTCGGGGGCGGTTTTTTGCTGTGGGCGGCAGTGTTTGAATGCGTCGTGACTCCTTCTCGAAGCGCTTCGCCGTAGGGCGGTCAGCGGCATAGCCGTTGGCCGCATTTCGAAGCGCGGCGCATGAAACGCGGCCAGCTTCGCTGACCGCCCTACGAGTTGGGTCTTTCGTTCAACCGTCTCTTTCTGGCGTTCACCACGGCGAAGACCGTGGTGCCCATCTCCTGCGTGTGTGGTCTTGTTCAGCTTCTGGGTGATGGGTCCCACGGTCTTCGCTGCGCTACGCCGTGGGAAACGGGCTGGGGCGGAGGGGGTTGGGCAGCGTCCAACACCTGTAGCTGCCCTTAGGCAGTTATGGCGGGGAAGTGGGGAGCGCGCGGGCGTGGCCACGGCTGGTGGTGTTTGTTCATTCTAGGGTCGGCCGTGGCCTGAAGTGACCAAACCACCGCCCGCGCGCGAGCCTTCTTCTTCTTCTGGCGGCCGATCCGAAGCTCTCGCCATCCGCCTGTCACTTGTGAAGGCGCGAAGACCCGTCCGGCCCAAGAGAAGTGACGTCTCTTCCCCGCAAGGGCCGGATGAGGGAAGCATAGAATAGGATGAGAGGGCGGGGATAAGTCGTAGGGCGGGCGGCGAAGCCGACCGCG
>NZ_JANIBC010000003.1:146503-272628 GCF_024505085.1 Parvularcula maris
CGTCGCACTTCGAACGCGGTCGGCTTCGCCGCCCGCCCTACGGGGCTGGGATGCGGCTGCCGGAAGCGCTGCGCCTTCAAACGGTCAGGAGATGGGCAGCCGACCTACGGGTTCACCCTTCCAGCTCCTCGCGCTTCATCTCGAGCTCGAGCCACTGCTCTTCGGCAGCCTCCAGCTCGGCTTGGGCTTCGGTGAGGCCTTTTTGTGCTCGGCTGAAGGCATCGGGGTCCCTGGTGAAAAGGTCTGGATCGCCGAGGGCGAGGCCGTGCTCGGCGATCATCCGCTCCAGCTCCTCCATCCGTGCGGGGAGGGTTTCGAGGGCGTGCTTGTCCTTGAAGCTGAGCTTGCCGGAGGGCTTTCGCTTGGCCGGTGCGGGTTTGGCTTTGGCCGGTCTAGCCGGCGACTCGTCGGAAGGCGCGACCGCGAAGCCGCGCTGGCGCACCATGTCGTCATAGCCGCCGGGGTACTCGCGCCAGCGGCCCGGCTGTTCCTCGGGCACGGGGGTGAGGGTGGAGGTGACCACCCGGTCGAGAAAGTCCCGGTCGTGGCTGACGAGAAGCAGCGTACCCTGATAGTCCGACAGCGCCTCTTCCAAAACGTCCAGGGTCTCGAGGTCGAGATCGTTGGTCGGTTCGTCGAGGACCAGAAGGTTCGAGGGCTTGGCGAGCGCGATGGCGAGGGCGAGGCGGCCCCGCTCCCCGCCCGATAAGGCGGCTACGGGCTGGCGGGCCTGTTCGGGGGAGAAGAGGAAGTCCTTGAGATAGGAGAGGGCGTGGCGGGGTTTGCCGCCGATGGTGATCTGATCGCCCCGGCCCTCGGTGAGGGCGTCCATGAGGCGGATGTCTTCTCTCAGCGCGCCGCGCTCCTGGTCGAGGGCGACGATCTCCAGCTTGGTGCCGTGGCGGATGGTGCCTTGGTCCGGGTCCTGCGTGCCGAGGAGGAGGTTCAGGAGGGTGGTCTTGCCCGCGCCGTTGGGTCCGATGACGCCGACCCGGTCGCCGCGCGCCACCTTGAGGTCGAGACCCGCCACGATGGGTCGCTCGCCGTAGGAGAAGCTGAGTCCCTTCGCCTCGATGACCAGCTTGCCGGAGCTTTCCGCCTCGCTGACGGCAAGGTCGACGGAGCCCTGCGGCCCGCGCCGCTCGCTTGCTTGACGGCGAAGGTCGTGGAGGTTCGCCAGGCGGCGGACATTGCGCTTGCGGCGCGCGGTGACGCCGTAGCGCAGCCAGTCCTCCTCGCGGGCGATCTGCCGGTCGAGCTTGTGGGCGGCGAGCTCCTCCTCCTCGAAGACCGTGTCGCGCCAGGCCTCGAAAGCGCCGAAGCCCTTGCCGAGGCGCCTCGTCGTGCCGCGGTCGAGCCAGACGGTCTCGGTGGTGAGGTTCTCCAGGAAGCGCCGGTCATGGCTGATAACGACGAGGGCGCCGCGTCGCCGCTTCAGCTCGCCCTCGAGCCAGAGAATGGTTTCGAGATCGAGATGGTTGGTGGGCTCGTCGAGAAGCAGCACCTCGGGCCGGGGGGCGAGAGCGCGGGCGATGGCGACTTTGCGCTTCTCGCCGCCGGACATGGGGGCGGGGGAAGCGGCCGGGTCGATGTCTAGCGCGCCGAGGAGGCGGCCTATATCGGCTGGGTCATCGAGGGGGCCTAGGCCGTCCGCCACCACCGCCTCGGCGCTTGGGAAGCTCGTGAAGTCAGGGTCCTGCTCCAGGTAGCGGAAGGTGACGCCGGAGCGGACCGTGCGGTCCCCCTGGTCCGCCTCGACGAGGCCCGCCGCGATCTTGAGGAAGGTGGACTTGCCCGATCCGTTGCGCCCCACAAGCGCGATGCGCGCGCCCTCGCGCACCTCCAACGAGGCGCCGCTGAGGAGCGGATCACCGCCGAAAGTCAGGACGATATCGGACAGGGAGAACAGGGGAGGGGCCATCTCGGACGGGTAGGGCGGGGCGTTATGCTTCGCAAGAGCCTCCGCTCCGCACCTTACGGTTGCAGCCCTAGCGCCCCTTTCGTCTCGCTTTACCGCCTCGTTGCCCGTAGCCTTCCGCGCAAACGGGAGAAACGCTCATGCTTCTGACCCTCGCTGCCGCCCTTGCGGCGCAAGCCGTGCCGGACGCCGCGCCTGACGTGCCAAGCGCGCCTACGGTGCAGGAGGCTGCCAAGCCGGAGCCTACCGGCTCGCGCGCGGAAATCACTTCGGAAGAGGGCGTGGCGACGCTGCGCTACTCGGCAGGCGGCGAGGCGTTCGACTACACGGTCAAGGCGGGCTTCCTACCCCTCGGCCCCGAGGGCGAGCCGGAGGTGGAGATTTTCCACACCGCCTATCTGCGCGAGGATGTGGAAGCGGCCGAACGGCCCATCACCTTCGTCTTCAATGGCGGGCCTGGCGCGGCCTCGGTCTACCTCCATATGGGGGCGCTGGGGCCGATGAAGATCGCCTTCACCGAAAACGGCGACCTGCCTCCGCCGCCCGTCCGGCTCGAGGACAACCCCGATAGCTGGCTGCCTTATACCGACCTCGTCTTCATCGACCCCGTCGGCACGGGCTTCTCCCGCTTCGTTGGTGAGAGCGCGGAGATGCAGGGCGGCGAGGCCAAGGGCTCGGCCAAGTACCACTCGGTCATGGGCGACCTCACCGCCATGGGCGAGTTCATCGAGCGCTACCTGGCGGAGAACGCCCGCTACCGCTCGCCGGTGGTGGTGGCCGGTGAGAGCTATGGCGGCTTCCGCGCGGCCATGCTGGCGCAGATGCTGCCCAAGGAGCACGACGTGCCGCTGTCGGGCTCGGTGCTGATCTCGCCCAAGTTCGACCTCTTCGGCGGGCGCAGCGACGGGCTCCATCCGGCGCCGTGGATCTCGCGGGTGCCAAGCTATGCGGCGAGTGCCGCCAGCCAGGGCAAGGGGCTTTCCGGTGAGAAGGTCACGACCATCGAGGCGATGGAGGAGATCATGGCGGAGGCGGAGGATTTCGCCGTCTCCGACTTCGCCCGCTATCTCGTGCAGGGCGAGCGGATGCCCCAGGCGGAGCAGGCGATGATCCTCAAGCGCTTCGCTGAGCTGACAGGGTTGCCCGAGGACTATGTCCGTACCCAGAGGGGGCGGGTGAGCCAGTCCGAATACGCAAGCGAGCTCCTTCGCGAGAAGGGCCAGCTCGTTGGTATCTACGACGCGACTGTCGCGGTGACCGATCCGGACCCGGAGCGCTATGAGAGCGGCTATCAGAGCGATCCGCTCTTCGTCCTCTCCGGTCCCTACCGGGCGGGGCTCGTCAGCTTCCTGTCCGAGGAGGTGGGCTTCGAGATGCCCGACCGGCGCTATGACAGCCTGTCCGGCTCCACCGGCGGGGCGTGGCGCTACTATGTGGGCTCGCCCAACCGGCCTCAGCCGCCCGCCGCGGCGATGCGGCTGCGCGAGGGGCTGACCATGAACAAGCACCTCAAGGTGTGGATTACCCACGGCGCCATGGACCTGCAGACGCCCTATTTTGAGACCGCCTATATCGTGAACAATCTCGGCATTCCCGAGGCGGTCAGGAGCAATGTTCGTCTCGACACGTACTATGGCGGGCACATGTACTACATGCACCGGGCGAGCTCGGAGGCGTTTGCGGAGGATGCGGCGGAGTTCTTTGCCTCCATGGGGCGGCAGGAAGAGCGAGCGGATAGCGGGGGCTCGCAGCAGGCTGGGGAGTAGGTTCGCATCTGTAGGCAAGACAGATGCCGCTAGCGCCTCCCTCTCCTGCCCCGCGGGAGAGGGACCGAGGGTGAGGGGCTTCTGAGCGCAGGTGTCCATGGCACGCGCTGTAGAACGGCTTCGCCGAGGCCCTCACCCAAAGCCTGCTACGCAGCCGTTGACCTCTCCCGCAGGCGGGAGAGGTGGGCGCCGAGCGAACGGGACCTATCGCCAACTTTCCCTCAGCCTACCTACACTTCTCCGCTTCGTACACGGCGTAGTCCTCCAGCGGCTCGAGCCCCGCTTCGTTCCGTAGGCTGTCCACCTTCAGCGGCTCCTCTAGGGGTAGCGGCTCCCAGATGCCGGGCGACGTGCAGCGGCCTTGGGTCGCGTAGCGCTGGCGGACGCCGTGGTTCTTGGCCACCCGGTCGTAGAGATAGGCGTAGTTCTTGATGCCGATCTCGCCCTCCTCGACCAGCGGGGCGATGGTGGCGAGGACTCTGGCCTGGAAGGTCGGGTCAGTATCCGCATGCTGGACGAGGAGCCAGCCGTTCCAGCCCGGCCGCCAGTCCCAGACCGAGCGGGGGAACCAGCCGTACCGCTCCGCATAGGTCTTGAGGGCGGCGGTGTTGTCCTGATCCACGGCCAAGATCTCGGCGCGGAGGACTTGGATGTCGGCCTGAACGGCAGGTCGGCCGCTCAGTTTGAGAAGCTCCACATAGCGGTCCCGCAGTGCCTGATCCCCCTCCACCCGCAGTTTGAGATCGCGGCCCACCTGCCTGACCTCCTTTCGCGAGGGTTCGCGCACGCGGTAGGGCTCCGCACTATCTAGCACCTCCTCCATCGAGGCGGGCTCGGGTTCCGCGAACAGAAGCAGGGACAGAAGAGCAAGCAGCATCGAACACTCCGGCTGGCTGGACGAGCCGGCAGCCTAGCGGTGCGGCGCGGCTTAGTCGAACAGCGAGGAGACGCTCTCCTCGTTGGCGATCCGGCGGATGGCCTCGGCGAGGAGGCGGTCGACGGAGATGACGTCGATCTTGCTGGCGTCCTTGCGGCGGCCATCGTCGCCGATCGAGTCGGTGATGACGAGCTTGCGCAGGTGCTCGGAGCCGTCGATGCGGCTGACGGCCTCGCCGGAGAGGACGCCGTGGCTGACATAGGCCTCCACCGAGGTGGCGCCCTGGCCGACCAGCGCGGTGGCGGCGTTGACCAGCGTGCCGCCCGAATCGGCAATGTCGTCGAAGAGGATGCAGTCCATGCCCTTCACGTCGCCGATGATGTTCATGACCTCGGAGACGCCTGCGCGCTCCCGGCGCTTGTCGACGATGGCCAGGGGCAGGTCGCCCAGGCGCTTGGACAGCGCCCGCGCCCTCACCACGCCGCCGACATCGGGGGAGACGATGCAGGTGTTGGAGAGGTCGTCCCCGCGCTGGCGGCGGATGAACTCCTCCATCACGGGGGTGGCGTAGAGGTTGTCGGTGGGGATGTCGAAGAAGCCCTGTATCTGCCCGGCGTGAAGGTCCATCGTCAGGACACGGTCGGCGCCGGCGGTGGTGATGAGGTTCGCCACCAGCTTGGCGGTGATTGGTGTCCTAGGGCCTGCCTTCCGGTCCTGACGGGCATAGCCGAAATAGGGGATGACGGCGGTGATCCGGCTCGCCGAGGCGCGGGCCAGCGCGTCGATGATGATCAAGAGCTCCATCAGGTGGTCGTTGGCGGGGCTGGAGGTCGACTGGAGCACGAAGACGTCCTCGCCGCGGACGTTCTCGTTGATCTCCACGTGCACCTCGCTGTCGGCGAAGCGCTGGATGGTGGCCTTGGAGACCGGGGCGTCGAGCCGCCTGGAGATCGCCTGGGCCAGGGGGAGGTTCGAGTTGCCTGCGATGATCTTCATGGGGGCGCTTCCTTCGGGCTTGTCTCTGGCCGGTGAGGGGCGTTTGTGTCGGTGATGTGTCAGGAGTCAAGAACACGGAACTGGGGGTAGTGGGTCAGTACGAACTTAAATTGGGAGATTTGCTCAGGGACCACCTCTCCCGTTCACGGGAGAGGTCAAAACCTGGCATTGTCAGGTTTTGGGTGAGGGGATCGGCGAAGCCGTCCTGCCACACTTGTTCTGAGACCTGCGCTCAGAACCCCCCTCACCCTCGGTCCCTCTCCCGCAGGCGGGAGAGGGAGGCGGTACCTGCGGAACCTTCGAACTGAGAAACTACCGAACCGGGGAGGCTGACCTCGGTGCCTAGAAGGCCCTCACCCGAAGCCTGCTTAGGCAGGCTCAACCTCTCCCGGTGGGAGAGGTGAGCGCTGCACTCACTCTTTCGGCAAGCAGATCGCGGTCATGTTGTGGCCGGTCTTCGGCTCGCCTCGGCGCTGGGAGGCCCGGTAGCTGAAGTAGCGGTCCGGCTCGGCCAGCGTGTCGCCGCCTAGGTCGACAATGCGGCTCTCCTCGATGCCCGCTTCGCGCAGCCGGTCGAGCACGAAGCCGGTGTGGTCGTAGAAGGTCTTGCCGTCCTTTGCATAGAAGTGGCGCTCCGCATCGGGGTAGGCTGCGAGGACCTGTTCGATCAGGTCCTCCTTCACCTCGAAGCTCTCGCCCCGGAGATGAGCACCGATCAAAGCACGGATAGCGGCTCTCTCCGCGCCGAGCTTCGCCATCCGGTCCACCGTGTTGCCGATGATGCCAAGAAGGCTGCCCCGCCACCCTGCGTGGGCCGCCGCGACCATCCCTTCCGCCTCGAAGAGGATGGGCACGCAGTCGGCGGTGAGGACACCCACGGCGAGGCCCGGCTTCGTCGTAACGATGGCGTCCGCTTCGGGGCGGTCCTCCTCCTTCCACAGAGCGTCGGCGATGACGACCTTCGCCGAGTGGACCTGCTTGGCGGCGATGAGGTGGTCCGCGCCGAGCGCCTCCCTGATGCGGCGGCGGTTCTCGTCCACTGCCTGCCGGTCGTCGCCTGAGTGGTAGCTCGCGTTCAGCCCCTCATAGATGCCGGTCGAGACCCCGCCCTCGCGCCGGAACGCTCCGTGGGGGGAGGATAAATGAGGCGAGCTGTCGTAGAACGCCGTCATTCGAAGCCGGGGGGGACCTGGCTGCCGGGGGAGGAGAGGGAGAGGACCTTGAAGAGGCTGCCCATGCCCTTGGGGTCCACGAGACGCAGGGCGCCGCTGCGCAGGTTCTCGCGCGCGCTGTCGGAGGCGGCCTTCTCCAGGGTCTCCAGACGCACCTTGAGGCCGAGACGTTCGAGGAAGTCCCCCTGGCGGACGGGACCGTCCACGCGCAGACCCTCGCGCCTGGCGTGACGGGCGAGGGCGGCGAAGTCCACATGGGCGGTGAGGTCGGCGAGGCCCGGCGTCTTGAGGACGGGCCAGGGCTTGTGGTCGCGCATGGCCTGGAGCGTGTCGCCATAGCCAGAGCGGCCATGGCCGTAATCAATGATCAGGGCACGGCCCTTGGTCTCGGACAGGCGGCTCGCGATCTCGCTGACCACGGCGCCGCTTTCGGCGGAGATCTCAAAGATGCTTTCGGGCTGAGCGCCCTGGGGCATGCCCTCACGGTCGGTATAGGCGTCCTGAGAGAGGACGAAGACCAGGTTCTTCTCCTCGTCGAGCCCCACGAGGCGCTCGCGCCAGGGGCTGTCGCTGCGCTCGGCGGTGCGGATGAACTGGCGGATGGGCAGGCAGTCGAAGAACTCGTTGGCGACCATCAGGACCGGGCCAGGGGGGACGTCCTCGAGCTTGTCGGCCCAGGTGATCCTGATGCCCGCGTCATGGAGGAGACGCTTCTGGGCGTAGCGCATCCGGCCCGACGCCTCGATCATGTAGACATGGACCGCCTTGAGGAAGGCCGGCCTGACCTTGGCCACGCGCAGGATGTCGGCCATCAGCGTGCCCCGGCCGGGGCCCATCTCGACCAGGCTGAAGGCGGACGGCGCGCCGATCGACTCCCAGGCATGGACGAGCCAGCTTCCCACGAGCTCGCCGAAGATCTGGCTGATCTCGGGGGAGGTGGTGAAGTCGCCGGTCGCGCCGAGGGCGGCCTGGGTGGAGTAGTAGCCGTGCTGGGGATGGACCAGCACGTCGGTCATGAAGTCGCCGACCCTGATCGGCCCGTGGTCCTCGATCAGCTTGACCAGGCGCTCCTCCAGCGGCGTCCGCTCGGCCTCGCTCATGCCTTCGCTCCCTTGGGTCCGCCGAGCTTGGGGTGGACGCGGTAGAAGAGGAAGAGGCCGAGAACGATCATCGGCAGGGAGAGCAGCATACCCCTCGTCAGGAAGCCCAAGGTGGCGGCGTAGCTGTCCGGCTCGCGGAAGAACTCCACGGTAAAGCGGGCGAGGCCGTAGCCCGCGAGGAAGAGGCCGGTGGCCGCCCCCTTGAAGCGCAGGATGCGGAAGCGGGTGACCGCGATCCGCAGAAGGATGAAGAGGAGGAGACCTTCGAGGGCTGCTTCGTAGAGCTGGCTCGGATGGCGGGCGACGGCCTGGCCGGTCTCGATCCACTCCTCGCGGGGGTAGAGGCCGGGACCGTCCTCGGGACCGTAGAGCCACTCGCCCCGCTCGCTGTCATAGAGCTTGGGGAACACCATGCCCATCGGCCCGTCCGTGGCGCGGCCGTAGAGCTCGGCATTGATGAAGTTGGCGAGCCTTCCGAAGAAGAGCCCGATGGGCGCGGCGCAGGCGAGGAGGTCGCCGATGCGCAAGGGGTCCGTGCCCCTCTTGCGGGCGAAGAGGAAGGTGACCACGGCCACGCCCAAAAGGCCGCCGTGGAAGCTCATCCCGCCGGTCCAGATGGCCAAGGGCGTCCAGATGGGGACACCGAAGATCTGCGGCCAGGCGCTAGGCGGCTCGACGATCAACTCGGGACGGTAGAAGAGAACGAAGCCCAGACGCCCGCCGAGGATCACCCCCAGGATGATCCAGGTGACGAAATCGTCGAGCTTCTCCTTGTCCAGGGGCGGGGAGCCAGGGTTCCTGATCGAGCCGCGCGGGTTCCAGAGCTGCGGCTGCCTGAGAAGCCGTCCGAGATAGCTCCAGCCGAGGATGATCCCGACGATATAGGCAAGGGCGTAAATCCGAACGGGAAGTGGTCCCAAGTGAATAAGGACCGGGTCGATCTCTGGAAAGCTCATGCCTCGCCTTAACGCTGCTCCGCCGGTGGGAGAAAGGGTTTTACGCCCTTTGTCCAGACGGGGGCCTTGGGAGTTTATACCTAGCAAGTCGTTATCAGCGACCCTTCAGTCTTCCCGCTCATCTTTCCTGGCTGTCAAACCCGTTAGCCTATCACCGAGCCTGGGACGAAAGCCTCAGGCGCCGTCCCGCGGGAGCGGCGCGGCCTTCGGGGCGCGCCTTTGTGAGAAGTAGGCGGTGAGAGGAGACCAGGGAGACTTGCGCTGAAATGATCCTTGACGGGAGCAGGAGTTTGGGAGCTTCTGCCTATCCGTAGTGAGACAAGGATCGAGGCGGGACATGCAGACCAGATCACCGGTGTTCGACGGCGTGGCGAAGCTGATCGCCGAAACCGCAGGGACGATCAACGGTGTCAGGCGGGAGGCCGAAACGGCCCTCTCCAGCCAGCTGCAACGCTATCTCGCCGACCAGGACCTCGTCACCCGCGAGGAGTTCGAGACCGTCCAGGAGATGGCCGTGCTCCTTCGCGAGGAGGTCGACGCGCTCAAGGCAGAGCTTGCCGCCCTCAGGGTGGAGAAGGGCTCCGCCTAGCTTCTAGCGAGGCAGTCACCCTTTCCGTTCGCCGCCCAAGGCGGGGCCCCCGCGGTCCCGATGGTGGTGACGGATGTGGACGAAACGCTTAGGCGCCGTGTCTCTTTTGGTTCTGGCAGCGGCCTGCAAGACGGCCGTACTGCCGGAGGAGCCAGTGCTGGCCCCGACCCCGGAAGAGCCGCAGCCCACGCAGCCGTCCAACCCTGCGCCTGGTAGTCCTGCGCCGTCCAACCCGGTGCCTTCTAACCCCGAGCCAAGCGACCCAGTCCCTTCGCCGACACCGGCACCTTCACCAGTCCCGCCGCCTGTCGCCGAGGAACCCTTCGTTCAGCCAACGAAGTTCCCGGAGCCTGCGACCAACCCCAAGATGAGCGAAACGGAGGCCTCGCGCTTCCTTGTGCAGACGACGTTCGGTCCTAGGCCTGAGGACGTTATTGAGCTGCAGCAACTAGGGTACACGGAGTGGTTCAAGCGGCAGGTGTCGCTCGATGACAACTTCAATGCACTGGGGCGCTACGATAGTCACATCGAAGCGGGTGGCGACAACGACGTCCGTTATCACCAAGCTATGTTCACGGACAACGCGCTGCGCAGCGACGCACAGCTCCGTTGGCGGATGGTCGATGCGCTTAGTCAGATCCTAGTAGTATCGTTCGAGGATAACTCATCCCGTCTGCGAAAGCGTCACTTCGCCGACTACCTCGACCTGCTTCATGAAGAATCATTGGGTAACTACTGTGACCTCGTGGAGGGGGTGACAGAACATCCGCTGATGGCGTTGTACCTATCGTTTCATCAGAACAGGAAGGCTGATCCGGCCCTCGGAAGCGCACCAGACGAAAACTACGCACGCGAACTGCTTCAACTGTTCACCATCGGTCTCGACGAGCTTCACCTTGATGGTACCCCGACAGGCAGCCCTACTTACAACAACGATGATATCGAAGGACTCGCCAGAGTCTTTACCGGCTTCTCCGCGTACTTTACGAACTTCTCCGATCGTCCGGATGACCCTGATGCTGATATCGCTATGACAGTCGATAATCAGTACCATGAGGGAGGCCCTAAAGCCTTCCTTGGAACGGTCTTGGATACTGGAGCGGACGCGACGAGAAGTCGGGAAGCTGCGCTCTCGCATATTCTCGGCCATTCTAACGTAGCCCCGTTCATCAGTAAGAGGCTCATTCAACACTTCATTCGGTCGAACCCGACCCCTTCCTACGTGGAGCGGGTATCGCGCGCCTTCGAGACAGGCAGTTACACGCTTCCCGATGGCACGGTCGTGGGGGAGGGGCGCCGCTGTGACCTCAGTGCGACAATGGGTGCCGTGATCTTTGATCCTGAAGCACGGGACGCCGAGATCGCAGCAGAGGACGAGTACGGTAAGGTTCGCTCTACCCGTCTACGCCAGCTTCAGATCCTGCGTGTGTTTGCGAAGATGGGACCGGTTTCGCAGTCGGGGCTTCTGCCTGAGATCGGGCGGCTCCGCTTCGACTGGGCTCTCAGCAACCATCGCTTCTTCGAAGCTTCGTCGGTCTTCAACGACTTTCGCTCCACCTTCGTGCCTTCCGGTACCGAGATGTCGGCCAAGGGCTTGGTTGCGCCCGAGATGGAAATTCTTACGGCGGAGCACATTCTCTCTGTCGACCGAAACGCACCCGACCGGATTCTGGAGAACGTGCGTGAGAACGGTCTGGACGAGTATGACGCGGTGAGGTTCGTAGAACTTGCCCGCACGCCAGAACTTCTAGCGGATCGACTGGATGTTCTGTTCACCTACGGAACTCTTCCAGAGGAGGACAAACAACTTCTCCTCGACATGATCATAGCGGTGGGAAACGGTCGAGAGCCTGCTGATCTGACTGACGGACAGCTCGAGAATCGAATCCGGGTTGCTGTCCGGTTCTTTGCCAGCACCCCTCAATACATTGTGCAGAGGTAGTTATGACGAGTAGACGAAACTTTCTGAAGGGCGCTCTCGGCACGGCTGCTGCGGCTGGCGCGGGATGGGCACCTCAACGGGCATTGGCCGCAGGTTCCAGCTATAAAGCTCTCGTCTGCATTACCCTCGTCGGCGGAACCGATACGCATGATTTCCTGATCCCGACGACGGCGTCTGACTACAGCCGCTGGGTCGATCTTCGGGCTTCGATGTTGGAGGCCTCCAAGGGTACCAGGGAGCGTTCGCTCCTTCTTGGACTGAATAATGCAGAAGGCACGTCCGTAGGCTTCGCCCCTGAACTACAGGAGCTGCATGAACTCTATCAAGAAGGCGCCCTAGCGATCGTTTCGAACGCCGGACCCCTCAACGGCCCTACCAGTGCCGCCGATTTCAGCCCGCGGACAGGAATTGTGCCTGACCGTCTTGGGTCGCACAACGATCAACGCTCGGTTTGGAAGACCGGTGGCTTCGATGGTGCACCCTCTGGCTGGTTGGGAAGGCTCATGGACTTCTTCCCCGAGGACTCACCGGCAGCGAGGGTCACCATCGGCGAAAGCAGTCCGATGGTAGCAGGAGCTGATACGGTCGGCTTCACGATGAGCAGGCGTAACCTCCGGCTGCCTGATGGCTTCGAAGACAGCAAAGTTTTCGGCTCGACTGAACTGCCTGCACTTCTGCGCAAGCACTACCGGAAAACCGGTCGCACAATGGACAATATGTTCATGCGCGAAGTGCTGAAAGCTCAGAACAACGCCTACGACGTGTCGTTGATGCTTCGCCGTCCGCTTCTGGAAGGGACGGTAGGACAGCAGATTGATCAGGAAGAAAACCTGCTAGCTGAACGTTTGGCTATGGTAGCCGATATTATCGCCGACAGCGCGACCTTCGGTTTTGATCGCCAGATCTTCCATGTAACGTTCGGGGGTTTCGATACGCACCGTGACCAGTTCGACGTTCTTCCAGGGCTGCAGAGAAAACTGGCCACAGCCCTGAAGGGGTTCCACCGAGCGATGCAGTCGATCGGCATGGATGAGCAGGTCACGGCGTTCACCATTACGGATTTCGGTCGTACGCTGCAGGGTAACGTCACCGGTACCGATCACGGCTGGGGTTCGCATCACTGCGTTGTCGGGGGTGCTGTGCGCGGAGGCAGGGTGATTGGGGAGATGCCTCCTTATGAAGTGGGGCACGATCAGGACTGGAGGAGGGGTGCGCTGATCCCGACCCTTTCCGTGGAGCAGTACGGTGCCTCTTTGGGCCGCTGGTTCGGTGTGGACGAGGCGGGGATCAACCAGGTGTTTCCGAACCTCTCGCGCTTCGACCCCAACGCTGTGGACCTCTTCTAGCGGCGGGGAGGGTTCCGCCGCGAGTTATCCACAGCTCGGGAATCTTTCCGTGGGCCTTGTGTCTAACTCGTTGGGCAGGGCGGTTGGCTCGCGCGGCGAGTCATCCCCCTATGGCAAGAGTTGAGGGGCAGGCCCTCGTTCAGGAGACTAGCATGACGCTGGACACGATCGGATTCCAAGGCATCGAAGCGGACCCCATCGACATGATCGAGAGCCTCGCTCACGCCAAGGACCTGGACGCGCAGCGGGTCGACGACACGGAAGTGCATCTGTGCCTGGCCGGTTCCTGGCGCGACATCTCGCTGTGGTTCTCCTGGCGGGAGGAGGCGGGCGTACTGCAGGTCGGCGCGCCGCTGGAGATCAAAGTGCCGCCCATCCGTAAGCCCGAAGTGCTGAAGCTCATGGCGCAGATCAATGAGCGCCTGTGGCTCGGCCATTTCGATCTGTGGGAGGAGGACGGCTCGCTGGTCTACCGCAACGGCGCGGTGCTGGAGCCCGGTCACGGCATCAGCGCTGGCCAGGCCGAAGCGCTGCTGCGCGGGGCGAGGGACGCGTTCGAGCAGTTCTACCCCGCCTTCAACTACGTGGTCTGGGGCGGCAAGGATGCCTCCGAAGCCATCGCCGCGGCGGTTCTTCAGCCTGCGGGCACGGCCTGAGGGACGGCGGTCACTTCGGCGCCCTCCGACCTCTTCAGCGTACCGATGACTTTGTAGGTAAGGGGGGTCAGCATCGCCTCCCATAGGACCTTGAGCAGGTAGTTGGTCACCATCACCTGCAGCACCAGGCTGATCTCCCAGACCCCTAAAAAGGCGAGGGGGTAGAAGATCAGGCTGTCAGCCGCTTGCCCCACGGCGGTGGAGCCGATCGTCCGCTGCCAGAGCTTCGAGCCGCCGCCCGCCTTCATCATCGCCATGACGCGCGCGTTGACGATCTCGCCGATATAGAGGGCGGCCAGCGAGGCGAGGACGATGCGCGGCGCTTGACCGAAGCTGCTGGCGAACGCCGTCTGCCGGTCGATGCCGCCGAGATCGGTGTTCCAACCCTCCGCTGGCGGAATGGTGGTGATGAAGCCCGCCATGAGTGCTGCGAACAGCGCCGCTGCGGTCGCGGCTCTAATAGCCCGCTTGGCCTTGGTGAAGCCGTAGACCTCCGTCAGCACGTCGCCGAGTACGTAGGAGAGGGGAAAGAAGAGGACGCCTGCCCCGAAGGGGAAGTCCGGCAGGCCGAAAGGCAGGGGCAGGGCCGACACCTTGCCCGCCCCGATGATGTTCGAGCAGACGACGATCACGCAGGTGGCGGCCAGGAGATAGTCGAAGAAGCGGAAGGGGTGGCTGGCTGCTTCAGCTTCAGTGAGGGTTCGAATGGTGCTCATTGCTGGTCCGTGACTTCCGATTAATTCCGTGACTGAAGGGGACGCCGTGCGGGATCAAGGGAGAAGCTTTTGCCGCTGCAGCCCCCTCCGCCCTCCGGGCACCTCCCCCACAGAGTGGGGGAGGAAAACAGAACCACTGCGTGCTCTTTGTATTGCTCCCCCTCTAGAGGGGGAGCTGCCGGCAGGCTGAGGGGGAGGGGACGCAGAACCAGCGGCTAAGCACTTGCGCCCTTGCCGCACTCGCGCTAGTGGCGGGCGCTTTCCTCATTCCCACGGAGTTCATATGGCGCGCGTCACCGTCGAAGACTGCATCGAGAAGGTCGACAACCGGTTCGATCTGGTCCTCCTGGCCGCCCACCGGGCGCGCATGATCGCCTCCGGCTCCGCGCCCGAGGTGGACCGCGACCGCGACAAGAACCCCGTCGTCGCCCTGCGCGAGCTGGCCGCCGACAAGATCACCTCCGACGAGATCACAGAGGACCTCGTCACCTCGCTGCAGACCCAGCTCGACGTGGACGAGCCGGACGAGGCCGAAGGCATCGCCGCCGAGAAGGCCGACCTGCCAGAGCATGACCAGGTGTCCGAGGACGACCTGCTCGCCGCCCTGCAGCAGAGCGGCATGGCGCCGCTGTCGCCTTCCAACAAGTAAGGTGATGAAGGGGCCGGGCCTTTTGCGGCTCATCGCGGTGGTGCTGGCGCTGGTCCTGAGCGCCGTGCTCTTGGCCCCCGGCGTCCTGGGTGTGAGCGGCGAGCTGCCTTCCTGGCTGCTGCTCACGCCGATCTTCCTTCTCCTGGTCGCCAGCGTGCTTGCGTCGCGGGCGCGTTCTGCCAACATCAAGGGCGATGGCGAAGACGAAACCCAAGACCGAGACCGGCCGTGAGGCGCCGCCGCATTCAGCGCCGTCGCGTGGGCGCCTCGCTGAGCCGCATCCAAAGGGTGCGTCGCAAGAGGGGGTTTCTCAGGGGACGAAAGCTGCAGCTCCGGGCCAAGCTGTTTCGGGTGCTGTTGAGGCGGGTTACCCGCCGCCGCCGGTAGGGCGCGGCCCCGCCGTCGTCCGCCAGTTCGAACTGGTGGAGCTGGTCCGCGCCTACGACCCCGACCTCGACGAGGACCTTCTCAACAAGGCCTATGTCTATGCCTACCGGGCGCACGGCACCCAGCTTCGGGCATCGGGCGACCCCTATTTCAGCCACCCCGTCTCGGTGGCGGCCATCCTCGCCGAGATGAAGCTCGACCCCGTCACCGTGGCGGCGGGTCTGCTTCACGATGTGGTCGAGGACACCGACACCACGGTCGCCGACATCAAGCGCGAGTTCGGAGGCGAGATCGCGGGCCTCGTCGATGGCCTCACCAAGATCGCCAAGAAGGAGCTGCCCGCCGATGTGGACGGCGCGGCGGAGAACTTTGGCAAGTTCATCCTCGCCACCTGCAAGGATGTCCGTGTGCTGCTGGTCAAGCTGGCCGACCGGCTGCACAACATGCGCACGCTTCACCACATCAAGAAGCCGGAGAAGCGTCAGCGCATCGCCCTAGAGACGATGGAGATCTACGCGCCGCTCGCGCGGATCATCGGCATCGACAAGTTCCGCGAGGAGCTCGAAGACCTCAGCTTCTATTACTTACGTCCCGACGACTACAAGGCGATCACCGAGGGCCTGCAGCGCATGGTCGAGCGCTCGGTCTCCGACGTCGTCGCCTTGGCGCAGAACCTGCGCGCCGAGATCGCCAAGGCAGGCATCGACGCGGAGATCACCAGCCGCGAGAAGCGCGCTTTCTCCGTATGGAGAAAGATGCAGCGCAAGAAGCAGCTCTTCGAGGAGCTGGCCGACATCTACGCCTTCCGCGTCATCGTGCCGACGGTCGAGGACTGCTACAAAGCGGTGGGGGTTATCCACCAGAACTACCGCCTGATCCCCGGCGAGTTCGACGACTATATCTCGACGCCGAAGCCCAACAACTACCGCTCCATCCACACGGCGGTGCTTCTCTCCAAGAAGGAAGGCAGCCAGAAGGCGGAGATCCAGATCCGCACCAAGGAGATGCACGACGCCGCCGAGCGCGGCATCGCGGCCCATTGGAAGTACAAGGACCGTTCGGCACGTTCCTCCTCGGGCAGCGTGGAGCTTTCGGGGTCCGAGCACTATAACGACTATGAGTGGCTGCGCCGCACGGTGAGCTCGGTCGAGACGGGCAGCGGCGTGGCGGAGCTCCTGCGCACGGCCAAGCTCGAGTTCTACCGCGATCAGATCTTCTGCTTCACGCCGCGGGGCCGGGTGATCAGCCTGCCCGTGGGGGCCTCGCCTATCGACTTCGCCTATGCGCTGCATACGGATATTGGCGACAGCTACTCCGGCGCGAAGGTCAACGGCATCCTGCGGCCCAACCGCCACCAGCTTCGCAATGGCGACGTGGTTGAGGTGCTGCGGTCCAAGGACGCGCCGATCCCTCAAGGCTGGGAGGCCTATGCGGTGACCGGCTCGGCCAAGCTTCGTTTGCGCAAGCGGCTACGGGAGCTTGCTGCCAAGGAGCAGCATGCCCTCGGCCAGCGCATCCTGCGTGCCGGGTTCGAGACCCACGACGTTCCGTACTCGCCCGACGCGGTGAGGGAGGCCGCGAAACGGATGGGTTTCAGGGGGCTGAAGCCGCTTCTTGAGGCTGTCGGGCGTCTTGAAGTGTCCGACGTCGCGGTGATCGACGAGGTCTACCCCAACCTCCGGGCCACCCTGAAGGCCAACCGCAGGCCGGTGGAGCCCGGCCAGATGGTCAGCCCGCGCGCGGTGTCGATCGAGGGGATAGGCCGGGGCGCAGGCCTCATCTTCTGCGCCACCTGCCGCCCCTTGCCTGAGGAGCGGATCATCGGTGTGCGCTCCGATGACGAGCAGCATATCTGTGTGCACCGGATCGACTGTCCCAACCTCTCCGACGAGAGCGGCGACTGGATCGACCTTGCCTGGCGCAACGATCCGGAGGCGTCCTATGTGGTCGAGGTGGTGGTGACCGTGACCAACCGCACCGGCGCCATCGGCCATATCGGCTCGCTGCTGGCGAAATACGAGGCGGACATTCACGACCTCCATGTGGAGAACCGCGAGGTGCAGTTCTCGGACCTTCGGGTGGAGTTCGCGGTGCAGGACGCCAAGCACCTGGCCAATGTGATGACGGCGCTGCGCGGCTCGGACCTGGTGGTCGATGCCAGGCGCTCGGAAGGGATACGATGAACAAGGACGAGGTTCTCAGGATTTTCGAGGAGTGCGGTGCGCTGCTGAAGGGGCACTTCATCCTGTCCTCGGGCAGGCACGCCGACACCTATCTCAACAAGGCGCTGGTGAGCCGCTACCCCGAGCCTACCGAGAGGCTTGGCCGCGCTTTGGCGGAGATGATCGGTGGGCTGAAGGAGAAGCCGAGCGCTGTGGTGGCCCCTGCCATGGGGGCGATCCTGTTCGGCTATGAAACCGCGCGCGCCATGGACCTGCCCTTCATGTATACGGAGCGTGAGGGCGGCGAGTTCACCTTCCGCCGCGGCTTCGGCCTGGACAAGGGTCAGAAAGTCATCGTGGTCGAGGACATCGTCAGCACGGGTCTCTCCGCCCGCGAATGCGTTGAGGCTTGTCAGAAAGCGGGCGGCGAGGTGCTGGGCGTGGCGTGTCTTATCGACCGCTCGGGCGGCAAGGCGGAGCTCGGCGTGCCGCTTCTGCCGTTGGCGGAGCTCGACATCGCTACCTATGCGCCTGACGATCTACCCAAGCATTTGAAGGACACGCCTGCCGTCAAGCCCGGCAGCAGGGGCCTCGCATGACGGGCGAGGGCGGCAACCCCTGGGCCAAGACCGGGCTTCCGCGCTCGGAGGTTCTGAAGGACGGCAACCCCGCGCAAGACGCGCCGCCCTGCCGTCTGGGTGTGAACATCGACCACGTGGCGACGATCAGGAACGCCCGCGGCGGGCCTCACCCCGACCCGGTGCGTGCGGCCAAGCTGGCCGAAGCCTGCGGCGCCGACGGCATCACGGCGCATCTGCGCGAGGACCGCCGCCACATCCGCGACGAGGATATGGAGCGTCTGCGGGCGGAGCTCAGCATCCCCCTCAATTTCGAGATGGCTGCCACGCCGGAGATGGTCGAGATCGCGCTTAGGACGAAGCCTCACGCGGTCTGCCTAGTCCCAGAGCGGCGCATGGAGCGCACCACTGAAGGCGGCCTCGACCTCACCACCCACCATGCGAGCCTGGAACCTGCGATCAGACGGCTCTCGGACGTGGGCGCGCGCGTCTCGCTCTTCATCGACCCGGAGGAGGAGCAGATCAGGATGGCGGCGCAGCTCGGCGCCCCCGTGATCGAGCTTCACACCGGCACCTATGCCGAGGCGGCCCTCGCCACTGACAAGAAGGCCCTGACCGAGACGCACACGGCGCTGCGCGAGGGGGCGGAGCTTGCGGAAAGTCTTGGCCTCGAAGTCCACGCAGGCCACGGCCTCACTTTCTGGAACGTCCAAAACATCGCCGCAATTCCCGAGGTGCGGGAGCTGAATATCGGGCACTTCCTGATCGGCGAAGCGGTGTTCATGGGTCTCGACGGCGCGATCCGGGAGATGCGGAAGCTGATCGCGGATGCTCGGACGGGGATGCTGCTTTAGCTTCTTCCCCTCTCCCCAAATCAATAGATTTGGACCTCTCCCCAGGGAGAGGTTTTGCGTGCTGCTCTAACCACTTGCGCTTTCCCTCTCCCTTGGGAGAGGTCGACATCTTCGATGTCGGGAGAGGGGCATGGCTTCTCAGTTGGAATTTGCGCGGAAGCTCAGGCGAAAGCAGACCGATGCCGAGCGGAAGATCTGGGCGCAGCTTCGCCGCAATCAGACAGGGGTGAAGTTCAAACGTCAGGTGCCGGTGGGACCTTTCATCGTCGATTTTGCATGTGAGACATTGAAAATCGCGGTCGAGGTCGATGGCTCGCAACATGCCGAGGAACGGGCGGACTACGACCGGCAGCGGACCAGATGGCTGGAAGAACGAGACTGGACCGTTGTCCGTGTTTGGAACCGCGAGGCGCTGCTGAATACGGAAGGCGTCATGGAGGGGATCAGAGTTCTCGTGGCCGATCTTCTGCCCCTCTCCCCAAACTACTGCCGTAGTTTGGACCTCTCCCGAGGGAGAGGTTGTGGCGCCCCACCTCTCCCTCGGGAGAGGTCCAAATCTCAGATTTGGGGAGAGGGAAACCCTCAATGATCATCGGCATCGGCTCCGACCTCATCGACATCCGCCGCGTTGAGAAGACTCTGGAGAAGCACGGCGAGCGCTTCACCCATCGCTGCTTCACCGAAATCGAGCGCATCAAATCCGACCGCCGCCGCAACCGGGCCGCGAGTTATGCCAAGCGGTTCGCCGCCAAGGAGGCGACGGCCAAGGCGCTGGGCACCGGGCTCAGCCAGGGGGTGTTCTGGCGGGACATGGGGGTGGTGAACCTGCCGAGCGGTGCCCCGACCATGAACCTGACGAACGGCGCCGCGGAAAGGCTGGCTGTCCTGACGCCGCCGGGGCACGAAATCCAGGTGCACCTGACGATAACCGACGACTTCCCGCTGGCGCAGGCTTTTGTCATCCTCTACGCGGTAAGGCAGGGCAGCCAAGAGATAGGATAGCCGATGTCGGAAGCTTCAGAGACGCGCTCCATGGGTGCGCTGGCCGAGGAAGCCTGGGATGTGTCCAAGACGGTGGTGATCGCTGTGGGCATCACCCTGTTCGTGCGTTTCTTCTTCATCCAGCCTTTCAACATCCCCTCCGCGTCGATGGAGCCGACCCTGATGACCGGGGATTTCATCCTCGTGGACAAGATCGACTACGGCTACTCCAAGGCGTCGCTTATCTATCCCCTGACGCGCATGCCCACCGAGGGGCGGGTCTTCTCCGACATGCCGGAGCGGGGCGAGGTGGCGGTGTTCAAGAACGCCCGCGACAAGAACAAGGACTACGTCAAGCGTATCGTCGGCGTGCCTGGCGACACGGTCCAGGTGATCGGCGGCGTCCTCCACATCAACGGCCAGGCGGTGGAGCGCGAGCTGATCGAGAGCCGCGAGACCACCTGTTCCGACCGTGACCTCTCGGCCAGGCGCTACCGGGAGACCATGCCGGACGGCGGCCCGACCTATATCGTCCAGGAGTGCGACGGCAACCGGGGCGATCTCGACAACACCCCGCCCAAGCGCGTGCCCGAGGGCTTCTACTTCATGATGGGCGACAATCGCGACGAGAGCGCCGACAGCCGCACGCCCATGGTGCAACTCGTGCCCCATGACGCGCTGGTGGGCCGCGCCCGCCGGGTGGCATTTTCGGTTGACGGCGGGCGCGCGAAGTTCTGGGAAGTCTGGAAATGGCCGGTCGCCGTGCGCTACGGCAGGATCGGCGACAAGGTCGAATAGAAGTCAAAAGGTTTCCCATGGGCGCAAGCCGTTCCTTCGAGGACGTAGAGAAGGCCTGCGGCCATAGCTTTAAGAATCGGGACCTGCTGAAGCGGGCGCTTACCCATTCCAGCGTCTCCTCCGAGAACGCCGCCGATCTGGAGCGGCTGGAGTTCCTGGGCGATCGGGTGCTGGGCCTTCTGACGGCGGAGGCGCTCTGGCGCCGCTATCCCGAGATGAGCGAGGGCGAGCTCGCACCGCGCCTCAACCAGCTCGTGCGCAAGGAGACCTGCGCCGAGGCCGCCCGCTTCTTCGACCTCGGCAACGCGCTGACCATGTCGGCTGGAGAAGAGAACAATGGCGGGCGCGACCGCGACGCCATCCTCGGCGATGTCATGGAGGCGCTCCTCGGCGCGCTCTATGTCGATGGCGGGCTGGAGAAGGCGCGCGCGGCCTACGACCTTTTCTGGGGCGAGCGCTTCGATGCCATCGCCGCCGAGCACCGCGACGCCAAGACCGAGCTTCAGGAGTGGGCGCAGAGCGCGGGCCACGGCACGCCCTCCTACGCCGATGTGGACCGCACCGGCCCCGACCACGCCCCGGAGTTCACCGTCGAGGTCCGCGTCGGCAAGCTGAGACCGGAGCAGGCCAAGGGCTGCTCCAAGCGCGATGCGCAGACCGAGGCGGCGCTGGTGCTTCTGCGGCGCGAGGGAGTGTGGTCCGGTGACTGATCAGCGCTGCGGCGTCGTCGCGGTGCTTGGCGCACCGAACGCGGGCAAGTCCACCTTCGTCAACCACATGGTCGGCGCCAAGGTCTCGATCGTCACCCACAAGGTCCAGACCACCCGTGCACGGATCAGGGGCGTGGCGATGCATGACGAGACGCAAGTGGTCTATGTGGACACACCCGGCATCTTCAACCCCAAGCGGGGGCTCGACAAGGCCATGGTCACCGCCGCCTGGGACGCGGTGGAGGGCTCGGACGTCCTCCTCCTCCTGGTGGATGCACCTGCCTATCTCTCCACCATGAACGAGGACGCGAGCGGGGCGGCCATGAAGGCGGCCGAGGACACCGACCGCATCATCGAGGGGCTGAAGCAGGGCGGGCGGCGCGCTGTCCTTGTACTGAACAAGATCGACCGCATGCCCCGGCCGCCGCTCCTTCATCTGGCCGAGAGCCTGAACGGGGAGGGGGTCTTCGACGAGACCTTCATGATCTCTGCCAAGAAGGGTCTGGGGACGGAGGGGCTACGCGACTTCCTGGTCGGCAAGATGCCGGAAGGATCTTATCTCTACCCTGAAGATCAGCTCTCGGACATCAACGACCGCATGATGGCGGCTGAGGTGACGCGAGAGAAGCTGTTCCTGCGCCTCCATGAGGAGATTCCCTACTCGCTGACGGTGGAGACCGACCAGTGGGACCGCACCGGCAAGGGCGAGCTTAGGATCGAGCAGACGATCTATGTCGAGCGCGACAGCCAGAAGAAGCTGGTGCTCGGCCATAAGGGCCGCTCCATCGCCGCCGTGGGCAAGGCTGCGCGGGAGGAGCTGCAGGAGCTGCTCGGCGAGACGGTGCACCTCTTCCTCTACGTGAAGGTCCGCGAGAAGTGGGCCGACGAGCGCGAGCGCCTGCGGAACATGGGGCTCGATGTTTGAGGTTTATCCTGTCTACCTCTCCCGCCTGCGGGAGAGGTCAAAACCTGACGAAGACAGGTTTTGGGTGAGGGGATCGGCGAAGCCGTACTGCTCCATCTGCTGCTGCCGCAGCCTCAGTCTTCTCCGGTTCGAAAGGGTCCCTCAAACTTTTTCGTTTGCTGTGCAAACCACCTGCGAAGCCCCCTCACCCTCGGTCCCTCTCCCCCTCGGGGAGAGGGAGGCGGTACAATCTAGCTTCGCGCCTTTATGACCTGGCGCGACCAGGCCATCGTCCTCACGAGCCGCGCCCAGGGTGAGAACCACAGCCTGCTGACGGTTTTCGCAGAGGAGCACGGACGAACCTCCGCGCTGGTCTATGGCGGGCAGGGGAAGAACAAGGCCGCCATGCTGCAGACCGGCAACGGAGTCGAGGTCCGCTGGCAGGGTAAGACGGTCGACAGCCTGGGGCATTTCGACTGCGATCTTACCGCGCCGCGTGCCTCCTCCGTGTTTGGCGACCGTAAGGCCCTTAGCGCCATGACTGCCACGGCGGAGACGCTGCTGCATGTGCTGCCCGAGGGTGAGGGACTGCCCGGCCTTTTCGCTGCGACCGAGGTGCTGTTCGAAGCCTTCGCCCAGGAAGGCATCTGGCCCGTTATCCTGGCCAAGTGGGAGCTGGGGCTGCTCTCTTCCCTCGGTCATGGCCTGACCCTCGACCGCTGCGTGGCGACGGACCGGCTTTTGGAGGACGGGGCGGAGCTCTGCTTTGTCAGCCCGAAATCCGGCGGGGCCGTCTCCTATGAGGCAGGCATGCCGTATAAGGACAAGCTCCTGCCCCTGCCGCCCTTCCTCATCGGCATGGGCGAGCCCACGATGGGTGATGTGAAGGCAGCGCTCGAGCTGACGGGGTTCTTTTTGGCCGAGCGGCTGCTCCATCCTATCGGGCGGCAGTTGCCCGAGGCGCGGGCTGGTTTGGTGCGGCGGCTTTAGAATGGTGGAAGATTCTGAACTGAGCAAAAGCGAGGCAGGCACGATTTCATCGATCATGCTTGGGCTTTCCCTACTGGTAGTCTTGCTACTGGTTGGTCTCACATGTGTTATCGTCTGGGCGGGATGGACCGAGAAATCGTTCATCCTGACCACTGGTCTGGCAAGCTTTGGTTGGATGGGGCTGAAGATCGCGAAGACATACTTCGCCAACCTATCGGCTAATCTGAGGACTGACCTCCGCAATTTCGATGGAGAGGACCGGAACTCCGAAGCGGAAGACAGCGAGTTAGACCTGCGTTCTCCGCGCACCTACGTACTGTTGCTAGTCGGTGGACTGTTCCCAGCGTTGTTTTGGTACGGTGTTGGATATGGCTTAGGTGCGCTATTCCGCTGACTACCGGTGTAGTAACGGATGAAACGTGCCATCCACTCCCAAATCCGCTAAACCCCCGCCCCATGCTCAAGATCGGCCCTCACACCGTGGACACGAAGGTCTTTCTGGCCCCCATGTCGGGGATCAGCGATCTGCCCTACCGGCAGGAGGCGGAAGGCTGGGGCTGCCAGTATGTCGTCTCGGAGATGGTGGCCTCCGAAGAGCTCTCGCGCGGGCGGCCCGACGTGGTCCTGCGCGCGGCCATGGAGGGGACATCCGGTCTCAAGGTCATGCAGCTCGCCGGGCGCGAGGCGCGCTGGATGGCGGAGGGCGCCAGGATCGCCGAGGCCCAGGGCGCGGACATCATCGACATGAATATGGGCTGCCCGGCCCGCAAGGTGACGGGGCTCGCCTCGGGCTCGGCGCTGATGCGCGATCTCGACCACGCCGAGGCCCTGATCCGCGCCGCCGTCAATGCGGTCGCCGTGCCGGTGACGCTCAAGATGCGCCTTGGCTGGGACTGGCAGAGCCTCAACGCTGCTGAACTAGCCGAAAGGGCCGAAGCGGCGGGGGTGAAGATGCTCACCGTCCACGGCCGCACGCGCTGCGACTTCTACAAGGGCACCGCGAACTGGCAGGCCGTGCGCGCGGTGAAGGAGGCGACTTCCCTGCCGCTCATCGTCAATGGAGACATCGTGGACGCAGCCTCGGCAAGAGCCGCGCTGGCGCAGTCCGGCGCCGACGGGGTGATGGTCGGGCGGGCCGCCGTGGGAAGGCCCTGGTTGCCCGTCGCCATCGACCGTGCCTTGAGAGAGGGGAGCGAACTCGTGCCCCCGCCGCTGGAGGATCGCGCCGCATCTGCCGTCAGGCACTATGAAAACACCGTTAGGTTGTACCAGGAAGGGCACGGCGAGAGCGCGGAGATGGGGCTGGCGCTCGGCATCCGCATGGCCCGCAAACACCTCGCCGCCTACGCAGACAGCCTGACCGAGCTGCCCCTACCGGCTAGAAAACAAGCGAAAAACAGGCTCTGCACGCTGACCGACCCGGCAGCGGTTACGGCCGAGCTGCGCCAGCTTTTCGCGCTTGCGCCAGAGAAACTCGCGGCGTGACGTGGCGCGGTTCCGAGACAGCGTTAACACTTGCGTGAGCCTCACGAATATGCGAGGTACAAAGTCACAGGGAAATGGCAGGTGCGAAGCCAACGCGCTGACAGTGAGAAGGGCGGGATGACGATGGGGCAGTCGTCTCCCGCCCGACTTCTTTCCTGGCTCCTCATCCTTCTCCTATCGGTGTCCGGGGCAACGGTGGCCTGGGTCTTCTTCGCGCAGTATCTGCAGGCGGAGAGGATCGGCGGAGTGCCGGTCCCCCTGCCTGTCGCCTTCGCGATCATGAGCGGCGTTGCACTTCTCCTGACACTCCTGGTGCTGGGGCGGCTGTGGGATCTCTTCCGCCTGCAAAGGCAGAAGCTGTCCGGCGCCAAGATGCACCGCCGTCTTGCCGGGCTGTTGTCGCTCGTGGCGCTGGCGCCGGCGGCGGTGGCCTTCACCCTGACCGGCGGCCTGATCACGACCCTGGTGGACGAGATCTTCGTCGAGCGGATCGACGACAGCACCAAGGTGGCGAGGAACCTCGCCAACTCCTACGCCTACATAGTTGGCCAGCAGATGAGCCAGAACCTCCTCCTCATGGAAGGGGATCTGATGAGAGCGGCGCGGACTGGGGTATCACCGGGAAGTGCGCCTATCGGATATCGACGCTTTCTCACCGGGCTCAATGAGATCTACCAGTTCAGCGCGCTCACCCATATAGACCCTACCGGTCGGATCATTGCCTCCGTAGGCGGATCATTGCCACCTCAGCCTATCCCGCCACGGAGCCAGTTTCAGGTTCGAACCAACGAGAACGGCGAGGTCATCGCAAAGTTCAACTCGGTCGACCCGCGCACGGTGGATATCTACTATGCTGTCAGGCCTCTTGAAGGCGGCGCTGCTGGCTATCTCATCGGCTATCGCCGGGAAGGAACCCAGATCGCAGCCCAACTGACGGCTGTGGTGGGCCTGCGCGACCAGAACCGGGTCTTCCAGGAGCGGATCGGCGGCCTGCGCCAGGCGGCGAATATCGGCTTCCTTCTGCTCTCCATCGTGCTGCTCCTCGGCGCCGCCTGGGTCGGTCTTCTGGTGGCGGGCGCCATCGTCGATCCGATCCGCAGGCTGGCGACTGCCGCCGACCGGGTCTCCTCGGGCGATCTTGCCAGCCGGGTCGATGTGCGCAGGCGCGACGGCGAGCTTGGTGAGCTCGGCTACGCCTTCAACGACATGACCAAGCGGCTCGCCGCCCAGCGCGACGACCTCATCGCTGCCGGTGAGGAGGCGGAGAGCCGCCGCCGCTTCATGGAGACCATGCTCGGCGCCATCCCTGCAGGTGTCATCAGCGTGGACCGCGAGGGGACGATCCGCCTCTCCAACATCTCGGCGGAGCAGATTCTCGGCGAGACCCATGAGGAGCTTCTGGGCAGGTCGCTGACCGACGTCATGCCCAAGCTGCGGCGCAGCTTCGAGCTGGCGCGGCTGACCGGGCGGGGCATCCGCGAGAATGTCGAGCGGGGCACGGGCGGTGACGTCCGCTCTCTGGTCGTGGAGATCTCCCCCGAGCCGGCCAAGGGGGAGGAGACCAGCGGCTTCGTGGTCACCATCGACGACATCTCCGACCTCGTCACGGCGCAGCGTACCGCCGCCTGGGCCGATGTTGCCCGCCGCATCGCCCATGAGATCAAGAACCCGCTCACCCCCATTCAGCTCTCCGCCGAACGGCTCAAGCGCCGCTACGCCAACACCCTGGAGGGGCGCGACAAGGAGATCTTCGATCAGTGCACCACCGCCATCGTCAAGCATGTGGGCGATATCGGCCGTATGGTGACCGAGTTCTCGAGCTTCGCGCGGATGCCCGAGCCGATCATGGCCGAGCACGATCTGCGCGAGGTGGCGCGAGAGGCGCTCTTCCCCTTCACCGTAGCCCACCCGCAGATCACCTTCGAGAGCCTCATGCCTGAGGAGGCGGTGCCGGTCCTGTGTGATGCCCGCCTGATGGTGCAGGCGCTCACCAACCTCATCAAGAACGCTGCCGAATCGATCACCGAGGACGGGCGCGCTTTGGAGGGCCGAATCGAGGTCGAGGTGGTGCGCGAGCGCGCTGGCGCTCGGGTAGAGGTGCGCGATAACGGGCGCGGCCTGCCGCAGGAGCAGCGCCACCGCCTGACCGAGCCCTACATGACCACGCGGGAGAAAGGCACGGGGCTGGGCCTCGCCATCGTGCGCAAGGCCATCGAGGATCACGACGGCAGTTTCTCGATCACCGACCGGGAGGGCGGGGGCGCTGCCGCGACACTCTTCCTACCCGCCTTGCCAATACGCCTAGACCCTGGCCAAACAGGGGAGCACGAGACGCAAGGTAAGGCGGAGAAAGAGCTGCTGCATGGCGATTGACGTTCTCATCGTCGACGACGAGCCGGATATCCGGGAGCTGATCGCGGGTATCTTCGAGGATGAGGGCTATGTGCCCCATACCGCCGCGAACAGCGACGACGCCTTCACCGCCGTGGCGCAACGGCCCCCGGCGCTGGTGATTCTCGACATCTGGCTGCAGGGCTCGCGCCTCGACGGGCTGGGCGTACTGGACGAGCTGCGCTCGCTTCACCCCTCTCTACCCATCGTCATCATCTCGGGCCACGGCACCATTGAGACCGCCATCGCCGCGATCAAGAAGGGGGCCTACGACTTCCTCGAGAAGCCCCTCTCGGCGGACCGGCTGGTCCTCACCGCTCAGCGCGCCCTGGAGCGTGCCCATCTTCAGCGCGAGAACAGCGTGCTGCGTGAGAAGAGCCGCGAGCTCTCCCTGATCGGCAAGAGCCCGGTCATGGCGCAGCTCCGCTCGTCCATCGACAAGGTGGCCCAGGCCAAGAGCCGGGTGCTGATCGAGGGTCCGGTGGGCTCGGGGCGCGAGCTCGTCGCGCGCACCATTCACGCCCAGTCCGACCGTGCGGACAGGCCCTTCATCGTCGTCGCGGCCTCCGCTATCGAGCCTGAGAAGATGGAGGAGGCCCTGTTCGGCATCGAGGGGGAGGACGGTCGCCCACGCAATATCGGCCTGATGGAGCAGGCCCATGGCGGCACGCTTCTCTTTCAGGAAGTCGGCGACATGCCGCTGGAGACCCAGAGCAAGATCCTGCGCGTGCTGATCGACCAGTCCTTCCGGCGCGTTGGCGGCAGCGTACCGGTGAATGTCGATGTACGGATCATCTCGACCACGTCGGAGGACCTTCTCGAAAGCTCCGAGGTCGGTATGTTCCGCAAGGACCTCTACCACCGCCTCTCCGTGGTGAACCTGTCCACGCCTTCGCTCGGCTCGCGCCGCGAGGATATACCGGACCTCGCCACCTACTTCCTCGGGCAGCTTTCCGAGAACGGACGGAACCGCCCGCTGACCCTCAGCCCCGAGGCCATGGCTGCGCTTCAGGCCTATAACTGGCCCGGCAACGTCCGCCAGCTCCGCAACGTCCTCGAGCGGACGATGATCATGGTGAGCCGCGGCGAGGAGGGCCAGATCGCCGTCGAGCACCTGCCCGACGAGGTGATCGGCGCGGGGCCGACCCTGCCCGCCGGCCCCGAGATGGAGCAGATCATCGCGCTTCCCCTGCGCGAGGCCCGCGAGCGGTTCGAGCGCGAGTACCTTCTCGCTCAGATCGCTCGTTTCGGCGGCAATATCTCGAAGACGGCGGGCTTCGTCGGCATGGAGCGCTCGGCCCTCCACCGCAAGCTCAAGGCCCTCGGCATCGGCACCAAGGATGCCGTTCGCGAGAGGGGAGCGGACTGATCGTCTGCTGGCACTCTCATCTCTCCTGCGGGGAGAGGTAGGTGCAGAGCAGCTTCTCGAGGTGTTCAAACTGACGCGCAACTGAACCCGTCCCCTCCTTGGCAATCCGCCGCCGAACGCCCATAGGCAGTCGCCGCGGCCATCAAGTCGCTGACGGAACGAAGGCGATGGCCATGGCACGAGATGCGACCAACAGAGCTGATCTGCGGCCCGCAGGAATCAGGCGGGCGGAGTTCATCGCCCTCGTGGCCTCGCTCATGGCCCTCAACGCCCTCGCCATCGACGTGGTGCTGCCCGCCTATCCCGAGATCGCCAGCGCGTTCTCGCTCGATAGCGACGCCGATGCGGGTCAGGTGCTGGTCACCTATATTCTAGGCTTTGGCCTGGGGCAGCTTCTGTTCGGTCCGATCACGGACAGGTTCGGCAGGCGCGGCCCGCTCATGGCCGGGGTGGCGATCTATATCGCCGCGGCTCTCCTCTCCCCGCTCATGCCGAGCTTCGCACTGCTTCTGGGGCTGCGCTTCCTTCAAGGCATCGGGGCGGCGGCCACGCGGGTGATCGCCGTCGCCATCGTTCGCGACACCATGAAGGGCCGGGCCATGGCTTCGCTGATGAGCCTCGTCATGATGGTCTTCATGGTAGTGCCCATCCTCGCTCCCATGGCGGGGGAGGGTATCCTGCGGCTGACGAGTTGGCAGGGCATCTTCTACGCCATGGCGGTCCTCTGCGCAGTGGTGGCGGTGTGGTTCAGCCTGAGGCTTCCGGAGACCCTGCCCGCGGAGCGCCGAAGGCCGCTCACCATGCGTTCGACCATCGAGGCCGTCCGGCTGATCGCGAGGACCAGGGTCGCCCTCTTCTACGGGCTGGCGACCGGCTTCATCTACAGCGCGCTCTTCGCCTTTCTCACCCTCGCCCAGCCCCTCTTCGTCGGGGTGTACGGCTATGAGGACAGCTTCACCTTCGCCTTTGCAGGAGTGGCGGCGCTGATGGGCGCGACCTCGCTCGCCAACAGCCGCCTGGTGACGAGGCTGGGGGCGCGGCGGCTCAGCCATACGGCGCTGACCGGCTTCCTGCTTGTGGCCTCGGCCCTCGGGATCCTGTCGCTTGGCGGCAACCCGCCCTTCTGGGTGTTCTTCGGAGCGGTGTGCCTCGTCATGCCGCTGTTCGGTCTGATCGGCGCCAACATGAACGCCATCGCCATGGAGCCTGTCGGCGAGGTGGCGGGGTCGGCCTCCGCCATCCTCGGCTTCCTCCAGTCGGTGCTCGCCGGCCTCTTAGGGGCGGGGGTCGCGGCGCTGTTTGGCGGCGAGGTCTGGGTGTTCGCAGCCGGTCTAGCGGCGGCGAGCCTTCTCTCGCTGCTCACCGTCGGGTTGGCGGAGAGGGGGCGCCTCTTCCGCGCGCCCGCCAGCGCTGCGTAGACGGAGCGCCGTCAGCCCAGCAGCTTCTCCGCGAAGTGGTCGAAGACGTGGTAGGAGCGGTCGCGGGCGAAGGGGTCGAAGACCAGCCCCATATCCTTGTCGTTCGCGCCCTCATTGGTGAAGGCGTGGGCGACGCCGCCGAAGGTGTAGAGCTGCCACCTCGCGCCCCGCTCGGTCATCTCCTCACCGAACGCCTTGAGGTCGTCAGGCCCCGCCATGGGGTCGTCGAAGCCCTGGAAAGCGATCACCTCGGGCATGATCTTGCTCCCGTCGGAGGGCTTGCCCGGCTTGCCCAGGATCGCGTGGAACGCGCCCGCGCCCGCGATGTCCGCATTGCTGCGCGCCATATCGAGGACGCAGAGCCCGCCGAAGCAGAAGCCCGCCGCCACGACCTTCAGCCCGGCTGCCTCCGGCTCGCCCTTCAGCGCGTCCAGGGAGGCGCGGAGGCGGGTCTGCAGGCGGTCGCGGTCCTCGACCAGCGGTGTCATGAGCTTTTGGTTCTCCTCCACCGAGCTGCCGCGCACGCCCTTGCCGTAGACGTCGCCCGCCATGGCGGCGTAGCCCATGCCGGCCAACCGCTCGGCGAAGGCCTCCTCGTGCTCCGCCCGGCCCGACCAGGCGTGACAGACGAGGACGGCGCCTTTGGGCTTGCCTTCGGGCAGGAAGAGCTTGCCTTCGAAGACCTCTCCTTCGGTGTTCCATTCGATCAGGCGCTGGGTGGTCATGGTAGCGGTTCTCCTCGCTCGGTGCTGGAGGGGACCTACTGCTCCGTCACCCAGGGGCAAACAGTTCGAGCAGTTCCGCCGTGTAGGTCAGAGCGATGGCGGCGCAGAGGAAGGGGCCGAAGCGAAGCTCGGCGGAGAGCGCCCGTTCCTTGCGCCCGCCCACCATCTGGAAGAGCGCGAAGAGAAGGCCGGTGACGCTGGCGATGAGGAGCAGCGCGGGCAGGGCGACGGCTCCGCACCACGCGCCCCCCGCTGCGACGAGCTTCACGTCCCCGCCGCCCAAACCCTCTCTTCCGCGGAAGAGGCGGTAGGCGAAGGCCAGAAGCCAGAGGCCCCCTCCGCCGACCAGAGCGCCGATGAAAGACTGCACGGGCGAGGGCGTGAAGGGGGCGAAGGAGAACCCGAGCCCCAGGGCCAGCAGGGGGAGGGTCAGCCTGTCGGGGAGGAACCCGGTTTCCGCGTCGATCACGGTCAGAGCGAGCAGCATGAAGAACAAGATGCCGATGGCGGCCAAAGCGAGGGCGGAGGGAGCGAGGTAGACGGTTGCGACACCGAGCAGGCTGCCTCCTATCTCCACCAAGAGATGCCGGATACCGATCTCGGCCCCGCATGTCCGGCATCGTCCTCGGAGGAGGATGTAGGAGAGAACAGGGATGAGATCGAAGGGCCGCAGCCTGCGTCCGCAGGCCTCGCACTGGGAGGGCGGGTAGGCGAGACCGCTCGGCCGCCCCTCGGCTTCGACCAGGCCCGCCGATCGCGGCAGGCGGCTGATGACGACGTTGAGGAAGCTGCCGAGAAGAGCGCCTACCAGCAACGCGGCGCCGTAAAGGACCCAGTCAGCCAACGAAGAAGCCCCTTTCCGATCGGCCCCGCGATCCGTCATGGATCCTAGAAGGGCAACACGAACCAACGTCCGCCGGATGCCCCGCCGCTACGCGAGCCTCTTGCTTTAGAGGCTTCGCCCTACGGTAGGATCAAGGGAAAAGGGTAAACCGTTTCAGTTCTTGGCCCTGACACGGGGGGTGAAGCTGTTGGTACTGGAGACGGAGAAGGCGATTGTCTCCTGTACAAACGCCGCTGCCCCCTCCGCCCTTCGGGCACCTCCCCCGCCACTGCCGTGGCCTTCTCCGCCTAGAAAAGGTCCCCCGGACCTTTTCTTTCGCTTGCAGCGAACCGGCTACGAAGTAGGGGAGGGAAGCAGAACCAGCGCCTGCTCTTTACTTCGCTCCCCCTCTAGAGGGGGAGCTGCCGGTAGGCTGAGGGGGAGCAGCCACCGGCGCTTACGTCTCCGTCTGCCTGCAAACGATCCAAACGCCAAAAAAAGGGTCCGCTCGAAAGCGGACCCTCTCATTTTACGTCCAGCCTGTGATGTCTGTAGAGATTAGAACTCCACCGACAAGCTAGCGTTGAAGATCCGTCCACGGTCATAGGCGAGGAAGGGAACCACGCCGTCGGCGAACGGGTTGTCGTCGGCGATGGCGTCCGGTCCGAAGTCGCGGAAGGCGTTGAACTCCTCGCCGAGAATGTTCCGTACCGAGAAACCCACATCCAGCGTCCGGTCGAACACCTCGAAGTTCCGGCCAAAGACGAAGTCCAGCTCGGTGGGCACGTCCTCGATAACCGAAGGAAGGGCACCCCCGCCCGCGGTCGGCTCCTCACCGAAGAGAATACGGTCGCTGGCGAAGTTCAGCAGCAGGGTCGCACGGAAGTTCGTGTCCGGGTTCTCCAGACCGAGCTGGAAGTTGAAGAGGTGGTCCGACTGACCCACGAGCGAGCGATCGGTATCGAGCACCGACACGGCGTCGAAGGTGGCCGAACCGAGGGTCAGCCCGGAGGGGACGATGATCTGGTCGTCGTCGCTGACGTCGAGCTCGGACTGGGAGAACGTGTAGTTCGTGTTCAGAATGAGCGTCTTGTCCGCCACGAAGTTCGGCAGGTCGCCCCAGTCGATCAGGTCGAAACGCTTCTCGAACTCGAACTCGATACCCCAGATCTGGGCTGCAGGTGCGTTGACGAAGGTGGTGATGTCACCTTCGGCCGGAACGAAGGCGCGCTCGATCGGGTTCTCGATGTCCTTGTAGAAAGCGCCGAGGGTGATGAACTCGCCGTTGCGGAAGTAGTACTCGCCGCGAACGTCGAAATTGTCGAGCTCCGAGTTCTCGAGGAACGGGTTACCGACGATCTCCACACTGAACTCAGGGTCGGTGAAGACCGTGGGAACCAGCTCGCGGAACTGGGGCCGTGCGATGGTCTGCGAGAAACCGGCGCGGAGCTGCAGATTGCCCAGGGGGTTCCAGGTCACCGTCACAGCCGGAAGCAGGAAGTCCTCGTCGATGACCTCCTCGATCACCGCGGCCGAACCGGTCTGGAACGCCGTGGCCGTTTCCTCGCCGTCTTCGTAGCGGACGCCGGCGGAGAAGCGCAGGTAGTCGTTCAGCTCGAAGTCGACCAGTCCGTAGCCGGAGATCACCTCGAGCGAGGCTTCCGAGCTGTCCGGGAAGGCGAGGGAGAGGAAGGGCGCGAACTGGAAGAGGCCGAGCTCGAAGATCTCGTCGTCGAACAGGACATCGGTCCGTGCGCCGAGAACGAAGGGCTCGATGACGTCGGCGAAATCGGCGAAGTCCGGGTTGGAGGGTGCGCCGCCCAGGAAGAAGGTCTGGCGTGCCGTCTCCCGCTCCGTGTCCGCGTAGCTGGCGCCGAAGCCGAGCTTGATCTCGCGCTCGCCCAGGGTGAAGGGCAGCTCGAAATCGGCGGCGGCGTAGAAGTTCGTGTCGTCCAGCGTCGAGAAGTTGATCTCGTTGAAGGTCGGTGCGGTCGGCACGATGAAGACCTGGTTGAAGACGCGGGTCTGCTCGACACCCGAGCCGTCCGTGTAGGTGACTTCATTCGGAACGCGGGTCAGGGTGCGCTCGTAGGGCGCATCCCGGCTCGCTTCGCCGTAGGAGACCCGCCATTTCGCGGTCAGGTCGGCGAGCGCCGGGAAGAAGTGCTCGCCGTTGAGCTGGCTCTGCCACACTTGCCTTTCGACGAAATCGGTGAACTCGCGGATGCCGGGAGCGTCGTTGATCTCGTCCTCGTCGGTGATGCTGCCGAGGCGTGCCCGCTTCAGGCTGGAGCGGAGAAGGAACGAGGTCAGGCCGATCTCATGGTCGCTGCCGATCTCGACGCCCAGCGTGCCCAGCGCGTTGATGGACACTTCCTGGCGCGTCTCCTCGTAGCGCTCGGCATCGGCATCGTTCTGCCCGGCATTGCCCTCGTCCGAGCGGTCCTCAATGGCGTCGCGGCGCTGCCACTGATTGTTGTAGCCCGCGTAGATGGTGCCGCCGACCCGGACATCCGAGTTGTCGACGAAGACCGTGCCGCCGGTGAAGGAGCCGCCGCCATTGATCGGGATGTCGTCCGTGGTGATCAGCGCAGTTTCGGAGTGGTTGAAGCTCTGGCTGACGGCGATGGGGTCGAAATCCTCGCCCGCCGCTGCTGCCGCCGCGAGGTCGGGCAGGTCGCGCAGACCATCGTCGAAGCCGAAACGGTCCGTGTCGGAACCTTCGAAGAACAGGCCTTCGCGGAAGTTCGATTCGGTGTCGATGGAGAGGCTGCCCCTGGCGACGAAGAAGCCCTCATCGGGAACGCCGACCGTCTGAAGGTCGATGGCGGCGCCGCCGAACTCGCCGGAGAACTGCGGCGAGAAGGTCTTCTGCGCGGTCGTGCCGGACAGGATCCTCGTCGGGATCAGGTCGAGGGGCGCTGCGCGGCGCAGCGGCTCCGGAGAGGGCAGGGGGACGCCGTTGATGGTGGTGGAGGCGTAGCGCTCGTTGAGACCGCGGGCGACGGGGAACTTGCCGCCGGAGATCGAGATGCCCGTGATACGGCGAAGGGCACCGGCAATGTCGGCGTCACCTGTGCGGACGAAATCCTCAGCATCGAGAAGGCTGGAGATCTCGGAGGTCGAGCGCTTCTCGTCGGGGACGAACGCGCCGCGTACGACGATCACGTCACCGCTGTCGGTGTCGGTATCGGCGGTGTCCTCCTCATCCACAGCGGTCTCGGCGACAGAGTCCTGTGCTGCTGCGGGAACGGCGATACTGAACATCGCGATCGCCAGCAGTGCCGATGGCACCAAAGCTTCTTGTTTAAGCATCCTTCGCGGCCCCCAAGGGAAACTTCCTATGATCTGAAATAAAGGGTCCCGGCCGGACGAAGGGCGTCCGGCCGGGTGAGTGCGTAGGTTAGTTGTTGGTCTCGTCGAAGAACGACCAGCCGACGAACCAGTTGTCGCTGTCGTCCTCGACCGCGCCGATATAGTCGACATCGTCAAGGAACTCGGCGATCGTGGCCGCCTGAGCCTCCGCATCGGCGGTGGTGGCGAAGACGCCGGACGCCGTGAAGAAGGTGTCGAGCGCCGCTTCGGTGACCGGGGTGACGGCTACGGCGTCGACCTCGCTGGAGACGGAGGTCAGCGCTAGGCCGGTATTGGTGTCGACACCGAGGCCGGTGAAGCTGCCGGACGCGATGGTGTTGTTGGCGCCGCCGGTGAAGATGTCGATATCCGTTCCGCCCGAGGTCTCGGCCACCGAGCCGCCGAAGTCGGCAACGAAGATCGAGTTGAGCAGAGGCTGACGACCCGACGCTGCTTCTTGGTCGAAGTCGGTCGCATCGTCCCGCACACCGGTGATGACGGAGTTGGCGACGAGGCCGTCGGTACCCGCTCGCAGGGTGATGCCGTCATCATGACCGTTGCCGGCACCGTTGGGGTTGATGGCGGTGACGTTGACGACCACCGGCACGGAGGTCGGGGTCACGTCCTGGGCGCCGGAGCCGCTATTGTTGTCGCCTTCGATGACGTTGTCGTTCGAGCCGGGCTCGTCGGTGCTGTCACCGGAGACGATGAGCGCGTACTGCAGCGCGCCGCTCCAGCCGCCGACCCAGTCGATGGAGTCGTCACCGGCATTGACGATGATGACGTGCGAGGCGTTCACCGTGCCGCCGAAGAACTCGATGCCGTCATCAGCGTTGTCGACGACCTCGATGAAGTCGAGCTCAGTTCCGCGGCCGACACCTTGAAGGGCGATGCCGTTGAGCTGGTTGTCCTCGGTGAAGGAGAAGCCGGCGTTGCGGATCTGGAGGTAGTTGACGACGCCCGAGTCGTCTTCGGGGTCGTTGCCGCCGTAGAGGCCCGAACCGCCTTCACCCTCGGCCTGGCAGGCAGCGGTGCCGCCGGTCTGGCCTGGGCAGAGGTTGATCGGCGCCTGGCCGTTGATGGCGAGGCCGCCCCAGCGGTCGGCTGCGACCTCGACCGGGGTCTGGCCGAGAACGTCGCGCAGGTTGGTCATGATGACCGGCGAGGTGGCGAGGCCGTTGACCTCGATGCGGTTGCCGCGGCGAACCACCAGGGTGTCGACCGCTGCGTCGTCGCTAGCAGCGAAGAGGGTGACGCCAGGAGCGATGGTCAGGGTGACGGCATCGTCGTCCGTATCGGCAAGGCCATCGGCGCCGTTATCGGTGCCGACGAAGACCGTGCCGTCGATCTCGTAGAGGATGCCGGGGGTTAGCGAGACGTCCGAGGTGAGCGTACCGGAGAGGGTGCAGACCTGAACGTCGCCGATCTGGGCTGCACGGGAAGCGTTCTCCTCGGTGCCTTCGGGGCACTCTTCCTCGGGGAAGTTGGCGCCTAGGGTCCAGTTGGCGAGCCAGCTCGTGGCGACCGAGGTCTCAGTGTCGGGGTCGAAGGCGCCGATATAGTCGACCTCTTCGATGAAGGAGATCGCATCGCCCGACAGGTCGGTCTCGTCGAACGCAGCCGGACCGGTGAAGGCGGAGTCGAGGAAGTCGAAGAAGGTATCGCTGGAGGCAATACCGCCGTTGAAGAGCGAGTTCAGCTCGAGACCGGCATTGGCGATGTTGCCGGCTTGGCCGGTGAAGATGTCGATGTCGGTGGACCCGGAGGTCTCGGCAACGCTTCCGCCGAAATCGGCTGCGAAGACCGAGCGCAGCAGCGGCTGGCGGCCTTCGGTGCTCTCCTGGTCGAAGTCGGTCGCGTCGTCGTCGATACCGGCGATGATGGCGTTGGCGACGATGCCGCCCGTGCCCGCGCGGAGGGTGATGCCGTCATCGGTGCCGACATCGGGTCCTGCGGCGTTGCCGAGGGCGGTCAGGTTGGTGACGATCGGGCTCGAGGTCGGGGCCACGTCCTGGGCGTCGGCGCCGCTGTTGTTGTCGCCTTCGATCAGGTTGTCGTTGCCGGACGGGCCGCCGACGATGGCGGCGTATTGCAGCGCGCCGTTCCAGCCGCCGACCCAGTCGATCGAGTCGTCCTGGGCGTCGGTGATCAGAACGAAGGAGGCGTTCACCGTGCCGCCGAAGAACTCGATGCCGTCATCGGCGTTGTTATGGACCTGGACGAACTCGACGATCGTGCCGTTGCCGACACCTTGAAGGGCGATGCCGTTGAGCTGGTTGTCCTCGGTGAAGGAGAAGCCCGCATACTGGACGCGGACGAAGCGGATGATGCCCGAGTTGTCGCTGGAATCGGCGCCGCCATAGAGGCCGGAGCCGCCTTCGCCTTCCGCGACGCAAGCCGCGGTGCCGCCGGTCTGGCCGGGGCAGAGGTTGATCGGCGCGGTGCCGTTCACGACCAGGCCGCCCCAGCGGTCGTTGGCCACGGTGACGTTCGCCTCGGTGCCGACGAGACCGTCATTGACGGCCTCGAACGCGGTGAGGTCGTTGCCCACCTGATCGGCGTCGAGGATGTCGCCCAGGGTCGTCATGACGATGGGCGCGGTCTCGGTGCCGTTGGCGATGATGTCGGAGCCGGGCGAGACGATGAGGGTGTCGACCTGGGCGTCGCCGGTCAGGGCGACCATGATCGTGCCGGGCTGGAGGGTCAGCGATGCGCCGGTCTCGACCGTTCCGCTGCCGTCGATGTCGTTGCCGCTGCCCAGCGGGTTCTCACCGACGAAAACCGAACCTTCGAAGAAGACCACGCCGCTGAGAACGTTGCTGGTTCCGGTGATGACCGTGGTGCCGGTATCGCTGTCGAGGCCCGCCGTGGCGAGGAAGCAGCCGGTGAGCTCGATGCCGCCCTCGGTGATCGTGCGCTGGGTCGTGCCGGTCGGGCAGGAGCCGTCGACGAAGTTGAGGACACCGTCGGCAGCGGGGGCCGGGGGAGTGGGCGGCGCCGGGTTCACAACCACGTCGATGTCGAGAACATCACCCGGACTGGCCACTTCCGAGCTGCCATCGCAGGCAGCGAGAACCAGGCCGGCAACGCCAAGCATAAGACTGGAACGGACAGTGTACGACGGTTTCATCTGATATGGCCCCCAAAGGCTGCATGAGTTAACGACGCGTCAGGTGCGCTGGGAGCCCCACTAGTTTTCTTTGGTGACAGGCTAATGACACTTTCTTGGCACGCGGATGAACCTCTTGGATTCCAACGTTCACGCGCTGCTATTTGACGAAACTGCCACCTGTCGGCATTGAAAACTCTATCGTTAGAGGTTTGGTGTAGTGTAACGCCCTAAAGGGAACTCTCCCCCGCGGGGCGGGGAAGGGCGCAGCGCGTCGCGCAGGGCGGCGCCGGCAGGCTAAGGGGCGTCGCTTGACGGGACGTGATGACAGGCAGGCGAAGAAGCGCGGCATGGCGCCGCTGATCGCTGCTGCCTGCGCGGTCGTTCTTCTGGCGCTCGCGGCAGCCGATGTTGTCCTGGCCGTGATCTCTCCGGTGACGGCGGAAGCGCCGAGCCGCACGGCGAGGGCCGAGGGGCGGCAGATGGAGGTAGACCTCTCGGTCCTCTCCCGCGTGAACCCCTTCGAAGGGGCGCCCGAGGTGAGCGAGGGTCCTGTAACGGCATCGCTTCCAGTCACGACGCTGCAGCTCAAGCTCAAATCGGCCTACCGTGTGAGCGAGGGGGTCTCCTCCGCCCTCATCGAGACGCCGAACGGGCGCCAGCAGCGCTTCCGCGAGGGCGATCAGATCATCAGGGGTGTCGAGTTGGACGAGGTGCGAGGCCGGGCCGTGGTCATCTCGCGCAGCGGTCGGCGGGAGATCCTGCCCCTCGAAAGCTTCCCCATCGCGCCCGAGGAGATGCAGATCGGCGGCGAGGCGGCACCCATCGGCGGCACCATCGAAGTCCCCGCCGAAGAGGAGGTTCAGCGGGTCGCCGAGGCTGCGGCCTCCGGTGAGAACCTTCAGACCCTCGCCGGGCCGCTCTTCCCGCTTCTCGCCCAGCAGGGGGCGGAGCCCGGAGACGTGCCCGTCGCCCTCAACGGCCGCCCCATCGAGGACGGCGAGGGATGGGACACCATCGCAGCGGCAGCCCAGCGCGAGGGCCGCGTGACCCTCACTGTGCTGCGCGGCGGCGAGCGCCGGGACATCGTCATCACCGTGCCGAGCGGCATCACCCTTTGAGGAACCTATGCGTCATCATTTTTTAGGCCTCCTGGCTTCGGTCTCTCTCCTTGCGGGCGCGCAGGCGTCCGCCCAGGGCGGCGCGACGATGAACTACGAGGACGCCGATCTGAAGGTGGTCGCGGGCGAGATCGCGGACCGGACCGGCTACTCCTTCATCCTCGACCCGCGCCTGTCGGGCCGTGTCAACATCGTCAGCCCGCCGAACGTCATGCTCACGCCGGAAGAGGTGTTCGAGGTCTTCCTCGCCACGCTTCAGGTCAACAACTTCACCGCCGTTCCGACCGGCGACCGGTCCTACAAGATCGTCCCGATCGAGCAAGGCGCCCGTGACGGCGGGCCGGTGGGCGGATCGAGCGTAGGCGGACGGACGGTCACCCGGATCTTCCCCCTCGCCAATATCGACGCCGCCAACGCAGCGGCGCAGCTCAGGGGGCTCGTGGGTCCGCAAGGCCTGATCCTGGCCGTGCGCGAGAGCAACTCCCTCATCGTGGTGGACAACGGACGCAATGTGGACCGCGTACGGCAGGTGCTGGAGGATATCGACCTCGACGACACGGTGGTGCGGACGGTGAGCCTCGAGAACGGCGATGCGACCCAGGTGGCCGAAGCGCTGCGGGAGATCCTCAACCAGCCGACGGGTGACCGCCAGCTCGGCGGCAGCGTACAGATCATCCCCTCGATCGGCACCAACCAGATCATCCTGCGCGGCTCGCCGCAGCAGGTTTCGCGGGCCGTGCCGATCATCGCACAGCTCGACAATTCAGGCGGCATCAGGGGCAATTTCGACGCTATCTATCTCGACCATGCCGATGGCGAGGAACTGGTGCCGATCATCAGCGAGCTGATCGGCGGCTCGTCCGCCTCCGGCGGAGGGGCGGCTCAGGCTGGCGGCGGGGGAGGAACGACCTCGGTCTCGGCCAACGGCATCGTGGTCACCTTCCACCAGCCCACCAACGCGATCCTCGTCAACGCGCCGCCCGAAGCCCAGCGCACGATCCGCCAGCTCGTCGCTCAGCTCGATATCCGCCGGCCCCAGGTGCTGATCGAGGCCATCGTGGTGGAGATCGCCAACAACACCGCAAGAGAGCTGGGCGTGCAGTACCTCTCCGGCGGGGACGGCCTGCCGGTGACCGCGGCGAGCTTCACCGATACCCAGCCGAACCTCGTCTCGGCGGCGGGCGCTGCCTTCTTCCTCACCGAAGATCTCAGTGCACCGACCCAGATCATTCCCGGCGACGGCACCAACCCGGACATCGTCGTCAACCCCGATCCGGTCGATCCCAACGTCCTCGCTCTTTCCGGCCAGCTCGTTCAGGCGGCCGTCGGCGACCTTCTGAGCTTCAACGGCTTTCTCGCAGGGTTTGGCGAGACGACCGACGATGGCGGCGTCTACGGCGTCCTGCTCTCGGCGCTGCAGTCGGACAGCCGCTCCAACGTGCTCTCCACCCCCTTCACCATGGCCCTCGACAACGAGCCCGCGCGGCTTCAGGTGGGCCAGGAGATCCCCGTGGTCACCGGCGAAGCGGTCGGTACGGACTTCCAGGGCGGCTTCCGCAACATCGAGCGCCAGGATGTCGGCACCATCCTGGAGGTCACCCCGCAGATCAATGACGGCGACGCGGTCACCCTGGAGATCAAGCTGGAGGTCAGCTCGCTGACGGCCTTCACAGCGGATTCGGACAGCCCGATCCTGCAGAAATCCGTCAGTGAGCAGAAGCTGACCGCCGATAACGGTCAGATGATTGTCATTGGCGGCCTCGTGGACAACGACCAGCGCAGCGTCGAGACCAAGGTGCCGCTGCTCGGCGACATTCCGATCTTGGGCAACCTCTTTAAAGGCCAGACCCGCTCGGAGGAGGAGACCACGCTGATGGTCTTCATCAAGCCCACCATCGTGCGCGACGCGGCGACGGCCCAGGCGGTTACCGCGAAGAAATACGATTTCGCACGCCAGCGCCAGCTTCGCGCCGAGCGGCGTGAGCGCGGCCCGGCGAGGATCGACCGGGTTCAAGAGGAGCTCTTGGGTGTCTATCTGGAGGGGCAGGAACCCATTCAGCCCGACGAAGAGACCCTGAGCCCGTGAGCGAGACCGCAAGCCCCGATACCAGCGTCCCCGAGGCGCCGCGCTTCGCCTACGCCTTTGCCAAGGAGCGGCGGCTGATCCTTCTCGACGCGGAAGGCGAGGAGGCGGTGGTGGGCCGCTGCGACAGCGGCGAGGGTATCCCCGTCACCGCGCTGATCGAGGCGAGGCGGGCGGCCGGCAAGCCGGTCCGCTTCGAGACCCTGGAGCAGAAGGTCTTCGAGCGCCGCCTCTCGGAGATCTACTCGGTGGAGGGCCTGTCGGCGGCGACCTTCGAGGAGGGGGAGGGGCACGAAGACCTCTCCTCGCTCGCCGAGGGGCTGCCCGAGACCGCCGACCTTCTCGATACGGAGGATGACGCTCCGGTCATCCGCCTCATCAACGCGCTGGTGGCTGAGGCCATCAAGACCCGCGCTTCCGATATCCATGTCGAGCCCTACGAAACGGCGCTATCCATCCGCCTGCGTATCGACGGGGTGCTGCGCGAGGTGCTGAGCCTGCCCGCCCGCCTGACGCCGGTGCTCATCAGCCGGGTCAAGGTCATGGCTAGGCTCGACATCGCCGAGAAGCGCGTGCCCCAGGACGGGCGCATCAGCCTCGCCATGGGCGGAAGGCTCGTCGATGTTCGTGTTTCGACTCTGCCCTCCCGCTTCGGCGAGCGCATCGTCATGCGGCTTCTCGACAAGGAGCAGGCGCAGCTCGATCTCGACGCCCTCGGTATGCCGACAGCGATCCGGGCGAAGTTCGAAAAGGTGCTCCGTAAACCGAACGGCGTGATCCTCGTCACCGGCCCCACGGGCTCCGGTAAGACGACGACGCTCTATGCGGCGCTGACCCTGCTGAACGATCCCGGTGTCAACATCCTCACCGTCGAGGACCCGGTGGAGTACGCCCTGGAAGGCATCGGCCAGACCCAGGTGAACAACAAGGTGGGCATGAGCTTCGCGGCGGGCCTGCGCGCGATTCTTCGTCAGGACCCGGACATCGTCATGGTGGGCGAGATCCGCGACGTGGAGACGGCGCAGATCGCGGTCCAAGCCTCGCTGACGGGGCACCTTGTGCTCTCTACCATTCACACCAACTCGGCCATCGGCGCGGTGACGCGGCTGAGGGATATGGGGGTCGAACCCTTCCTTCTCTCGCCGACCATCGCAGGCGTCCTGGCCCAGCGCCTCGTCCGTAGGCTGTGCGAAGCCTGCAAGGAGCCGCACGCCCCGTCCAAGACCGAGCGCGATCTTCTGGGTGTCAGCAAGATGGACGGTCACACCATCTACGGGCCGAAGGGCTGCCCGGCCTGCAACGGCACCGGCTATGAGGGCCGTGTGGGTCTCTACGAGCTGGTGGTGGTCAGCGACAACCTCCGTAAGCTGATCCATGACGATGCAGGCGAGCAGCAACTCCGCGCTGAGGCTTTCCGCGACGCGCCAACCCTTGCCCAGTCGGGCTACGCCCATGTGCTCGAAGGCCGGACCTCCATCGAGGAAGTCCTCCGCGTCGTACAGGAGACGGAGGCCACGTGACCGCGTTCCGCTACGAGGCGATGGACGCTTCGGGCAGGAAGACCCGAGGCACGGTGGAGGCGGAGACGATCCGCCGTGCACGACGCGACGTCATCGCGCGCGGTCTGACGCCTCTCTTCGTCGGTGAGGAGAAGAAGCGCGCCGCGATCATCGAGCTTCGCCGCGGTCCCGCACCGCCTAAGAAGTCCGAGGTCATCGCCGCCACCCGGCAGCTCGCCACCCTCATCGAGGCCGCGATGCCCGTGGAGGAGGCCCTAGCCGCCGTGGCGCAGCAGATGGAGGGCGGGCGCATCGGCGACGTTCTTTCCCAAGTGCGCCAGCGCGTCATCGAAGGGTGGCGCCTATCTAAAGCCCTCGGCGAGCACCCCAAAGCCTTCAACCCCCTCTATCGCGGCATCGTCGCTTCGGGTGAGACATCGGGCGATCTCGGCGCCGTGCTCTCGCGCCTCGCCGACATGCAGGAGCGCAACCAGCAGATGGCGCAGGCGGCGCAACAGGCACTGATCTACCCGGCCTGCATCTTCCTCGTCGCCATCGGTGTCGTCTGGGCGCTGATGACCTTCGTGGTGCCCCGCATGGTCGAGCAGTTCTCTCGGATGCCGGGGATGCAGCTTCCCCTGCCCACCCGCGTCGTCATCGGCACGTCGGACTTCATCGGCACGTGGGGATGGCTGGCCCTGCTTATCCTCATCGGCGTCGCGGCCGCGTTTTGGCAGGCCCGTCGCCAGGAGAAGAGCAAGCTTTTCCTCGACCGCATCAGCCTCAAGGCGCCGGTGCTGGGCACCCTGTCGCGGGAGCTCGACGCGGCCCGCTTCGCCCGCACCCTGGCCACCTTGTTCGCCGCGGGCGCGCCGCTCCTCGAAGCGCTGGAGGGTGCACGCAACACGCTGACCAACAGTTTCATCAAGCGCGAGGTCGGCGGCGCCGTCACCGCCGTGCGCGAGGGGGCGAGCCTCGCCGTCGCCATCAAGCGGGCCGCCGTCTTCCCACCCATCATGGCCTCGATGATTGCCGCCGGGGAGCGCTCCGGCAAGCTGCCGGACATGCTCTCCCGCACGGCCGCTCAGATGGAGGGGAGCTTCCAGACCGCCACCACGACGGCGCTGAGACTCCTCGAACCCGCGGTGATCGTGCTTCTAGGCTTGATCGTCATGCTCATTGTCCTATCGATCATGCTACCCATTCTGCAGATCAACAACATGGCGCTGGGCTAGGGCGCCGGGGTAGGAGCGATGATGAAGAACAGACGCGACAAGCAAAAAGGCCTGACCTTGGTCGAGCTGATGGTGGTGATCGTCATCATCGGGCTGATCTCGGGCATCGTGGTCTTCAACGTGCTGCCCGCCGCCGACAAGGCGCGGGTCTCGACCGCGAGGACCGACATCAAGCGCATCGAGACGGCGCTGACCCAGTACAAGCTCGACAACCAGAACTTCCCCACCCAGTCCCAGGGGCTCGAGGCCCTTGTCAGCGCGCCGCGTGACCTGCGCCGTCCAGAGCGCTACCAGACCGGCGGTTACATCCAGAGCCTGCCCGAGGACCCGTGGGGCAACCCTTACGTCTACCTCTTCCCCGGCGAGTTCGGCGAAGTGGACATCGTCTCCTACGGCGCCGACGGGCGGCCAGGAGGGGAGGGCCTGAATGCCGATATCGGCTCCTGGCAGGACTGAGAAAGCTCCCCCTCCGCCCCTGCGGGGCACCTCCCCCTCTCGGAGGGGGAGGGATAGCGTGCCAAGGTGCGAAACTCCTTCGCTCCCCCTCCGTGAGAGGGAGCTGCCCGAAGGGCTGAGGGGGAGAAGCGCACACACGCAGTGTGGCCTCACCCTCGTCGAGCTTCTCATCGTCCTGCTCATCGTCAGCATGACCGCGGGGATCGTCATGTTCGCCGTGCCGCGGCAGCCTAACGATCTCCTTTCGGTCAGCCAGCAGTTCGAGCGCGACGTGATCGCCGCCCGCGACCAGGCCGTGGCCGAGGCGGCGCTCTACGGCATCGAGCCGATGCCCGGCGGCTATGTGGTCTACCGCCTGGTGCCCGAGGGCTGGCTGGCGGTGGAGCAGCGCAGCCTGCCCCGCGGGCTGGCCTTCGCCATCGAGGGCGGGGACATGTTCGATATGCCCGAGCACCGCGACGAGATCGGCTTCGGCCTTCCGCCTAAGGAGGAAGAGGCGACAGCGAGCCTCATGCCGGACATCCTCTTCGCTGCCGACGGCACCGCCACGCCCTTCACCGCGACCTTCGGCACGGGGCGGCTCCAGTCCCGCGTTATGGTCGGCCCGTTCGGCGAGCTGAAGGAGGACACGCGGTGAGTGACCAGCGCGGCCTGACCCTGATCGAAGTGCTGGTCGCGATGACCGTGCTCGCGCTCGTCGTGGGCTCGCTCCTGGTCCTGATCGGTCAGCATACGAGACAGGCGGCGGCGCTCGAGGACCGCCTGATGGCCAGGATCGCGGCGGACAACGCACTCGCCTCCTACATCATCGCTCGCGAGGAAGGGGCGAGGGTGGACCTGCGCTCGGAGGAAGAGATCGGCGGCCGGACGATCTACATCGAGATAGGCCGCAGCAACGCGCCCCTCGAAGGGTTCGAGCTGGTCGAGGCCAGCGCCCGCCTCAGCCGCGACGGCCAGGTGCTGGCAAGCTACCAGACCATCCGCCCGGTCGGGGGGCTGGCGCCATGAAGCAGCGCGGCCTGACCCTCGTGGAGGTGCTGGTGGCGCTCAGCATCTTCAGCGCCGTCTCCGCCATCGGCCTCGCAGGCTTCGACCTGGCCGCGCGCGGTTCGGAGCAGCTTGCCGATGCCGAGGCCCGCATCGGTGAGCTGGAGCGGCTGCGCGGCATCCTGCGCCAGGACCTGGCCTTGCTCGAGGACCGTTCCGTCATGGAGCCGGACATGACCAGGCCGAGGCCCCCCCTCATCGGTGGGCGCGCGCTCTCGGACATGATGCCGAACGAGGAGGAGCCGCTTCTGGCCTTGGTCAGGGGCGGCTGGACCAACCCAGAGGCTCGCCAGCCAAGGTCGGAGCTTCAGGCCGTCACCTACCTTCTGGACGGGGACAGGCTGATCCGCCGGACACGTCCTTTCCTCGATGCCGTGGCCGATACGCCCTATGCGGAGGATGTGCTGCTGGAAGGGGCGTCGGAGCTGGAGATTACCTACCGTGTGCTGGGGCGGTGGAGCGACGAGGCGGGGCGCACCGAGGAAGAAGAGCGCCCGACGGCGCTGCGGCTACGCTTCACGCATCCCTATTTCGGCGAGATCGAGAACGTCTTCCTGATCCCGGAGGGCCGGTCATGAGGAATGAGCGGGGTGCGGCCCTTCTGACGGTGATCCTGATGACCGGGACCCTCGCGGTCTTGGCTGTGGCGATGACCGAGATCCTGACCGTGGCGCTCGCCAGGGCAGGGGCGAGCGAGGCGCGGGACCAGGCCTACTGGGCGATGCACGGGCTGGAGGACGCGGCCCTTGGCTATCTCAGGGACCAGGGGGAGGTGCTGGACAGCCCCACGGGGGTGCTGTTCGGCCAGCCGGTCGTCATACCCTTCGAGGGCGGGGCCGCGACCCTCACCTTCACCGACCGCAGCAACTGCTTCAACATCAACGATCTCCTGCAGGAGGCGGACGGCGAGCTCACCCCCGACGAGGGCGCGGCGGAGCGTTTCGCGGGGCTCGTGCGCGAGCTCGGCGCCGGGCAGACCGCCGGTCAGCAGCTCGCCGCCCGCATTGCCGATTTCGCCGACACGAACGATCAGCCCCAGGCAGGCAGCGTCGACGATTTCGACTATCAGCGCCGCGAGGTGCCCTACCGCTCGGCCAGGGTGCTCTTGGCCTCCGTCACCGAGCTGCGCGCCATCGCCGGATTTTCGCCCGATGTTTACAGGGCTCTGCTACCGCATCTCTGCGCACTGCCGACGGACGGGACGGGAACGCTGAACGTGAACACGCTGAGCATCGAGGATGCCCCGCTTCTGGCGGCCGCCATGGGGGAGGCGGTGACCCTGCGCGCGGCGGAATCGCTGATCACCGAGCGCCCGCCCACGGGTTATGAGGACGTCCAGGCCTTTCTGGACCAGCCGCTGCTGGCGGGCCGCGAGGTTCCCCAGGACCTCTCCACCATGATCAGCGCTGCGCCCACCGTGATCGGTTTGGAGATCGTGCTGGAGAACCAGACCGGACGGCTGCGCCAGACCAGCGAGATCTACCGGGAAGGCGAGGGGTTTCGGGTTATCGAGCGCCGCCGCGGGGAGCGCCTGCCATGACGCTCGTTCTCGTTCTCGACCGAAGCCTCGAACGCGCCGCCGCCTACGCTTTCATGCGTGCAGGCGAGCCGGTGGAGACGGGCGCCGATGTACCCCTCTTCTCCCTCGCCGAGCTTCTGCGCGACAAGGAGGAGCTAGTGGTGCTCCTGCCCGGCGAAGAGGCGGTGACGAGGGTTCTGGCTCTGCCGATGAAGCGGGAGGGGGAGGCGCGCCGCGCGGCGGCCCTTCTTCTCGAGGACGAGCTGGCGGCCCCGATCGAGACCCCCGAGACGGCCTTCGGCCCGCTCAACGAAGGCCGCAGGCTGACGACGATGGTGCCCGCCGGCCTCGTCGCGGAGGCGCTGGAGCGGCTCGAAGAGGCGGGGCTCGACCCCGACATCATCAGTGTGGACCATGCTGCGCTGCCTGCCGCCGAAGAGGGAGCGGCGACGCTCGCTCTCGGTAGGCTGACCGCCGTGCGCCTCCGAGACAGCGCGTTCACTGCCGAGGACGCGTTCGCGCGAGAGCTTCTGACCTATGAGGAGGCCGAAGCGCACCCGGCCCACCTCTCCGACATCGAGGCGGCAGGGCTGCCGAACTTCCGTAAGGGGAGGTTTGCAAGGCGCACGCCGCTTCCCGACTTCAAGCCCTACCTCCTGGCGGCATCCTTGCTGCTGGCCGCCGGAACCATGTTCCTCGCTGGCTCTTTGGTGGAGGGGTTCAAGTATCAGGGCGCAGCGAACGAGGCGCGCCAGTCCGCCATCTCGTCGTTCGAAGCGGCCTATCCGGGACGCCCCATCCTCGATCTCGAACGCCAGCTCGCCAATGTGCGGCAGAGCGGCGGCCCGGCCTCGGACTTTCTACCCCTCGTTGCCGCGCTGACCGAGGTGCTCGACGGTCAGGAGACGACCTTCCTCACCTCCATCAACTATCGCGGTGACGGCGAGGTGGCCGCCGAGCTGGTCTTCGCCTCGCTCGGTGATCTCGAACAGGTGGTAGGCGCCCTGGAAGACAAGGGCGTCAACGCGCGCGAGGGTAGCGATGTCCGCCGCGAGAACGACGCGCTCGTCACACGCCTCTTTCTGGGAGCGCCGCGATGATGGAACGCCTGAACCAGCTTTCGCAGCGCGAGCGTCTGCTCCTTCTCGGATTGAGCGGCCTGCTGATCGTCCTGGCACTGATCTACCTCGTGATCCTGCCCGTTCTGAACTTCGAGGACACGGCCAAGAGCCGCTACAGCGATGCGGTTCGCCTCGAAGCGCTGGCGCAGGATATCGAAGCTCCCGATGCCCGCCCCAGTGAGGACAGAGGCCTCCGATCGGTGGTGACGAGCTATGCCGACCGCAACGCCGTGCCCTATACGCGGGTGACCCAGACCCCTTCGGGCGACGTGCAGATCGACCTCGGCGACACGTCCCACCGGGCCGTCTTCTCCTGGCTGCGCGCGCTCGAGGACAGCGAAGGGGTGGTGGTGACCGCTGCCTATCTCGCCCCCGGCGAGGGTTCGGGCACGGTGAGCGGGCGCTTCACCTTGCAGAGGGCGGCACGTTGAGAAAGCTCCTCCCCCTTATCCTCCTTGGTATACTGGTCTTCGCGGCAGCGATCGTCAGCAGGCTACCGGCCAGCCTCGTCCTCGACCGGTTGCCGAGCGAGGTCAGCTACAACGCGGCCTCCGGCAGCCTTTGGCGCGGCGAGTTGCAAGGCGTTCGTGTCAGTGGGCAGAGTATCGGCCGGGTGACCTACCGCATCAAGCTGCTGCCGCTTCTTACCGGGCGGGCCGCTGCCTTCGTGACCGCCGACGGTCCGTCGCTGACCGGCAGGGGAGATGTAGCCTATGGGAGCGACACCGTCACCGTCTCGGACTTTCGCGGCCAGGCCAACCTTCAAGGGCTAGGCCTCACCGATTTCTTCGAGGCGCCCCTGGTGGGCTCGGCGGAGGTGGAGGTGGACCGCATCGCTTTCGGTCCGAGCGGGTGCGAACAAGCCGCCTTCCGTGCCGAGACCGATGTGCTGGTTCAGTCCCTGGGCGTCTTCGGCGGAGAGGACCTCACGCTGAGCGGCGAGGGGGCCTGCCAGGGAGAGAACCTCGTCCTGCCCCTCGGCGCCGACAGCAGCCAGGGGAGCGTCGATGTGCAGCTCATCCTCTCACCAGAAGGCCAGTGGGTCTCGTCCATGACCGTACAGCCGACGGACCCCCGTTTCGGCAGCATCTTTCAAGGGGCGGGTTTCAGGAACGCGGAGCCCGGCACCTGGTCGATCGAGCGCCGCGGTGTGGTAGGTGATCTTCTATGAAAGTTCTCGTCCCGCTTATCCTTCTGGCCGCCGCTGCCTGCGCCTCCGCTCCGAAGCCAGCCGCCCAGGCTCCCCAGGGTGAGGCCTTCCGCCGTTCCGAAGCGCCCGACCCCTCGCCGCTAGCGAGGTACGACATCCCCTCGGGCCGCTGCGGCATGATCCTATGGGCGAGAAGCGGAGGCCGGACGGTGCCGATCTTCCGCTCGGTGGACGTGACCAGCGCCACCATGACCGTCGAGGGCGAGAAGGTGGCGCTCCTGCTGCAGAGCCAGGACGGCGACCTTCGCCTGGGCATGAGAGCACAGCAGCTCTTCGCTGCGTCCGAAGATGCTCAGGCCGGGCTCACCGTCATGACCAAGCTCGAATGGGGCCAGCCATTCCCCAGCGGCACCTATGTCAGGGGGGGCACGCTCACATTGACAGGCAGCGACGGATGGCAGCGGATCCTGCCGGTCGCTGGGATTGCCGGGTGCAAAGCGTAAGTAACTATGCTTTCTCTCGCGATAGATTAGGGTCGAGGGAACATGGGTATCCATCACGATCACCACGGCGCGTGTGGCCACGGTGAGCACGGCCAGCCTCAAGGGGGTGGCCGGCTTGGCATAGCACTGGTCGTCATCGCCGCTTTTGCTGTCGTCGAGGTGGTTGGCGGCGTTCTCTCCGGCTCGCTCGCTCTTCTCGCCGATGCCGGCCACATGGTGACCGATGCCGCCGCCCTGGCGTTGGCGCTGAGCGCCCAGTGGCTGGCCAAACGGCCCGCCTCCGAACGTTTCCCCTTCGGTATGAAGCGGGCACAGGTCCTGGCGGCCTTCATCAACGGCCTGGCGCTGCTGCTGATCGTCGGGTTTCTCCTGATCGAGGCCCTGGGCAGGCTGGGCAACCCCCAGGGCATCAACGCCCAGCTCATGATGACGGTGGCGATCGTGGGGCTGGCGGCGAACATCGTCGCCTTCTTCATCCTGCATCCGAGCGCGAAGGACGACGTGAACGTGAAGGGCGCGATGCTTCATGTGGCCGCCGACATCTTCGGATCGGTGGCGGCGATCATCTCGGCCCTCGTGATCATGGCGACGGGGTTTCTCGCCATCGACGCCATCCTCACTCTCGCTGTCTGCGCGCTGATCCTGCACTCGGCGGTTCCTCTGGTGAGGGAGACGGGCTCGATCCTGATGCAGTCCGCCCCGTCCGATCTGAGGTCCGATGAAGTGGCTCAAACCCTCTGCCAGCTTCCCGACGTGCTGGAGGTGCACGGCGTCAGGGCTTGGCAGCTCACCCCCGGCGAGACCTACATCTCCCTCCACGCCACCGTCCCGCGTCAGGCGGACCACGACGAGATCCTGCGCGATATCAAGGACAAGCTTCGGGAAGAGGTGGGCATCCGCCACTCGACGGTGCAGCTCGAGACCGCGGACGTCATCCCGCTGCGCAGAAGTGTGAAAGCCTGCGTCGATCAGGCGGAGCTGGCTGAGTAGGTTCGGCCTTTCGAGGAAGGTAGCAGCCCCCTCCGCCCTTCGGGCACCTCACCCACTCGCGTAGGGGAGGGAAGCAGAACCATTTCCTGCTCTCTATGTTGCTCCCCCACTGGTGGGGGAGCTGCCGGTAGGCTGAGGGGGCGGAAGCGCAAACCGCGTCGCGGGAAGGCGCCCGACCGGGTACCCGAGCCGTCTGGCTCGCCCGTCGGAGTGCCGCCCTCGCCTCTGAAGAACGCGAGCGAAGCGAAAGCGTAGTCGAGCCGGCGCTCAAATAGGAGGGCGGTCAGCCCGACGGTAGCGCCACTCTTCTATGAAGTGATCATGCCGCCGGTGATGCCGATGGTCTCGCCGGTCATGTAGCTGGCTTCCTGGCTGGCCAGCAGCACGAAGGCCGGGGCACACTCCACCGGTTGGCCGGGCCGACCAAAGGGGGTCTGTTTGCCGAACTCCTTGATGCTCTCCTGATCCTGACCGCCGGACGGCTGCAGCGGGGTCCAGAAGGGGCCGGGAGCGATACCGTTGACGCGGATGCCTTTCTCGGCAGCCTGTTTGGCGAGGCCCTGGGTGAAGCCGCGAATGGCGAACTTGGTCATCGAGTAGTCGAGGAGGCCGGGCACCGGCTCATAGCCCAGGACCGAGGTCACGTTGATGATCGAGGCGCCTGCGGGCATCCGCTTCATCGCCTCCTGACTCATATAGAACATGGCGTAGATGTTGGTCTTCACCGTGTCGTCGAACTGCTCGTCGGAGATGTCCTGAATGCTCTCCTGCATGACCTGCTTGGCGGCGTTGATGACCAGGATGTCGAGACCGCCCATCACCTGCTCGGCCTCTTTCACGAGGGCGCGGCAGAAGCCCTTGTCACGCAGATCGCCGGGCATGAGGTTCAGCGTGCCGCCCTCGCCCTCGATGAGCTGCTTGAGGGTCTGGGCGTCGGTCTCTTCCTCGCCGAGATAGTTGATCGTCACCGCCGCGCCCTCGCGGGCATAGGCGATGGCCGCCGCCCGGCCGATACCGCTGTCGCCCCCAGTGATGAGCGCCTTGCGGCCCTGAAGACGGCCCGAACCCACATAGCTCTCCTCACCATGGTCGGGGCGGGGATCCATCTTGTCGGTGAAACCCGGCTTGTCCTGCGGCTGCTTGTCGAAGGGCGGCTGAGGGTACTGCGACCTCGGATCGGTCATGGTGGTGAGGCTGGTGTTGCGGTTCGTCATGGAACTCTCCCGTCAGGTGTATGCTGACAAGGTAACGGGAAGAGCGGCGCCGCCGTTCGGCAGGGTGCGGCGCTTTGAACGTGACGATCAGTTCAACAAGGTTTAGAGTTCTTTAGCCTCCGTCCAGTAGCCCTCCAGCTCGTCCAGCGTATGCTGATCGAAGCCACGTCCTGATCGGTCCACTTCTCCCTCCACATGGGAGAAGCGCTTCTCGAACTTCTCGTTCGCCTTACGCCCGGCGGTTTCGGTGTCGATCCCTAGGCGGCGTCCCAGATTGGCGGCGGAGAAGAGGAGGTCACCGAGCTCCTCCTCGGTATGCTGCATATCGCCCGAGGCCAGCGCCTCGCGCAGCTCGCCGAGCTCTTCTTCCATCTTGTCGATGATGTGGACGGCTTCGGGCCATTCGAAGCCTACCCGTGCCGCCCGCTTGGAGAGCTTCTCGGCGCGGGTGAGGGCGGGGAGGCCGCGGGGCACATCGGCCAGGATCGAGGTTTCACCCCGCTCCTTTCGCTCGCGCTCCTTCATCTCCTCCCAGGCTGCCGTCTGGCCGTCCGCGTCGCGTCCGTCGGCCTGCTCGAAGACATGGGGGTGGCGGCTGACCATCTTGGTGACGATGCCCTCGACCACGTCGTCAAAGGTGAAGGCGCCGCGCTCCTCCGCCATCTGGCTGTGGAAGACCACCTGAAGAAGAAGGTCTCCCAGTTCGGATCGAAGCTCCTCGTCCGAGCCCCGCTCGATGGCGTCCACGACCTCATAGGCCTCCTCAATGCAGTAGCGCGCGATGGAGCGGTGGTCCTGCTCCACATCCCAGGGGCAGCCGCCGTCAGGGTCGCGTAGGGCCGCCATCAGCTCTTTAAGGGCGCCAATGGAGCGGGGGTCCGAGGGGGGTGTCTTGGCCAAGTTCAGCGCTGCTTTCGCTTTTGCTGCTCTTGCCAGATACGGGTCCAAACCGTGATCGCGATGGCGAAAACGATGCCCATGCCGCTCACGATCGCTGCTTCAAGAGTGGTCATCGCTGCTATCCTCCTGCTGGAGCGTGATGTAGGCACAGCCGAGATAGCAAACCACTGCGGCCACCGCAAAAAGGACGCTGCCGCCGATCGTTTCGGCCCCGATGAAAGTGGCGACGACGAATGCTAGGGTAAGCTTCTCCAGCAAATCCGCGTTGCGTTCGTCCAAGGTCTTCATAGGTTTCCCATCGGTGTGCACGATCTTTTTGGCCGATTCGCAAATTGTCCAGTTTCGCAAGACTCCTGCTGGAAACGCATCGTCAGTGGTTTGTTTGGCGAGCTCATCTGTATCGAGCTCCGTGCCGCTATCGTTTCTTACCGCGCTGCACCATGTTCGTTCCGAGGACGGCAGCAAACATGCTTGGCACCCGGTAAATCCGTGCCTTAGAGAGGCGGCAAAGGCCCATAGGAGGACACCATGCCGATCAAGGAATCCCAATTCATCTGGCGCAGCGGCGAGATGGTCCCCTGGGCCGAGGCGACGACCCATGTGATGACCCACGCGCTGCTCTACGGCACCTGCGCCTTCGAGGGCATTCGCGCCTACGAGACCCCGCACAAGGGTACGGCGATCTTCCGCAACGACGCCCATGCCGAGCGGCTCTTCTACTCCTCGCGCATCTACGGCATCGGCATCGAGTTCACCAAGGAAGAGGTCATGCAGGCCTGCCGCGACGCGGTGGCCAAGAACGGGCTCTCCTCCGCCTATATCCGGGTCAACGCTTACCTCGGTTACGGTGAGATGAGCCCCTCGGCCACGGGCTGCCCCAACGAGCTCGACGTCATCGCCTTCGCCCTCGGCCAGTATCTCGGCGACGAGGCTGTGCAGCAGGGCATAGACGTCTGCGTGACCAGCTGGCGCCGCACGGCCCCCTCGACCATTCCCGCAGGCCTGAAGATGGCGGGCAACTACCTCTCCTCCCGCCTCATCACCACCGAGGCGAAGGCGAGGGGCTGCGTCGAGGGCATCGGCCTTGGCCATTCGGGCCAGGTGTCCGAAGGCGCGGGCGAGAACCTCTTCATGGTCAAGAACGGCAAGATCTACACGCCGCCCACCTCTGCCTCGATCCTCGTCGGCATCACCCGGGATTCGATCATCACCATGGCCCGCGACCTCGGTTTCGAGGTCATTGAGCAGGAGATCAGCCGCGAAGCCCTCTACGGCGCCGAGGAGCTCTTCTTCACCGGCACCGCCGCCGAGGTCACCCCGATCAAGACGGTGGACGGCTTCGAGATCGGCACGGTGGGCGATAACCCGGTGACGTCGAAGATCCAGAAAGCCTTCTTCGGCCTCTTCAGCGGCGAAACCGAAGACAAGTACGGCTGGCTCGACCCGGTGGAGGGCTAAAGGATGGCCCCGCGCTTCTACTACGACTACGGCAGCCCCAACGCGTACCTCGCGTGGCGCATCCTGCCCGATGTGGAAGCGCGTACCGGCATCGCCTTCGAGCGCGTGCCGGTGCTTCTCGGCGGCATCTTTAAAGCGACGGGCAACCAGTCGCCCTTCTACCGCTACGGCCCGGTGAAGGGGCGGATGGAGTACGAGATGTTGGAGATGCGGCGCTTCATGCAGCACCACCGCATCACCGACTTCCAGATGAACCACAACTTCCCCCAGAACTCCCTCGTGATGATGCGCGGCGCCGTCGCAGCGGCGGAGATGGGGCACGGCGAGGCCTACGACCGCACCTGCTTCGAGGGGATGTGGCGGGAGAACCTGCAGATGGACGATGTGGACATCTTCGTCCCCCGTCTGAACAAGGAAGGCCTGCCGGGTACGGATATCCTGCAGAAAGCCCAGGAAAGCGGGACCAAGGCCAAGCTCGTCGAGCTGACCAACGGGGCGGTGGAGAAGGGCATCTTCGGCCTGCCCAGCTTCCTCATCGGTGACGAGCTCTTCTTCGGCAAGGACCGGATCGCCGATGCCGAGCTCGAGATCCTGCGCGCCAAGTCCTCCGGCTAAGCCTTGTCCCTAGAGCTGCTGCTTCTCTTCGCCGACCGGATCGGCACCTTCGTCTTTGCCCTCTCCGGCGGGGTGGCGGCGGTCAGGCGAGACATGGACCTCTTCGGTGTCATCACGCTCGCCTTTCTTCCGGCCGTAGGTGGAGGGACCTTGCGGGACCTCTTGCTCGACGAGCCGGTGTTCTGGCTGGCGGACCCTTGGGTCCTGGGGATAGCGGCAGCGGGGGGCGTGGTCGCCTTTGTCGCCGCGACCCCGGTGGACAATTTCAAACCGCTCAGATGGGCGGACGCGGCAGGGCTCGCCCTCTTCGCCGTGACCGGCGCGGCCAAGGCGCAAGAGCTCGGCTACGGCATGCCCATCGTGCTCCTCATGGGGACGATAACGGCGACCTTTGGCGGTTTGCTAAGGGACGTGGTGGCGAACAGGGAGCCCCTGGTGCTGAAGGAGGACATCTACGCCACCGCCGCTTTGTTCGGTGCGCTGATCTACTGGCTGCTGAGCCTCTCGCCGCTGACCGAGGCGCTGGCCTTCGCCGGGGGGTTCGCCGGGGCGCTGCTACTGAGGGGGGCGGCGATCGTTTGGAAGTGGTCGCTTCCTAAGCCTCGGGCTTAGGCTTCTTCAGCGAGCGCCAGATGGCGTCGAGTGTTTCCTGGGTCCAGACCGCTCGCCAGCCCGCGCTTCTTGCCTCCTCTCCAGTTGGATCTCCTGCGTATCGCGCAAAAGCCTCGAGCATAGAGATGATGTGGGATTTCTCACCAGGAGTGACTACGAACTTGACCATGGCAGGATCAGTCCGTCCGCGACGCAGTCGGAAGCCTGCCGGGAACTGCGGCTTCTCCTCCCCAATCCGCGCTCGCTCCCAGTCATGGACGAAATCGTCCATCGAAATGATCCCCTTTGTGCCGACTAAGGTCATGTCCTGAGCGAACGCTCCTGCGGTGAAGCTGCAGTCGAAACCCAACCTGAAGCCGTCGTTCATGTAGGTGACCACACCGGTCACACCAACCAACGCGCCTTTCTCGAACTTACCATAAGCTTGGCATGCAGAGTATTCGATTGCATCAGGGACCAGGTCCACCACTAGGCGGGCACAGTACCATCCGAGATCACCGAGGACGCCGTAGGGTTCGAGCTCAGGATCGAAGCGAATGTTCTCTCTACCTCCTACATCCGCATGAAAGGAGGCAGTGAGGGAGATGGGCGTGCCTATATCTTCGTCCAGGACCAATCCGAGCAACGTTAGTGTGCGGGGATTATGCGTGAAATGAGTGGCATCCATGAAGGCAAGGCTCTTAGCTCTCGCCATCTTCATCAGCTTCTTTGCGGACTCGTAGGATGCAAGCGGCTTCTCCACCAGCACATGCTTGCCCTGCATGAGAGCCTCCAGCGCGATCTCCTCCTTCGCCGCTGTCGGGACCGCGATATAGACCGCGTCGATATCCTCCCGCGCGCAGAGGGCTTCGAAGCCCTCGACCGGCTCGCCGCCATGCTTCGCTGTGAAGCCCTGGGCGCTCGCGAGGTTTCGGCTGGCGACAGCCACAAGCTCGACCTTGTCCGTCATGGAGATGGCGACGGCGTGCTTGCCCGCGATCTTGCCGGTGCCGACCATGCCTAGTCTGAGCGGTATCATGTTTGGCCTCACGCGCCGAGGGCGCTCCGGCGGGGCGAGCCATACGGCTCGGGCACCCGGTCGGGTGCCTTGGGCGCTGCGCTTTGCTTCGTAGGTTCGTAAGGGGGAGCCGCACGGTGGGGAAGCATGGTGTGCAGCCTCTGGACTAGGCGCCCCGAAAGGCCCACACGCAGTGTGTGTCAGGCGGCTGGGCGACCGCGGGGCTTTGGTCTCGAGGAAAGTCCGGGCTCCATGGCGGCAGGGTGCCGGGTAACGCCCGGCCAGCGTGAGCTGAGGGACAGCGCCACAGAGAATATCCGCCTCGCTAGACGGGGTCAGGGTGAAAAGGTGCGGTAAGAGCGCACCGCCGGGGCGGCAACGTCCTCGGGCATAGGCAAGCCCCGCCCGGAGCAAGACCGAATAGGGACGCCGCGCCCTTCGCAAGAAGGGCAGGCCCGCCGTCAGGCTGAGGGGTCCGGGTTGGTTGCAGGAGCGTCCTCGCAAGGGGGCGCCTCAGATGAATGGTCGCCCAGGGGTGCTCGCACCCTGGACAGAACCCGGCTTACAGGCCGCCTGATGCTCTTCTTTTGTCTCACGCCCCGAGGGCGCTGCGACGGCGCGGCCTGACCGGCCGGGCACCCGGTCGGGTGCCTTCCCGTTCGACCGTTGAGCTTTGAAGGGTTTGCTATTTCGCGCCTCGCCCTCTCCCGGACGCCCTCCCACGGCTTGTCCGTGGGACCCAACTCCCTCCGTATCGACCGGCACATTCTTAAGGAGATGGGTCCCGTGGGTCGCTTAGCGACCATGGGAAGGCGTTTAATGGTGCACTCCCCAAACCCACTGTGGAAAACTTCTACACAAGCTGTGGACTAGCTTTCCGCGTTAAGAACTTATGCACAAAACAGCAGTGTCATTGTTTCCCATCGGAACCCATGGTATCCCACTGGAAACCGAACATGCCCTGGCAGGCGGGGTTCGGTGCTTCGTATGTGTTGAGGGTCAGCGCGGGCCATGCCCGTGAACGGGAGCGGTGCGAGCTATGGCAGAGGAGGGGCTGGTAGAGACGCATCAGGACGCCCTTCTTCAGGCTGCCCGCTTCACCGGCCGCTATGCGGGGAAGGTGGACGCCAAGGGTCGCGTCTCGATCCCCGGCGACTTCCGGCGCCTTCTGCCCGGCGGCACCGTCTATGCCTTCCGCCATTTCAGTGAGCCCGTGCTGCAGATGGGGCCGAGGAGCCTTCTCGATAATCTGCTCGCTTCCGTGGCTGGGCAGGACGTCTATGACGAGGACCGCTGGCTGCTCGAGGACGAGATCACCGAGGGCACGCAGGCCCTCGCCCTGGACGAGAACGGGCGCATCTCTCTGCCTAAGGACCTCCGTGAGGAGCTGAACCTGACCGGCCCGGCGGCCTTTGGCGGGCGGGGCTGGCACTTCATTCTGGGGGCTGAGGACTATCTCAACCAGCAGCGCAGCCGCGCCCGCGAGGCAGCCTCGCGACACCGGGACACGCTGCGCGCCCGCATGCTTCCCTCAGTTCAGGCGGGGAGGCAGCAGGGATGAGCCCGCATATCCCCGTCATGCTGCCCGAGGTGCTCGAAGGGCTGGAGATCGCGGGCGGCGATGTGGTGGCCGACGCTACCTTCGGCGCGGGCGGCTACACGGCGGCCATCGCCGAGGCGGGAGCGAAGGTGCTTGGCTTCGACCGCGATCCGACGGCGATTGCAGCCGGGCGGGAGCGGTTTGCGGGCCGGAACGATGTCGTCCTCATCCCCCGCTCCTTCGATGCCATCGCCGAGGAGGCTGCGCAGCATTCGGAGGACGGGCTCGACGGCGCGGTCTTCGATTTAGGCGTGAGCTCGATGCAGCTCGACCAGTCGGCGCGCGGCTTCTCCTTCCAGAAGGACGGCCCCCTCGACATGCGCATGGGGGAGGGGCCGTCTGCCGCCGAAGCCGTGGCGGAGCTCTCCCAGGACGAGCTCAAGCAGATCTTCTGGCAGTACGGCGAAGAGCGGCGGGCGGGACAGCTCGCCGCCGCCATTGTCCGTGAGCGGCAGAAGGCGCCCATCGAGAGCACCCTGCAGCTCGCAAGGCTCGCCGGTGAGCAGCGGGCCACGGAGAAGATCCACCCGGCTACCCGTATGTTCCAGGCCCTGCGCATCTTCGTCAATGACGAGCTGGGCCAGCTCGTCCGTGCCCTGCGCGGTGCCGAACAGGCGCTCAAGACAGGCGGGCGGCTGGTGGTGGTGACCTTCCACAGCCTCGAAGACCGCATCGTGAAGCGCTTCCTGACGCTGGCCTCGGCGTCGGAGGGCAACAGCTCGCGCCACCTCCCCGAAGTGGAGCAGCTCGAGCCGAGCTTCACCCTTCGCTCGCGCAAGGCCGTGCTCGCCTCGAAGGAAGAGGCCGCTGAGAACCCGCGCGCCCGCTCCGCCAAACTGCGCGCCGCCACAAGGACCAGCGCCGCGCCCCTCGCCTGGACCGAGGACCGGCTCTTCAAACTCGGCGCCCCGCGCCTCGTCTTTTCCGATCTCCAGACCGAATGGAGCCATTCTTCATGATCCGTTTTGCGATCTTCGCCGTTCTCTCTCTCGCTCTAGCCGGTAGCGCTATCATGCGCCTCTCCGCCGAGCACCAGGTGCGGGAGGAGCGCCGCGCGATCGCGCGACTCGACCGTCAGGAGAAACAGCTCCAGGCCGAGATCGACCGCCTGCGTTTCGAGGTGGAAGTGCTGGAATCGGCTCCGCGACTCGGGGAACTTAGTGCCGACCGCCTTTCCCTGGCGCCGGGCAGCGGGGAGCAGATGGCGGACGGCGATGTTCTTCGCGGTGTGATCGATCCTGCCCCTCGTGTGGAGACGCAGCCGTGAACGCAAGCGCCCTGAACAGGTTCGAGGTCACCATCGGCTTCGACGAGCTGGCCCGCAAGCGTGCCGTTCGGCCGAAGGCGGAAGCGGACCAGGCGGAGAGCATCCGCAGAAGGCTCCTTCTCTGCGGTGCAGGGCTGGGCGCCGTCTTCTGCGCTTTGGGTTTCAGAACCGCCCAGCTCGCCCTCAACCCGCCGCCGCCAGTCTACCAGCTTGCCGGTAGCGAGAGCACTGGCGGTCCGGCGCTTCTCGAGGACCGCGAGGGCAGGGCGCTCGCTCTCTCCATCAAGGGCTTCGGTCTCGCCATCCACGGCAGCGAGGTGTGGGAGGCCGAAGAAGCGGCAGCCAAGCTTGCCGGTCTCTTCCCCCATATCGACCCGGCCAAGCTGCGCATCAAACTCGAGGCGGGCCAGCGGGTGGTGATCGACCGGGTCATCACGCCGGAGCAGCGCGAGGAAGTGCTGGCCCTTGGGCTTCCGGGCATCACCTTCCCCGAGGCGGATATCCGCGCCTATCCGCAAGGGCGGCTGTTCAGCCATGTGGTGGGGTATCAGATCCCCGGCCGGGGCGGTGTGACTGGGCTGGAGGCCACAGCATCCAGTCAGGAGCTCGCCGGCACACAGCGCACCACGCTCCACACGGCGGCGCAGACCATCATGCTGGGCGAGGTCTCCCGCGCCATGGCGCAGTTCGAGGCCAAGGCCGCCTGGGGGCTCCTCCTGGATGCCCATAGCGGCGACGTCGTCTCCCTGGTCAGCTTGCCGGACTTCGACCCCAACCGGCCAGGCGCCAGCGACGCTTCGGCGCGGCGCAACCGGGTTGTTTCCGACACTTACGAACTCGGCTCGGCCTTCAAGGCGCTGACCGTGGCCATGGCGCTGGAGGAGGGCATCGTCGCCCTCGACACGCCGGTGGATGTGACCTCACCGCTGAAAGTGGGCGACTGGTCGATCGAGGACTACTCCGAGAAGGGCAATGTACTGAGCGTCGAGGAGATCCTCGCCTACAGCTCCAATATCGGCACGGCGCAGCTCGCGCTCCTGATGGGTCAGGACGGTTTCACCGCCGCCCTCGAACGGTTCGGCCTTCTCGAACGCATGACCACCTCGCTGCCTGAGAGCCGCAGCCCGCTCATCCCGCGTGAGTGGGGTCCGGCGGAGATCGCCACCGTCTCCTACGGCCACGGCATTGCGGTGTCGCCGCTGCACCTGACGGCCGCCTTCGCCGCCCTGGTCAATGGCGGCGAGCAGGTGACGCCGCGCTTCCTCCTCTCCGACCCGGTCGAGAAGAAGCGGGTCATCAGCGAGCGGACGAGCCTGGAGCTTCGCCGTGCGCTGCGCGCCGTGGTCACCGAGGGTACGGGGAGCTTCGCCGAGGCGGAGGGCTTCTATGTCATCGGCAAGACCGCGACCGCCGACAAGCCGGGCGCGGGCGGCTATAACGACAAGGGGCCGCTCATCTCCTCCTTCATCGGAGCGTTCCCCGGCCACGACCCACGCTATGTCATGCTGATCAGTCTGGACGAGCCCAAGGGCAACGCCAGCACCTACGGTTACGCCACGGCAGGTTGGACCGCCGCGCCCGCCTTCAAGCGCGCGGTGGAGCGGCTGGCGCCGGTTCTGGGGGTGATGCCCACCCCCGAGGACCAGGCCGCCGACGCCTTTCTGACCGTGCTCGGCGCAAGAGACGGGGCGGGCGCAACCCTTCCGACTGCGGAGGAGAACTCCCGATGAAACTCCAAGAGATGACCGCACTGGCAAGGCGTCTGCCAGATGTCGAGATCAAGGGCCTCACCGCCGACAGCAGGGCCGTGCGTGAAGGTTTCCTCTTCGCGGCCCTGCCTGGTACGAAGATCGACGGGCGCAAGTTCATCGACGACGCCGTGAGGAACGGCGCCGCCGCCGTCCTGGCAAGGCCTGGCACCAAGGCCCCCGTCCCGGTGCTGGAGAGCGAGCAGCCTCGGCTGACCCTCGCCCAGCTCGCCATGATGTTCCACCCGCAGCAGCCGCGTCTGATCGCCGGGGTGACAGGGACCAACGGCAAGACTTCCGTCGCTCGTTTCGCCAGCCAGCTCTGGTCGTCGCTTGGGCACCACGCAGGTAGTCTGGGTACGCTCGGCGCCGTCGCGCCGGGCTATGACTACGCGCTGAAGCACACCACGCCCGACCCGGTGGAGATCCACCAGGTGCTCTCGGGCATGGCGGCGGTGGGCACGACGCACCTCGCTATGGAGGTGTCGAGCCATGGGCTCAGCCAGTACCGGGCGGACGGGGTGAACTTTTCGCTGGCGGCCTTCACCAACCTGACGCGCGACCATTTCGACTATCACGAGACCTTCGAGGACTACTACCACGCCAAGAGGCGGCTGTTCACGCAGCTCCTTCCAAGGGGCGGCACGGTGGTCATCAACACGGACGGTCCGTTTGCGGAGCGTGCGGTCGAGGATGCGCGAGCCGCTGGAAGGCGTCCGCTGACTGTGGGGCGGAAGGGCGAGCTTCTGGCCCTCAGGCGCGTCGAACCGGGCGCCACCGGCCTTCGGGTCGAGGTCGAGGCGGAGGGCAAGAGCTACACGCTCCACCTGCCCCTCGTCGGCAGTTTCCAGGCCGACAACGCGCTGGTTGCTGCAGGCCTCGTCATCGCCAGCGGCTACGGGCCGAGCCTGGTGCTGCCGAAGCTTGAGCAGATCAGCGCCGCCCCTGGCCGGATGGAGCTGGCGGGCGTTCGCCGGTTCAAGAGCGGCACGGCGGGCATCTATGTGGACTACGCTCATACCCCCGCCGCCGTGGAGACCGTGCTGGAGGCCATCCGTCCCCATACGGCGGGCCGGGTGCATATCGTCCTCGGCGCGGGCGGCGACCGGGACAAGGAGAAGCGCGCGCTGATGGGCAAGGCCGCCTCCATGGGGGCTGATCATGTGGTTGTCACCGACGACAATCCCCGCACGGAAGACCCGGCTCTCATTCGCGCGGACGTTGCCAAGGGCGCACCCAAGGCTGAAGTGATCGGCGACCGCCGCGAGGCGATCCTTGCCGCCGCCCGCAACCTCCGCCCCGGCGACACGCTGGTGATCGCGGGCAAGGGGCACGAGCGCGGCCAGACCATCGGCACCGTGACCTTTCCCTTCAGCGATGTGGAAGTGGCGCGCGAGGCCGCCATGAGCGATGAGGCAGCCGCGTGACGGGCAAGCTCTTCGAGGCCTATCAGGTAGCGGCGGCGACCGGCGGTGAGCTTTGCGGCGGCGAGGACTGGTCGATCGGCGGCCTCTCCATCGACACGCGGGGCATCCGCCCGGGCGACCTCTTCGTGGCGCTGGAGGCCGAGCGGGACGGGCACGACTTTGCTAGCCAAGCCTTCGAGAAGGGTGCTGCTGCCGCGCTCGTCAGCAAGTCCATCGAGGTCGGGCCTTATGTCCTCGTGCCTGACACGCTGCGCGCGGCGGAGAGGCTGGCCGGGGCCGCCAGGGACCGCAGCTTCGCACCCCTGATCGGCGTCACGGGCAGCGCGGGCAAAACCACCACCAAGGAGATGCTGCGCGCGGCCCTGACCCCGCTCGGCGAGATCCACGCGGCGCAGAAGAGCTTCAACAACCATATCGGCGTGCCCCTGACCCTGGCCGAGCTTCCGCCCACGGCCAAGGCTGGCGTCTTCGAGATGGGCATGAATCATGCCGGAGAGATCAGAGGGCTGACGAGCCTCGTCCGACCGCATATCGCCCTTATCACCACAGTTGCCGAGGCGCATCTCGAGTTCCTCGGCTCAATGGAGGGGATCGCCGACGCCAAGGCCGAGATCGCCGAGGGCCTCCGCCCCGGCGGCACCATGATCCTGCCCGCCGACAGCCCCTACCTTCCGCGCTTGCTGCAGCGCTGCGAGGAGGCAGGGGTAGGCAACATCCAGACCTTCGGACGCAAGGGCGAACATGCCCGCCTTACAGGCGCGGAGCCTGCCGAAGGCGGCATGAATGTCGCCGCCGTGGTCCTCGGCGAAGAAGTCCGCTTCCTCCTCGCCGCCGAGGGTGAGCACATGGCTACCAACGCCCTCGCGGCGCTGCTGGCGGCGTTGAAGGCAGGCGTCAGCGTCCAGGACGCGGCTGCCGCCCTCTCCACCTTCAGCACCGGAGCGGGCCGGGGTGAGCGCTTCCAGCTTCAGCTTGGTGAGCGGACGGTCACCGTTCTGGACGAAAGTTATAACGCCAACCCCGCCTCCATGCGTGCGTCCCTAGGTGTGCTGGGAAGGGCACCTGGCCGCAAGGTAGCGGTCCTCGGCGAGATGAGGGAGCTTGGCGACACCGCCCCGCAGCTCCACGCTGGGCTGGCCGAGGCGGCGAGCGTTGCGGACATCGTTCACACCGCAGGACCCATGATGCTGCACCTCCGCGAAGCCTTGCCGGAGGCCAAGCGCGGAACCCATGGTGAAAATGCTAACGATCTCCTTCAGCCTTTATTAGATGACCTCCACGAAGCCGATACGGTCCTGTTCAAAGGTTCGAACGCCTCTAAGGTGGGTCCTCTCTTAGGGGCCCTTCTGAAGGCAGGCCGGAAGGTATAATGTTCTACCACCTCTTCGTTCCGCTTGCGGACGACTACCAGATCTTCAACCTGTTCCGGTACATCACGTTCCGGATCGGCGGCGCGACCCTGACGGCGATGCTGATCGCCTTCCTCGTCGGACCCGGCATGATCAACTGGATGCGGGTGAAGCAGGGCAAGGGCCAGCCGATCCGCAAGGACGGACCGCAAAGCCACATCGTCGAGAAGGCGGGCACACCCACCATGGGCGGGCTCCTGATTCTATTCTCGATGGTGGTCTCGGTGCTGCTCTGGGCGCCGCTCAACAACCCCTATATCTGGATCGTGCTCGGCGTGACCGTAGGGTTCGGGCTTCTCGGTTTCTACGATGACTATCTCAAGGTCACCAAGCAGACCTCGGACGGCGTGGTCGGCTCGCTCAAGCTCCTCTTCCAGTTCGGCATCGCCTTCGTCGCGGGCGCGGCGTCCGTCGCCGTGCTGCAGAGCTCCACCGGCGTCGATGTGGACATGGCCACCGGCCTCGCCATCCCGTTCTGGGGCTACATCCTTCCCCTGGGCTTCCTCGTCTTTCCCTTCGCCGCCGTCGTTATCGTCGGCAGCTCCAACGCGGTGAACCTGACCGACGGTCTCGACGGCCTCGCCATTGTGCCGGTGATGATCGCCGCGGGTACCTTCCTTCTCATCGCCTATCTCGTCGGCCGGGCGGACTATGCCGGGTATCTCGGCATCATCTACGTGCCCGGCGCCGGCGAGCTGACGATCATCTGCGCCGCCATTATCGGGGCAGGGCTAGGCTTCCTCTGGTTCAACGCGCCGCCCGCCATGATCTTCATGGGCGATACGGGATCGCTGGCCCTCGGAGGCACGCTCGGTGCCATGGCCGTGGCCATCAAGCACGAGATCGTCCTCGCCATCGTCGGCGGTCTCTTCGTCTTCGAGGCGCTGTCCGTGATGATCCAGATCGCCAGCTTCAAGCTGACCGGCAAGCGGGTCTTCAAGATGGCGCCCGTGCACCACCATTTCGAGCAGCTCGGCTGGAAGGAGCCGACCATCGTCATCCGCTTCTGGATCGTGGCGATCATCCTCGCCATGATCGGCCTCTCCACCCTCAAACTGCGCTAGGACCCGATGAGCAAGCCGCCAAAGCTGCCCGACAGTGGACGGATCGCCTATGCGGGGCCGGCCCTGCGCGCCGAGGCCAAGGCGGAGATCGAGGCGGCGGGCTACGACGTCGCGGTGGTCGAGGAGCGCAAGAGCGAGCTGCCCTTCGGCACGGTGATGCTGGTCTTCGGCACCGGCGTGCGGCACCCGAACCTCGCCGCCCTGCAGCGCGACGCGGTGGCGGCAGGCATCCCGGACCTCACCGACCTAGCGTTTCTCAGTCACCTCGGTACGAAACTCCGCACGAGCCGCAAGCAGCGCGTGCTGATCACCGGTTCGGCGGGCAAGTCCACGACCGCGGCTCTCTTTCGCGACATGCTGAACCGCTCGAAGCTCGAGAGCAGGATCGTCGGTGCGCAGAGCGGCTACCTCAACGCGCTCGGCAGCAGGGCGGCGTTTCTCGTTCTGACGGCGGTGCCTGATCAGGTCCGCCATGCCGAGCGCATCGGCTTCGGTGCGGCGGCGGTGCTGAACCTGACCGAGGAGAAGGGGCACGACCCCTCGGCGAGGACCAAGAGCGCCTGCGCCGAGGCGCTGACGGCGGCGCCCTTCGGCGTTCTCGGCACGGACGATGTGGCGGCGCAGTCTCTTCTGATGACCATCCGCCGGATGAGCGGCTCCAGCGCCAGGGAGATCGTGCCGGTCTCCGGCGGCTCCACCCTTTCTGGCGGCTACTTTGTCATCGACCGCGTGCTCTACGGGGCGAAGCTTGGCAGGACCCGCAGGGCGGCAAGCTTCGCCGAAGGCAGCACCCTGATCGGCGACCATTTCGGTCAGAGCGCCGCTGCGGCGGCGGCGCTCGCATCCCACTACGGCTGCAACGACGAGCAGATCGGCGGCGCCCTGAGTGCTTATCAGGGCCTGCCCGGACGGTTCGACTGTGTCGCCACCAAGGGCCGCATCGTTTTTGTCGACGACCGGGCTGCCCGCTCGGTCAGCTCGGCGGCGGCCTCCATCGGGGCGTGTCCCGACGTTTTCTGGATCGGCCACCGCGCTGGAAGCTTGCCGAAGCGGGTGAAGGACAGCGTGCGCGGCTCCTTCTACCTGCGCGGCGAGGACGGAAGCGGCCCGCCCATGGACGGGGTGACGAGCTTCGACGACGCGACCAAGGCGGCGGAGATGGCGCTGGCATCGGCTGAGGAGCTACTTCGCCGCGAGCCTGATGCCGCCCCGGTGCTGCTGTTCGCTCCGGGGGCGCATGGTTTCGACTCTGCCGGGGAGGTGTTCAAACGCTTCGCCAGCGAGGCCGCGAAAGAGGGAGACCGTATCCGTGCTTGAAGCTGCGCTGTCCCGTATCGAGCTGGGCATGTCGAAGGTCAGGGCAGGGAGCTTCCAGGGCTTCGACCTGGCGCTGGTCTACGCCTTCTGCCTTTTAGGTCTGACCGGCATGGTGTTGTCCTTCGCTGCAGGCCCCGTTGCGGCAGGACGGATCGGCATCGCCGACCCCTTCTACTTCACCGAGCGGCATCTTCTCTTCCTAGTGGTGACGATTGTCGGCGCGGCTGGGGTGGCGCTTCTGGACCTCAACCGCGCGAGGCGCGTCGGCATCCTGACCGCCGCCGCCTCAATCGTCCTCATTCTCGTCGCCCTCTTGTTCGGACCGGAGATCAAGGGCGCGAAACGTTGGCTCCACATTGCGGGCTTCAGCCTTCAGCCCTCGGAGTTCCTGAAACCGGGCTTCGTCTGCGTTGCTGCCTGGTTCCTCAGCGCCAAGCCCGAGGACAAGTTCCCCGGCACACTTGCCTGTCTTCTTCTTTATGCGGTGTGCTCGCTCCTCTTGCTGTCGCAGCCCGATTACGGCCAGTGGCTCCTTCTGACGGGCATCTGGGCGGTGATGTTCTTCATCGCGGGCTGGAGCTGGCTGTGGATCGCGGGGCTGGGCGGTGCGGCCAGCGCAGCGCTCGGCCTAGGCTATCTCACCCAGTCCCATGTTCGCGCACGGATCGACCGCTTCCTGGACCCCTCCAGCGGTGATGCCTACCAGACCGAGAAGGCAGCCGAAGCCATCAGCTCCGGCGGCGTGCTCGGCCATGACCTTCATGAGGCACCGGCGGTGAAGGCATCGCTCCCCGATGCGCATACGGACTTCGTCTACGCGGTAGCGGTGGAGGAGTTCGGGCTCTTGATCGGGGTCCTCATCCTCAGCCTCTTCGCCATCATCGCCATCCGCTCGATCTCGGCGGCGCTAGCCACCCAGGACATGTTCCGCCGCACGGCCATTGCGGGGCTGACGGCGGCGCTCTGCTTCCAGGCCTCGATCAATATCGGCGTGAATGTCGGCATGCTGCCTGCCAAGGGGATGACCCTGCCGCTGATCAGCTCGGGTGGCTCCTCCATGATGGCCACGGGCCTGACCGCAGGGCTGCTGCTGGTCTTCGCCCGCAGGAGGCGGGCTTGAGGCTCGCCCTCGCTGCAGGAGGCACGGGCGGGCACATGTTCCCCGCTCAGGCGGTGGCCGAGGAGGCCAAGGCCCGCGGCTGGTCTGTCATCCTGCTGACTGATGCAAGGGGCGACCGCTACGCGGACGGTTTCCCTTGCGATCAGAAGCTGCTGCTGAAAGCCGCCAGCCCTTCCTCGCGGGGCATCGGCGCGAAGCTTTCGGCAGGGATGGCGCTTCTTCAGGGTACGGGCCAGGCTAAGAAGGCCCTCAAGAGCTTTGGCGCCGACGCGGCGCTGGGCTTCGGCGGCTACCCCTCGGCGCCCTCCATGCTGGCCGCAAGCCAGCTCAACATCCCCACCGGGGTCCACGAACAGAACGCCGTCCTAGGCCGCGCCAACCGCCTCGCCGCGCGCAAGGCCCAGTTCATCGCCCACGCCTTTCCAAGCCTTTCCAAAACTCCTGGCAAGATCCGCCTCATCGAAGCGGGCAACCCCGTACGCTGCGCGGTGCTGGAGGCTGCCTCCCAGCGCTTCGAGCCGCCGGGGCAGGGGCCGATCAAGCTCCTCATCTTCGGAGGTAGCCAGGGAGCGTCCCTCTTCGCTCGTGTCTTTCCTAAAGCCGTGGCCTCCCTCAATGAGACCATCCGCCAGCGCCTGCATATTACACACCAGGTCAGCGACAGCGACCGGGAAGACGCGCAGACCACCTACACAGAAGCGTGCCTGAACAACGTTGAGCTCGCCCCATTCTTCACCGACCTGCCCCAGCGCATCGCGGACAGCCACCTCGTCATTGCTCGCTCAGGCGCCTCGTCGGTGACCGAGCTTGCCGTCATCGGCAGGCCCTCGCTCCTCGTGCCGCTCAAGATCGCCATGGACGACCATCAGCGCGCCAATGCCGAGGTGCTGACCGGGGCAGGGGCGGCGGAGCTGATCCTGGAGGACGACCTCTCGCCCGACAGCGCTGCCGCGATCCTTACGAAGCTCTTAGGTGACCCACAGCATTTGACGGCCATGGCCGAGAGCGCGAAAGGTCGCATGACCGAGGGCGCCGCTAAGAGGCTGGCGGACCTCGCTAAGGGCCTCACACCCGGACACATCTGAGGCCGATGAGGGAAGGGGCGCGGCCTTGAACGACGAAGAACTGAAAGTCAGCCTGCCGTTCGCCGTGGGACGCATCCACTTCGTCGGCATTGGCGGCATCGGCATGTCGGGCATCGCCCGCGTCATGCACAATCTCGGCTACGAGGTGTCGGGCTCCGACATCGCCGAGGGCGAGACCGTCGAGCTCCTCCGCGAGAAGGGCATCGCCGTCCATATCGGCCACGACCGCGAGCACGTGAAAGGCGCCGCCGCCGTCGTGGTCTCCACCGCCATCGGCAAGGGCAACCCGGAGGTCGCCGAGGCCCGCGCACGCCACATACCCGTCGTCAGGCGCGCGGACATGCTGGCAGAGCTGATGCGGCTCAAATGGAACGTCTGCATCGCCGGCACCCATGGCAAGACGACGACCACCTCGATGGTCGCCGCACTGATGGATACGGGCGGGCTCGACCCGACGGTCATCAATGGCGGCGTCATCAACGCCTACGGCACCAACCACCGCTCAGGCGAGGGCGACTGGATGGTGGTCGAGGCTGATGAGAGCGACGGCACCTTCGTCCGTCTGCCGACCACCGTCAGTGTCATCACCAATATGGACCCAGAGCATCTCGACCATTGGGGCGATTTCGAGCGGCTGCGCAGCGCCTTCGATCAGTTCATCGAGAACACACCCTTCTACGGCTTCGGCGTCGTTTGCCTCGATCATCCAGAGGTCCAGGCCCTCGTAGGCCGGATCACCGACCGCCGCCTCGTCACCTACGGCCTCAACCCCCAGGCCGATGTCCGTGCCGAGAACATCCGCGCCGAAGACGGCGGCCAGGTCTTCGACATCCACTTCCGCGAGCGCGCCAAGACCGTGCACCGTCTGGAAGGCTGCCGCCTGCCCATGCCTGGCGCCCACAACGTCCAGAACGCCGTCGCCGCCGCGATCATCGCGAGAGAGCTCGGCGTGCCGGACGAGAAGATCGTCGAGGGTTTCGCCAAGTTCGGCGGCGTCAAACGGCGCTTCACCGAAGTGGGCGTTTGGCACGGCGTACGGATCATCGACGATTACGGCCACCACCCGGTGGAGATCAACGCCACGCTTGCTGCGGCGCGCGGGGTGACCGAGGGCCGCGTCATCGCGGTCATTCAGCCCCACCGCTATACGCGGCTTTCCAACCTCTTCGCCGAGTTCACCACCTGCGCCAACGAGGCCGACACGGTTCTGATCGCGCCGGTCTACGAGGCAGGCGAGGAGCCTATCGAAGGGGCGGATGCGGAGAGCCTCGCCAGGGGCATGACCAGGGCGGGGCACCGAGACGCAAGGGTGCTGGCCGGGTTCGATGAGCTGGCCGAGTTCGTCCGTGAGGAAACGAGCGAGGGGGACATCGTGGTGATGCTCGGCGCCGGGGATGTGACGAAGCATGCCCAGGCGCTACCGGGACGGCTTAGTGCTGATGAGTAGTCCGATACTGAGGAGGTCATTTCTGCAGCACCAGCTCCCCCTCAGCCTGCCGGCAGCTCCCCCTCAAGGAGGGGGAGCGATCTTGGCTTCGACGTGTAGGACTGCTTCCCTCCCCCGTGGAACGGGGGAGGTGCCCGAAGGGCGGAGGGGGCAGACCAGGTTGGCCACTAATGTGGACGCTGTAACTCTATGACCGCCCGCCTCATGGAAAACGCCCCGCTCGCCCCCTATACCTGGCTGCGCGTAGGCGGCCAGGCTGATCGGCTTATCCTTCCTTCCACGGAACAAGACCTGGCCAAAGCCCTTGCCACCACCCCCGAAACCGACCCTCTCACCATCCTCGGCGTAGGCTCCAACGTCATCATCCGCGATGGCGGCATCGAAGGTACGGTCATCCGCCTCGGCCCAGGCTTCGGCAAGGTCGCCGTCGACGGCACCAAGGTCACCGCAGGCGCTGCCTGCCTCGACGCCCGCGTGGCCAAGGCGGCGGCGCAGGCAGGGCTCTCGGGGCTCGCCTTCATGGCGGGCATCCCCGGCACGATCGGCGGCGCCATGCGCATGAACGCCGGCGCTTACGGCGGCGAGACCAAGGATCACTTCGTCAGTGCCCGCGCCATCGACCGCAAGGGGCGGGAGGTCCATCTGACAGCGGAAGACTTCGCCTTCCGCTACCGCCATTCGGAGGTCCCTCCCGACCTCGTGCTTATCGAAGCGACCTTTGAAGCCCCCCAAGGCGATGCCGTGGAAGAACTCGCCAAGATTGCCGACATCATGGAGCGTCGCGAGGCGACCCAGCCTATCCGCGAGAAGACTGGCGGCTCCACCTTCAAGAACCCCGACCCGGAGACGTCCGGCGGCCGTTCGGCCTGGCAGTCCGTGGACGCCGTAGGAGGTCGCGGCCGCGTGGTGGGCGATGCGCAGATGTCGGAACTCCACGCCAACTTCATGATCAACCGGGGCGCGGCAACGGCGGCGGACCTCGAAGCCCTAGGTGAGAGCATCCGCGCCGATGTGCGCGAGCAGCTCGGCTATGAGCTCGAATGGGAGATCAAGCGCATCGGGCGGCATGCATGAAGCTGACGGTCCGCAGGCTGCCTCTCCTCGCCGCCTTAGGCTTCGCGGTCACCACCTCGCTGATCCTTCTGACACGGACATCAGCGATGGAGGCGGGGCTTTTCCTGCCGATCTTCGTGCTCTTCCTGCTGCTGGTCCTCTACGCCATCGCCTATCACTTGCGGAAACCGGTACTCATTGCGCTCGACGCCGAGGGCAAAGGGGCCATCCCCAAGCTGCCTCATCTCCTGGCGCGGCAAGACCCCCGCCGCTTCGAAGCGCACGGCACCACCATCGCGTACGAAGACTACTACCTTATCTTCGACCCCGCCCTACGCACGACAAGCGGCGAGCGGATCGAGAAGCTCTATCTCAACCCCAAACAGGTAAGCGGCGGCCTGGCGCGGATCGAAGCCTTCACCCGCTTCGCCCGGCAGTTTGCCCCGACACCCACACTGGCGCCCGAGGAAACCACGTATGAGCCTTGAGAAAAAAGTCCTGGTCCTGATGGGCGGCTTCTCATCGGAGAAGGGCGTCAGCCTCGTCTCGGGCCGTACCGCAGCGGGGGCACTCACCAAAGTCGGCTACCGCGTCGAAGCCATCGACGTGACCCGCGAGGTGGACCGTCAGATCCGTGCGAGCTTTGGCGGCGAGGGGCCTGACGTTGTCTTCAACGCCCTCCACGGCCCCTTCGGCGAGGACGGCACGGTGCAGGGCCTCCTGGAGATGATGGGGCTACCCTACACCCACTCAGGCGTCCTCTCTTCGGCGCTCTGCATGGAGAAGGCCCGAACCAAGGATGTGCTCGCCGCAGCGGGCCTGCGCGTGCCGGGCGGCCATGTCATCGACATCGCGCACCTCACCGGCAGCGCCCATCCGATGCCCGCGCCCTACGTGCTCAAGCCCATCTCCGAGGGCTCAACCTTCGGCGTAGTCATCATCAAGCACCCCACCGACCCCGCCCCCCGGCGCGAGCTTCTGGACGAGAGCGTCTATCACGGCGGGGCCATCGTCGAGGAGTACATCGCGGGCCGCGAGCTGACCGTAGCTCTTAAAGGGACGGAGGCCTTGGCGGTGACCGAGATCCAGTCGGACTTCTACGACTACGACGCCAAATACTCCTCCAACGCCGCGCCCCATGTGGTGCCTGCCGAGCTGCCGGACGAGATCACCCGCGAAGCCCTCGCCATGGCCGAGCGCGCCGGGAAGGTGCTGGGCTGCCGCGGTCTCTCCCGCGTGGATTTCCGCTACGACCCGGAAAGGGACGGGGTTAATGGCCTGTTCATCCTGGAGGTGAATACCCAACCGGGTATGACGCCGACATCGCTCTCCGCCGAGCAGGCCGCCTATCGCGGCATCTCGTTCGAAGAGCTCTGCCAGTGGATGGTCGAAGACGCCTCGTGCCGAAGGTAGCGAAGAAAACCCCTGCGAAGAAAGCGCCCGCCAGGAAGCGCACCACCCGCGTGCAGCGCCGCAAGATGGGCTTCATGGAGAGCATCGGGCACAAGCTCGACCAGCAGGCGCCGCTGGCCGCTGCGCGGGCTATCGACTTCGGCTACATCGCGCTCGTCGCCGTGGCGGCTGGCGCGATCCTCATCGCCGTCTTCGGCGGCAAGGCCGCCAGCCTTCCCGAGCGCCTTGCTGCTGTGCCGGAGAACTCTATCCGCAGCCTCGGGCTGAACGTGATGCGGGTGACGGTGAAGGGCGGCGAGACGCTCACCACCAGGGACATCATGGCCGCCCTCCGCGACCCTCGCCAGGGCAGCGTCATTGGCAGGCCGCTGCCTCTTTTGAGCGCAGCGGAGCTGCGCGGCCGCATCGAAGCCATCGGCGCGGTCGAGGCGGCCTCCGTCACCAAGCTGCTGCCCGACACACTGCATATCTCCATCATCGAGCGCCCGGTGAAAGCCCTCTATCAGGACGAGGACGGGGTCTTCTACGTCATCGACCAGGAGGGCGTGGTGATCCGCCGGGTGGACGCCACGGACCATACGGACCTCCCCGTCGTCTCCGGCACGAAGGAGCCGAAGCTCGCCATGGACTTCCTGGCCGAGCTGCGCGGCTTCCCTGTCCTCTACGAACGGGCGGCAGGGGTGACGGTCATCGGCGGCAGGCGCATGGATTTGCGTTTCAAGAACGGCTTCCTAGCCAAGCTGCCGGAAGAGGGGGTGGATGCCGCCCTGGCTAGGCTCGACAGCCTCGATGCGGGCACGGGCAGCCTCGCCTCGAACCTCGACTATATCGATCTGCGCGATCCTGATTTCGCCTACTACAAACCCAAGGCCGACGCTAAGAAGGCTCCGTGAGCCAGACCCTCTTTCTCAGCGAGACCGTCTCCGCCGCTGCGGGCGAGGGCGCGATGGCGAAAGGCTCTGGCCTCTTCGGCCGCAAGGGGCGGTTCAAGCCGTCCGCGCCGGAGATCCTCGGCGCCCTAATGCAGCCCGGCGAGGTGACGGTCTGCCTGCCTCCCTTCGCCACCCAGTGCAGGACCCTCTCCGTGCGGGCGCAGATCGGCAGGCGCGTCACCCAGAACGATCTTGCTGACGCCATCCAGGCCGCCCTTGGCCGCGCCGGTGAGCCGAGCATGGCAGTGGTCTCCGCCGAGCCCAGCCGCATCCTCCTCGACCGTGAGCCTATCACCGGCTCCCCCGTCGGCCAGGCGGCGCAGGAGATGGTGGTCGAGGTCGCGGCTTTTCTCTCCAAGCTCTCCTTCCTGACCGAGCTGGAGGCGGTGCTCGCCGAGGCGCAGCTCGAGCTCAGCGGGGTGATCGCCTGCGAGGAAGCGTTGGGAGCCGCCGTGAAGGAAGGTCTGATCGATGCCCCGGTGATCCTTCTGGACGGCTTCGCGGCGAAGGCGGTCGCGCTGGAGGGCAGCGCCGCCGCCGCCTCGGTACTGACGGCCTACGGTCCCGCCCATGTCACCCAGGATCTGGCGACGACCTTCTCCCTCGGTCCGGAAGAGGCAGCCGCGCTCAGCAAAAGGGCAGTCCTCGGACGGCTTCCCAAGGAGGAGGGCAAGGCCGCCCTTGTTGCGGGGGCAAGGCTCGAGGAAATCGCCAATGAGGTCGTCGAGGCGGCACGTAGGGCAGGGTTTCTCAGCGACCGAGCGATCGTCCTGGGACTGCCGATCTCCCCGCCGGTCGAAGCAGCCTTCGAGATGTCAGGCGTCACCGTCCGCGCGCCGGGGCTTGCGCTTGAGAAAACCGATCCCTCCATCCTGTCCCTCGCCAAGGGAGCGGGCCTCATCGGCGCCGGCAGCGCAGGCCGGACAGCGGCCACCGCCATGCAGCTCGCCGAGCCCAGCAGGCGGGAGGGGATACTGGACTGGCTGCGGCGCAATTTCTGAAGTCAGGATCTTTCGCCAATGCTGTCGCCCCCTCCGCCCTTCGGGCACCTCCCTCACAGGTGTGGGAGGGAGCAGAACCAGCGTAGGTTCTTCATATCGCTCCCCCACCTGTGGGGGAGCTGCCGGCAGGCTGAGGGGGGCTCATGGCTGGGTGCGGCACGACCTCGTGGCGGCACGCTGCTCAAGACGCCCTACTGGAACCCTTCGCCTCGTCCGCCTAGGTAGCCCCTATGAGAACCTCCTGGACCGCCGACCTTCCCCCCGAGCCGCAGCTAGGCGACGAACTGCCGCCGCCTTCGGTCAAAACGGAAACCTTGGCCTACCTGGCCGAGCGGCGTTCCCTGACCGCCGCGCAGATGACCGATGAGCCGCTACCCGAAGGCGATCTCGAAGCGCTTCTGCGTCTCGCCGCGCGCGTGCCGGACCACCGGCGGGTACACCCCTTCCGCTTCATCACCTTCGAAGGCGAGGCGAGGGCTGCGTTCGGAGAGGTGCTGGAAGAAGCATTCGTCGGTGCCAACCCTGATGCTCCAGAGGAAGCCAGAGCCCTCGAACGATCCCGCTTCCTGCGGGCTGGCGTCGTGGTCTGCCTGGTCAGCTCACCGGACAAAGAGCACAAGACGCCCGAGTGGGAGCAGCTCCTCACCACAGGAGCTGTGGGCCAGAACCTCGTCATCGCCGCTGGCGCCGCAGGCTATGCCGTGCAGTGGCTCACCGAGTGGTACAGCTACGACAAAGCCGTCGCTTCTGCGCTCGGCCTGACGAAGGACGAGCGTATCGCAGGTTTCATCTATATCGGCCATCCGGGCGAGGCACCGAAGGAGCGGGCCCGGATGGAGGCCCCTGCGCTTACGAGCTCGTGGTCTCGTCCGCGCCCAGGTTGAGCACTTTGAAGCTGTCCACCGTGTACTGATAGCCGGTATAGAGCGTCAGCAGCGCTGCGGCCCAGAACACGGTGTAGCCGATGAACGAGTCGCCGAGGGTCAGAAGGAACAGGGCGACGAGTTGCAGCGTCGTCTTCACCTTGGCCATGGCCGAGACCGGTAGTTCTGCGCCGCTGTCGATCAAGCCCTCGCGCAGGCCAGCAACCCAGAACTCGCGCATGGCGATGATGACGGCGGCCAGAAGATGGATGCCGTGCAGCGTATCCATTGCCACCAGGACGATCAGTGCCGTGATGGTCAGCATTTTGTCCGCAATGGGGTCGAGGACCTTGCCGAGCATGGTTTCTTCCGAGCGCACGCGGGCGAAGTGACCGTCCAGAAGGTCCGTGACGGCTGCGACCGCGAAGACGACCCCCGCGACCAGCCGCTCGCCGTTCAGTGCTAGGAGAGCGTAGGGTAGCACCAGCGCCATGCGGGTGATGGTCAGGCGGTTCGCCAGGGTGATCACTCGCCGCCCTCCTGCTTCTCGAGCCACTCGCCGAGCCAGTGGATGTGGTAGTCGCCGCGCTGGAACTCGTTGTCGCCGAGGAGGTCCTTGAACAGCGGCACCGTGGTCTTGATCCCGCTGAGCACGGTCTCGTCGAGCGCCCGGCCCAAGCGGCGCAGCACGAGCTCGCGGTCATCGCCGAAGACGATCAGCTTACCGATCATCGAGTCGTAGAAAGGCGGAATGTCGTAGCCATCGTACACAGCCGAATCGAAGCGCACGCCGAGACCGCCCGGCGCGTGGAACTCCTTGATCCGCCCCGGCGAGGGAACGAAGGTCCGCGGGTCCTCGGCATTGATGCGGCACTCGATGGCGTGCCCCTGAAACCGTACATCCTCTTGCTTGAAGGAGAGCCGGTTGCCCGCGGCGATGGAGATCTGCTCACGGACGAGGTCGATGCCGGTGATCTGCTCGGTGACCGGGTGCTCGACCTGCAGACGAGTGTTCATCTCGATGAAGAAGAACTCGCCGTTCTCGTAGAGGTACTCGACCGTGCCGACGCCTAGGTAACCGAGGCCCTCGATGGCGCGGCGCGTGGTCTCGCCGATCTTCTCGCGCTCCTCGGCGGAGAGGACGGGGGAGGGCGCTTCCTCCAACACCTTCTGGTTGCGCCGCTGGAGCGAGCAATCCCGCTCGCCCAGATGCACGACGTTGCCGTGGCTGTCGGCGGCGATCTGGATCTCGATATGGCGAGGCTGCTTGAGGTAGCGCTCGATATAGACCGAGCCGTCGCCAAAGGCTGCCAGCGCCTCCTGGCTCGCAGCCTGGAGCTGTTGCTCGAGCTGGTCCTCGGTCTCGACGAGCTTCATGCCGCGCCCGCCGCCGCCCGCCGCCGCCTTGATGAGGGCGGGGTAGCCGATGGCCTTCGCTGCCTCCATGGCTTCGTCCACATTGGCCAGCGCCCCGTCCGAGCCGGGTACCAGGGGAATGCCGAGATCGCCCACGGCCTTCTTGGCGGCGATCTTGTCCCCCATGGTGCGGATGTGATCGGCGGAGGGGCCGATGAAGGTGATGTCGTGCGCCTTCACGATCTCAGCGAAGCGCGCGTTCTCCGACAGAAAGCCGTAGCCGGGGTGGATGGCGTCCGCGCCGGTGATCTCGGCTGCGGAGACGATGGCCGCGATGTTGAGATAGCTGTCCTTGGCCTGGGGCGGGCCGATGCAGACGCTTTCATCGGCGAGGCGCACATGCATGGCCTTCGAATCGGCGGTGGAGTGGACGGCGACGGTCTGGATGCCGAGCTCGCGGCACGCCCGGTGGACCCGCATGGCGATCTCGCCGCGGTTCGCGATGAGGACCTTCTTGAACATCGGATCAGCCCTCGAGGGTCAGAAGCGGCTCGTCATACTCGACCGGCTCGGCATTGCGCGCGAGGATCGCCGCGACCTTGCCGGCGCGGGGCGCCTTGATCTCGTTCATGGTCTTCATGGCCTCGACGATCATGAGCGTCTGGCCCGCCTCGACCTGGGTGCCCACGCTGACGAAGGGGTCGGCATCGGGCGAGGGGGAGAGGTAGGCGGTGCCCACCATGGGCGAGCGCACCGCCTCGCCGCTCGGCGCTGCCGGAGCCGCTTCCGCAGCAGGCGCGGCGGCGGCAGCCTGGGCCGGAGCAGCGGCCGGCGCCATCTGAGGCTGCTGGTAGCTGGGGGCGGAGGCCTCGATCATGACGGGCGCGGGGTCCTTGACCACCCGCAGCTTCAAACCTCCGCGCTCGAGCTCGATCTCCGTCAGGCCTGAATCGGCCAGCACATTCGCGAGTTCACGGACAACCTGAAGGTCGTCATCGAGGCCTTTCGCCATTCTCTTTTCCTTCACCGCTAATTGTTGGGCCATCGACAAGTGCAAGGGCAGCGTCAAGGGCCAGGCTGTAACTGAGTCCCCCGAAGCCAGCAATCGAGCCCTTGCAAGCGGATGCAATCACCGAGCGGTGACGGAAGGACTCTCGCGCGTGCGGGTTCGAAAGATGCACCTCGATCACGGGGCCTTCGGCCATCAGAAGAGCATCGAGGAGGGCTACGGAGGTGTGGGTATAGCCCGCCGCATTGATGAGAACGGCCGCAGCGCGGCGCGCCCCCTGGGCGGCGGCTACCAGCTCGCCTTCGCCGTTATGCTGTTCGAACGTAAGGGAGAACTCCGTTCCTTCCAGTCTCTTCCTACACATCGCTTCGATATCGGCGAGGGTTTCGGAGCCATAGATCTCCGGCTGCCTCGTCCCCAGAAGGTTGAGGTTCGGTCCGTTCAGGACGGCGATCGTCCGCTCATCACTTGCGATTGGCATGCCGCGCTTCTAGCTCTTCACCATCCTCGACAGCAAAGTGGTTGGGCATAAGCGTGAAGGAAGTCCAAATTCAGCTCAACGGAGAGCAGCGCAACGTGCCCGAAGGCATGACCATCGCTGCACTTTTGGAGGATCTGGGCATCTCTACCGGGAAGGTCGCCGTGGAGCGCAACCGTACCATCGAGGCGCGTTCGGGTTTCGGCCAGGCCGAGCTTCAGGCGGGCGACCAGCTCGAGATCGTCCGCTTCGTGGGCGGCGGCTGAGCGAGCATGTCTTCCGTCAAACCCGTGCGCAGCGCCGAAAATCTGGTGGTGGCGGGCCGCATCTTCCGCTCGCGCCTCATCGTCGGCACGGGTAAGTACCGCGACTACGCCGAGAACGCCGCTGCCGCCGAGGCTGCTGGCGCCGAGATCGTCACCGTCGCCGTGCGCCGGGTGAACATCGCCAACCCCAACGAGCCTATGCTCGTCGACTACCTCTCGCCGGAGAAGTACACTTTCCTGCCCAACACGGCGGGCTGCTTCACCGGGGAGGATGCGGTACGGACCCTGCGCCTCGCACGGGAAGCGGGGGACTGGAACCTTGTCAAGCTCGAGGTGCTCTCAGACCCTGACACCCTCTACCCGGATATGATCGAGACGCTGCACGCGCTGAAACTGCTGGTCGCTGACGGCTTCGAGGTGATGGTCTACTGCTCGGACGACCCGGTGATGTGCCGCCGCCTGGAGGATGAAGGCGCCGCCGCCGTCATGCCGCTGGGCGCCCCGATCGGATCGGGGCTAGGCATCCAGAACCCACTCAACATCAGGCTGATCGCCGAGCAGTCCCGCGTCCCGGTCCTCGTGGACGCAGGCGTCGGCACGGCATCCGACGCAGCGGTGGCCATGGAGCTAGGCTGCGACGGCGTGCTCCTCAACACGGCGATCGCCGAAGCTGCCGACCCTATTCGGATGGCGAAAGCGATGAAGCTGGCTGTGAAGGCGGGCAGAGAAGCGTTTCTGGCAGGCCGCATGGCCACGAGGCGCTACGGCGCGGCGAGCAGTCCCAAGGATGGCCTGCTCTAGCCAATCGCGGCAAGGCCGACCTGCGGCCCGGTACTTTTCCTCGGTGCTATTTCCGCCTCTTGATACACGGACAAAAGAAAAGGCGGGCCGAGGCCCGCCTTTTCCGTAGAGTTTCAACGCCTTCTTAGAAGGAGACGTTAGCGCGCAGGATGAACCGGCGGCCGAGCTGCTCGTCGATGCCGATGTGACCGACAGCGTCTTGCAGACGGTTCGGCTCACGATCGAAGGCGTTGAGCAGGTTGGCCTGCAGGGTCACGTTGTCGAGGACATCGTAGGCGACCGAGAGATCGTGAATGAAACGGGCACCCGTTTTGTTCACGGCATCGGCCCGGAAGCCGGCAACGCCATCGATGGTGACCTCTTCGAAGTCGGCAGCATAGACGATCTGATCCAGCGGATCGATCTTCACGGGGTTCTGCCAACGCATCCGCCAGGTCGCACGGAACTTGTCCATGGAGTAGACGGTATCGAAGGTACCGATCCATTTTGGATCGCCGAAGTCACCGACATCTTCCGTCACCTCAGATTCCGGCGTCGCCTGGAACTCGTTGGTGATGTTGTGCTGAGTGAAGCTGTCGAAGTTGAGACGACCCCAGTCACGACCAGGTGCAACACCGACGAGACCAAGTGCATCGTTTACATCGAAGCCGTAGAAAGCTCGGATGGTGATCGATTCGAAGGTTGAGACGGCAACGTTGGCCGGCTGCGAGCTCGCAAAGATGACCTGGTTAGTGTCCGGGTCACGACGGAAGGTCGAGCAAGCTTCTTCGTTCGGGAAGTTGTTCGAGTCGAAGCAGGTAGCAGCAAGGATTTCGAAGTCGACATCGTTGATGAACTCGTCGATCTCCACGTTGTAGTAGTCGACCGCCATCTGGAAGCCGTCAATCCAGCGCGGTTGGATCACAGCACCGACGGAGAACGCCACCGACTCTTCAGGTTGGAGACCGGGGTTACCGGAGACCTGACCGTTGGAGATCGTACCGTCCTGGATGCTCGAGGTGAAGGTCTCGGTATCGATACCGATAGACTCACAGTTCGCTTGTCGAACGGCAGGGTTCGGACCGAGACCAACCGAGCGGCTGTCACAGGGGTCGGCACCCAGGATGAAGGTCTGCGTTGCCGGCAGGAACAGGTCGACGAAGGTCGGGTTCCGGAACGAGGTAGCATAGGTCGCACGGAACGAGATGTCGTCGACAGGAGTCCAGCGACCGGAGGCCTGGTAGACCGTCGTGTCAGTCGTGCCGCCGAGACCGTCGGGACCTTTGGTATCGAACTCTTGGTAGCGGACAGCACCGTCGAAGCTCAGCTCCTGCACGAACGGGATGTTCATGTCTGCCGAAACGATCGGGACGCTGAGCTCGCCGTAGACCTCGCGAGTGATGGCTTCACCGCGGACGCCTTGAGAAACCGAGCTACGGGAGATCGGGGTTGTCAGAGCTGCACCGGGGGTGAAGGTCGAGAACTCGCGACGGCTTTCGAGGCCGACGTTGAACGAAGCCATGCCGCCCGGAAGATCGATCAGGTCACCACCGAAGTTGGCCTGCCACACCACCTGCTCGTTTTGCGAGTTGGTGAAGCGGGGACCACCGCCGAGGATGAAGTCGATGGCTTCGTCAGAGGCCGTGCTGCCGATCAGGCTGAGCGGCTGACAGCCGTCCAGGAAGGGCAGGTCCTCATCGACCAGACCAGAGCCGGACGGACGCGTGTTGAAGCCTTCCAGCGTACCGGCAGACAGATCAACAAAGGCACCACAGATGATGTCACCAAACCCAACTCCGGCCAGGTTACCACCACTATCATCGATAAGGCGAAGAAGCGCATCGTCGCTCGTCGGAACGGCCGGCGTGACGAAGTCAGGGTCAGGATCTGCAGTATTGGCGTCGATGAGAGCCTGCCGCTCATCCTGCAGGACGCCAAGGATCGGATCCAAAAGATCGGGTGTGATCTCACGAGCGTCAACAGCGTTCAGGAAACGACCGTCTACGATACCACCGGCGAAATTCTGCTGCGTGATGTCGGCACGACCGAAGACGTTGGAAACGTCCCAGTAGAACATACGACCGCCATACTCGAACTCGCCCTCGATGACGTTGGTCACACGCCAGACATGGGTTTCGTTGGAGTTCTCGCCCTGGCGGACAAGGTCGTTGTTGAAGCGGTGGATAAGGAACGTATCCAGTCCGTTCGCGTCCAAAACACCGCGAGCCTGATCAGTAAGGAACGGGTTGTCAGCAGACAACTGGATGGCGGCGGAAGTGCCATCGAAGAAGCCAGTCTGGAAGCCGCCCTGCTCGACAAGTTCCGAACCCGTCGTGTTCGCGTAGAGGAAGTCCTGACGGAAACGGATGTTGTCGGTCAGATCGTAGCGCAGCGAACCAAAAGCGTTAAAACGCTCAACGGGCGAACGAATCTGCGTGACAGCATTAAAGAAGTCAGCACCACACGTCTCAGGGTCACCGCCTTCGGTGATGATACTACGAACGGCTAGTGCGCCAGGTGTACACTCTGCCAGCTCACCACCTTCAGTGAACCGGTAGAAATTGCCATCCGGAAGAGCACCGAAAAGCGGGCCGGCGCCTGGTAGGAACGAACCAGTTGCAGGGCGAGGTTGTCCTGGAATGGGGGTGCCAGCGACGGGCGAAACCGAGCCGAAAGCATCAAACAGCGCCAAACGCTGATCAAAGATCCCCAGACGCAGCGATTGGCCGGTCAGATCGAAGACGCCGTCGCCATTGGTGTCGATATTGGCGTTGGAGATCGCATTGTCGAGGGTCAGATCCTCGGTGCAGAGCTCGCGGATCTGGCAGAGAAGGACGCCTTCATCGCGGTTGTACTCAAGAGCGAGGGTGACGTTACCGCGGTCGTCGGCGAAGTTACCACCCGCGACGGTCGCGATGCGGTAGCTGTCGGCCTCACCACCGAAGTTGGAACCGTACTGACCGGTGACGTCGAAGCCTTCGAAGTCGTCCTTCAGGATGACGTTGACCGTACCTGCAATGGCGTCGGCGCCGTAGATGGCAGCACCGGTGAGGGGAACGGTTTCGATGCGCTCGATCAGAGCAGCCGGGATGGTGTTGAGGTCGACCTGACCACCACCGATCGTACCGGATGCAGACGAAACGAGGCGGCGGCCGTTGACCAGGGTCAGCGTGCGCTGAACGCCGAGGTCGAACAGGTTGACCTGGTTCTGACCGGCGGTGAACGAACCGACGTCGCCGTTCGGGTCGACGGGCGTACCGAAGAGGGGCGACTGGTTCAGGGCGTCGGCGACGTTGGCGAAGCCGCGGTCTTCGAAGGACTGCGAGTCGAACGTGAAGACCGGGTTCGTGGTCTCGACTTCCGAACGACGGATACGCGAACCGGTGACGGTGATGGTATCGCCTTCGTCGATCTCTTCCGCTTGCTGAGCGATTTGGATCGGCTCGTCAGCGTCTTGTGCATAGGCGGAGGTCAGCCCTAGTGCGGCGACCGAGGTGGTCGTCGCAAAGAGGAGCTTGAGCTGCTCCGCAGTGCTCAGTTTCGTGTTTCTCACTTGGTTACCCCTTTTAGGTTTGACGCCAGAAGCCTGCCCAAAGGGTTGGGCAGGCCCTAACTTGTCCCAGCGGGTAACGCGAAAGGGAACGGAAGTAGCTCAGCGGCCTCGGGGCGTGGCCCCTTTCCAAACTGTGGTTGGCTGAAACCGCTGCCCTGCTTCGTTTCTTTGAACGCCCTACCTGCCAGATTTCCTAACGGTAGTGGCGTCGTCATAAAGCTGTCAATTCGGTGGACCTTCGTGCCCATATCGACTTTCGATAGATCAAAGCGATTTCTGCCGATGATGTTTTTTTACCACAGTTAGAAGAGGGTAAACGAGCGGGTTTGGTAGCATGAAATGCTATAACACTGCCCAGGGCACTTCTCGCAGGTGCAAAACCATTGTCACAAAAGCGCTCACCGGGGTCGAGTCGCTACCCCCTGGCACCCTCGATGAAGGCTTCGAAGTCCGTCGGGCGGTAGCCTTCGAGAACGTCGTAGCGGCCGTTAGCGGGGTTGGCGGCGATGAAGTAGGGTGTGCCTTGGATCCTGAGCTGCTGGGCGATCTGGACGGACTGGTTGAGGACCCTGTCGATGTCCTCGCCGTTGTCGGCCAGTGCTGCCGTGACGGCCTCTGCATCGACACCGGCGCGGCGCAGCGCACGCTCGATCGCAGCCTCATCGAGGACGCCCGGCGTTTCGAGAAGGGCACGGTGCACGGTCTGGTAGTCCGCTCCCTCTAGCCCTGCAGCGGCGATGGCGATCCTGGCGGCCTGCCTGGACTCCTCGCGCAGGATGGGCAGCTCCTGGAAGACCACCCGGACGCCGGGGTCCGCCTCGACCAGGGCCAGCACATCGTCCATGGCCCGCTGACAGAAGCCGCAATGGTAGTCGAAGAACTCGATCAGGATCAGCGAGGCGTCCTCCTCGCTGGCGCCGATGGCATGGCCCGCCTGCGCCGAGGCGAGGGTGGGCAGCACGTCGGCGATCAGCTGCTGCTCGCTTCGGCGCTGGAAGTTCTCCAGCGCTTCGAGGATGATCTCCGGCCGCTCGTCCAGGACCCGGACGAGCTGCGCCTCGAAGGCCTCGTCGGTCACCGGAGCCGGTGCCTCAGCGGTGTCACCTGGGGCCTCGCTGCAGCTAAGAAGCATGCCGGCGCTGGCGAGGAGCAGGAAGTTCTTCATCACGGGTGTCCTTGCAAAAGCGCTTCTAGCGGCGGCGCTGGGCACGCCTGCCCAGGTCGCGGGCCTGTTCGGCGGTGGCGAGGATGATGTCCAGGGCCTGCTGGTGCTCGGGCGTGCCTGCGGAGAACTTCTCCTTGGCCAGGGTGGCGAAGCGGTGCGCGCCGAGAACGTCGCCGATGTGATAGGCGGCCTCGGCCTGGGCGAGGCTGGCATAGTCGTCCTGGCGCAGGGTCGAGTGGGCACGGGCGAGAAGCGACCAGCCGAAGGCGTTGTCCCGCTCTTTGCCCAGGGCGACCTTCAGAATGCCGATCGCCTCCTTGGCTTCCGCATCGCGGTCCGTGGCGATCAGCGCCCTCGCCAGGTTGACCTGGAGGAGTGGGGCGCCTGGCTTGAGGAGAGTGGACTGCCGGTGCGCCGGGATCGATTCGGCGATCTTGCCGTGCTCGAACAGCATCTGACCCTTGAGCTCGTGGTAGTAGGGGTTGTCCGGATAGGCGCTGAGGAGGGTGTCGATCTCCCTGGTCGCCGAGGCGAGGTCCGAGGCGCGGTAGTAGGCGACCGCCCTGGCGTAGCGCGCAGCGTCGGACTGGTCGCTCAAAGGGTAGCGCCGCAGCGCCACCTGGGGCTCGTCGAGAAAGCCGTGGATCTTCGCCTGGATGAGCCTCAGCTCGGCGATGGCTTCGGCATCGTCGCGCCACTCCCAGTAGGGCGAGGCCTCCGCCCGCGAGCGCAGGCGGGCGACACGCTGCACGGCGAGGGGGTGGGTCTGTAGGTAGGGCACCGGCGCACGGGCGCGGATGAGCTGCTGGTTGCGGAGGTTATCGAAGAAGTCGAGCAGCCCGGCAGAGGAGTGGCCGATATGGTCGAGATAGGTGATCGCGGCCTGGTCGGCAGCGCTCTCCTGACCGCGGCTGTAGGTGAGGTAGTTGTTGAGGGCCGCCGATTGGCCGAGGCCGATGGCGCCGATGCCCGCTTCGGGGGGAGCGCCGACTGCGAGCAGCGCCGCGCCGAGGAGGAGGCCCAGCATCTGCTGCTTGCCGGCCTTGGCGAAGACCTCTGCGGTCCTGGCCGAGTGGCCACCGGCGAGGTGGCCCGCCTCGTGGGCGATGACGCCCTCGATCTCGTTGGGGGTCTTGGCCTGGGTGATGAGGCCGGTGTGAACGCCCATCTTGAGGCCGCTGGAGGCGCCGGCGAAGGCGTTGAGGCTCGGATCGCCGATCAGCAGGATCTCCACCCCGCCCTCGGGCAGACCCGCCGCCTGCCAGACCGGCTCGGACATCTCGTAGAGGAATTCCTCGATCTCCGTGTCCCGAAGCAGGACCTGCGCGGACGCCTGCGCGACGAAGAACGCCAGCGAACCGACGACAAGAACAAAAGAACGCCAGACAGCCATGATACCTCGATAATCGGGGTCAGCGATCAGCAGCCCCGCCCTGCGTGACCCGACGCTAGCGCAGCTTCGCTTCCCTGTCCTTACCCGCTGGTGACAAAGCCGTAGGGCGGTTTGCGAAGCCAACCGCCATGAAGAAAAGAGCGGCGGAAAGCTTCGCGTTCCGCCCTACCTAGAACACGATCCCCACGGACGCAGCGGACGTCATCGTCGCCAGCGTGCCCGAGATGAGCGCCTTGGGGGCGAGGTCGATGATGTCGGGGCGGCGGCTCTCCTCCAGCACGCTGAGCCCGCCGATGATGATGCCGAGGCTCGCCACATTGGCGAAGCCGCAGAGGGCGTAGACCATCATCAGCGTGGAGCGCTCGCTGAGGGCGCCCTCTTCGAGACCCACCAGCGCCGTATAGGCGATCACCTCGTTGAGGATGGTCTTGATGCCCATCAGGCTGCCTGCCGTGCCTGCCTCCTCCCAGGGTATGCCCGCCAGCCAAACCAGAGGCGCGAAGACGTAGCCCAGCACGCGCTCCAGCGTGATGGGCTCGCCCAACACGTCGGGCAGCCTGCCGAGGCCCATATTGACCAGCGCAGCCAGCGCGATGAAGGCGAGGATCGCCACCACGATGTTCGCCCAGAGCTTGCCGCCCTCGCTGGCGCCGTGGGTGAAGGCGTCCATGGCGCTATCGTACTGGAAACCCGCGGCGCTGTCGGCGGCCTTGGTAGCGATCTCGCCGGGTTTCGGCGGCACCATCAGCTCGGCATAGAGGAGGGCGGCGGGCACCGAGATGACCGAGGCGACCACGATATGCCCCAGCATGGCCTCGCTGATCGGCGCGAGGATAAAGGCGTAGAGCGCCATCACCGTGCCCGCCACCGTGGCGAAGCCGCAGGTGATGACGGCGAAGAGCTCGGAGCGGGAGAGGTTGCGAAGGAGCGGCCTGATGAGAAGCGGCGCCTCGGACTGGCCGAGCAGCACGTTGGCCGCAGCCGACAAGGAGACCGCACCGCCCGTGCCCAAAAGGCTCGTCAGCACGACGGCGAAGCCGCGGATCAGCACCTTGAGAACGCCCCAGTGCCACAGGACGGCCGCCAGCGCGGAGACGAAGACGATCAGCGGCAGGGCCTGGAAGGCGAAGATGAAGAAGCCCGCTGTCTGGCCCGGCTCCTCGGCGAAGGGCAGGTTCTCCGCCCGGCCCACATAGCCGAAGAGGAAGCTCGTCGCCTCGCCCGTGGCCTGGGAGAGGGCGATGACGATGCCGTTGACCGAGCTGAGGCTGTCTCTTGCCGCGGGCACCCTCAGGAACAGCGCGGCAAGGCCGAGCTGGAAGCCGAACACGGCGATGAACCGGCGCAGCGGCGGCAGCTTGCCCCGGCGTTCGGAGAACACCCAAGCGATCAGGCAGAAAGCGGCAAAGCCCAGGAAACCCTGCAGGCGCGGGGAGAAGCCTAGTTCAGCCATGGCCGATTCCCCTCCGCCCTTCGGGCACCTCCCACATGGGATGGGGGAGGGATGCTGAACGAACGCCGATACCTATGTTGCTCCCCCTCCGCGAGGGGGAGCTGCCGGCAGGCTGAGGGGGAGGGTGCAACATCAGCAGTCCGGTCCCGGTGGTTTTTCATTGAGAACGAAAGAACCGCCTCCTCGTCCTGAAACAGGTGAGAAGGCGGTTTTGGGAAAGCTCAGTCCTTCTGGAAGGCGCGCTGCCACCAGCCGCCGCGGCGGGGCTTGTCGGCTTCGGGCTCGGAAGGGGCTGCTGCTGCTACCGGCTCTGCTGCCGGTTCGGCATCGGTGCGGCGCACCTCTTCCAAGACCGGCTCAGTCTCCTCAGGCGCGGCAGGCTCGCTGACGGAGGTCTCGCCTTCGTCCGCTTCCTCGGTCTTCTCCGCCTCGTCGGAAACCGCGGCGGCGGCGTCGCCGGGCTGTTCGTCCGGCTGCTGACGGGTGGCCGGTTCCGCAGCCTCGACGGGCGTCACGGCATCACCGGCTGCCTCGGCGCCCTCGTCGGGGGTTTCGGCATCGGCGGAGGCGGCAGCTTCCTCGTCACCGTTCTCCTCGCCGGACGCCTGGTCCTCACCGGGACCCCGGCGGTTGCGGCGGCCGCCGCGGCGGCCACGGCGGCGGCGGCGCTTAGGTCCGTCCTCCTTGTCGCCGTTCTCGTCGTCGGAGGCAGCACTGCTGTCGTCGGTGCTTTCGGCCTCGCCCTGTTCGGCAGCCTTCTCTTCAGTCTGCTCGGGCTTGTCGTCGCTCTTCGCTTCGGCGCCCTCGTTCGAAGAGTTCTCCTCGCCATCACCGCCGGAGCCCTTGCCGCGGCGGCGACGCCTGCGGCGGCGCTTGGAGCGGCCTTCGCCATCTTCGCTATCGGCTTTGGTCTCCTTCTCGCCACTCTCGTCGCGGTCGTCCTCACCGGAGGGCAGCTCGGGCGCGTCGAAGTCGGAGAGAGGGCCTTCCTCGCCGATAGTCTCCTTGAGGCTGATCGCCTCGCTGGGCGAGCCGGAGCCCGTGACCTCGTACTGGTCGCCATAGCGCGAGCTGTCCGCCAGCACGTTCATCTTGACGCCGTAGGTCTTCTCCAGCCGCTCGAGCCAGCTCCTCTTAGTGTTGAGAATGTAGAGCGCCATCTCGGTGGACGCCTTGACCGTGACGAGGCCGTGCTTGCCGCGCCCGGCCTCGCTTTCGGCCGCGCGCAGGATGCGCAGGGCCGCCATCTCGTGGCTGCGCACGTGCCCGGCGCCGTCGCAGACCGGGCAGGCCTGGGTGGTGCCGTCGACGATGCCCGAGCGGCGACGCTGACGCGACATCTCGAGAAGACCGAAGGAGCTGATCGAGCCGATCTGCGTCCTCGCGCGGTCGTTCTTGATGGTCTCCTTGAGCTTCTTCTCGACCGCGCGGTTGTTGCGGTTCTCCTCCATGTCGATGAAGTCGATGACGATGAGACCGGCGAGGTCGCGCAGGCGGCACTGGCGGCAGACCTCGGCGGCAGCCTCCAGGTTCGTCTTCAGCGCGGTTTGCTCGACATTGCGCTCCTTGGTGGAGCGCCCGGAGTTGACGTCGATCGAGACCATCGCCTCGGTCTGCTGGATGACCAGATAGCCGCCGGATTTGAGCTGCACCACCGGCTGGTACATGCCGTCGAGCTGATCCTCGACCTTGAACTTCTGGAAGATCGGCACCGCGGATTTGTGCTGCTGCACGAACTTCGCGTGGCTCGGCATGAGCATCTTCATGAAGTCCTTGGCCTCGCGGTAGCCGCGCTCGCCCTGGACCACGATCTGCTCCGTGTCCTTGTCGTAGAGGTCGCGGATGGCCCGCTTGATGAGGCTCGCCTCCTCGTAGATGAGGGCGGGGGCCACGCTTTCCAGCGTCTTCTCGCGGATCGTCCCCCAGAGGCGCGAGAGGTAGTCGTAGTCGCGCTTGATCTCGGTCTTGGAGCGCTTGGCGCCGGCGGTCCTGATGATCAGACCCATGTTCGGAGCGATGTCGAGCTCGCTCATCGCCTTCTTCAGGCGCTTCCTGTCCCCTTGCGAGGTGATCTTGCGGGAGATGCCGCCGCCCCTGGCGGTGTTCGGCATGAGCACGCCGTAGCGCCCGGCGAGGCTGAGATAGGTGGTCAGCGCCGCGCCCTTATTGCCGCGCTCTTCCTTGACGACCTGCACCAGCATGATCTGGCGGCGCTTGATGACCTCCTGGATCTTGTAGTTGCGAAGAAGCCGGTTGCGGTCGCGCTTGGCCTCTTCGTAGCGGCTCCTCAGCCGGTCGATCTCGCGCTGACGCTCACGGGCGGCGAGCTCTTCCTCGGAGGGCTCTTCTTTCGCAGGCTTGTCGTCGGCTCGCGCTTCGGCGTCGCCGGTCTCATCCTCGGACGATGCCGCTTCGGAGGTCTCTTCGGATGACGAGGGTTCGGCGTCGTCAGCCGCGCCTCTATCGGCGTCATCGTCGTTGGCGGCTTCGTTCTCGTCGTCCTGCTCTTCCGAACGCAGGGCAGGGCTGTCTTCGGCCTCGAGGGCAGCGCTCGCCTCGGCGGGGCGCTCCTCCTCTTCTTCTTCCTCTTCCTCGCGGGCAGGGGCGTCGTCGTCACCGGCGACGGGGACCTTCTTCGCCTCTTCGCCCACAGCCTCGATCAGCGTCTCGTCGGCGGCGTGCCAGTCACCGGCATCATCGGCGCTGTCGGGGGTGTAGTCGGCGGGCAGGTCCTCTGCGTCGGCCTCTTCGGTCTCGTCGGTACCCGCATCGGCGGAGGCCTCCGCTTCCTCCTCGTCGTCCTCACCGGCCTCGGGCGTCACGCCGTCCTCGGCGGAGGCGCGCAGCTCGTCCTCGTCGGGGTCGAGGGCCTCGTCGTCGTCATCGTGCTGGTTCAGCTCGGCGAGCTTCTGGGCCAGCTCCACCTCCAGCGCCTCGGCCTTGCGCAGCACCTCGCGGTCCGCAACCGGGATCTGGTAGTAGTCGGGATGGATCTCACCGAAGGCCAGAAAGCCGTGGCGGTTGCCGCCATACTCGATGAAAGCGGCCTGAAGGCTCGGTTCGACCCGCGTGACGCGGGCCAGATAGATGTTTCCTCTGAGGGGCTTACGGGAGGCGAACTCGAAGTCGAAATCCTCGACCTTGCCGCCCTGGAGGACGGCGACGCGCGTCTCCTCCTGGTGGTAAGCGTCGATCAGCATGGTTTTGGGCATGAAGGGCTCCAGGGCTGCGGCGATACGCCGGACCAGCCTTGTTCTCTGGTGTGGAGGGGGCGAGGAGCACGGGCGCCGCGCGCGTCTGGCCCGTGGGCTCAAGCGCGGTTGTTCGGCATCTCATGGTCATCGCGTATCTTTCGGGTGCGACCTGCTGCGTGCGCAGCGCAGCCGCTTCGGAGGGCGGCGCCGCTTGGAAAAGGGCGCCTGGTGCTTCACCGGTCGGACCGAAGCCGACCCCAGGGGCGGAAGCGTCGCCGCGCCGGGAAGAGCAGCCTTTGGCGACAGGGGTCCTGCCGCATCCTGGCCGATCTCGATAAAAAGGTCTTTGCGCCACTTCGCGAAGAGTTTCAAGAAGGGCGCTGCCAGCCTTTAACTTTGCCTGCATAGACGAGCATGCTTAAGGGCCTATTAAGCAGGATTGTGGCAGCCCCTACGGGGCCTGCGGTGGGCTTTTCGCGACAAGAGAGCGGGACGACAGGGAGAGACATGCGGCGTTTTGTGGTCCTACCTCCGGTGCTGCTCGTCCTGCTCCTAGGCTTCTTCGCCCTGGCCGATGACGACAAGGGCCTGGTGGCGGTCAGCAATATCCGCATGGGTGTGGACGACAAGGGTCAGACCCGGCTGGTCCTCGACCTCGACCGGCGCCCGGACTTCCTGGTGGTGCCGGACGACACCAAGGGCGTGCAGCTCGTGGTCGGCCTCGAAGGCGGCGTCTTCGCCATGGACGGGGGCAGCGGCTTCAAGACCGGCACGGGCCTCGTCCGCCGCGCGGACTTCGCCCCCGGCCAGCTTCGAATCACCCTGGAGGAGTTCGCCCTGCCGAGCCGCAGCTTCGTGCTGCCGCCTGCAGGTGACATCGACCATTTCCGCTTAGTGATCGACCTTGACAAGGCGGCGGGCGAGACCTTCACCAAGGCCGCCGCGGACGCCCGCGCCCTGGCCGAGCCGGAGGAGGTAGAAGAACCTGCTGCCGCCGAAGTTCGTGCCGAGGCGCCTGCCGAGCCGGTCCAGACGGCCTCGGTGAGACGCATTCTGCCGCCCTCGCTCAAACCGGCGCGCACCGTCAGGGACGACCGCCGTTCGGACTTCCCGTCTTTGGCCGAGCTGCCGGCCCCGCGTGAGGTGCTGCCCGCCAAGACCAGGCCGCTGATCGTCCTCGATCCCGGCCATGGCGGTCACGATGCGGGCGCGGTGGGCCAGAAGGGCTCGCTGGAGGACACCGTGACCCTCGCCTTCTCCCAGGACCTCGCAAAGGTGCTGAGACGGCGCGGCTACGACGTGCTCCTGACCCGCAACGACGACACCTATGTCAAGCATGACGAGCGCATCGGCTTTGCGAGGACCAAGGGGGCGGACCTCTTCATGTCGATCCACGCCGACAGCCACGAGGACCACTCGCTACGCGGCGCCTCCGTCTACACGCTCTCGGCACGCCGCTCGGAGAAGCTCGAGAACGACATCCGCCGCGAGGGCAACTTCGTGCTCTTCGACGTGGAGGTGAGCAATGAGGACGGGGTGGGGGACATCCTCCTTGACCTTGCCCAGTCGGCGACCCGGCAGAACTCGGACCGTCTGGCCGATAGCCTCGTCAAGAACATGCGCCGGGAGATGCCGCTCCTGAAGAACCCCAAGCGGCGCGGCGCGCTGCTAGTGCTGCTCTCGCCCGATGTGCCCGCCGTGCTGGTGGAGCTCGCCTTCCTCTCCAACAGCCGCGACGAGGCGAACCTGACGAGCCCCGCCTGGCGAGGCCGCTCCGTCGCCGCCATCGCTGACGGCGTGGACGCCTATTTCCTCGAAACCGGCGTCGAGCAGCGCTTAGCGGGCGGCGGCGGGTCGGGGCTGTAGCGCCACCGGCCCCCTCCGCCCTTCGGGCACCTCCCCCACCAGTGGGGGAGGAAAGTAGGACGAACCGTTGTTCTCAATCTCGCTCCCCCACGGGTGGGGGAGCTGCCGGCAGGCTGAGGGGGACGGATGCAGCAGCAGGACATCTTCGCCTCGCGAGAGACCATCATTGTCGCGCGCACCGGTCCGTGGCATGGGTCGTTGATGACCGCTCCCTTTCGCGCCGCGCTTCTGACGGCCCTCGCTCTTCTCACCGCCTGCGCCAGCACCGGGCCTCAGCCGGTGGACGACGAGGCCCGCAGCGAGTCCGTCTTCGGCGCTTACCTGCGTGGCCGCTACGCCGCCCAGGCCTTCGACATTCCCCGTGCGGGCAGGGCGTTCGAGGAGGTCTCCCGCCGCACCGACGCGCCCCAGGGGGCCAGCACGGCCTTCGGCTACGCGCTGGCGTCCGGGGATATCGAGGAGGCCGAGCGCCAGGCTCGCCTCATCGTGGCGCGGCGCGGCGACAACCCGCCTGACGACCCCTCGATCCAGTCCGACCTGCCAGCCCTCACCCTCGCCGCCGCTGCCATGAAGCGCGGCGACGAGGAGGAGGCCGCCGCCATCCTCTCCGGTCCCATGCAATCCGGGCTCGGCCGCTCCCTCGCCTCGCTGCTGAGAAGCGCAGCCGTCTACGGGTCGGGCAACCTCTCCATGGCGAGCGAGGTGCTGGCTCAGCAGCCGGAGGGCACGTTCCGCGGGCTGATCCCGCTCCACGCGGCGCTTCTCTACCAGCTCGAGGGGGATGCGGAATCGTCCGAGGCCGCCTTCCAACAAGCTCTCAATGCGCCCCGCGCCGAGATCGCCGCCCTCGGCCTCGCCCGTCTCTACGAAGACGAAGGCAGGCCGGAGGACGCCGAGCCCATCTACCGCACCCTTCTTCAGGATTCAGGCCTCTATGCGAGAGCAGGCCGGATGGGTCTTGCCAGGATCGGGCGTATCGAGGGGGTGGACGGCACCTTCCTCCGCCGGGCCAGAGGCGCTCCGCCGGTGGCCAGGGACGCGAAGGGCCTCTTCGCCCTGGGGCTGGAGGGCTATGCCTGGCTCGGCTTCGATCAGGCGATCTCCATCGGCAATGGCGACCCCCGCGCCGAGCAGCTCCGCCGCATCTCCCTGGTGATCCCGCTGGGGCTCGCCAACCTCGCCCGCCATGTCGACCCCAGCCGCGACGCCGCCGACTACCTCGCCTCCATCATCTTCGGCGTCTACGACACGCCCGAAGCCTCCATCGAGGCCGCTCGACAGGTGCCGCCCGAAAGCTGGCTCTACACCTACGCGCTGCTCGAAGTGGCCGATGCCGAGGCCGATGCGGGCGACATGGCCGCAGCCGCCGACGTCCTGCGCCGCGCCATTCAGGCGGAGGGTCCCGACCCACAATGGGCGCTGCAGCTTCACCTCACCCTCAGCGAGGACGAGCGCTACGAGGAGGCGGACTTCTACGCCGGGGAGGCGATCAAGGCTGCAGAAAGCCTAGGCGTGCCGGAAGGGGCGCTCTGGCGCTACTACTTCTCCCGCGGCGCGGTCCGGGTCGAGGCCGGTTGGTGGCCTGAGGGCAGGGACGACCTCGAGAAGGCTCTCGCCATGGCCCCCGACGAGCCGCTGATCCTCAACTATCTCGGCTACTCCTATGTGGAGCGCGGCGAGCAGCTCGAGCGTGCCTTCGCCATGATCGAGCGCGCCCTGGCCATCGATCCCCAGAACGGCGCGATCGTGGACAGCCTCGGCTGGGCGCACTTCCAGCAGGGCCGCTACGACGAGGCCGTCCCTCTGCTCGAACAGGCCGTGGGACTGGAGCCCGCCGATGCGGTCATCACCGACCATCTGGGCGACGCCTACTACGCCATCGGCAAGCGCCGCGAGGCCCGCTACGAGTGGCGGCGGGTCCTGGAGCTCGAAGACGCAGACGATGCGCTGAAAGCCAGCGTCCGGGCGAAGCTCGACGGCGACTTCAGCGATGCGCCGGTCTTGGCGGAGCTCGCCGCCCGGTGAGCGCCTTCGTCCTCGCACCGGTCAAGGTGAACCTGGCGCTGCATGTCGGCCCACCGAGGCGGGACGGCTACCATCCGGTGGACACGTTATGCGTCTTCCCCGCCTTCGGCGATGTGGTGGGCTACGATGCCGATGCGCCCACCGGCCTCGACCTGGCGGGACCCTTCGGCCATCAGCTCGCCGGGCAGGACGAGCGGGACAACCTCATCTGGCGGGCCTTTCGCCTTCTGGACGTGCCGCCCCAGGGGCGGTTCTTCCTCTCCAAGGAGACGCCCGTCGCTTCCGGCATCGGTGCGGGCACGGCGGACGGCGCGGCGGCCATGCTGCTCCTCAACGAGGTGCTGGGGCTCGGCTTTCGAGAGGACCAGCTTGTCAGGCGAGCGCTCGGGCTAGGTGCTGACGGACCCGTCTGCATGCTCGGCCAGATCAGGGGCGGCGGGCTGATTCGGGCGCGGGGGATCGGCGAGCGCTGCGACTTCCTCCGCCGCATCGAGCCCCAGGCCATGCTGCTGGCGAACCCCGGTGTGGCCGTGCCCACGGGCAGGGTTTTCCGCGATTTCGACGCTCGTGATCCGGCGCCCCTCGGGCCAGTTTCCGTCGGCGGTTCGCTCGCTGCGCTGCACGAGGAGAACGCCAACGATCTCGCGCCGCCCGCCATGGCCAACGAGCCGAGCATCGAACCCCTCCTGTCCCTGATGGCCCGCCAGCCCGGCACACATTCAGCCGGCATGAGCGGCTCGGGGGCCACCTGCGCCTCGCTCCACAGCAGCATGAGTTCTGCACAGCGGGCCGCCCAGGCCTTGCTCGGCCGGGGTTTTTGGGCCGAATCGGCCTACCTGCTTCCTGGCTAGCCATCACCCGATCCGAGTATGCCGTCCCCTGAACTCATCGCCGGGCTGACCGCCGCGCTTGTCGCGGGCGTTCTCGCTTATGGGTTCTCCGAGGTGGCGGCGCGCAGCCGCTTCGTGCTCGATCCGGTCAGCGACCGCTCCAACCACGCCCGGCCCGTGCCGCGGCTGGGCGGCGCTGCGGTCCTGATGGGCCTAGGTGGAGCCGCGACCGTGCTCGGCGTGGCGGACCTCCTCACATGGAAGGGCGGCCAGCTCTTCCTGGTCGCAGGACTGGCTGGGACGCTCGGCCTGATGGACGACCTCTTCGGGCTGAGGCCGAGCTGGAAGTTCGCCGGGCTGGTCCTCATCGCCATTCCGGCGGTGGTGATGACGGGGCCGGTAAAGGCGGTGCCGCTGCCGATCTTGGGCTGGGCGGAGGTGCCGCCCTTCCTAGGCTTCGCCATCGCCGCGTTCTGGCTTCTGTCGATCACCAACGTCCTCAACTTCATGGACGGCCTCAACGGGCTGGCGGGCTCCTTCGTCATCGTCGCGCTGATGGCGCTCGGGCTGTTGGTGGGTGAGGTGAGCTTCGCGCTTCTGGCGGTGCAGGCGGCGATCCTGGGCTTCCTCCTCGCCAACATCTTCGCAGGCCGCATCTTCCTGGGCGACAGCGGCAGCCTGGCGCTGGGCATGACCCTCGGCACCGCGCCGCTTCTGGCCAGCGGGGGAGGGCAAGGCTTCTGGGTCCTGCCGCTGGTCACCCTGCCCCTGATCCTGGACGTGGCCCTCACCCTCATTCGCCGCGCCAAGCGGGGGGCCAGGCTGGCCGAGCCCCACCGCGAGCACGTCTATCAACGGGTCAAGGCCGCAGGCTGGTCCCACCAGGCCTCGAGCGCCGCCGTGGTCGGCGGCGGTCTCGCCGCCGCCGCGCTCGCCTGGTTCTTCTGGGGCGAGGCGCAGGCCAGGCCGCTCGCCTACTGGGCCAGCGCCGTGGTCATCGGCTTTGTCTGGGCTACGATCATGCTCCTCATGCTGGCCGCAAAGAGGCAGACCGCGCCGTTCCCGCACGGGGATTTTTGAAAGGGTTGCGGCTTCACACTTCGTCATCCCGGAAAGCCGTCAGGCTTATCCGGGACCCATGGACCAAATGCCTGCACATCTTTGGACCAGACGGTCCATGGGTCCGGGCTCTTCGGCCGGGATGACGGAGGCACATCAGCGCATCGTTGGATCTCATGAACAATCCTGCGAAGCGCCCTAAAAAGGCCGAGCCGCCGACGACACCGCCAAGCTCACCAGCACCTCCTTGAGGGGATGCTCCGGCAGGCTTTCCGCCGCGCGAACCGCCTCCTCGGCAAAGCCTTCCGCGTGATGGAGTGCCGCCTCGCCGATGCGGTCGCGGTCGATGAGGCGCCTCGCCTCCTCGAAGCTCGCCTCGCCGCCGCCGAAGGCCGCCTCCCAAAAGCCGCGCTCCTCGTCCGAGCGGGCGGCCCTGTAGGCTAGGATCACCGGCATGGTCATCTTGCGCTCGCGGAAATCGTCGCCGACGCTTTTGCCGCGCACCTGACCGCCGAGCCCGTAGTCGAGGGCGTCGTCCACGAGCTGGTAGGCGATGCCGAAATTCGCGCCGTAGCTCGCCAGCGCCTCCGCATGGGGGGAGGGGCCGCAGGCACTGCTGCCCGCCTGGGCCGCCGCCTCGAAGAGGGTTGCCGTCTTGGCTCGGATGACATCGAGATGCATCGCCTCGGTGGCGCCGATATTGCCTTGGGTTTCGAGCTGCAGCACCTCGCCCTCGGAGATGGTGCAGCTTGCACGGCTCAGCCGGTCCAGCACCGGAAGCTGGCCCGTCTTGACCATCAGCTCGAAGGCGCGCGCGAAGAGGAAGTCGCCGACCAGCACCGATTCCTTGTTGCCGAAGACCACGTTCGCCGTCTTGAAGCCGCGCCGCAGGGCGCTGTCGTCGACCACGTCGTCATGCAGGAGGGTCGCGGCGTGGATCAGCTCGACGGCGGCGGCGAGGTAGCGCGCGTTCTGCCCGCCCGCGCCGGAGATTTCCGCTGCGGCCAGTGCCATTAGCGGACGAAGCCGCTTGCCGCCTGCCTGAATGAGGTGGGTTGCCACTTCGGGGATCAGGCTCACCTGGCTGCCGAGATGGTCGAGGATCACCTCGTTGGTGGCGGCGAGCTCGTCCTCCAGCATCGTCTTGAGCGCGGCGGCGGCCTCCGGGAAGGAGGGCTTGCCGAGGTGATCGGTGCGGCTCGGTGCTGCGACGGCCATGACACCCTCCTGGAAGACCATACGAACAATCTGTGCCCGCTCAGCCGAGGACGGTACGCGGCAAAGCGCGCCTTAGGCATCCCTGCAGGGCTTGTCACGGGTTAGCTCCGCTCGGCTGTTTTGCGATCATGTGATCGGCCTGGCAATCGCGGGAGCTGCTGAGCGGTTGAACAGGCACGCCCCCAACGCCTAGACGCCGCCGCATGGGTTTCCTTTCCGCGCTCGGCGCCCCGTTCCGCAAACTTCTCGGTACCGAAAAGCCGCTCGTCACCGTGGTCGAGCTGCAAGGCCCGATCGGCGCCGAGGCGAAGCCGGGCCGCGGCCTCTCGGCCTACTCCGTGGAGAGCTCGCTGAAGAAGGCCTTCAAGAGGAAAAACTCTAAGGCCGTCGTCCTCGCCATCAACAGCCCTGGCGGCGCCCCCGCCCAGGCGCGCATGATCATGGAGCGGGCGAGGGGCCTCGGCATCGAGAAGCAGCTCCCCGTCATCTCCTATATCGAGGATGTCGGCGCGTCGGGCGGCTACCTGATCGCGCTCGCCGGTGAGGAGATCATCGCCGACCCCTTCGCCGTGGTCGGCTCGATCGGCGTGGTCTCGGCCAGCTTTGGCTTTCAGGACGCCATCGCCAAGCTCGGCATCGAGCGGCGGGTGCACACGGCGGGCAGCAACAAGGTCCGCCTCGACCCCTTCCGCGAGGAGCGCCCGGAGGACAAGGCCAAGCTCGAAGCCCTGCTCGAGCAGACCCACACCATCTTCAAGGATATCGTCGCCCAGCGCCGAGGCGCCCGCATTGCAGGTCATGAGGAGAAGGTGTTCAGCGCCGACTTCTACCTGGCGGGCGAGGCGCTGGAACTAGGCCTCATCGACGAGGTCGGCGATCTCAGACAAGTGCTCAAGCAGCGCTACGGCAACGATGTGAAGATCAAGCTCATCTCGGCAGCGAGGGCCGGGCTCCTCGGCAAGCTGGGCGCCTCTTTCGCGAGCGAGCTGGTCAGCGCGGCAGCCATGAAGCTGAAGGGTGACGCGCTCAGGAGTGCAGCGGGGCGGTAGGACGCCGCCGCCTGGCGGGGACGGCTCAGCAGCGCTAGCTGAGGGATATGAACTAGGCGCATGAGTCCGCTTGCGTAGTTATCTTATTACAAGTATAGCTCCCTTATTAACGAGGGGGTAATCTTATGTTCAAGTCTCTGCTTTGTGCAGCTGCGGCTTTCTTCGGCTGCGCCAACGCTGCAACCCTAGTCACTGTCGATGATGCATCGTCACAGAGCGGGAAACGCCTGGTCCGAATCGAGGGTCTCAACGTCAACGGCGAACTCTTCGATGCCACATTTTTTGGCGCGGTAAGCTGCCTCGTCGCTTATGATCAGTGCGACGAACTCTCCGACCTGCCGTTCGACAACGAGGCGGATGCGCGAGCCGCCGCCGCCGCGATCGGTGCCGCACTCGTAGGGACACCCTTCGACCGTTTTCCTGCCGACGTGGACAACTGCTTCGGCACGATCAACTGCGGGCTACAGATCCCGTTCGCGCTTCCAACTCCGACGTTCACCGTTGAGTTCGTGGCGTTCGGCAACTCCGTCAATGAAGGGACCGACAGCGTGTACGGCCCGCTGGTGTTCAGCGTAATCCAAGCAAACTCCATTCTGACGTGGGTCCAGTTTGCCCCGTCGTCCAGTGTGAGCGACGGCACGACAGTCCCGATCCCTGCAGCTGCGCTGCTGTTCGCACCGGCTCTTCTGGCGCTTCGCCGTAGGGGCTGAGGAGGAAAATCTTGGCGGTAGGGCGCAAGCGCGCTAGCCTCCCGCCATGCAGACCATCGCCGCCATTCTCCTGACAGCCGCCGCCACCGCGGGGACGGTGCGTGCCGCTAAGAAGCTGCGTTCGGTGCTGCGCCGCCGAAAGATGACGGCGGAGGGCCGGGACGGCCTGGCCGGAAAGGGGCCGGTGATCGACCTGGAACGTGATGCCGTCACCGGCGTTTACTCCGCCCGCCGCCGCGCCTGATCGAGCCGGACAGAACAACCCACAGCCTGTTTTCGCACTGGCGAAGCACCTTGACGTGAACTGCTGCTTCGGCGCTTCTTGGGACATGTCCTCCGAAAGGCCGAACACCCTCCTCGCCGTCCTCAGTTGCGGCCCCACCACGGAGTCCTGGCCGATCGAGGTGGCGTGGAGTTCCGCGTCCGAGGGCATCAGGACCATGCTGCTTCAGCCTGCTTCCGGCTGGTCGCTGTCCTCCTGGGACAAGGGCTACGAAGCCAAGCACAAGCTGCCGTTGGAACAGCTCCTCTCCGAAGGGAAGCCGCCGATCGAGGCCTGTCTGGTGCTCAACGCCGCGCTCGGCGGGCAGACCGTCGGCGTGCTGCATCCCGAGACCGACTGCGTCTGGCTCTACAAGCTCTACAAGGCCGGGCATGTGGAGCCGAACTACCGGCTCGTGGGCGTTGACGGCGGCGACGATGGCGAGGTGGTTCGGCCCGCCCATATGCTGGAAGGCTTGCAAGAGGGCGAGCCCCGCGCGCAAACGGGCTGAATGAGCTTCGATTCCAGTCCTCAGGAGATGCATATTCTCCGCGCAGGCTCGCGCAGCGAGGAGGGCACGCTGGTCTTCCTTCACGCCACGGGTCTCAACGCCTCCGCCTACAGGCCGCTTCTCTCGCGCCTCCGGTTCGGCGGCGAGGTGCTGGTGCCCAGCCTCAGGGGGCACGGCGCGACGACCCTGCCGGCGGACCCTTCCAAGCTGACGAGCTGGCAAGTGCTCGCCGACGATGTGGTCGGCATGCTCCTGGCGGAGGACTTCGCCTCGCCCCTGGTGCTCGCGGGGCATTCGGCGGGCGCGGTGACGGCGCTGCTCGCCGCCCGCAGGCTGCCCGCCGCGGCGGTCTTGATGATCGAGCCTGTGGTGCTGCCCCGTTGGATCGCCGTTGCCGCCGCCAGCCCCCTTCGGCGAGCCTTCGTCAACCGCATCCAGGTGGCCAAGCAGGCCGCCGCCCGCCGCCAGGACTTCCCCTCACGCGAGGCGGCTCGCAACTACTACAAGCCCAAGGCGTTCTTCAGGAACTGGGACGAGGAGGCGCTTGACGGCTACCTGGCCGAGGGCCTCCGCGACATCGAGGGCGGTGCGGAGCTGACCTGCGCCCCGGCGTGGGAGGCAGCCATGTTCCGCGCCCAGGCCCACGGCTTCTGGCCGCACCTCTCCGAGGTGATCGCCCAGGGCAAGCACGTAGCGATCCTAGGCTCGCAGGGGCGGACCACCTTCCCCGTCAAGGTGAGGCCCAAGGCGGCGGCCTTCGGCGCGAGGCTAAGGGAAGAGGAGGGGGGCCACATGCTGCCGCTCGAGAACCCCGACACCGTTGCCGACTGGATGAGCTACGAAATAAAAGGCGAAGCGCCCCCAACCAGGGTTTGACCGCGGGCTCGCCAGTGCTACGGGCGCAAGCTGGAAAGAACCACAACACCGTTCGGAATACTTATGAGCCAGACTCCTCCCGCCAGTTCCCCTTCCGTCGAAGGTCAGATGTACCTCTTCCGCCGCGCCGAGCTCGTCACCCGCGAGCAGCACGGGAACATGGGCATCACCCGCCCCGAGAACCCGCTGGCTTTCTGCGCCGCCGCCCGCGCGGTTCCGCTGACCCTCAGCGAGATCACCACCGCCATGCGCACCTACCCGGTGATCTTCGCCTCGGTCGAGAACCCGATCCCCCTTGCCGTGCTCGGTCTCGTCGACGACGAGAACCTGTTCATCGAAGAGGACGGCAACTGGACGGCGGACCACTACACGCCGGGCTATATCCGCCGCTACCCCTTCGCCCTCGCCCAGGATAAGCAGGGCGACCAGCAGAACCCACGCATGGCGATCATCGTCGACGGCGAGTATGAGGGCCTGTCCTCCAGCCCCGAGATCCCCTTCTTCGAGAACGGCGAGCCCTCCGAGTCGATGCAGCAGGCGATGGAATTCTGCCAGAGCTACGAGCGCGACCGCATCCAGACCCAGCGCTTCGCCGAGACCCTCAAGGGCTACGACCTCCTCGCCCAGCAGATGGCCCAGTACAGCCCCGACGGCAAAGAGCAGCAGGCCTTCGCCCGCTATGTCGGCGTCGAGGAAGAGCGCCTGAAGAACCTCTCCGACGACAAGTTCCTCGAGCTGCGCAAGAGCAACATCCTGCCGATCCTCTACGCCCAGCTCATGTCCATGTCGAACTGGCGCACCCTGCTCGACCGCCGCGCCCGCAAGCACGGCCTCGACACCAACACCGTGCTCCAGCAGCAGAAGACGAACTAAGCACGCAAGAGGCGACGAGCGGTGACGGGCAGCTTCATCGAGACCTATCTCTGGCTGCTCGTTCCCATCTTCCTGCGCTACCTTCTTCTGGCGGGCGCCGTTCACCACGTCATGTGGGGGCGGCGCCCGCTTTCCTTTGCCAGCCCCCTCACGACCGCAAGGCCGCGCCGCGAGCATCTCCGCCGTGAGATCAAGACCTCCGCCCTTTCTTCGCTGATCTACGCGCTACCCGCCGCGGTCCTCGTGCAGGCGTTCAAGAACGGCGGCACGGCGCTGACCACCGAAACGCCTACGAGCCTTCTAGGCTGGCTGTGGATACCAGGTGCGGTGCTGGCGCTGATGCTGCTGCAGGACGCCTACTTCTACTGGACCCACCGGCTGATGCATCTGCCGCGCTTCTACCGCGCGACGCATCACACCCACCACACCTCGAAGCAGCCGAGCTCGTTTGCCAGCTTCGCCTTCAGCGGGTGGGAGGCGGCGGCGGCGGCCTGGTTCGTGCCGTTTTTAGCTTTCGTCATCCCCATGCACTTGTCGGCCTTCGTCACCTTCGTCGCTATCGCCACGCTGCAGGCGGTGATGAACCATGCGGGTTGGGAGGTGTACCCGAAGCGCTTTCTGGACGGACCGGTAGGCCGGTGGCTCATCACGGCACGGCACCACAATCTTCACCACACCAAGTTCAGCCGGAACTACGGCCTGTTCTTCCGCTTCTGGGACAGGCTGATGGGGACGGACGACATGTCCGGCGATCCGATGGGGGGCACTGCCCGTGCTTGAGAAGATCGCCATTGCCGACCTCGCCGAAGCCAGGATCGACCGGTTCTTCGACCCCCACATCGTCGCAGACGTCAACGAGGCCCAGGTCAAGGTCGCCAAGTTCGGTTCAGCCTTCGACTGGCACAGTCATCCGGAAGAGGACGAGGCGTTTCTCGTCCTCAAGGGCAGGGTGGCCATCGACCTGAGAGACGGCACCGTCGAGCTCGAGGAGGGCGACTTCCTCAACGTCCCCGCCGGCGTCGAGCACAGGCCCAGGGCGCTCAGCGAATCCCCCATCGTGCTGATGTTCGAGCGGGCCACGACCCTCAACACCGGGGATGCGGAGAGCCGCTTCACCGTCGAGACGCCTAAGAGGTTGGTGCCCTAGCGCTCGCTGAGATCGCCGGTGAAGGCTTCCTCGTCCGGGTCCCAGGCGGGCAGGTCGACGATCGGCGTCCGGCCTGCCGCAGCATAGGCGCGAAGCGAGGAGAGCCGCTCGAACGGCGCGGCGGAAGAGCCCCTCGAATAGGCGCGCTGGAAGCGTCCGGCGAGGTCCGCGGTCATGTCTTCGGTCAGATGTGTCATCGTTTCCTCCACGCTGATGCCCGTCTCCCATCCCGGCGTCAGTCGTTCCAGCGGCCTGGTCTTGTTGCCTGTGGCCTTGATCGGAACATCCGAGCACGAAGGTGGACATCTGTCCATGTGAACAAGCATGAACCGTGCCAGTTCGCGTGTATCGGATTCGACACCTGCAATCGCCGCAAGAGCCTTCGCAGGCGCGGCAAGACCCCTTGCCAAAAGGGGTTCCGGGGGATAGGGGCCGCCCCTTCACGCGTGGGAGGGACGCCATCCTGCACCACGCTCACATCAACCTTTCGAGAGGTGTGTCTCATGGCAAAGAAGATTGCCGGCTACCTGAAGCTTCAGGTGCCAGCCGGGGCCGCGAACCCGTCGCCGCCCATCGGTCCCGCGCTCGGTCAGCGCGGCCTCAACATCATGGAGTTCTGCAAGGCGTTCAACGCCGCCACGCAGGACAAGGAGAAGGGGATGCCGATCCCCACGATCATCACGATCTTCTCCGACAAGTCCTTCACCTTCGAGACGAAGTCGCCGCCCGCGAGCTACTTCCTCAAGAAGGCCGCGAAGCTGCAGAAGGGCGGCCAGACCCCCGGACGTGAGGTCGCCGGTTCGGTGACCCAGAAGCAGCTCGAAGAGATCGCCGAGGCCAAGATGGCCGACCTCAACGCCAACTCTATCGAGCAGGCTGCCAAGATCATCGCCGGGTCCGCACGGGCCATGGGCCTCAAGGTGGAGGGCTAAGACATGGCTGAAGGTAAGCGCATGAAGTCCATCCGCGAGGGTCTGGACCGCGAGAAGCTGCACACCGTCGACGAAGCCGCCGCTGCGGTGAAGGAGCGGGCGAAAGCCAAGTTCGACGAGACGGTGGAGATCGCCATCAATCTCGGCGTCGATCCCCGCTATGCCGACCAGATGGTCCGCGGCGTCGCCACCCTGCCTAACGGCACGGGCAAGAACATCCGCGTCGCCGTCTTCGCCCGCGACGCCAAGGCCGACGAAGCCAAGGCTGCCGGTGCGGACATCGTCGGCGCAGAGGACCTCATGGAGGAGATCCAGGGCGGCAAGATGGATTTCGACCGTCTGATCGCGACCCCGGATATGATGCCCCTGGTGGGCCGCCTCGGTAAGCAGCTTGGCCCCCGCGGCCTCATGCCGAACCCGAAAGTCGGCACGGTGACCCCGAACGTGGCGAAAGCCATCGAGGACGCCAAGGGCGGCGCGGTGCAGTTCCGTGTCGAGAAGAACGGCATCGTCCACGCAGGCGTGGGCAAGGCCTCTTTCGACGCCGACAAGCTGGCCGAGAACATCAAAGCCCTAGTCGGCGCGGTCCAGAAGGCCCGCCCCTCCGGCGCGAAAGGCACCTACATCCAGAAGATCGCCGTCAGCTCCACCATGGGCCCCGGCGTGAAGATCGACCCGCAAGAAGCCATCGGCGCTGCGTAAGCGCCCTCGTTTTCTTAGACAAGATAGCCCGCGCGACCCTCGCGCGGGCTTTTTTGGGTTGGGCTGAGGGTTGACCCCCCTTTGTGTGCCATCGCCGTCCCCAAAGATGCTTTCCCACGGCGGAGGCGAAGCCGCAGACCGTGGGACCCATCTCCTAAACGGACAGCCGGGGCGCGGCGGAGTAAGAAGGGTCCCATGGATCGCTGCGCGACCATGCGAAGACCTGTAGGGCGGTCAGCCGAGGGGCTGGCCACGTTATAAGTACCGAGCTTCGAAACGCGACCAAAGGCCTCGCCGCTGACCGCCCTAAGGCCGAGTACGCAGGCAGCAGCCCGCTAAGGTCGAAGATACCGCCTCTACTCACCCGCTGAAGGTGGCCGCCGCGAGGTCTTCAACTCACCCCGCTGCTGCTTGGCCTTCAGGCGCCGCTCGATCGAGCCCTTCGTCGGTCTCGTCTTCTTGCGCGGCGTCGGGCGGGGGAGGGCCTCGCGGATCATCTGGGCCAGGCGGCGGCGCGCATCCTCGCGGTTGGCGCTCTGGGTGCGGTGGCTGTCGGCCTGGAGGAGGATCGCCCCTTCCTTGGTGAGGCGGCTCCCCGCCAGCCTTGCAAGGCGGGCCTTTTGCGCCGGAAGGAGCTGCTCATTCGCCGCCAGGTCGAAGCGGAGCTGCACGGCGGTGGCCACCTTGTTGACGTTCTGCCCGCCGGGGCCGGAAGCTCGGACGAAGCGCTCTTCGAGCTGCGCTGCTGGGATCGTCAGCTCGTCATTGACGGGAAGGTCTTCGGCCATGGGTTCCGCCGATAGCAGAAAGGCCCGCCAGAGTGGCGGGCCTTGTGTTGAGAAGCCTGGCGACCTGCTAGCTGCGCTTGCGGCGGCGCTTGGGCTGGTCGCACATCCCGCGGGCGTCGAACTGCTTCATGCCGACATGGTCGGCCAGAAGCGTCACGCCGGAGGCCTGCCCCTTCTTGCCGGAGGGCGAGTTCACCTTGCAGCCGGAGACGTGGTCGCCGAACTGGTTGCCGACAAGAATGGCCGTGCCCGAGCGGACCTCGATGCCGTCGCCCACATTGTCGTGGAAGCGGTTGCCCTCGATCGACACCGCATCGCCCGTGCCCTGAACGTAGAGCCCGTTGTGGCGGTTGTTCGAGATGGTGTTGCCCACCAGACGCGCCTGACCGGTGCCGGCATAGACGATGCCGCTCATCTGGTTGGAGGTGATGGTGTTGTGGCTGAGATCGGCATCCACATTGCCGACGAGCACGACACCGGCGCCGCTCATCTGGGAGATGGTGTTGTTCTGCAGCTCGACATGGTCGTAGGTCGAAGCACTGTCGCGGGCGTGGATGCGCACGCCGTTATTGCCGCCTTCGATGACCGAGTTAGAAACCCGCACGCGGCCTCCGGTGATGGAGAGGAGCGCCTGCGGGCTCTTGACCACGCTGTCGAGGTTGAACGGCTCGAGATGGCTCTCGCCGTTCAGGCTCACCGGCTGTGCGTAGCTGCGACGCTTGCCGACGATTTGGGTGTTGGTCATCTCCAGCGCGCCTGCCGAGATCGACACGCACTGATCGCTGTTCGCCACGAACATGATGCTCGTGACCCTGGCGGAGACCTTGGAGCTGCCGACTTTCAGGCAAGAACCGCTGCCTTCGAGGACGGGCATCCGGCCGCGCTCGTCGCGCAGCCCTCGAATAGAGACCGACTTGGTCAGGGTGATCGCCTCGGGCCTGTAAGTGCCGGGATGGACGACGATCTCGCCGTTCTCCTTCACCCGAGCCAGCGCCTCCTTGATCGTCTTCGCGCCCTTCCATTGGGAGTCGGTGCGGACGTCGACGATATGTTCCTTGACGATCTTCTCGGTCTTCTTCGGCTTGGAAATCTCCGTCTCGAAGCCGCCGATCTGCGCTGCCGCAGGGGCGGTCAGCGCGAGGGCCGTGCAGAGGGCCGCGAGGGCGATGGGCGGGGTCTGAAGCGCGTGTTTTGCCATGAGATCATCCGTCCCTTAGTCGAAGTTGCAGTAGGCTTTCTGCGCCTTGTTGCCCGGCTCGTATTTGAGGTAGCCGGCCATGCGCAGGTGGAAGCAGGCCTCGGTGATGCTCTGCTGAAGAGGACGCTCGGCGATGATGCCCTCCACGTAGAAGATGCCCGCCGAGTAGTGCGCCAGGGGGTAGTCCTGGTCGGCGGCCCGCTTGAGCATCTCGATGGCGGCGACGCCGTCCTTCTTGGTACCGATGCCGCGGCCCAACATGACGCCATAGATGTGCTGGGAGGGGGCGTGTCCTCGCTCGGCGGCGCGCCGCATCAGCTCGACCGTCTGAAGAGGATCGAGAATGCCGGTGGCCACATCGGAGGCCATGGCGCGCTCTTCGTTGGAGAGTGGGCGTCCGCCACGCCGGTCGATGAAGAGCGAGGTCTGGAAGCGCTTGATCGCGGCAACCCGCTCGGCCTTGTCGAGCTTGTTGTTGTCGTTCTCGTCGAAGAAAAAGCCGACCGCGCGCAGCGCCTTGTCGACGACTTCCTCGTCGCCCTTGAACTCCTTGGTGAGCTCGTCGAGGGCGGCGCGGATCTCCTGGAACTGCAGCTTGGTGAGCTGGTCCTTGGCATCGCGCTCGCTCTTGGTGAGTGAGGCGTAGGTGTCGGGAAGGGGCGGCTGCCACTCCTCCGCCAAGGTCTTGGCCGCTGCGACGTCGGTCTGCGCCATGAGGGTCTCCAGCGTGCCGACCATGGTGCTGGCGGCGGCGCTGGTGCCGCGCCCACGCCCCTTGGCGAGGTAGAGATATTTCAGCGCCTCGACATTGCTCTTCGGCAGGCCAATGCCCTGGGCGCGCATCTTCCCGAGCCGCAGCAGGTCGAAGCCGGAGCCGCCGCCTAGAAGGTCCTCCACCCGGCGCTGAGCCGCCACGACCTGTCCGTCGGTCATCATCTCGCGGACCAGGGGAAGCCGCCGCTGCGCTGCGATGCGGGCGCCGATCTCGGCGGGCAGGGGGGTCTTCTGCTGGTAGTCGTCGAAGTCGTGGGTGGCGGCGATGGTGTACCAGGCCAGGGCCTCCACCGAGTCCTTCAGGACCACGCCGGTCTCCTCGGGCAGCATGTCATCGTCACCGGGAACGAGGTTCTGGTGGCTGTAAAGGTCGCCGAGAATGCGAGCCGAGCGGACATCGCCCGCCAGCGCCGATTTCTGCCACAGGTCGATCGCGCCGATGACGCGGCTCTGGACATCCTGCTGCCCCTTCGCCGCGATATAGGTCTCGAGCGCGTTCTCGTAATCGGCAAAAGCCTGTGCGGAGAGCGCCGTTCCGGCCATCAGGCCAGCGAGGGCAACGCCCCGTATCCTACGCCATGCCATCATGTATCCTGCCCCCTCGCCTTTGCCCTTGCTTCTACCCCGGCCGCCCGCTGGGGTGCGGAAAGTGCGGCTCAACTTGCTTATTAACAGTTCTTTACCCCGTCGCCCATCCCCCTAGGCCATCTTTTCATGAATCCGGTGCGCTCACCCGGTAGGCGAAGGCTTCAGGGTCTTGGAGGGCAACGGGTTCACAGACGAAGCCGGCACCTTTAGCGGCATGGGGGAGGTCTAGCTTGGCGAGCGGGTCGTCCGCGACCGCGACCATGCTCTCACCCCTCGCCATCCGCCGCATGGCGGCTTCCAGTTTGAGGACGGGGAGGGGGCACCGAAGGCCGCGCAGGTCGAGCTCATTTGCCATCATGGCGGTGTAACCAAGTTCCCACTTTGCGCAAAGATGACAACATGTTGGGGAACATCGCGGGCTGCTCGCGCATTCTCCATCACGTCATGTGACCGTGCGGCACGATGCTCGCATGGAGGGAGGCACGTTTCTGGACCGTCCCGAATAAGGGTTCCGTCTGATGGCGGAACAGGGTAGGTTGAAGGTAGGTGTCTATGGGTCAAGCCGACAAGCGTTCAGTCGCCGATGTGGTCGCTCTTCAGGAGGAGCGGGCTCGGCGCAACGGTGAAGCCGAGGGGACCCTCGGCCATGCCGGGGCGATGCTTCGTGCTGCGCGCGAGGCCCTGGGCCTTTCCGTGCATGACGTGGCCCTGCGCACCAACATCAAGGCGCAGAACCTCGCCGCCATCGAGGAGATGAACCGCGAGGTCTTGCCATCCCAGCCCTACACGATGGGTTTCGTCAGGGCCTATGCCCGCGAGGTGTCCTTGCCTGAGGACGCGCTGATGGAGCGCTTCCGCCGGGAGATCGGCTATGAGGTGCGCGACCGGGCCAGCCGGATCGACGCGCCGCGCCGCCCCAAGGACCCCGATGGCGGCCGCGAGCTGAGCGTGCTGCTGGTCCTGGCCATCGTCGGCTTCGTTCTCTTCTGCGTCTGGAAGCTGCTGATCTCGGCCTCGCCCGAGCTGCCCGAGGATGCCAGCCGCTTCACCTTCTCCAAGGACGACCAGACGGAGGTCGTGCGCCCGGCGGAGCCGAGTGCCGTTCCAGCGGAGGCCCAGACCGAATCAGTCGCCGAGGAACCCCCTGCCGGTGAAGGTCAGGCTGAGGGTCAACCTACCGCGTCGCAGACCGCAGCCGTGACAGAGAGTGTCGAACCCGTTCCGGTCGAGGAAACGCCTCCAGTACAGTCCGCTGCCGAGGCAGCCCCCGAACCCGAGGCGGAGGCGCTGCGTCCGCTGCGCAGGCTGGTCGCCGTGGACCCGGTCTACCCGCCGCTCTGCGAGGGCAATGCCGAGCCGATCGAGACCGTGACCGTGGCCTACACCATCAACGGCCGAGGCAGGCCAACGGGCGGGCGAATCACCTCTTCGTCCAACCCCTGCTTCAACGGTGCGGCCCTCGCTGCCCTGGAGCGCTGGCGCTACGACCCCGGCACAGTCCGCGGCGACAACGCCCGCCAGACCGCGCGCTTCACCTTCGACCGGCCCTACTAAGAGCGCTCGCCTTCCCCTGTTGAGCCTGGGGACAAGCGAGCCTAGGTGAGGGGCGTAGCACGGCAGCAGGACAGTTCCCGATGAGCGTTAGGCCCTGGAGAGATATCGACCGGCGCAAGAGCCGCCAGATCATGGTGGGCAACGTCCCTGTCGGCGGCGATGCCCCCATCGCCGTCCAGTCCATGACCAATACCGATACGGCCGACGCCAAGGCGACGCTGGAGCAGATCGAGCGCATCGCCGAGGCGGGCGCCGACATCGTGCGCGTCTCCTGCCCGACCGAGGCCTCGACGGCGGCGATGAAGGAGATCACCCAGTTCTCCCCCGTGCCGATCGTGGCGGACATCCACTTCCACTATAAACGCGGGATCGAAGCGGCGGTGAACGGCGCGGCCTGCCTGCGTATCAACCCCGGCAACATCGGCAACGAGTCCCGTGTGGCCGAGGTGGTCCAGGCGGCCAAGGATCACGGCTGCTCCATGCGCATCGGCGTCAATGGCGGCTCGCTGGAGAAGCACCTTCTCGAGAAGTACGGCGAGCCTTGCCCGGAGGCGATGGTCGAAAGCGCGCTCTTCCACGCGGGCATCCTCGAGGAGCACGACTTCCGGGAGTACAAGATCTCGGTCAAAGCCTCCGACGTCTTCCTGACCGTGGCGGCCTACCACGCCCTCGCCGACGCCACCGAGGCGCCGCTCCATCTCGGCATCACCGAGGCGGGCGGCCTGATGTCGGGGACCATCAAGAGCTCCATCGGCCTCGGCAATCTCCTCTGGGCGGGCATTGGCGACACGGTCCGCGTCTCGCTCTCGGCCGAGCCCGAGGAGGAGATCAAGGTCGGCTTCGACATCCTCAAATCGCTTGGCCTCCGCCACCGGGGCGTCAATGTCATCTCCTGCCCCTCCTGTGCGCGCCAGGGCTTCGACGTGATCCGCACGGTGGAGAAGCTGGAGAAGCGCCTCGCTCATATCTCGACGCCCATGTCGCTTTCGGTCATCGGCTGCGTCGTCAACGGCCCCGGCGAGGCCCGCGAGACCGATATCGGCTTCACCGGCGGCGGCGCCGAGGCAGGCATGCTGTACCTGGGCGGCGTCCCGGCTTCGAAGCTCAAGAACGAGGACATGATCGAGAAGCTGGTCACGCTCTGCGAAGAGAAGGCCGCCGAGATCGAGGCGGCCCAGGCTGCGGCGGAGTAGGCGGAAGACAGCACCGCGTCTGCCACTGCTGTCGCGACTACCGAATTGAGCACAGTCAAGGAGTGCCCGTGCCAACCTCCATGATCATCGTCGACGACTTTCTGGAAAACGCCGAGGGTTACCGTGAAGCGGCCCTTTCTCTCGACTATCCCGACGACCAGAAGAACGAGGGCTACCCTGGACGAAACTCTTCGAAACGCATTCTGCCGGAGGGTCTGGACCAGGAAATCTCCCGTCTCGTCGGTGAGCCGTTGAGGGCGAGGAAGGATTACGGCCACGGGCGGACGCGCATCACCCTAGCACAGGACAAGGGCAGGGCGGATATCCATATCGACCCCTGCTACTGGTCGGCCATTCTCTATCTCAGCCTGCCCGAGCACGGAGAGAGCGGGACGCATTTCTACCGTCATAAGGAAACCGGCACCGACCGTTGGCTCTACGAGGCTTCCGACCTTCAGAAACTGGGAGCGAGGAATCAGGAGGAGGCGAAAATACGCTTCAACGAGATCCTCCTTCAGGACGGGCATGACCGGTCGAAATGGGAGGAGACCATGCATGTGCCGATGAAGTTCAACCGCCTTCTGATCCTGCGGCCGTGGCTCTGGCACACGGCAGGTCCGGGTTTTGGATCCTCTCTTCAGGATGGTCGGCTGATCCAGGTTCTGTTCTTCGACCGGGCGTAGCGGCGCCGGCATGAAATTGGCTGACGCGCCACTCGACCTTCGCTAAGCGCCTCCCATGATTCCCCAGGACAAACTCGACGCCGTCGTCTCCCGTTTTCGTGCCGTCGAGACCGAAATGCAGACCGTCTCGGACCCGGACGACATCGTCCGGCTGTCGAAGGAGCATGCCGAGTTGAAGCCTGTCGCCGAGGCTGCGGCGGAGCTGACCACGGCGCGTAGCGACTTGGACGACGCCAAGGAGATGGCCGAGGGTGACGACCCGGACATGGCCGAGATGGCGCGGGAGGAGATGGCTTCGCTGAAGGACCGCATTCCCGAGCTCGAAAGCCAGCTCCAACTCATGCTGCTGCCCAAGGACAAGGCCGACAACGCGCCGGTGATCCTCGAAGTGCGTGCGGGGACGGGGGGTGACGAGGCGGCGCTCTTCGCGGGCGACCTCTTCCGCATGTATCAGCGCTACGCCTCCGACCAGGGCTGGAAGGTGGAGGTGCTGGACAGCTCCGAGAGCGGGGTAGGCGGCTATAAGGAGATCCAGGCCTCGATCAGTGGGGATAACGTCTTTGGGCGGATGAAGTTCGAGAGCGGCGTGCACCGTGTTCAGCGGGTGCCGGAGACGGAGACGCAAGGCCGCATCCACACCTCCGCCGCCACCGTCGCCGTCCTCCCCGAGCCCGAGGATGTGGACATCGAGATCAACGATGCCGACCTTCGCATCGACGTCTTCCGCGCCTCCGGCCCCGGCGGTCAGTCGGTGAACACGACCGATTCGGCGGTGCGCATCACCCATCTGCCCACCGGCCTCATCGTCATCCAGCAGGACGAGAAGTCCCAGCACAAGAACCGCGCCAAGGCGATGAAGGTGCTGCGCGCGCGCCTCTACGATGCCGAGCGGGCTAGGATCGACGCCGAACGCTCCGCCGACAGGAAGAGCCAGGTGGGCTCGGGCGACCGCTCGGAGCGCATCCGCACCTACAACTTCCCTCAGAGCCGGGTGACCGACCACCGCATCGGCCTCACGCTCCACAAGCTCGACAAGATCATCGCCGGGGAGGCCCTCGACGAGTTGATCGACGCGCTGACTCTGGAAGCACAAACGGCGCAGCTCGCCGCGATGAACGAAGAGACGTAGGCCGTAGGGCGGTCCTGGTTTCGAGCGCTTGAATGTAGGGTGGACGCTGGTAGGCGGCCACCTTTTCGAGGCAGAGAGCGCGGCGAGGTAGCCGCCTTCCAGCTTCTACCCTACGAGCCACTCCTCATTGACACCCCCTGCAACCGACGCGAACACCCCGCCATGATCTTCCGCAAGGAAACCTACGCCCACGCTTTGGCGCGCGGTGCGCGCCGCCTGAAGGTCTCGCCCACAGCGCAGCTCGATGCGCGGGTGCTGCTGTCCGAGGCTTCGGGGCTCGACCGGGCGCAGCTGATCGCGGCCGATCGCGAGGCGGTGCCCGAAGCCGTACTCACCCGCTATGCAGAGCTTCTGAGGCGCCGCCGGGAGGGGGAGCCGGTGGCCTATATCACCGGGCGGCAGGAGTTCTACGGCAGGCCGTTCGCGGTGAACCCATCGGTACTGATTCCCCGCCCTGAGAGCGAGATGCTGGTTGAGGCAGCGCTGGCGGCCCATCCGCAGCGCGTGCTGGACCTCGGCACGGGTTCGGGCTGCCTTCTACTCAGCGCCCTCAGCGAGCTGCCGCGGGCGGAGGGCGTCGGCACCGATGTCAGCCGCGAGGCCCTGTCGACCGCAGAGCGCAACCGCACGGCCCTGCGGCTCGACGGTCGGGCACGGTTCGAGCTTCTGAGCTTCGCCGACACACCGCTTTCCATGGGGACCGAGCTCTTCGACGTGATCCTCGCCAACCCGCCCTATATCGCCGAGGGCGACGAGCAGGCGGCCGGAGCGGCGCGCTTCGAGCCGCACAGCGCGCTGTTCTCGGGCGAGGACGGCCTCGAGGCGCACCGCGAGGTGGCGCAGGTCATCGCCCGCCTTCTGCACCCGTCCGGCTCGGCCTTCATCGAGATCGGCTACGATCAGGGGGAGAGCGCCGAGGCGATCTACAAGGAGGCGCTCCCCGGCCGCTCTGTCCTGACGAAAAAGGACCACGCAGGTTACCCGCGCATGGTTGCGGTCACCCCGTAAGCACGCCTATAGGCTCCGCTCATCTTCCCCCGAGCCGCTTTCGGCCAAGAAAGAAAGCCCGCCAGCGTGACCACCGCCTTCCTTCTGATCAGCTCCGCCGCCGCCCAGACCGTGGAAGGGCCTGCCGCACCGAACCCGCTGACCTCGCTCATCCCCTTCGCGCTGATGGCGCTGGTCTTCTACTTCCTGATCATCCGCCCGCAGATGCAGCAGCGCAAGAAGCACCAGGCCATGGTCGAGGGCGTGAAGCGCGGTGATACCGTGGTGACTGCGGGCGGTCTCGTCGGCAAGGTCACCAAGGTGCCGGGCGAAGGCCCTGAGATCACCGTTCGCCTCACCGAGGGTGTCGAAGTGCAGGTCATCAAGACAAGCCTTACCGATGTGCGGGTAAAGGGTGAGCCCACCCCCGCTAACGACACCGCCAAACCGGCCGCCAAAACCTAAGGACCTCCGCCTTGCTTCGCTTCAACCGCTGGCAGACCATCGGTCTCATCGTGCTGATGGTGCTCGCCGCCTATGTGACGATCCCCAACTTCCTCGAGCGCAACGCGGAGGGCGAGCTTGCGGTGCCGGGCTTTCCCGATACCGGCCTGACCCTGGGCCTCGACCTTCAAGGGGGGTCCTACCTGCTGCTCGAAGTGGGCACGGAGAGCGTCATCGACAGCCGCACTAACAATTTGCGCGGCGAGATCACCCGCGAGTTCCGGCGCCAGCCGCGCATCCGCTTCAGCCAGGTGCAGCGGGATGGCGACGAGATCTCCCTGCGGGTGGTGGAGGGACAAGACTTCGAGGAGGCCGAGCGCCGTCTGCGCCGTCTCTCCCGTCCGCTGCCCAACGGGGCGGGGCGCGACACGGCGGTGCGTGCGGATGCCGAGAACCGGCGGCTCTACTACTCTCTGACCGAGGAGGCGAAGGCCTTCTACGCAGCCGATGCGGTGACGGCCTCCATCGAGGCGGTGCGACGGAGGATCGACGCGCTGGGCACGACCGAGCCCATCATCCAGCGCCAGGGCGACGACCGCCTGGTGGTGCAGGTGCCGGGCGACGGCGATTCGGAGCGCCTCAAATCGGTCATCGGACGGACCGGGCAGCTCAACTTCCACCTGATCGATGAGAGCGTCACGCCCACGGACATCTCCTCCGGCCGTGTGCCGCCGCGCCGCCTGGTGCTGGTCGATCCTGACAGCGGCATCCCCTTCGCCCTCTACGCGACGCCGGATATCACCGGGGACATGATCTCCGAGGCGAGCTCCAGCCCCAACAGCGACGGCGGCGGCTTCCAGGTGAACATCACTATGGACGCGCAGGGCCAGCGGCGCTGGGCCGACGTGACCCGTGACAATGTCGGGCGGCTCTTCGCGATCGTGCTTGACGAGCAGATCATCTCCGCCCCCCGCATCCAGAGCCCCATCCTCTCGGCCAGAAGCCGCATCACCGGCAGCTTCGGCCCCGCCGAGGCGCAGGAGCTGGCCGTCCTCATCAAGTCCGGCGCGCTGCCCGCACCGCTCGAGGTGATCGAGCAGCGCACCGTGGGCGCGGGGCTCGGCGCCGACTCGGTGCGGGCGGGGACCCAGGCGCTCTTGATCGGCTTTGGCCTGGTGATCGTCTATATCGCCTTCACCTATGGCCGCTTCGGTCTTTATGCCGACATCGCGCTCTTCGCCAATGTGCTGCTGATCGCGGGCGCGCTGTCGCTCCTCGGCGCGACGCTGACCCTGCCGGGCATTGCAGGCATCGTGCTCACCATCGGCATGGCGGTGGACGCCAACGTGCTGATCTTCGAGCGGATCCGGGAGGAGCTTCAGGGCGGCAAGCTGCCGGTGATGGCGGTGGAGTCGGGCTATAAGAACGCCTGGTCGGCCATTCTCGACGCGAACCTCACGACGCTGATCGCAGCGGCCATCATGTTCCAGCTCGGCTCCGGCCCGGTCAGGGGTTTCGCCGTAACGCTCGGCATCGGCGTCATCACCTCGGTCTTCACGGCCTTCGTCATCACCCGCGTCTTCGCCGGCGGCTACGTGCTGAAGCGCCGTCCCAAGACGCTCTCGATCTGAGGTTCCCATGGCTTTTCAGCTCATCCCCGCCGAGACCAAGATCGACTTCGTCAAGTACCGCCGTATCGCGCAGGTGCTCAGCGTGCTGGCGATCATCGGCTCCATCGCGGCCTTCTTCACCCTTGGGCTCAACCTCGGCATCGACTTTCGCGGCGGGGTGACCGTCGAGGTGGGAGCGCCTGCCGGTGAGAGCTTCGATGAGGGCAACCTCTCCGCCGCCCGCGAAAGCGTCGGAGCGCTGGGTCTGGGCGATATCGGCGTTCAGTTCATCGGCGCGTCCGATGAGGAGCGGTCCATCGTTGCCGTGGTCGAAGCCATCCCCGCCGATGAGGAGGGCGAGGGCGACAGCATGCAGAACCAAGTGGCCACCGCCATTCAGGGCGCGCTTCGCGAGGCGCTGGGCGAGGGTATCGAGGTGCGCCGGGTGGATGTGGTCGGGCCGACGGTCTCCGGCGAGCTGGTCAAGCGAGGCGTCACCGCGCTGGTCGTCGCCATCGGTCTGATGCTGCTCTACATCTCGTTCCGGTTCGAGTTCCGTTTCTCGATCGGCGCGATCCTCGCCCTGACCCACGACGTGATCCTGACCGTGGGCCTGTTCGCGGCGCTGCAGCTCGAGTTTACCCTGGCCATCATCGCGGCGCTTCTGACCATCATCGGATACTCGATGAACGACACGGTGGTGATCTACGACCGGATCCGCGAGAACCTGCGCAAGTTCAAGCAGATGCCGCTGCGCGACGTGATCAACCTCTCGGTCAACCAGACCCTCAGCCGGACCATCATGACCTCGTTGACCACCTTCCTGGCGGTTGTCTCGCTGTTCCTGTTCGGCGGCGAGGTGCTGCGCGGCTTCTCCATTGCGCTGATCTGGGGCGTCTTCATCGGGACCTACTCGACGGTCTACATCGCCTCGCCGCTGCTTCTGGCGACAGGCGTCAAGCGGGAGTGGAACGAGAACACCGCTCCCCAGGGCAAGACCGCCGACGCCAGGCCGTGAAGCCGGATGCCTTCGCCCCGCTCACGGAGGCGCAGGCTTCCTATCTCCTAGAGCTAGTAGAGGGGTTAGAGCCGGACTGGCTCCTGCCCCTTCCTTACGTGCCAGGCGAGGGGAGGGGGGCGTGGCTCTCCATCCTCGGCTTCGCGGCGGAGGTGATCGCCAGCCCAGCCCGCGTCTCGAACGGGATGCTGGGCCGTATCAGACTTCAGTGGTGGCGGGAGGCGCTGGAGGAGGTGTTCGGCAGCGCCCCGGTCAGGCAGCATCCGGTGGTGGAGGCCTTGTCGGTAAGCCTGTCCGACCACCCTGCGAAAGACGAGCTGCAAGACGGCCTTGGCAAGCTGGTGGATGGTCTCGAGCCCTTTCTCGAGCCGGGCGAGGACCGTTCGGTTGCAGAGTCGCTTGAGAACCGACGCGGCATTTATGTGCCTCTGTCGATAGCGTTGGAGATGGTGGCTTCTCCCCCTCAGCCTGCCGGCAGCTCCCCCTCAAAGAGGGGGAGCGAAGACGAGAGCGAGGGTAGTCCTACTTCCCTCACCCATGGAATGGGGGAGGTGCCCGAAGGGCGGAGGGGGCTGAGCGATACTCGCGATGTCAGGAACTACCTCAGTGCAGGAAACGAAGCCCTCCTGCTACACGCCCTCTGCCGCATCGGCCCGGCTGCGGACGCCACACCCCAGGAGGACGGCACCGAGCCGCCATCCCGGCGCTTTGCCCGCGCCTTAGGCAGGCAGCCTGAGCTAGAGGCGGAGCTGGCTGCGGCCCTCGATCAATACAGGCGCAGCGACACCAACAAAACTGGCAGCCTCTCAGGACTACCGCTCACCCTCTTCCGAACCCGCGGGGCCCGCATCGAACGCCGCCGCAACCCGCTCGCTCAGCGCCTGGCGATCCTACGCAGCGCCCTGACGGGACGAAGCTGATCCGCGTGCGCCGAAGGGGAAGCTCAGGACCTTAGCGGGCTTTGGGGCGCGTTCGGCGGTGGGGCAGAGGCTCGCCAGCGGGCAGTGGGCGCAGTCGGGCCTGGCTTGGTGACACCAGCGTCCGGCCACGGTGCCGAGACCACGGCTGAGCTCGGCGAAATCGCTCGACCGCCAGGAAACCGGTGCCCGCTCGATGAGCTGACGGGGGAGGGCGGAGAGGGGCGCCGCAGGCTCCGACAGGCCAAGGCGGCGCATCGGGCGCGCCACGTCCCGGTCCACCTGCATCACCACACGCTCGGCGCCGGTGAAGCGCAGCACGGAAATGGCGATGTCGTCGTTCACGCGGGGCAGCTTGGTCAGGAAACGCAGCGCCATCTCCGTATCGAGGCGCCGCAGCGCGTCGAGGGAGAGAACGCCAGAGGTCTCCTCCACCAGCCGCAGGATCTCCGGCAGGGCGGCCGCCTTGAGCGCCGCCGCAGGCACGCCGACGAGCAGGGTGCGTAGCACCTCGGGATCGGCGTCGCGCATGCTGACGAAGGAGGGGTAGCGCTGGCGGATGCGCTTGTAGCAGGCCGTCGCCCCCGAAGAAGAGAGCCCCTGGGAGACCACGCCGTAGAGGAGCTGGTCCAGGGGGTTGGTCGCCGGTTCCTGCCGCTTGGGGGGCAGAAGCTGGGTCAGCCGCTCGAGCATCTCCGGCAGGCGGTTGTCGACGGCGAAGTTGAGGGGCGCTTGCATGTGCCCAAGGTAGTGGAACAAGCGGCGAACATCAAGAATGTTTTTGCTATGTTCTGCAGCGTGAGTCGAAAGGCGGGGCAAGGCGCCGGGAGAACGCCTCACCCCTTCGTGGTCTTAGAGACCGGCCATCCGGATTTCTTCGCCGTGGAGGAAGCTGAGCTGCGGGCGCTTGGCGCTCAAGACGAGCTGATCGAGAACGTCCGCTTCACACTCCCTGGCGATGTTCCGCTGGGTCAGGGTCAGGCGGCCGTTGAAGCAGAAATTGTGCGCCTTGGCTTCGAGCTCGGCGTAGACGGACTGGGTGCCCTCGAGGGTGTTCAGCTTCCAGCTCGGGATCTCCACGGTGAGGGTATCGTCGGCAAAGGCGTTGCCGGAAAGAGCGGCAGCGGCAACGGCGGCGGTGATAAGGGTACGGATCATGGCAGGTCTCACTTTCGAGTTGTATGCGTTGTACCCCGCTATTCGTGGGGAAGGGGGGAAAGGGTTACCCCGCCCCTACATTACTCCCCGTCCACGAAACCGGACCCCTCGGTCAGGCGGCCTGGCGCGTCTCGCCCAGCCAGGAGGCGAGATCGGCAAGCGCTCGCATGCTCATGGCCTTCTTCCGGGCACGGCCCTTCTCCTTGCCCTTGATGCGGTTGCCTTCGGCGTCGCGTGTCGGCTGCTCGATGGGCGGGAAGAGGCCGAAATTGACGTTCATCGGCTGGAAGCTGCCTTTACCGCCATCGAGATGCCCCTCTGTGATATGGTGGTGAAGGGCGCCGAGGGCTGTCGTGCGCGGCGGCAGGCTGCCTTCGCCGCCCACCGCCTCGGCGGCAGCGAGCCTACCCGTCAGCATACCGATGGCCGCGCTTTCGAGATAGCCCTCCACCCCGGTGATCTGCCCGGCAAAACGGAACTGCGGTCGGCTTTTCAGGCGGAGCTGCTCGTCGAGAAGCCTCGGCGAGTTGAGAAAAGTGTTGCGATGGATGCCGCCGAGCCTTGCAAAACGCGCCTTCTCGAGGCCAGGGATCATGCGCAGCACGTCCCCTTGTGCGCCGTATTTCAGTTTCGTCTGGAAGCCCACCATATTGTAGAGCGTACCCAGAGCGTTGTCCTGCCTGAGCTGGACGATGGCGTGGGGCTTGACGGTGGGGTTATGGGGATTGGTGAGACCCACCGGCTTCATCGGGCCGAAGCGCAGGGTCTCCCGGCCACGCCTCGCCATCTCCTCGATGGGCAGGCAGCCGTCGAAATACTGGGTGGTCTTCTCCCACTCCTTGAAGTCGGTTTTCTCACCCTCGAGGATCGCGTCAAGAAGCGCGTTGTACTGATCTTCGTCGAGGGGCAGGTTGATGTAGTCCTTGCCGTCGCCGCCGGGGCCGACCTTGTCGTAGCGGGACTGGAACCAGGCCTTCGAGAAGTCGATCGAGTCCTTGTAGACGATGGGCGCGATGGCGTCGAAGAAGGCGAGCTCATCCTCGCTGGTGGCCTTGAGAATGTCCGCCGCTAGGCTCTCCGAGGTGAGGGGGCCGGTGGCGATGATGGTGGGTCCCCATTCTTCCGGCGGCAGGCCTTCGATCTCCTCACGGACGATCTCGATCCGGGGGTGGCTTTCGAGGGCGCGGGTGACGGCTTCGGCGAAGCCCTCGCGGTCCACGGCCAAGGCGCCGCCCGCGGGGAGCTTGTGCGTGTCCGCCTCGCGCAGGATCAGCGAGCCGCAGCGGCGCATTTCCTCGTGCAGGAGCCCCACGGCGTTGTACTCGTGGTCGTCCGAGCGGAAGGAGTTGGAGCAGACGAGCTCGGCGCAGCGGTCTGTTTGGTGCGCCTCGGTGCCGCGCACGCCGCGCATCTCGTGAAGGACGACGTCGCAGCCGACCTCTGCGGCCTGCCAGGCGGCCTCGGACCCTGCGAGCCCTGCGCCGATGATATGGATCTTGGTCATGGCCAGCCGGTAGCGCAGCGCCTACCGCCCGTGAAGACCCCGGCGCGGGGCTAGCTTCGGTCCCTGACCCTAGGGCGCTGATTTCGCTGGCTAGACTCCGATCGCCAACGCACCTTAGGTTCGCGTCCAGCTCAGCTAAGGGAACGGCCCTGATGCATATCGCGATCATCGGTGCAGGTCAGATCGGCCGTGCCCTAGGCCATGTCTGGTACAGGGCCGGGCACAGCGTGTCCTACCTCCTGCGCGAGGAAAGCCTCGCCAAGCACCAGGACATCGACTGGGCGGAGCGGACGGTTTTGAGCGCCGAGGCGGCCCGGCGGGCGGACATCACCGTGCTGGCCGTGCCCTGGTCCGAGGTCGATGCAGCCTCGCAGACCCTGGGCAGCGGCTATAGCGGCGTGCTCGTGGACGTCACCAACCCGGTGGCAGCCGATCTGAGCGGTCTCGACTTCAAAGGGAGCGCGTCCGGGGCGGCCTATCTCAAGGAGAAGCTGCCCCGCGCCCGCATCGTCAAGGCGTTCAACCAGACGGGCGCGGAGAACCTGGCCGATGCGGACTATACCGGGGGCCGCCCGGTGAGCTTCGTCTGCTCCAGCGACGAGGCGGCGGCCTCTGCCGTCAGGCAGCTCTCCGAAGATCTAGGCTTCGACACGGTCGTCGTCCGCGGCCTCGAACACTCCCGCCAACTCGAGGAGATGGCGTGGCTGTGGATCTCCCTGGCGATCAAGCAGGGCCACGGCAGGGATTTCGCTTACGCGCTGGTGCGGCGGTAGGCAGTGTCTTCGTTCAAAAGGCCAGCAAGGTCCGCCTCCCTCTCCCGCCTGCGGGAGAGGGACCGAGGGTGAGGGGGTTCTGAATGCAGGTCATGATGGCAAGCGTTGTAGGACGGCTTCGCCGAGGCCCTCACCCAAAACCTGACTACGCCAGGTTTTGACCTCNATGCAGGTCATGATGGCAAGCGTTGTAGGACGGCTTCGCCGAGGCCCTCACCCAAAACCTGACTACGCCAGGTTTTGACCTCTCCCGCAGGCGGGAGAGGTAGTCGCCGAGCGAACCACCCGAACTCAATTCAACCTGCTTCACCACTTTTCACTTCCAAAGCGCCGGTTCGCTAGGCACGGCGCTTGGACGAGAACGCGCGAATTCCTCTCGAACTTCCATCAGCGGTCGCTCTCAGGCTTCATCGCTTCAGCCCGTCTTCGAAGACCCTCGGCGAGATGGGCCGCCGTGTACCAGTGACCGCTCACCATGACGCCCAGAGGCTTGCGAAGGCTGGTCAAGTCGTCGGCCGGGTCGCCTGGCAGCAGCACGAGATCGGCTACAGCCCCCTCGGCGACGATGCCGATCTGGCCCTCCCTGCCTAGGAACCGCGCCGCCTCGACGGTCGCTAGGGTCAGCACCTCCTCGTTCGAGTATCCTGCCATCACGAGGGTCTGCATCTCCTCGTGGATCGAGAAGCCTGGTGTGACGAAGGGGTTCGGTGCGTCTGTTCCGACGAGGACGTTCGCCCCGGCTTCTCGCAAAGCGCTGACGAAGGCGATCTTCTCTCTGAGCTGCGCTTCGAAGTACGGCCTGTCCTTCGCATAGCCCTCGGCCGAGTTCCGCCAGTAGCTGGCCCATGCCGGAAGGTAGGCGGCTTCGGGCGCTGCGAAGTAGGCATCGGGGTCGGCGGACCGGATGCGTCCATGCGTGATCGCAAAGGTCGGTACCTGCCACACCCCCGATGCGGCGGTCATCGCCGCGACGTCGGCGAACTTCGCAGGGTCGGCTTGCGCCCAGATCTCAGCGCGACTGCCGGTCTCGGCCGCGAAGCCGTCTCGAGCGACCATCTCCGCCACACCATCGAGGTGCTCCACGCTGTCGACCTCCAGCGCGAGCACCTCCGCGAAGGTCATCTCGTCGGGCACATGGGTGTAGACCCGCAGCCCCTCCGCCTTGGCGGTCTCGACCGCAGCCCGATAGGTTACCGGAGACAGATGATCGTAGAGCTTGATGGCGTCGAAGCCCGCCCCGCCCTGCGCCTTCACGGCACCGACGGCCTGTTCGGGGCTGTAGACGCGGGTGAAGAAGTCGTTCGGAAAGCTCTCGCCCCCGTCGATGATGGGGCCGGACGTGAAGACACGGGGGCCGAGCAACGCGCCCGCCGTCGCGAGACGGCCGCGGGCGACCGCTGCCGTGCTCCCCGTGAGGTTCCGCACGCTGGTCGTGCTGTTGGCGAGGTAGAGGACGCCCGCACCGTCCTCGTAGTAATGGACATGCATGTCGGCGAGCCCCGGCATCAGGGTCGCTCCGTCTCCGTCGATGCGCAGGCCGTCGAACGCATCGGGGGCAGGCCCTTCGCCGACCGTGACGATCCTGCCGTCATCGACGATGACGTGGCCGTCCTCAATGACCCCGGCCTCGGTCATCGTGCGCACCCGCACGCTTTCGAAGGCTATGGAGGCTGTATCGAACTCGGAGTCTGGGGGCGAACCCGGCACACAGGCCGTGAGGAGGACGAGGAGGGCGGGGCCGTAGCGAGCGATGCCGTTCATCGCTGCAGGCTAAGGCAACCGCGAAAAGCCAAGCTCGGAAATCCGGGAACGAACAGGCCGGACGGGTGAACCGACACACGCCGAACGCTATGCTGCGCGGGCAAGAAGGGCCGTGCGACCCGACCGGCTGGTCTCGATCATCTCGCCGTTGGAGAGGAAGACGGTCAGGCGCCCGTTTCCAGCAGGCTCCGCGCCGCTCACGGCGTTCAAGTTGACGATGCAAGAGCGGTGGACCCGCACGAACGCGTCCTCCGGCAGCGCCGCTTCCATCTCGGCGAGGCTTCGGTTCGACAGGTGCTGGCCTGTGCGCGTGACAATCTCACTGTAGTCGCCCGCCCGCCGAATGAGCTGTATCTCCTCAAAACCGATGGTCCTGATGATGCCGCGCTCTCGGATTAGGAGACGGTTCACCAGCGTCGCCTGCCTGTCGACGTCCGCCGATAGGGACTCGCTCGCCCTACGGTGCTCTCGCTCGGTCCTCCAATAGCCGGCAGCCACGACCGCCGCGTAGGCGAAGGCACCCTGTACGATCTGCCAGGCGATGACGATGAGAACGAAGGCGCGTGGCTCGAGCCCGTCGGTGAGCACCGCCGCATTCAGCCCTCGTACGATCTGTATGCCGAGATACCAGAGGAGACCGAACGCGATGGGTCCGGCGGTGTGGGTGACGGCTTGAATGGCCAGGGAACGCCGAACGGTCCACCGCGTTGTCAGAAGCCAAGTCATCACGCTTACCAAAGCGAGGGGAAGGACGTTCTGAAACGCTACGCCGAGAGCCTCGCCTGGGCCGTAGCCGCGGGTGAGGCTGAATACGACGGTGTAGAGCCCGCTGACATAGGCGATGGTGAGAGCCCCGAGCTTGGACCAGGTGTTCACCCCTCGCACCGCCTCGGTCACGCGGCTGAGGTGCCCTCGAACTTTTTGGAGAACGTCCCTGCCGCCCATCGCAATCATGCTCCGCCTCTTCGAGGGACCCTAACATCTCGGCTTGCTACGTGAAGCTTTGTCACGCCGCCGCGGACCTGTCGTTCGATCCTTCCTCGAACGTCCCTCTTCGACAGGGAAAGTATCGTTGCAGGGTACGCTTCCGGACGGCGCCCTCACATTCCCCTTGCCCCCAAACCGTTGATCTGTCCAAGCTGTTAGGATGCAGCGTCTTCGTATCGAGCTGACCCATGCCGTTCAGGACGGCCTCGGTTTCGCCGTCTCCCGGTTCGGGCAGGCGCTTCGGGTGGCTTGGCTGCCGCTGGCCTTGATGAGCGGGGCGCAGATCGGTCTGCCCATGGTTTGGGACGATGGGCCGGGGACGTTTTCTTTCCTTCTGACGCAGACCGGCATCGTGCTGCTGTTCCAGGCGATCATCATGGTGCCGCTGGTCAGGATGGCCGCCTACGGCATGCCGCCCCACCACCGCAGTCTCCATTTGGCCTTTGGTAAGCGGGAGCTGCAGTACCTTCTTGCTGCCGTGCTGTCGGTGGGGCTGACGGCCTTCGTCGTGACCGGAGCCATCTCGGGGCTGGGGCAGCTTCTCGACCAGTTCGCCTCCACCCAGGAGCTGCGCACGGCCTACTTCTTCGAGGAGGGAAGCCTCCATGCCGGGCGGAGCAATCTTCTCTATCCTGAGGGCTATCCTCTGCGCAGGCTTGCTCCGGCGCTGGGGTTCATGGGCGCCGTGGTGGTCCTCTACGTCTCCGTCAGGCTCTATCTCTACCCGGCCTTCATCGCGGCGGGGATCAGTCGTCCGCTTCGCCGGGCGCTGGAGCTCAGCGGCGGGGCGAACACCATCTCGCTCTTCCTGCTGCTCGCCCTTTCGGCGGCGGCCATGTGGGGCGTCTTTTTCGCTGTGGGGCTTTTGGCAGGTTTCGCCAGCATCATCGCCGGCGGGGTGATCCGCCTGGCGATGATCGCGCAGGACCTCGGCATCGGCGTCGACGCGGAGGGCTGGGCCGAGCTTCTGGCAGGCCGCCTCGGGATGGCCGGGTCGTTTGCTGGTGCGTTCCTGCTGCAGCTCTTCGAGTTCGCCGTTCTCGCCGGCTTCACCGGCGCTGTCGCGAGGCAGACCCTGCGCAGCGAGTAGCCCTAGTTGATGAGCGCCAGCGCCTCGCGGCTGGCCTTGGCCTGGATGCTGGCCGTACCAGAGGAGGCGGCGTCGGCGACGAGGGCGACGAGGTCCTGGCGCTCCTCCAGGGTCAGCCAGTCGCGCAGGCGCGCGGTCAGGCTCTCCACGGCGCGGCGGCGCTCGACCGGCTGCTTGCCCGCCCAGTCGGCATAGGTGACAGCCTCCTTGGCGAGGGGAAAGCTCGATAGCTCCGCTAGGCGCACCTGGACGCGGCCTTGCGCGGTGGGCCAGGTCTCCTCTCCGACCAGGAGGCGGATCAGCGTGGCGGCGGCGGTGACGGGGTCGGCGATCGCCTCGACGGGCGAGCTTTCCGTGGCGCTCGCGATCTTCTTGCGGCGGCGGGCGCCCTGGAAGCGGCTGGTCGCGTCGATGACGTTGTCGCCGAGATTCTTCAGCATCCTGATCCGCCAGTACCAGACGGAGATGCCCACCAGAATCGTCACGAGGAGCCCGAGGAACTGCATAGCTTCAAGGGTATGGCATCGCGCCTCGATGGGCAAACCCGAAGGGCGCGATGCTTTGGCTTTACTAGGAAATGATTCCTAGCGTCCAGCGCGGCGGCGAAGAGCCGCAAAGCCTGCGAGACCACCCAGCATGAAGGGGAAGGCTGCAGGCAGGGGCACTTCCTCGCCGACGACGACGTTGATCGAGGTCGTCGCCACCGGGTTGTCGAGGTCGCCCGGCGCGAAGGCGCTCAGGATGATGCTGTAGATACCGTCGCCAAGCGGCGCGTTCGGAATGAAGCCGTAGTTCACCGAGTTCTGGGCTACGTTGAAGTCGTTGATCTCCGACCCGCCGGCATTCGCGACGGTGCCGCCGCCGTTTGCCGTGTCGTTGTCGCCGTACCAGGCATTGGTTCCGAACGTGCGGACGGGGTCGTAGAACACAAAGTTTGTGCCAGCCCCCGGATCGAAATCGACCGCGAGCAGGTAGACATAGCTGTCCAGCGTGTCCGAACCGTCGGCCGTGTCGCTGTTGATTGACCACTCGAAGTTGAACACCGACCGGTTCGAAGGTGTGCCCGCCGTCTGGACGAAGGTGTAGGTATCGACCCCGTCATAGTTGAAGGTGTTCTGCGGATCGCCCTGATCGTCATAGCGGAGCTTGGCGCGGAGGCCGAGCTCCAGCGTCTGCTCGGTATCGATGGTGAACGAGCCGTTGGCGTTGTCCGAGCCGAAGATGATGTCCGGCGTGACATTGGCGGCACTGGCGATGCCCGTAGAGGCGAGAAGAGCAGCAGCGGCTGCCGCGAGATGGCGCATAGGTAGATCCCCCGTTGGATTGGTAGGAGTGTCTTAACGCTAGCTAGGCTCACGGAAAAGTGAGTTCGGCAGTTTTGCGACCAAAACTGGTTCTTTGAGAAGAGGCCGCTCACCAGGAGGGGGCCGCTCACCGGAAGAGGGCCGAAACGTGCCGCGGCAAGCGGCTTTGGCGCGTTGCCCTGCGCTCTTCGCACCCTACGCTCACCACCATAGCGGGAGCCTATGATGACCGAACATGTTCTGACCCTCAGAAAGACCGAGAAGGTCACTCACGACACCTACCATCTGACGACGACCCGTCCCGAGGGCTACGATTTCGTCCCCGGACAGGCCAACCACTGGGGCATCGAGCGAGGCGGCTTTCGGGACGCGAGCAAGCCCTTCACCATCACCTCCCTGCCTGGCGAGGAGCACCTCGAGTTCGTTATCAAGAGCTATCCTACCAATCAGTATCCGGACCATGACGGCTTCACCGAGCTGATCCCCGACATGCAGCCCGGCGAGCGCATCTATGTCGACGAGGCGGGCGGCGATATTCGCGACCGGGGTAGAGGCATCTTCGTCGCAGGCGGGGCGGGCGTGACCCCGTTCATCCCGATCCTGAAGGCGCGCGCGCAGCGGGGGGAGCTCGATGGCTGCACGCTCCTCTACTCGAACAAGACCGAGGCGGACATCATCCTGCGCGACCTCTGGGAGGGGATGGGGGGCCTCGAGACCGTCTTCACCCTGACGGAGGAGGCCCACTCCCGCCTGCCGAAGAAGCAGACGGACCGGGAGCTCCTGCAGCAGAACCTGCGCGACCATCACGAGAAGGTCTATGTCTGCGGCCCCCCGCCCATGATGAAGAGCGTCATCGCGGACCTCCGCGCCATGGGGGTGGGGGAGGACCGCATCGTGGTCGAGGAGAAGTGGCTGGAATAGGCGAGGCGTAGGGCGGACGGCAAAGCCGGCCGCGTTCGGGGGCGGGCGTT
>NZ_JANIBC010000004.1:0-21219 GCF_024505085.1 Parvularcula maris
GCGCAAACCACGAACGAGTCAGTGAGGGCTCAAAACGCTCTAGCGTGTCGCTCCGGAAACAGACCATCTGCTGTGTGGGCCGCAAGTTGAGCAGCCCCCTCTATTCTGATGTTAGGCCGGAACCCTAACCAGTGGCTTGATCTGATGACGAGTTTGTGATTCTGGATTGCTCAAGTGGAGGTATGTGAGAAAGCTATGCCATTTGGGCGTTTGTTCTGATTGAACGCCCAGCGGTGGTTCTCGATCGAGCCGAGTCTACCGAAGAACCAGCTCAGTGCCCGCGGGACCTGTGACGGGGGGTGATCTCTAACATTGTGCATATTTTGAAGCTGGGCTGCCGGGGTGTGAAACGCCCCGCCAGTATGTCTGCCGACTACGATCAGAGAGCCGTTTCGACCGCTGGTCCCTGTGAAAATTCTGGACCGGTCTTCTTGGAGGGCTGGTTGATAGCAGCGCGGTCGAGAAGAGCCTGCGAGCCGACGGACCTGCGGGAGGGCGCAGCGCTTACCTCGCGGTGGCACGAGACCTTCTGTTGAGCCTTATCGGGGCTCGCTACATGATCGCAGATAACGACTGTATACGCCGTGAGCTTCGAAGCCTGAACGTCGTACCCGTGCCCACAAGCCGAACGAGCCAAAACGAGACCGTCCGCCGCGACAGGCTCGCTAGAGCATCGGACGATTATTCGTGCGCATACCCAGCGGCGGTGAAGTAGTTTCGGCATTCGTCCGGTGAGTAGAGGTCGCAGATCGATCCGATGGCTTGCCAGAGGGCGTCGATGGTTCGGTGAGCGCCTGCCCGCAGATGCGACTTGAGTTTCGCGAAGGCCATCTCGATCGGGTTCAGGTCCGGCGAATGGCGCGGCAGGAACAGGAACCACGCACCCCGGTCAGCCAGCGCTTGCCCTGCTCGCGGGCTCTTGTGGGCGCTGAGATTGTCGAGAACGACCACGTCGCCCAGTTCCACGACCGGGGCGAGCTGGGTACGTACGTATGCATCGAAGGTAGCTCCGTTCATCGCACCATCGATGACGAAGGGCGCGATGATCCCGTCGACCTTCAGGCCGGCGATGAAGGTCTGGGTCTGCCATTTGCCGAAGGGCGTGTCGCCGCGCAGCCGGTCGCCCTTGGGACAGCGGCCATAAAGCCGGACGAGGTTGGTCTTCACGCTCGTCTCGTCGATGAAGATCAGCCTTCCTGGCTGCCTGCGCATCTGTCGCTGGCGTTGTCGCCAGAGCCGCCGTTCGAGGGCAACGTCCGGCCGGTTCTGCTCGGTCGCGAGGAATGTCTTTTTTTGCGCGTCATCCCGATGCGGATGAGATAGCGCGACAGGACCGCGGGCGCTGCGACCACGTCCCGTCCCGCCTGAAGCCGGGCCGCCAGCTCCGGCATTGTCTGATCTGGCTTCTCTTCGATGGCTGCCACAAGGAACGACCGGTGCGCATCGAGCCGACTGCCGCGCCTGCCACCTCTCGGCGCGGGCTCGACCGAACCCGTCAGTCGACGGCGCTGCATCAGCTTGATCACGAAGCTCGGAGAGACGCCAAACACCCGAGCGGCCTCGCGACACGAGCCGCCACGCCCCACAAACGCCTAGACCTTCTCCCGCAGATCGACTGAATACGTCTTCGCCATCGGAGCACCTCCAACAACGGTGAATCACCGTTCCCGCAACTTGGGAATCCCAAATCGATTCTGATCAGCAGTCCGATGCTCTAGGAGCTTCCTCTCGCCTGCCTCACCCGTAACCATTATTGTCTTCTGAGCCCGATTAAGTCGTGACCTCAAACAGCCTGCTTGTGTTCGAGATACCATGCCACCGTTCGAAGAAGCCCGTCATACAGCGGTGTTTCAGCAGTGAAGCCGAGGGCGCTCAGTTTGCTGACATCCATCAGTTTACGCGGTGTTCCGTCTGGCTTCGTGCGGTCAGTCCTCAGTTCACCTTCCAAGCCTACGATCTCCATAATCATTCGTGCCGCTTCGGCGATCGACACATCGTGGCCAGTTCCGACATTGACAAAGTCTTCGCCGCTATAGTGCTCCATGAGGTGAACGAGGGCCGCGGCCGTGTCCTCCACATACATGAACTCTCGCCTCGGCTCGCCGGAGCCCCAGATCGTCAGACCGGCCTCGCCGCGCGCCTTTGCCTCGACTGCTTTCCTGATAAGGGCTGGAAGAACGTGGCTTGTTTGCAGGTCAAAATTGTCCCCCGGACCGTAGAGGTTGGTCGGCATCGCAGCGATAAAGTCGTTACCGTACTGACGGCGGTAGGCTTGGCAGAGTTTGATACCGGCGATCTTCGCCACCGCGTACCACTCATTGGTCGGCTCGAGCGGACCGGTGAGGAGCTGGTCCTCCTTCATTGGCTGCTCAGCCATTCTCGGGTAGATGCAAGAGGAGCCCAGAAAGAGCAGCTTCTCCGTGCCAGCCCCGTGGCAGGCATGGATGACGTTGCTGGCGATCATGAGATTTTCGTAAAGGAAAGCAGCTGGGTTCGTATCGTTCGCGTGGATACCGCCGACTTTCGCTGCCGCGAGGAAGACTGCCTGGGGCCGTTGTGACCCAATGAAGTCCGCAGTCTGCCCTTGATCGGTAAGGTCCACCTGCTTTCGGTCTGCTAGAACGAGCTCGCAATCGCCTCTTGCCTCGAGGTGGCGTTTGATTGCCGAGCCGACCATGCCGCGATGCCCAGCTACCCAGACCCTCTTACCCGTAAGATCATAGCGCTTGGTCATGGATCGCCTACGCCGTGCGGCTCTGACGCCAGCTCTCCCGTTCGACCAACTTCAGATCGCTCTGGACCATCTCCTTGACCAGCTCGTCAAAACCGGTGCGGTGCTGCCAGCCTAGTTCCTCGCGGGCTTTGCTCGCGTCACCGCGAAGCAGATCGACCTCGGTGGGCCGGAAGTACCGTGGATCGATCTTGATCAGCGCCTCACCGGTCTTCTCATCGCGCCCTACCTCCTCGGCACCACGCCCCTCCCAGGCGATCTTACGATCGGTCTGAGCGAAGGCCAGTTCCACGAACTCACGTACTGAGTGGCACTCCCCGGTCGCGAGGACCCAATCGTCCGGATGGTCGTGCTGAACGATCTGCCACATGCCTTCGGCATAGTCCCGTGCATGCCCCCAGTCCCGCTTCGCATCGAGGTTGCCGAGATAGAGCGTAGACTGAAGACCCTTCTCGATGGCCGCGACCGCCCGGGTGATCTTCCGAGTGACGAAGGTCTCCCCGCGCATGGGGCTTTCATGGTTGAAGAGAATACCGTTCGACGCGTGCATGCCGTAGGCCTGCCGGTAGTTCACCGTGATCCAGTAAGCGTAGAGCTTAGCGGCGGCGTAGGGGCTTCTCGGATGGAAGGGCGTGGTTTCGGACTGAGGTGTCTCGACGGCCTGACCGTAGAGTTCCGACGTCGATGCCTGATAGAAGCGCACATCGTTCGCCATGCCGAGTATTCTGATGGCCTCGAGCAGGCGGAGCGTGCCGGTGCCGTCGGCATTGGCGGTGTATTCGGGTGTTTCGAAGCTGACCGCCACGTGGCTCTGTGCAGCTAAATTGTAGATTTCCGCTGGTCTGACCTCTTGAACTAACCGGATCAGGTTCGTGGCGTCCGTCATATCGCCATAGTGGAGGTAGAAGTTCGTCTGCGCCTCGTGCGGATCCTGATAAAGACGATCCACCCGCTCCGTGTTGAACGAGGAGGAGCGGCGTTTGACCCCGTGCACTTCGTAGCCTTTGCCCAGCAGCAGTTCGGACAGGTAGGCGCCGTCCTGACCGGTCACGCCGGTGATAAGGGCAACTTTGGCGGGCATGGAGCGTTTTAGGCCTTTCGGTAAGGACGAAAAGGAGCCCACGCTTGCCCCATGCTTCCCGCGTGATCAAGAACCAGCGGCGGAGCTGTCTTTAAGGTCCTCGTCTGGCTGTAGCTCGCGCGGCGACGAAAGGGGTAGGGTAGGGCGTTCGACTTCTACTAGGCGGCGGTGAAGGGTTATCAGCTCTTCGTCCTGAGCTGATAACCGCTCCACGACCGCCCGCCGGTTGGTGAGGAACAGCGCACCCAAGATAAGGTTCAGAAAAAGGCTGATAAGGAGCGCCGCGCTGACCAGAAGGCTTCCCCCGGTAAGCACGGCGGCCGAGCCAGCCAGAACCAGCATGCCGAGAGCGGCGATGGGCAACAGATCAGCCTGAAGCTTTCGCAGTCTCGAGGGGGGCGGGGAGGGCTCGGCGGGCGTGGGCTCAGGAAGGAAACTGCGGGCGGGAATCTTTTCGGACTGCCACTGCGCGCTGCGCGATAGCTCGGAGAAGGGGAAGTAGCCTACCTCTGAACGCAGGTTGGCATTGACGACTTCGACATTTTCCGACTGTAGCGCTTTCGCTGCCTGCGCCCATCCCTCAGTATGCAGACCGGGCCGGGGGTTCGGCAGGTTGTAACGATCGCCGGGACGCTGGTAGCCTTCGAAGAAGTAGTTTGGATTTTCGCACTCCTTCACAATCTCCAGCTCATGTTCCTCGCGCCTCTCCGCGCCGACGACCACTTCCCGATAGTTTCCGTCGATACCCATCAGAACGATTTTGCGAAACCCTAGGTGCATCGCCCAGAGAGCGGTATGGCTACCGGTGGTGATCGTGGGCGCAGCGAGCCGTCGGTCGCGCAGGAGAAGGGCCTCGAATGCCGTTACCCCTTCCGCCCGGCCGATCGGCCCGAGAGCGTCGATGAGGTTCTGACGGAGGAGAAAGCGTTGGATGCGCCTCTCTTCGATCAGTGCTGCGATCTCATCCCGGTGGCTGAGACCAACCACTAGGTCCAAACAGCTATAGCAGTGCGGGCGCCATCCGATCGTTCGCCAGTAGCGGTAGGCGGCGTTCATGCCGAAAGTCGTACCAGGCAAGTGATCGAGAGCCAGGCCTTTGAGAGACGGCCCGTTCCCCAAAATCACCGCAGTTCTGCGGTCGATTTGGAACGTGTCGGTCGTTGTTTGCATCATACCGCTTGATGGGCGCGCAGGGGCGGTTCTGTCCAGCTACCGCGGTGGCGAACTAACCTTTCCGTTTCACAGGCCCTTCTTGATCTTCGACGGGATGGCAGCGTAGGCCGCTCGCGTTAAGCGAGGATTCCAAGGATGATAGCAGGAAAGACGGTCACGGCGCTTCTCCCGATGAAGGCTCACAGCGAGCGGGTGAAGGCGAAGAATTTCCGCATGATCGCAGGCAAGCCGCTGTTCCGTTGGATACTGGATGCGCTGCTCGAAAGCGAAAGCGTCGATCGTGTGGTCATCAACACCGATGCCCGGTCCATCCTGGCCGAGAACGGACTCAACGACCAGGATGACGAGGGCCGCGTTCTAGTGCGTGACCGGCGAGAAGAGATCTGCGGCGACCTTGTCTCCATGAACCTCGTCTTGGCTGATGACGTGCAGAACGTCGACTCCGACATCTATGTGATGACCCACACCACCAACCCGCTCTTGCGTTCGGCGACGGTGGACAAAATGGTGGCACGCTACGCTTCCGGCGCTGCTTCCGGCTCGATCGACAGTCTGTTTACGGTCAACCAGCACCAGACTAGATTCTACACGAAGGATGCCGAGCCGATCAATCACGACCCGGCCAATCTCATTCGTACGCAGGATCTTCCTCCGTATTATGAAGAGAATTCGGTGTTCTATGCTTTCTCTGCGGAGAGCTTCGCGGCGACAGGAGCTCGCATCGGCCTTCGGCCGGAACTCTACGTCACACCGCCCCTTGAGAGTGTCGATATCGACGAGGTGGCGGACTGGTTCGTCGCTGAGAGCCTTCTGCAGCGGGTTGCCCGCGGCGAAGAACTTCCTGGAGGTTAGAGAATGAGCAGTCCGAAGGTTCTCGTCACCTGCCCACCCATGCTGGGTTTGTTCGAAGAGTTTCGCGAGCAGTTCGATCGTTACGGTCTCACCGGTGTTCCGGCGGAGGTGACGCAGACCATGAGCGAGGAGGAGTTGATTACAGTCCTCCCTGCTTACGATGCCTGGATCATCGGCGACGACCCTGCTTCGGCAAAAGTCGTAGAAGCCGTAGCCCCAACGCTGCGAGCGGCGGTAAAGTGGGGTGTCGGGGTCGACAATGTGGACTTCGATGCCTTCGAGAGAGCTGGCATTCCTGTGACCAACACGCCCGGCGTGTTTGGCAACGAGGTAGCGGATGTAGCGCTGACCTACCTCCTGGGTTTGGCCAGGGAGACCTACCGCATCGACCGCGAGATCAGGCAGGCTGACGCTTGGCCGAAGCCGAGCGGTATCAGTCCGGTGGGGCGGACCGTAGCCGTTGTTGGCTTCGGCGATATCGGCCGTCAGACCGTGAAGCGCGTTCTGGCCTGCGGCAGCGATGTCCTCGTTTACGACCCAGCGTCGCCTGACGACCTTCCAGAAGGCGCCGCTCTCGCTTCGTGGCCGGAGCGGTTGAACGAGGCGGATTTTCTCGTCTTCACCGCTCCGCTCAACGACGCAACGCGAGGCATGTTCAACGAGGAGCTCTTGCCGCAGCTCAAACAGGGGGTGCGGGTCATCAACGTAGGCCGCGGGCCGGTCGTCCGCGAGGAGGCGCTTCTCAAGGGGCTTCGCTCCGGCGTCGTGCATTCCGCGGCGCTAGACGTGTTCGAGACGGAGCCGCTGCCGAGTGATTCCGAGCTGCGCTCCTTTGACCGGTGCATTTTTGGATCTCATAACGGTTCCAACTCCGCCGATGCAGTCCGGCGGGTCAGCCATCTGGCGATCGAAAAGCTAGCGGGAATGCTGCGATGAGTGAACGGTTCGTCCTTATTACTGGCTGCGGGGGCGGGCTGGGGCAGGCCTTCTGCCGTTCCTTTTCGCAAAACGGCTACACGGTCATCGGTACTGATCGAATCGAGCTCGATGAGAGTAAGATGCAGCCAGACCATTTCATGCAGGTGGAGCTAGCCGCGCTCGTTCATGACGAAGCACAGATGACCGCCTTCCGGGACAGCGTTCACCGCCTCACCGGCGGTACGCCGCTTAGCGTCCTGATCAACAACGCCGCGGTTCAGAAGTTGGGCCGGACGGACGAGATCAGCATATCGACCTTCTGCGAGACGTTCGATGTGAACGTCGCAGCACCATTCGCTTTGACAAGGGCTTTCCTGAGTGACCTCGAGGAAACCAGAGGAGCGGTGATCAATCTGGGGTCTGTTCACACACGTGCTACGAAGCCGCGTTTTGCAGCCTACACCACTTCCAAAGCGGCCATTGAGGGCTTGACCCGTGCCTTGGCCGTGGACCTTGGGCCGAGGGTTAGGGTGGTCGCGATCGCACCGGCGGCTATCGATACATCGATGTTGCGGGAGGGGTTCGTGGGGAACCCCGAAGGGTTTGCCGCACTGGGGTCAGCACATCCGGTGGGTCGGATCGGGCACCCGGAGGAGATCGCCGACCTCGCTGTGTTCCTAGCTTCGGGTCAGGCCGGGTTTCTGACCGGCACGACGGTCTACGCGGATGGCGGTGTGCTGTCGCGGCTCTACGACCCGGCATGACTGCTCTGGGGTCGTTCCGCGCGGTAGGAGTACGAAGGTCTCTGCTGGGGGAGGGGCTATGTTACGACCCGTCTCGCAACACTCTTTACTGGCTGGACATCAAGGGAGAGCGGTTCTTTCGGATGAAGCTTCCCGATGGGAAGGCTGAAGAAATCGTCCTACCTGGTGGGCTGAGCTCCCTTTGCCCAACGAGGACCGGGCGCTTAGCCGCCACGCGCCGCGACGGCTTCGGCTTTATCGAGTTCGACGGCATCGAGGCTCGGTTCATCGCCGTTGCCGACCCCGAAGAGAAGCTGCCCGAGAACCGCTTCAATGACGGTGCGGCGGACCCCTTCGGCGGCTATTGGGCCGGAACGATGAAGGACGATGAGGACGATAGCACAGGCTCCTGGTACCGACTTGACGCGTCCGGGAGGACTGGTCGGTTGCTGACCGGCTTCCACGTCACTAACGGACCAGCCTTTCAGGCTGATGGCGCCGTCGGGTATCTGACAGACAGTGCGTTAGGGAAGGTTCATAGGTTTCGTCCGACTTCGGACGGGCTCGAGGAGTACGAAGAATTTCTCACTATCGATACCCAGCGCCAAGGATATCCCGACGGTATGATCGTGGACCGCGAGGACTGCGTGTGGATAGCCTTCTGGGATGGCGCGGCAGTCAGGCGCTTTACTCCGGACGGTAAGCTGATCGCAGAGTTCAACGTGCCCGCTCGACGTCCTACCAATGTCGATATCATTGGTCGTACCCTGTTCGTCACCACCGCCGCGATCGGTCTGAATGGGGACGAGCTGGTTGAAGACGGGAAGCTGCTTTTCGCGGAACTCGATCGGCCGCTCGGTCCGACGACGCGTTTCACATTCGATGACAGAGAGCTAGCCGCCCGCGGATTGTAGAAAATGCAGCTGGCTGCGGATCGGACACAGGCTGACAGTCCGGTCTTGACTGCCGCTGGCCTCTACGCTTCCGCCATGGCTTCCTGATAGGCATCCAGTACTGCCGCAACGTCGCCGTCCATTCTGACCCGCCCGCTATCTAGCCAAACGACGCGGCTGCAAACCTGCTCGATCAGCGGAAGGCTATGCGATGCCAGCACGATGATGGAGGCAGCTTGCGAGAAGGTGCGCATACGGTCCGCTGCCTTCTGACGGAACGACGCATCTCCGGTCGACAGCCACTCGTCGAGAATGAGTATTTCCGGCGTGAACGTGGTGGCTATGGCGAAGCTCAAACGCATGCGCATACCGGCAGAGTAGGTCTCTACGGGTAGGTCGAGAAACGGTCCGAGTTCAGAGAAGTTTGCGATAGCGTCGCGCTTCTCCGCTATCTGCTTTCTAGAGAACCCGGCTGCGAGCCCACGCAGCGTGATATTAGCATGCCCAGTGGCCTGAGCTTGAATGCCGAGATTGATATTGATCAGGCTCGTGACCTGACCCTCGATCGAGACGGTCCCGGTGTCCGGGGGCAGGAGTCCTGCCAGCACGTGCAGAAGTGTGGTCTTGCCCGAGCCGTTGTGCCCTACCAGGGCCACCCGTTCCCCGGTACCGACGGAAAGGTCGATACCAGACAGTGCACGAACCGCGCGAGGCCTTCCGTTTTTGTCGTAGACGATTCGGCTGGATTCGACATCGCCCTCCGCCTTCATGCCGCTAGCTGAACGAGCCAACAGAGGGTAGTTGAGATGGATATTGGTAAGATCTAGCCGGACCATATCCTACACCCAGAAAGGCAGTTTTCTTCGCATCGAACTGCCGACAAGAAGACAGAGTGCCCAAACCGCGGCGCAGGAGCTGACGGCGATCGCGTAGTGCTCTAGTGGCGTGGCTTTGCCTAGAAGAGGGTTGCGGAAAATCTCGATGAATGAAGTCATCGGATTGATGGTGGCCACTAGCCGCCGAAGACCTAGCGCTTCATCGTAGACCCACAGAATCGGTGAAGAGAATAGAAGTAATCTCGAAATAGCTTGAACAAAGTGACCTATATCGCGCAACCGTGCACAGATCAGACCGAGAAGATACTGAAGAGGGACAGCCGTAACGACAGCGATGACGAGGGCTGGAAGAGCCATCAACGCGGAAAGGTCTAGTCTCCATCCGAAGAACGGCATGGTGATGAACGCGCAGGCAATCTGGATCGCGAATGGGAAAAGAGAACGTGCCACACTTTTAAAGACATATATAGAGTAGGGTAGCGATGCGCTGCGTACCCAGCCGCTGTTGACCACGAAGACGCTGCATCCGTCCACAATGTTTGAAAGCAGAAAACTAAAGATCGCGAACCCGAAAGCCACGTAGGCAGTGAACGCTCGACCTTCGAGGTCCGAAAACCCGCCGAAGAACAAAGCCAAGCCGAAGACCCAGAGAAGGTATGAAATCGCGATCCAAAGTAGGCCGACCGCGCTGCGGCGGTAGCGGTTCTGAATCTCGTCATTAGCGAAGGCGACCCACACCTCGCTCAAGGCGGCGCCGCGCAATATGTCGGACCAAACGCCTTTCATGCCGGACAGGACTGAGATGGTCATCTACTCCAGAAAATGGGTGTATCATTTTCGCCACGTAAGGGCGTTTGAACGTGCCCGTGCGGGTTTGCACAGCACCCGTCAAGTTCTAGCTCGGAGCGGCCCCTTGGCCGAGTTGCGCAGAGCGAGAGGTCAGGGCATTAGGTCTCGGGCAGTACTGGTCGAGGTGCTCCGCGCTGCAATACGTGTCAACGAAGGGCTTACATGCAAAACGCAACGGTGTCGGTTGTCATGCCGTCGCTCAACCAGGCTCAGTTCGTTAGGCAGGCGGTGGAAAGCGTCTTCTCGCAGCGACAGGACGCATTGGAGCTGATCGTCGCCGATGGCGGATCGAGCGATGGCACTCTGGACGTGCTTGAAGAGCTCAGCCGTTCTCATCCTCGTTTGGTCTGGTCCTCACAAGCCGACACCGGTCCGGCCCAGGCCATCAATCGAGCCCTTTCGCAAGCCGAAGGGGAATTCATCGGTTGGTTGAACTCGGATGATCTGTATGCGTCGCAGATGATGGAGAAGGCGCTCAGCCTCTTCGAGGACCACCCGGAGCTTGTCATGGTCTACGGCCACGGTCAGCATATCGACGGCGAAGGGGACCTCATTGGCGACTACCCGACCCTGCCGCCCCCCATCGAGCCGCAGCGCTTTCACGCTGGCTGTCCGATCTGTCAGCCCACGGTCGTCTTCAAATCTACCCTTCTCGAAGAGGTCGGCTTCCTGGACGAGGAGCTGAAGGCAAGCTTCGACTTCGACTACTGGCTTCGCGTGTTCGGCGCCTATCCCGGACGGATCGGCTTTGTCGATGGGGTTCAGGCCTATTCCCGTTTACATGACGACTGCATCACCAGGAACGCTCGGCGTCGGGTCGCGACGGAGGGTCTGATCGTGACCAAGCGCCACCTCGGCTCGTCTTCGGTTCACTGGCTGACCACTTATCTCGAGGAGTATGCTGACGACGCGACGGATAATGTTCTCGTCGCGGATCTGCTTGCCGAACTCGACGCGGTGCTGGCCGCGGCACCGGGATGCGTGTCCTCCGAAGACGCGGCCCTCGCCAGGGCGCAGCTCGAGCTGATGGGTCCGATGCTCGCGCCAAGCCGGGGCCAGGATCAAAGCAATCGTGCCGGGCAAGTGCGATGACCAGGATTGATCTTCGCCACTTCCTTCGGGCGGAAGGGTGGTTCCTTTCCGAACCGGATGGGCGATGGTGCGCTCTGGAAAGCAGCCTTCGCCTGCCTCCGCTGCCTGCCGGGCCCGCTGAACTGCGGTTGGTAGCGGCGGCTGAAGCCTCGCCGTTTCTGCTGCAGAAGATAAGCGGGACGCTGGACGGCCAGCCGATCACGTTCAGCTCTTCCGCGCCGTTGCAACGACCTCGCGGGTTCAGGCCGCTTCTGTCCGCGGCCAAACGTGCCGTACGTTCCTCACCGCCAAGTTTCCCTCGGTTAGTATGTGGCCGTGCCGATCTTAAAGCTCGGGCGGAGGAGTATTCGAGCCTTGAGCTTGTCTTCCCCGCTTCCCTGGAGGGTGGGCCTTCGAGCGACCCGCGCGAACTGGCGGTCAAGTTCTCTTCCTTGGAGGTCTTCTCTACATGATGCGCTCGGTCCGCCGATCGGCGGCAAGCCCCGTTCAACATTGATACGGGACCGCCGCCCTGTTACCGCCAAGCGCTGCCAGACGGAAGGGAACGCTTCGTGACGACCAGCCACGCCTTCTCCGTCGCGCCGATGATCGACTGGACGGACCGTTACTGCCGGTTCTTCCACCGGCAGCTTACTCGGCGCGCGCTTCTTTACACCGAGATGGTCACGGCCGAGGCGATTCTAAACGGCGACCAGGGTCGTCTTCTCGCCTATGATCATGGGGGGCCGACGGCGCTGCAGCTCGGCGGCTCGGATGCCGACAAGATGGCCAAGGCGGCGCGGATCGGCGCGACCTACGGCTATGACGAGATCAACATGAATGTCGGCTGCCCCTCGGACCGGGTGCAGTCCGGGCGGTTCGGCGCCTGCTTGATGGCCGAGCCGGAGCTGGTGCGCGACTGCCTCATCGCTATGCGTGAGGCTGTAGCCCTGCCGGTGACTGCCAAGTGCCGCATCGGCATCGACGATCAGGACCCGGAGGTGATCCTGCCGCGCTTCCTGGAGGAGGTGCAAAGGGCTGGCGTCACCACGGTGATCGTCCACGCCCGCAAGGCTTGGCTTCAGGGCCTTAGCCCGAAGGAGAACCGCACCGTCCCGCCCCTCGACTACGGTCTCGTCGAGCGGATGAAGGAGCGCTTTCCCGACATGCGCCTCATCCTCAACGGCGGCATCGCCTCGCCGCGCGAGGGGCTTGAGCACCTCGAAAAGCTCGACGGCGTCATGCTGGGACGCGCTGCCTACGAACGGCCCATGGAGCTGTCGGAGGTCGACCAGCTCTATTTCGGCGAGGCGCCTAGCTCCGTCACTGCCGAAGAGGTCGTCCGCACCGTGACAGAGAAGGTGGAAACGGACGGCACCCCCATCTGGCGCTACGCCCGCCACATGCTGGGGCTCTTCGCGGGCCGCCCCGGCGCCAGGCGCTGGCGCAGGCGCATCTCGGAGGAGGGGCGTTCAGATGACCCGCGGCTGCTGATGCGTATCCTTATCGAGGAAGGCTTGGCGATACCGTCGAGGCAAGCGGCCGAATGAAAATGCGCCGGTTTCCAGGCCTGGGTGCGCTTTTGATCGTAGCAGGCTGGGTGTTCTTTGTCTGGTATGCCAACGTAGCTGACCTGACCCCTTACGGACGTCTCCCTCGAGCTATTGACGTCTTGCCGTTTCTGATTGTGCCGCCTTTGCTTGTCGGCCTTGGAGCCTATTTCGGTCGGTTGTCGCGGCTTCTGCTCATCCCCGTCATTCCTTTCATGCTTTACGGATACTGGTTCTACTGGACGGACCTCGACAGTCTCATCTTCGAAGCTCTCGGGCGCAGCAGTTCATGACCTCCATCCTCCTCCTCATCGCCACCGGCGCTTTCGCCGGCACCCTCGGCGGGCTATTCGGCATTGGCGGCGGCATCGTCATCGTGCCGGTGCTCTATCTCGTCTTCAGCCAGCTCGGCGTGGACCCGGACACCGCGGCCAAGACCGCCGTGGGCACCTCGCTGGCGACGATTATCGTCACCTCCATCCGCTCCATGATGGCGCACCGGAAGCGGGGGGCGGTCGATTTCGGCGTGCTGAAGCTTTGGGGGCCGTTCATCTCCATCGGTGCTGTGATGGGCGCGCTGGTGGCGGGCGCGGTAAGCGGCCGTGCGCTTCTCATCGTCTTCGGCGTCGGGGTTATCGCCATCGGCATCCAGCGCCTCGCCGGGAAGAGGGGCGCGCCCGCCTCGCCAGTTGTCTTCTCCGCCCTCGCGCAGCGAGCCATGGCGGTGGGCACGGGCCTCGTCTCCTCGCTGATGGGCATTGGCGGCGGGGTGATCGGCGTCCTCCTTCTCACCCTCGCAGGCCGCCCCATGCACCAGGCGGTGGGCACAGCCTCAGGCTTCGGCCTCGCCATCGCCGTGCCGGGGGCCATCGGCTTTGCCCTGATCGGCCTCGATGCGCCCAAGGTGCCGGGCGCCGTCGGCTATGTGGACGTGCTGGGCTTCCTCGCGGTGAGCCTGGGGACGGTGATCTTCGCCCCCCTGGGCGCAAGGCTCGCCCACGCCCTGCCGGCGGACAGGCTGGCGCGCATCTTTGGGGGGTACCTTCTAGTGACCGGGGTGCTGCTGCTGCGCGAAGCGTTTTTCGGCGCGTAGCGCTGTCATCTCCACCGTCATCCCGGAAGCTCGGAGAGCTATCCGGGACCCATGGGTCGCTGGTTCGATTTCCATGTGGCGGAGGCGCGTCTTGCGAGGCTTCGGTCCATGGGTCCTGGATAAGCCTTCGGCTTTCCGGGATGACGGGGAAAGACAGTCCACACCTTCCGGCCAAAGCCTATCGCTACCATCTGTTGACCACCTCAACCCCCGGTCCTACCAGCCTCCCGACCAAGGAGTTCACGGATGAGCAAAGACTACGACGTCGTCGTCATCGGCGGCGGCCCCGGCGGCTACAACGCAGCGATCCGCGCGGCCCAGCTCGGCCTCAAGACGGCCTGCATCGACAAGCGCGAGACCGGCAAGTTCGGCGGCACCTGCCTCAATGTCGGCTGCATCCCGTCCAAGGCGATGCTGCACGCCTCCGAAGCCTTCGAGGCGGCGAGCCACCACATGGCCGATCTCGGCGTTAAGATCGCGGGCGTGGAGCTCGATCTCGGCCGCATGCTCGGCCAGAAGGAAGACGCCGTGAACGGCCTGACCCAGGGCATCGAGTACCTCTTCAAGAAGAACAAGATCGACGGCTACAAGGGCTTCGGCAAGATCGCAGGACCCGGCAAGGTCACCGTGGACCTGATGGACGGCGGCACCGAAGAGCTCTCGGCCAGGAACATCATCATCGCGACGGGTTCGGACATTCTCTCTCTCCCCGGTGTCGAGATCGACGAGAAGGTCATCGTCTCCTCCACCGGCGCGCTCAGCCTCGACAAGGTGCCGGAGCATCTGGTCGTGGTCGGCGGCGGCTATATCGGTCTCGAGATGGGCTCGGTCTGGCGTCGCCTCGGCGCCAAGGTCACCGTGGTCGAGTTCCTCGACCGCATCACCCCCGGCATGGACGGCGAGATCTCTAAGCAGTTCCAGCGCATCCTCAAGAAGCAGGGGCTCGAGTTCAAGCTCGGCACGAAGGTGGTCGGCATCGAGAAGACCGGCTCCGGCGCCAAGCTGACCGTCGAGCCTGCCAAGGGCGGCGACGCCGAGGTGATCGAGGCCGACGTGGTCCTCATCGCCATCGGCCGCAAACCCTATACTGACAATCTCGGCCTCGATACCGTCGGTATCCAAACGAACGAGCGCGGCTTCATCCCCGTGGACAGCCACTGGCGCACGGGCGCCGATGGTGTCTACGCCATCGGCGACGTGACGCCGGGTCCGATGCTGGCGCACAAGGCCGAGGAAGAGGCCGTCGCCGTGGCCGAGGTCATCAAGAACGGCCATGGCCATGTGGATTACGGCGTCATCCCCGGCGTGGTCTATACCGACCCGGAGGTCGCCACCGTCGGCAAGACCGAGGAGCAGCTGAAAGAGGAGGGTGTGGACTACAAGGTCGGCAAGTTCCCCTTCACCGCAAACTCCCGCGCCAAGACCAATCACGAGACCGACGGCTTCGTCAAAGTCCTGGCCGACGCCAAGACCGATGAAGTGCTCGGTGTGCACATGATCGGCGCGGGCGTGGGCGAGATGATCGCCGAGGCATGCATCATCATGAGCTTCGGCGGCTCATCCGAGGACATCGCCAGAACCTGCCACCCCCATCCGACGCGTACGGAAGCTTTCAGGCAAGCCGCCATGGGCGTCGAAGGCTGGATGATGCAAGCCTGACCGCTTGCGGTCAGGTCCAGCCGGAGAAAAGTTCGGGGGACCTTTTCCAGGGGTTCAGGGCCACGGCAGGGGCGAACCTCAAATAAATCTGTAGGGCGGGCGGCGAAGCCGACCGCGCTCCGACGGGTGTATTCTGTGAACGCGGTCGGCTACGCCGCCCGCCCTACGACTTATCCCCCACCCTCCAAACTCCCCTACAACCCCCTCATCCGGCGAGGCGGGGAGGGGACGTCACTCTCCTTACGCCGGGTGGCACTTCGCGCCCGTGATGGGGCGGATTGCGAGAGCTGCGGATCGGCCGCCAGAAGAAGAGGTGCCGAGCGCGCGGGCGGCGGGATGGTCTCCACTAGGGGCCACGGCTGACCCTAGAACAGACAAACACCCCAGCCGTGGCCACGCCTGCGCGCTCCCCGTTTCCTCCAGCAACTGCCTACGGGCAGCTAAAGGCGTTCGCCTCCCAACGACTGGCCCATATGGGACAGAGACATTCTCACGTAGGTGTGACACCTCCTCATGGCGGGCGCAGGGACCCGCATGGTTCAGGGAACACCCATGATCAGAACTCTTCTTGCCGCGGCGCTGGCCGCCGGGACGCTTGGAGCTTCCGGCGCGCACGCGCAGCAGAACGCTACTTTCCACCAGGGCTGCATGATGAAGGCGGACCTCGCCGCCGACCTCGTCAAGGCCGATGACCGGCTCAAGGGCGAGGCGAACAGGGGCCGCGCCGAGCGCTCCATGCGCAGCTTCGCCCGCGCCCAGGAGCGCAAGATGGAGGAGGTGCTGAAGGCGGGCTACGAGAAGGCCGCCGCCTTCGGATGGTCCAAGGAGAAGGTCGATGCGGAGCATGAGAAGCTCGGCGAGGCCGTGATGGCCAATCATATCGAGCCGGTGCGGCAGAAGGGCCGCCTGATCGCCGACGTGGTCATGGCCGTCAATACGTGCGCGGAAGGCTCTCCCGACGATCTCGGCCAGAAGCCCGAGGAGATCGTCCAGATGCTGAACACCATGTTCAACTGGTCGCGCCGCTAGCCGCCGATCGCAGGCTCTCTTCCTCAGGGCCGTCCTCTTCGTCCTTCGGATGCCTCGCCCGTGCCCTAAAGGTGAGGTGCCGGGGTCACACCCCCGCTTCGAGTAGCTCCACTCGGCGCGGCCCGGCACATCCGGAGGGCGAAGAGGGCGGCCTTGGGGGGTAGTGGGCCGCTCCGTCCGGGGGGATGGGAGCGGCCCGTGGGGGACCTACAGCGTGTCGCTGTAGACCGGCTGGATATCGACGGGAATGTCCGTCATCGAAGCGATGACCCGCTCGGCGTCACCGTCCAGCACGCCATAGCCGTCCAGGAAAGCGCCGGCTGCATCGTAGTCGCCATTGCCCTGTAGCATGACCACCTTGGCCGTCAGATCACGGATGGCCTGCTCCAGCGCAGCGAAGTCGACGCGGTAGAGCTTCGTCTCTTCATCCACCTCGAAGGCGCCCGCCTCCTTGTAGAAGCTGTACTGGAAGGCCGCGCCCTGGCCGTGGGCCTCGCCGATGCCGAAGCGCATGGAGCGGAAGAGGCCCGCGAAATAAGTGGCGAGGAATGCCTCCTTCTCGGCGGCGGGAAGCTCGCCGCGCTCCATCATGTAGAGGATGTTGTAGGCGCCCATCACGTCCGCCTTGCCCTCTTCGAGCGCCGAGTAGCGCTCCTGAAGGGCGGCGTTCACGGTGGTCTCCTCGCCGTCCACCGTGATGACCCCCGGCCCGAGGCTGTGGCTCAGCTCGTGGAACAGGGTGTTCATGCCCATATATTTCCGCACCAGGAGGGATGCCTGCTCGGGTACCAGCACCTTGCCCGCCATTGGCTCCAGGATGCGGTCGAACTTCGCGCCGAGCACGTTGTTCAGCAGCACCTTCTTCGCGCCCTTCGCCTCCCGCACCCGCTCATCGTTGGGGAGGTTGAAGGCGATGGTCTGCACGCCCGACACGTTGTCCCCGCCGCCATGCACCTGGTCTACAACGGCGATAGGGCTTTCGAACCCTCTACGGAAGTTCTTGTAGCTCTCCTCGACCGGCAGGTTCGTCTCCATGTCGCGAAGAAGGCCTTTGTACTTGTCGAGCGCCGCGCTCTCTTCGGGGTTCCGTACCGTGACGAAAGCCTCGAAGGCGGTCTTTCTGCCGAAGAGGCCGTCATCATAGACCTCATAGGGGCCGATCGCGACCTCGATGGGTCCGTCGAGATCCATCCAGGCGAGCTCGCTCTCGTAATAGTCGTCGGAGAGGAAGCTCTCGGCGCGTAGCCGCAAGAACCGCTTCAGGTTCTCGTTTTTCGTGATCCCGGCAGCTTCGCGCAGCAGCGCTGCGGCAGGTTCGAGAAACTCGGCATAGGCGACGGAGTAGGGGATCGCTTCGAGGCCGCCGTCGCCCGTGCGTCGGATCACCGTGTAGCCCGAGGTGAAGGCCTCCTCGTCGCCAGGGTTCTCGGCGATCCAGGCTTCGAACTCCTCGCGGGTGAGGTCGGCGGGGTAGAAGCCCGCACCCTCGGGCCGCTCATCGGTGCCGACGAAGGGCTCATTGTGGTCGAGCGTGTCCCACGGTCCGAAATGGAGGTCGAAGAGCTCCAGCACCATCTCCTTGTTGGAGATATTGGAGGCGAGGATCGCCTCGCGCCGCGCCGGGTTCTCCGGCGAGATCTGGCGCAGATAGATGGAGCTCATGAGGTTGCCTGCCCGATTCAATAGCTCGACCACCTGCCGCTCATCCTCGGTCAGGAAGGAGGTGTCGGGGTCCATCTCGATGCGGGCGAACTGGCTGCGCATGGTCTGCAGCTCCTCGGTCGAGGCGACGTTCATGGTGCTCTGCCCTTCGGTGCGGACGGCTTCCTCGCCCTGGGGTTCAGGCGCTTCCGCGCCGTTCTGACCGCAGGCGGCGGCAGTAAGGAGAAGGCTCAAAGTGAGGGCCTTGGTGGTGCGTTTCATGGGTCACTCCCTGACGTTGCGCGGGTTCTAGCGGCGCTTCGTCCCGGCGCCAAACCCCTGGGGTGACGAAGGGGTGGGGGCGGGTCTAAGGGCAGGGCCATGACAAGCGCCAAACGACACGCGGCCAACGCCGCGCTGGAGCTGATCGGGGACGGCATGAAGCTCGGCCTCGGCACGGGCTCCACCGCCGCCCTCTTCCTCGACGCCCTGGCCGAGAAGGTGAGGGGCGGGCTCGACATCGAGGGCGTGCCGACCTCGCAGCGGACCGAGGAAAGGGCGCGGGAGCTGGGCATCCCCCTCTTCCAGCCGGACGAGACCACCCGTCTCGACCTCGTCATCGACGGCGCGGACGAGATCGACGCGCAGGGCCGCATGATCAAGGGCGGCGGCGGCGCCATGCTGGGCGAGAAGATCGTCGCCTCGGCGGCGGCGAAGTTCGTTCTCGTCGCCGATGTGTCCAAAAGGGTAGGGACGCTGGGCCGCTTCCCCCTGCCCGTAGAGGTGGTGCCCTTCGCCTACGCGACCACTATCAGGGCCATACGCGAGACCCTGACTGCCCTCGGCTATGAAGGCGCCAAGGTTGAGCTTCGCGGCGCGGAGGGCGGCGGCTTCGCCGAGACCGACAGCGGCAACCTCATCGCCGATCTGCACCTCGGGCGGATCATGGAGCCCGAGGAGCTGGACGCGGCGCTCACCCTTATCCCCGGCGTGGTGACAACCGGTCTCTTCATCGGCTTCGACGTGCACCCGCTCATCGCCGACGAGAACGGGATCACCTGATGGCCGAGGAGAAGACCCCTTACGACGTCCTGAAGGAGGCGATCCACGCTTACGGCGAGGCGGCGATGGAGAACTTCCTGCGCTGCCGGGCTTTGGGACATGCGATTGCATCCGGCCTTCACGACTATCTCGCCGCGCCTGAGCCCTGCGTGAGCCTGGTGCCGCCCAAGGGTCCGTTCGACCCCTCCAGGACCTATGGCGACGCGGCCTTCAGCTACGATCCCAAGCAGCCCATCCGGCTGGAGCCGATCAGCTTCGGCGTCTGCGTCACCGTGCCGAACACGGAGGACTCGGGCTCCCTCTGGGTGCGGACGGGAGTGACCGTCGACGTCAAGGACGACCATTTCGAGGTCTTCGTCACCAACCAGCCGCGGCGGCGTGTCCCGCTCGAGTTCGAAGGCCAGCTCGAGCCGGTCTTCGATGCGCTGATGACGGAGTTTCTGAGGCTCTTCCGCATCGAGCTCGCTGATTTCGGCGATCCGCGCTACCAGAACCGTATCGGCTTCGTGCCGACCCTTCCCCACGAGACGGACTAGCCTGCAAGACGGGGCGAAAGATTTTCCATGACCTACGACTACGACCTTTTCGTCATCGGTGCCGGCTCGGGCGGTGTACGCGCTGCAAGGCTTGCCGCCCAAGCCGGCTTCAAAGTGGCCTGCGCCGAGGAGAGCAAGCCCGGCGGCACCTGCGTGGTGCGCGGCTGCGTGCCGAAGAAGTTCTTCGTCTACGCCTCCGAGTTCGGCCACGCCATGCAGGACGCGAAGGGCTACGGCTGGTCCTTCCCCGGCGGCGAGCCCCAGCACGACTGGCCCTCCTTGCGCGACGCCGTGCAGACCGAGGTGAGCCGCCTCTCCAGTATCTACACGAACATTCTCGAGCGGAACGGCGTCGAGCACATCGCCGAGCGCGCCGTGGTCACCGGCCCCAACAGCCTGCGCGTCGGCGAGCGGGAATTGACCGCCGAGCGCATCCTGGTGGCCGTGGGCGGAAGGCCCACCCGCGATGACAGCATCGAGGGCGCGGAGCTCGGCATCGTCTCGGATGACGCCTTCCTTTTGGAAAAGCTGCCGAGGCGCGCCGTGGTGGCGGGTGGCGGCTATATCGCGCTGGAGTTCGCCTTCATCCTGGCGGGCCTTGGCGTCGATGTGACCCTCGTCTATCGCGGCGAGCAGGTCCTGCGAGGTTTCGATAAGGATATGGGCGCCTTCGTCGAGAGCCAGTTCGAGCGGGCAGGCATCACCTATATCAACAACAACGTCTTTACCAGGATCGAAGGCACCAGGGAGGGCGAGAAGACGGTGCACCTCTCGGGCGGGCAGAAGGTCGAGACCGACCTCGTCTTCTGGGCCATCGGGCGCACACCGAACACGAACGGCCTCGGCCTGGAAGAGGCGGGCGTCAAGCTTGACGAGCAGGGCGCCGTGGTAGTGGATGAGGACAACCAGTCCTCCGTACCCTCCATCTTCGCGGTGGGGGATGTCACCAACCGCGTGAACCTCACCCCCGTCGCCATCCGCGAGGCAGTGGCCTTCGTCGAGACCCAGCTCAAGAACAACCCGGTACGGATGGACTACCGCGCCATCCCCATGGCCGTCTTCGCACAGCCTCCCGTCGCCGCCGTCGGCCTCACCGGCGCGGAAGCGCGGGCGGCAGGCTACGACGCAGTGGTCTACAAAACCGACTTCCGCCCCATGAAGAACGTCCTCGCGCACAACCCTGAGCGCATGGTGATGAAGCTGGTGGTGGACAAGAAGACCGACTGTGTCCTCGGCTGCCATATTGCGGGTACGGACGGACCGGAGATGATCCAGATCGCCGCCATCGCGGTGAAGGCCGGGGTCACGAAGGCCGACTTCGACCATACCTGCGCCCTCCACCCGACAGCGGCGGAGGAGATCGTGACGATGACGGCGGTGGTGGAGGAGTAATGAGTATGCGGAGGCTCATCCCCCTCTCCCCACGGGGGAGAGGGGAAAGGGGTGAGGGGGCGCCGCCTCCTCGGCGAGGCGCTATGGCCTCTCACCGCAGGGGGGGGGGG
>NZ_JANIBC010000004.1:21274-264105 GCF_024505085.1 Parvularcula maris
CGCCGCCTCCTCGGCGAGGCGCTATGGCCTCTCACCGCAGGTCCCCCTCACCCTCGGTCCCTCTCCCCCGTGGGGAGAGGGAGGCGGAAGGCGCTAAGCCATGCGCGTGATCGTCTGCGGCGCTGGCCGTGTCGGCATCGGGATCGCTCAGCGGCTCGCCTATGAGGACGCCGCCGTCACCGTCATCGACCGCTCCCCCGAGCTGATCCGGGGCATCACGGAGCGTCTCGACGTGCGCGGCGTGGTGGGCTCCGGCTCCTATCCCAACATCCTAGCCGAGGCGGGTGCGCGGGAGGCTGATATGCTCATCGCCGTAACCCATTCGGACGAGGTCAACATCGTCTCCTGCCAGATCGCCCACTCGATCTTCAACATCCCCACCAAGATCGCAAGGATCAGGGCACGGAGCTATCTCGAGACCCGCTACGCCGACGTCTTCAGCCGGGACAACATCCCCATCGACGTCATCATCTCGCCGGAGCGCGAGGTGGCCGATGCGGTGATGCAGCGCCTCATCACGCCTGCCGCCTTCGACGTGAAGAGCTTCGCCGACGACAAGGTCTGGGCGGTGGGGGTGCGCTTGCGCGAGGACACGCCGATCCTGGCGACGCCGCTTCGTCAGATCAGGGAGCTGTTCCCCGACCTCAAAGTGACCTTCATGGGGGTGAACCGGAACGGCGGCTTCTTCCGTGCAGGTCCCGACGACCAGCTCGAAGAGGGGGACGAGGTCTTCTTCGTTGCCGCCCGCCCCCATGTGGAGCGCGCCATCGCCATCATGGGCGACGTGCAGCACCAGGCGACCCGTGTGGTCATCGTCGGCGGCGGCAATATCGGCCTCGACGTGGCGCGGGAGCTGGAGCAGCGCGGGCGGATGAAGATCCGCCTCATTGAGGCCAACGCCCAGCGGGCCGCCCTCATCGCCGAGCGCCTTCGCCGCACCATCGTGCTGCACGGCTCGGGGCTCGACCGCAACGTTCTCGCCGAGGCGGGCATCCACCAAGCGGAGACGCTGGTGGCGCTGACCGACAGCGACCAGACGAACCTCCTCGCCGGCGTCATCGGGAAGCGCATGGGTGCCCGCCGCGCGCTGATCCTCACCAATGAGGCGGAGTACGGAACGCTTTCCCAGACGGTGGACATCGACCGCTTCATCGACCCGCGAGGCACGACGATCTCGACCATCCTCCAGCATGTGCGCCGGGGGCGGATCAAATCGGTCTACTCGATCCTGGAAGGCCAGGCGGAGCTCATTGACGCGGTCGCGCTAGAGACTTCGAGCCTGGTCGGCACACCGCTCGCCAAGGCGAGCATCCCCAGCGGCGTGGTCATTGGCGCCATCGTGCGCGGGGCGGAGGTGCTGCTGCCCGACCCCGAGACGATCGTGCGCGCCGGGGACCGCGTGGTGCTGTTGGCGGTCAGGGACAGCGTCAAGGACGTCGAGAAGATGTTCAGGGTGGGAATGAGCTACTTCTAGGAAGATCACGGCAAAACGGCGGCACCGGCGAACTTTACAAAGCCGGTGCCGGGCGCGCCCCCCAGCGCGCCGTACCGCGTTTGCCGATCCCCCCTCAATACGGAGTGCTACCGAGAAACGGTAACCTGCCGTTAACAAAATCGTGATCGTCACGCAAGCCCGTGACGCGACTTTTTCACGCAAGCGCCGTGAGTGATGCCTGAAGGCCACTAAACAGCTTCGGGCCGTCCTCGGTGACGGTGAAGCAGTCCTCCAGCCGCACCCCGAACTCGCCAAAAGTGTAGAGACCAGGCTCGTTCGAGAAGCACATGCCGGGGGCGAGCTTGGTGGTCTCGCTCTCCACGAGGTTGATGGGCTCGTGCCCCTCCATGCCGATGCCGTGGCCGAGACGGTGGGAGAGACCCGGCGTCCTGTAGGCTGGCCCCCAGCCGAGGCTCTCATAGTAGCGGCGCACGGCCCGGTCGACGGCACCCGCCTCCACACCCACCTGCGCCTCCTCCAGCGCGATCTCCTGACCGCGCTTCACGGTGGCGAAGACCTCGCGCTGCTTCTTCGTGGGCTCGCCCAGGACGAAGGTGCGCGAGACGTCGCTTTCGTAGTCGTGCACCGCGCAGCCGCAGTCCATCAGGACGATGCCGCCCTCGCGCACCTCCTGGGGGGCTGAGGTGCCGTGCGGGTAGGCGCTGGCCTCGTTGAGAAGCACCATGGAGAACTGCACATCCCCGCCGTAAGCCCTGGTGCGCTCGCTCATTAGCGCGCTCACCTCGCCGGACGTCATGCCGGGGGCGATAGCGGCGAAGACGTCGCGATAGGCGGCCATCGTCACATCGGTGGCGTGCTGCATGAGGGCGAGCTCGGCGGGCGTCTTGATCATGCGGCAGGCCCTGACCATCGGTGCGCCGGGCACGGTCTCGGCGCCTGGCAGCGCCTTGGCGATGCCGTCGGCGACGAAGAAGCGAGCGGTCTCCTCGATGCCGATCTTGCCGCCCGCCGCCTTCCAGTCCTTCGCGAAGGAGGCGGCGACGGCGAACGGGTCCTCGTTCTCGTGCCAGGTGCGCACCTCGGCGGGTACGCCCACGGTCTCCTGGATGGAAGGCTCCTCGAAATAGGGGGTGACGATGCCGGGCCGCCCCTCGGCCGGGACGAGGAGCAGGGTGGGCCTCTCCGACCGCCACCAGCGAAGGCCCGAGAAGTAGACCATGGATGCGCCGGGCTCGATCACCATCATGCCCACGCCGCGGGCCTTCATTTCGGCCTGCAGTTTGGCGAGACGGGCAAGGCGTTCCTCCCGGCTGATGGGCGGGGGAGGGGTGCCGGGACCTGTGGGTCGGGAGGCCTTCTGGTTCAGTGCGAACGACGATCCTGGGGCGGCGAGGCTCAGAGCGGCGAGACCGCCCGTACCGGCAAGGACGTTGCGTCGGCTGAACATGAGGCGGTCTCCTTCGTCGCTTGGTCGAAGGCTAGACGGAAGCGGCATAGAAAGCGAACAGGGCGCGGCTACAGGGTAGATTTTTCTGCTATCTTGATGGCGTTTGCATCGTTCACAGACGTGGGTTGCCCCCTCCGCCCTTCGGGCACCTCCCCGCCCTTATGTAGCAAAAGCACCATAGACGATGATGGTTGCCTCCGTCAAGCGTGCTTATGTGTAGGGCATGGCACATACCTACCTTATCAGCGGCTTGCTTGAGCACCGTTCCCAGATCGCAGGCGAAGTAGACTACTACCGGCACAAGGCCCGTGAGGCTTCGGACCTTCTCGCCTCTATCGACCGCACCTTGAACTCGCTCGGCTACGAAGCCGACGAAGGCAGCAAGAAGCCTGTCAGGACAGCAGGGCTGTTCAGACGGGGTGAGCTGCGCAGGCTGTTGCTAGGCGCGCTACGTGAAGCCCCTGAAGGTCTGACGGTGGAAGAGATGGCGGCCATGGTCTGCCGAGAACGCGGCTGGGAGACCGATGACGCTAGATGGATGGCTGCCCTTCGCTCCAAGATCGGCAAGTCGCTCGATAAGGCGAAGGGGGCGGGGCTAGTGAGCTGTATGGAGCGTGAGGGCTGCTGGTACTGGTTTGTTGCCGGTCAGGCGTCGCTGTTGCAGCCGTAGCGCTCCAGAAAGCGCTCAGCGAGGTGGTTGGTGATGAGGCGGGGGCGGTTCATGCAAGATTGCTAGCCCGGAGGTCGAGCATCGGGAAGGCGTCGGATTGGGCTATCTGGCGAGCGCTATTGGTCACGGACGGCTTCGCTGGAGATTTCGACCTGCCCCTCGTTCGCTGATTTGGTAGGGCCGACCTCGATTACGCCGAAAAAGTCTAGCGCGAGCGTCGCGAAGGCGATGGCGAACCCCGCCACGCTTCCCCATCGCACCAATTTAGCTTTGGTCGCGAACTCTTTCATTATTGGCTCGCATGTCCGCACCCTACCGAAACCAGCCACCAATTGCGGGAGATCGGCATTCTCAATGGATTCGTAAATGGCTTGCCGATTGGCTCGGTCGCGACGAGAGCGGGCAATCTTCTCCTGCGTGTCTCTCAGCGATGAGAAGAATTCTGGAAATTCCGGGTAGGCCTTCAAAACCGCCTCATACCCAAGCTTATTAATCATGATCTCTAAATCAGCTGCCATTTTGCCAACGGCGGCATCTACTGCATCATGACGAGCGCAATGACAGTTGAAGCGAGCGTCCTCGAGAAGGGCTGTGATTGCAGCCTCATCGCCTGTGCCGTAGGCTTCGTTGAGCGCGTCAACGAGCCGTCGACCCGCATAACGAAGCTCTTTGATAGCCGGAGTAACGATTTTGCCGCATGTCTGTTCGGCTAATTTCACATCCGCTTCAGCATAATCCCACTGAACGCGAATATCGGTGAAGATGGCTTCCGCCCTGGTACTATCGAGCACGCTGCCCCCTGTTACGCCGGGAGTAGATTATTCGGCGTGCGAAATGTGACGGTTTAGACGCTTAATAGCTTTGTCGCCATGACGGCACAAACGATCAAAAGCCTCATCGTCCATAATGAAGCCGTTCTGCGTCGAGATGTTGCCGCGAGCCAGCCTGCCGGCAATGCGCACAGATGCTTCGTCCTTGGATCGCTCATAGCGGCCAAGAATAAGTTCCTGTATGTTTGCCCAGAGTTTCATCTGACTCCAATTCCAGTCGCGCTGATCTATCGACAAATTTTGACGAGTCAACGCCTGCCCACCCCAAAAGTTCGAGGGGAACAGTGCTGCGCGCCGTAGGTGTCAGTCAATCCTACATTACGACCGATTAAAGCGGTCTTTGCAGCGACATACTAGATATAGTGGCGAATGCAATTTTTTCAACCGCATTTGGGCTGTGCTACCGCTGCCAGTACCCCTTCCACTGGCGGCTAACCGGGGCGGCAAGGCCAAGGTCTAGCACCGTGCGAGCCTGCGTGCCGTTGTCGTCGCGGCGGTGATCTTCGAGCCATGCGGCGTGCGCGGCGTACTGGTGCAGGTAGCCAGGGCTGACGTGGTGGTGCTGGCCTTGGACCATGCGGCGAAGGCGCGAGAAGAACGATTCGGCTTGGTTCGTGCAGGCACCGGCGATGCTGTAGCCTTCTTGGTGGTTGATCCTGGCCATGGGGAAGAGTGCTTCCAACTCATCCCAGTGGTTTGCTTCGTCGGCATGAAGTTCGCTCCCCCGCTGCAGGCGGTCAATTGCAAAGGTAACGCCGTGACGTTCGGCGGGGACAACTTTCGTGATGGTGCGCCCGCCCTTCTCGCGCATGGCGACCACAACGCGGCGTTTGCCGGTCTGGTTCTCTCGCAGGCGGCGGTCACGGCGGTTCGCTTTGAGGTTCGACGGGCGGATATGGCCGCCGTGGTACTGACCGTCAATCTCGACCGCGCCTTTCAGGATTAAGCCGCGCGTCTCGCTGGTCATGGCTTCGCGGAGCTTATGAGCGAGGACGAAGGCCGTCTTGTACTGCACGTCCAGATCGCGGCTGAGCTGCACGGCGGAGATGCCCTTAGCAGCGTTGGCGATCAGCAGGATCGCCGCGAGAAGGTCGGTGAAGTCCAGCTTGCGGGCGTGGAAGATCGTACCGCTCGTGACGCTGAACTGGTGGTGGCAGCTCTTGCACTTGAACTTGCGGCGGGTGGTGATGCTGTAGGCTTCGTCGTGACCGCAACGCGGGCAGACTGCTTCGCCGTTCGTCTCAGGCCAGCGGACACGGCGGAACGTCTCATACGCCTTGTCTTCGCCGCCTTTGTAGATCGCCTTGAGCGAGAGGGTGCGGGAAGCTGCGGAGAGAAGATGATGTTGCGTCATGTTTGCCACTATATCTAATGCCTATGCATCGTATATAGTGGCATGACGCACGGTAGGCAAGGGCTAATGTCATCGTTTGAGCAACATTCGCACTTGCGGACGGTGCCGAAGCGTCCTAGCTCCTACCCATGGAACAGTCTGACTGGGAAGCGAAGGTCAAGAACCTTCTGAAAGCCGAGCTGAAGCGGAAGGGGATCACCTACGCTCAGCTTGCCGAGAAGCTGGCTGACGTTGGGGTCTCGGAATCAGAACCGAACATCCGTAACAAGCTCGCTCGGGGTAAGTTTACGGCGGTATTCCTAGTTCAATGTCTGGAAGCGATCGGGACGAACAAGATCAGCCTGAGCGACTGAACGCAGACCCAACGGTTTGGATTTTCGGTGCGTTCATCTTGGCGGTCCTATGCGCCGTATTTAGCGGTTATTACTATACTGAGCAGCGCGGCCGCCAAGCCAACCGCCCCGATGAAGCCGCAAACCCCTCCTACGAAGAAGTCATCGCTACGTGCGAGGATGATCCTGCCGGTCTCTCGGTCGAATGCCTTCGGGAAGCGCAGGACGCCTATCGTGAAGAGTATCGCGCTTATGCCGATCTCCAGGCCCAGCAGGACGTAGCGCTCTGGGCGTTTGTGGCGGTCTGCTTTGGTGGCGTAGGCTTGGCTTTGACCGGCGTCGGTGTCTGGTTCATTCGCGATACCTTGGTAGCTACTCGCGAGACACTGAGCCAGGCGCGCAACACCAACGAGGCGGCTTGGAATGCCGTAGATGCTACAAAGGACGTGGGACAGAAACAAATCGCAATTGCGCTCCGCACTGCTGAAGACCAAAGGAAGACTGCTGAAATATCTCAAGCTGCAATTGTAATACCGGTCGAACTTAGAACATATCGACCCAGAGACGGTTTGTTTCTGTATGATCAGTTTAAGCTGAGATACGAAAATATTGGCCCTACAGCAGCTCTTAATGTTCGAGTTTGCATTACTGCCTTTCCTTTCGGTGAAAAAGTTCCATATAGATTCAACATCCCGGATCCTCCTAAACTGGGCCAACGGTGCAGCACAGTTCTCCCTACCGGAAGAAGTCATGTATTCGCTACAAATGAATTTGATAGCGCTCGCTCTACCTGGGATCAAATCGCTTACGCCAGGGGATTTCGCGGCTTGATCATTTGGGATGACATCTTCAGCAATACGAGAGGGTATGAATTTGTCTTCGCCCAGAAATCGGAGCCCTTCGGACCGCAAACCCCACCCTTCATCTTGGCTCGGGGATCGGGATTGATTGATGACAGGAGGGTCGCAGAATACTGCAGCGAAGAGTACAAACCCCAACGCCCCCACACCCAGAACCACCTACTCACTGACACCCCCTAGATATGGTGTCCGTTGAGCGATGGCTTTCGCCATCATACGTGGTGCGTTTGCTACATAAGACCGCACCTCCCCCATGTGTCATGGGGGAGGAAATCAGAACGAACGCCGCCCCCTGTTTCGCTCCCCCTCTGGAGGGGGAGCTGCCGGAAGGCTGAGGGGGAGTAGCCAGCCAAGCTCACTGTCTTCGTACGTTTGCAAACGAGGCAGAAGTCAGAGCTAAGCGGAATGCGCGGAGCGAAGCGGAAACGTCATTCGCCAGGTCGTGCCCGACGGACCGCTCTTCACCTTCAGCGAGCCGCCGATCTGCTTGGCGAGGTCGCGGACGAGGGTGAGCCCGACGGCGTTGGAGAGGTCGACACGATCGGGGTCGAAGCCTGAGCCGTCATCGCTCACCTCGACCAGGCCCCATCCCCGGTCGAGACCTTCCGCCCTGTCGGTGAGAACGACCTTCACGCCCGCCTCGGCATTGTGCTTCAGGCTGTTGGAGACGATCTCGGTCATGATGAGACCCAGGGGCGTGGCGAGGTTGGTGTCGATGACGAAGCTGTCAATGCCCGACACTTCCAGCCGCTCGCCAGCGTGGTAGGTCTTGCCGAGGATCGCCATCAGGTTCGTGAAGTAGTCGTCGGTGCGAATGGCCGCGGCTTCTTCCGGGGCCAGGGTCTGCACCTGCTCGTGCAGCATGGCCATGGCCGCTGCCTGGTCGCGGATGCCGCGCAGCTCCGCGGCTTCGAGGCCTTCCTGACGTCGGCGCCGCTCGGTCATGGACAGCAGGCTGAAGATGATCTGAAGGTTGTTCTTCGCCCGGTGATGGGTATCCCGGACATAGAGCGCGCGGGTATGGGCGAGCGCCCGCTCCGTCCGGTAGAACCTGTAGACGAACAGGGCCGCAAGCCCCGTGATGACCGCAAGGGCCAGGGTGAGGCCGTAGCTCATCCGTGCCCGGCGCAGCGCGGTCTCCTTGGACTGGTTCTCCAAGGATAGAGAGGCCACCTGGCGCTGCCCCTCCCTGATCTCCAAGAGCGTTGCGGCGTTGGAGATCGCCGAGAGGTTCTCCTCCTCGGTCAGGCGTTCGGCGAGCTCTGCCGTCAGGCTCGCATAGGCGAGGGCGTCCTCTAGCCGCCCGACCTCAGGCAGGACCGACGCCATGTTCCGCGCGTACTGAAAGACCAGCCTGCGCTCGTCCTTCATCTCGACGAGGTCGTCCATGCCCCTGTCGCTGGTGAGCATCACCGCTTCGGCGATGCCGGCGGCTTCCTCGGCTTGCTCCGTATGCCCCTGGTCGATGTGCAGCCGTGCCAGCCAGCTCATCACCTCCGCCTTAACGTAGGCGGACTGCTGCTGGTTCTCGATCCCTGATGCTTCGGTGGCAAGCTCGATGGCGCGCTCCGGATCGCCGAGGGCATAGGCGGTCTTCGCCTGCCTGGTCAGGATGCGCTGGGTGTAGACGCTCAGCCTCTGTCCGAAGGGCGTCCCCGCATTGCGCTCGACGACCTTCATCGCCTCGGTGAGCGCCGCGTCGGCCTCTTCGTAGTTTCCGAGGGAGTAGTGCGTGTCGCCGATCTCGTAGAGGGCGTTGATGAGGAAGTTGTCGTTGCCCTCCCCGTCGGGGTCCTTCAGCAGCTCCATGGCCGTTTCGAGATAGGCGAGGGCTTGCTCGTAGCCGCCGAGCAGCGTGAAGACCCGCGCGATGTTGATGTTCGCAGCAATGCCGCGAAGAGGATCCGTGGTCTGAGCAAGATCGAGAATGTCCGAGTAGTAGTTCACCGCATCGACGAACTCGCCGTTGTCGAGCGCGACATTGCCCAGGCCGTTGAGGTAGATGTATTCGAGACCGTGGCTGAAGCCGTTCTCCCTGATGATGGCGAGGCCCGAGCTGAGATACTCCTCCATGAGGTCGAGACGGTTGTCGCTGTTCGCCTGCTGAATGGTGGCGCTGTAGTAGAGGGAGGAGAGCGCGACGGGGTCGTCTGCCTCTTCAGCCTCCCGGATGAACCGCTGCAGGTCTTCGGCGGTCAGGCCCAGCTCGGGATTGGCGTACTCCTTCGCCCGGTAGGCATTGGCGCGGACGAGCGTGGCCTGGTTCATCTCGGGCAGAAGGGGGTCGAGGTCCTTGGCCTTGACGTAGCGCGCCCGGTTGTCGTTCTCGTTGACCAGGAACGAGCCGATGACCCTGAACTGCTCCTCGGGCGCGGCCGTGGCGATGTAGTCGATGCATATCTCCTGAACGCGGGGCAGCTCCTCTTTCGGCACCCGCTCCATGGCGACGGCGCCGGGGCAGCTTGATGGCGCCTGAGCCAGCGCGGCCACCGGCAGCGGGATAAGGAAGCCAGCCAGAACGCAGCAGTATCTTCGGGCATCGCGAGCGGTACGAAACAGGGTGGAGAAAGTCATGGCGCTTTTCCGACGACGTACCGCCAGCCTCTATTTGTTTCCAATACTGCGCAGCGCGACGTTGTGTTCTTTCATCACTACTGTCGGAGCTGTAGACCTATGAGCATGCTTTCTGCCCAGAAAAGCAAAACGCGAACAAGGCGTTAGTAATGAGTTTGCGAATTCTAAGGGGCCAGGCCCCCCGCGACAAGGACAAAGAACGCCGCTAGGGCCGCCGTCATGTCTTACGTCCCCCTCCTGCGCTTCTTCGGCTTTGCGCTTCTGGCGATTGCCGCCGCCTCGGCGGCGCCGATCCTGGCTGCGTGGATCACGGGCGAGGATCCGAGCGCCTATATCGCCTCGCTCTGCCTGTCGGGGTTCATCTCGGCGCTCCTCTTCGTGCTCTCCCAGGGCCTCAAGCAGGGCAAGTCCGTTCGCTCTGGCTTTCGCGAGCTGATCCTGGCGCTGAGCGTTTTCTGGCTGATCGGCCCGTTCGCCGCCTGTGTGCCCTTTGTGGGGCAGAGCCTCTCCCTGCCGAGCGCCTGGTTCGAGGCGGTCTCGGCGCTGACCACGACGGGGGCTTGGCTCTCCGAACCTCTCGCGAGAGCCACGGCCAGCGGCATGATCTACAGGGCATCGCTCGAGTGGCTCGGCGGCATCGCCAGCCTCGCCACCGCGGCGGCGGTCTTCGTGCGTCCCGAGTTCATCGGCATCGCCCCGCCCGTGCCGCCCTTCGCCCGCGGGCAGGGGGACACCTATCTGAGGGCCTTCACGGCGGCCTTCGAGACCTTCGCTCCCGTCTACGCGGCGCTGACCGGGGTGAGCTTCTTCGGCTTCATCTTCACCGGGGTCCCGGTCGAGCAGGCGATCACCCTGGCGCTCTCCCTCATCGCCTCGGGCGGCTTCGCGCCGACGCCGGGGGGCATCGCCAGCTACGGCATCCCGGCCATGGTGGTGGCCTACAGCACGCTGGTGGTCAGTGCGGTGAACTTCATCGTCATCGCGAGGCTCGCCCTTCGCGGAGGAGGGCGGCTGGAGACCGGGCCGGACGCCGAGACCAGGGCCTTCCTTCTCCTGATCATCCCGGTGGCGCTTCTCTTCTGGTTCAGCCTCGAGGGTTGGAACCCGCGCCAGTTGCCGCCGCAGATCGGCAACGCCATCTCGCTCCTCTCCACCAACGGGACGATCATCGGCAGCACGCCGCAGCTCACCCCGCTTCTGGTCACCGCCACCATCGGCGGCGCGGCGGTCTCGACGGCCGGAGGCATCAAGCTGCTTCGCTGGCTCATCACCTTCCAGCGGGCGGGCCAGGAGCTCTGGCAGCTCACCCATCCGGCGGGGGTTCTCTACCGCAAGAGACCGGCGCTTCACGAGTTCGGCGTGTGGATCCACACCATCGCCTTCACCATCGTGCTGGCGGCCCTGACCCTGACCGTGGGGTTCTTCGGCTACGATCTGGAGCTGGCCGTGGCCACGGCGGTGGCGGTGGTCACCAATGCAGGTCCGCTGATCGCCGCGGCCCCCTCGAGCACGTCGGACTTCATCCAGTTCACCGAGCCGCTGCGCATTCTTCTGGCGTTAGGAATGATCGCAGGCCGGTTAGAACTAATCGTGCTCTTGCTTCTGGTCGCCCCCACCTTCTGGAGAGCGTGAGTTCAAGCCGTTCTCGGCGATAGGATGGGCCGATCATGCTCCATTCGTCGCAGGTTTCGCCCGGACCGAACCTTGCGCCGGCTTCACAACCTATCTTATCTTGCTGCAGCGCAATACGGCAGCCGAGCGAGAAGCCCATGGATAAGCCACGCCCCCTTCAGGACATCTTCCTCAACGAGATCCGTCGTCAGAAAACCCCGGTGACCATCTTCCTCGTCAACGGCGTGAAGCTTCAGGGCATCGTGACCTGGTTCGACAGCTTCTGCGTCCTGCTGCGCCGTGACGATCAGACCCAACTGGTCTACAAGCACGCGATCAGCACCGTCATGCCGCAGGGGCCGCTGGACCTGCACGAGGAACAGACCGACGCCTAAATCGCCACGTCAGCCCGAAGACACCGCCCGCCCCGCCGACAAGGCCCTCGTCATCCACTGCGAGCTGTCCGGCACCGGACGGTCCCTGCGCACCGCAGAGGGGGCGCTGGAAGAGGCGATGAGCCTCACCCGCGCCATCGGCATCGTCGCCGTGCGCGGCGAGGTGGTGAATTTGCACGAGGCTCGGCCCGCCACGTTCTTGGGGCAGGGCAAGGTGGCCGAGTTCGGTCAGTGGCTGGAAGCGGAAGACGACGTCAAACTCGTCATCGTCAACACTCAGCTTTCTCCCGTCCAGCACAGGAACCTTGAGCGGGCCTGGAAGGCGAAGGTGCTCGATCGTACCCAGCTCATCCTCGAGATTTTCGGCGAGCGCGCCTCCACCAAGGAAGGCACGCTGCAGGTGGCGCTCGCCCACCTGACCTTCCAGCGCTCGCGGCTCGTGCGCTCCTGGACCCACCTCGAACGCCAGCGCGGCGGCGCGGGCTTTCTCGGCGGCCCCGGCGAACGGCAGATCGAAAGCGACCGGCGCATCCTGGCCGAGAAGATCGACCGGCTGAAAAAAGAGCTCGAAGAGGTCCGCCGCACACGGACGCTGCAGCGGCGCAAGAGAAAGCGCGCGCCGAGCCCCGTCATCGCGCTGGTCGGCTACACCAACGCCGGCAAGTCCACACTGTTCAAACGGCTCACGGGCGAAGAGACGTTTGCGGAGGACCTGCTCTTCGCCACCTTGGACCCCCTCATGCGGCAGATCGAGCTGCCCTCGGGGGCGGACGCCATTCTGTCTGACACGGTCGGCTTCATCTCGGACCTGCCCACCACCCTCGTCGCTGCCTTCCGCGCCACGTTGGAGGAGGTACTGGAGGCGGACATTGTCGTCCATGTCCGCGACATCAGCCACCCTGAGACCGATGCGCAGCGTAAGGACGTTCTCGACGTGCTGGCGGAGCTCGGGCTGACCGAGGAGAGCGACGCGGTCTTCATCGAGGCCTGGAACAAGATCGACGCGGTGGAAGGGTCTACGGACCTTCGTGCTTCGGCCAAGGCTAGGGCCGAGATCGCCGAGGGCACGCCGAAGGACCCGCTGCCCGTCGCCATCAGCGCCGTCTCTGGGGAAGGCGTCGAGGAGCTCGCCCAGCTCATCGACCAGGAGCTCACGGCGCTACGCGAAGAACACACCTTCACCCTCCGCCCCGAAGCGGGCGAGGCCGCCGCCTGGCTCTACCGCCACGGCGACGTCATCGCCGACGAAAGCGGGGAGGGCGGCGCCAGGACCATCCGCGTACGCCTCGAAGCGCGTGACGTAGGACGCTTCGAGAAGGAGTTCGCTTAAGCGCTTCTTCCTCCCCCTTCCGGGGGAAGGTCGTGTCTCATCCGCTTCGGTCGTCATCCCGGCCGTAGCGAAGCGGAGGTTGAGCCGTGAAGCGGATCGACGGACCCATGGACCGCACGGTCGAGTTCATGACAGCGGTTCGGTCCATGGGTCCCAGATAAGCCTTTCGGCTTTCCCGGATGACGGAAAGAGCTGGTCTTCTACTCTCCAAAGCCTCCCCCCCAAGGGGGAGAAACTCGCTTCTAGAACCGCGTCCTTAGCGTCAGCCGCGCGTTGAGCGGCTCGCCGGTGGTGATGTTGTTGTCGTTATGGGCGGCGGGGAAGTACTCTTCGTCGAGAAGGTTCTCGACATTGAGCTGAAGCCGCAGGCGGTCCGTCACGTCATAGGTCGCCGCCGCATCGACGCGGGTATAGCTCGGCAGCTCGACATTGCCGCTCAGGCTTGCAAACTGCGCCGCCTGATAGGAGGCGCCGATGCCGAGGCTGAAGCGCTCGGTGACATCGAAGCGGTTCCACAGGCTGAGCATGTGCTCGGGCACCTGGGCGAGGGGGCGGTTGGCGCCGAGGCCGTCCACCACCCGGCCGTCTTCCTCCGCATCGAGATAGCTGTAGCCGCCATTGATCGCCCAGAAGGGGGTGAGGCTGCCGGTGAGCTGGATCTCCGCGCCGCGGGTGATGGCGGAGAAGAGAATGGTGCGCTCGGGATCGTTCGGATCGACGGTGGTGCCGCTCTCCCTCTCGATACGGAAGATTGCGCCGGTAAGCGCAAGGCGTTCCGAGACGTCCCATTTGAAGCCCACCTCGATGTTCTCGAACTCCTCGGGGTCGAGGGCTTCGGTGGTGGGGGAGAGGGTCAGGAACTGATCGCCTGAGCGGGGCAGGAAGGATTTGGCATAGCTCGCATAAAGGGAGGCTTGAGGCAGGGGCTTGTAGATGAGCCCCGCGCGCGGCGAGACCATATCGTCCGTACGCTCGAGCGCTCCGTCGCCGCCACCTGCTGCCGCGATCCGGTCCTCCACCTCGATCTCGAAACGGTCGTAGCGGAGCCCGCCGATCAGCTTGAACCCGGCGCCGAGGTCGATCTCGTCCTGAACGAAGGCCGAGGCCACGCGGACTTCGGATGCACGGGAGCGGGTGAACTCGGGGAAGCTAAAGGTGGGGACACTCAAGGGATCGGTGAAGGGCGTCTCGATCTGATCGTCGTCGCTGTCGGCGAAGAGGATGTCGCGGCGCGCATTGTCCGTGTCTTGAGCGATCAGCTCGCCGCCGAAGAGGACGGTGTGCTCGATGCCGCCGGTGGCGAACTCGGCCACCAGGTTCGACTGCAGGATGAAGTTCTCGCGCTTGGTGCTGTCGCGGTAGCCGTCGAGGCCGACGGTGCCCGCTTCGAGGTCGATACCGGTGGGATAGACGTTCTGGTAGAGCTTGTCGTAGTTCGCGTACTGAAGGGTGACATCGCCGCGAAGATTGTTCGAGAACCGATGATCCACCTTTCCGCGAACGATATGGGCGCGCAGATCGGTGAAGTTGCCTTCGGCCGAGCCGAAGAACGTGTCCGAAAATCCCCTCAGCGGCTCGCCGTCCAGGGACGGAACGCCCCGGTCGACCACGCGGTCGTCCTGGACGTACTCGTAGGACAGGAGCAGGTCCGTAGCAGGAGAGACGTCGAACAGCAGCGTCGGGTTGATGGCGAACCGGTCGCCATCGAAGACGTCGCGGTGGTTCTCGAGGTGCTCGGCGAAGGCGTTGAGGCGGAAGCCTACATTGTCAGTGACCGCCGCATTGCTGTCGATGGCTGCCAGCGCCGAGCCGAAAGTGTCGCCGCTGAGATCGACTTCGGTGAAGCTTTCGTCCAGCGCCGGGGCCTTGGTCACGCGGTTGATGACCCCGCCGCCACCGCCGCGCCCGAAGAGGAGGGCGTTCGGACCCTTCAGCACTTCCACGCGCTCGAGATTGTAGAGCGGGCGGAAGTACTGAACGTCGTCGCGCAGCCCGTCGATGAAGAAGTCGGCGGTGGTGTTCTGTCCGCGGATGGTAAGCTGGTCACGGTGCCCCTCGCCTTGTCCGATGGAGGCGCCGGGCACGAAGCGCAGCACGTCGTCGACGCTGGTGAAGGCCTGGTCCTTGATCTGCTCTTCGGTCAGCACAAAGATCGACTGCGGCGTATCGACGAGGGGCATGCCCGTCTTCGTCCCGGCGGCAGCCTGGATCGGCTGGTAGTTGCCGCGCACGACGAGGACGTCCGCAGGGGCGGCGGGCTCGGCTGCGGCAGTCGCGGCGAGACTGGCGGTGAGAAGGAGGAGGCTGTTCATCGGCGGACTTCCATTGAGAACGATTATCAACTGGAGCCGCGCTACGATGAATGAAAATCAATCGCAACAAGAATCTGCGACTAATTCGCAGAAACATGGTTGGTGCGATTTGCTTTGGATGTCTCAGCAAGCATCGACGAACACACGAAGTTGCGACCGCCATTCAAAACCCGCCGTCATCTCGGCTGCAGCGAAGCGGAAAGCCGGGATCCATGGCCTTTAGTCGGCAAATGAAGGCTACGGTTCGGTCCATGGGTCCCGGATAAGCCTTCGGCTTTCCGGGATGACGGGGAAGGGCGGCCTCGCCCATTCGTTTCTCTCTCTGCCGAAGAGGAGAAAAGCAGCTACTAGCGCTGCGGCTCGCCCTCGTCGGTCTCCTCCGCCGGTGCTTCCTCGTCGGAGGCGCCCAGGTCGTCAGGCAGCTCGAAGGCGTCGGGCGCGGCTTCTTCCCCTTCGTCCTCGCTCGGCAGGATGAAGTCGGAGAAGTCGTCCTCGGTGGGCTCGCCGCGCTCGTTCACCGGCAGGAAGGCGCCGGTGTCGTCGGACTGGTCGACCACCAGCGAGAAGATGAGCGAGTTGGCGAAGAACAGCCCCGCCAGCACCGTGGTGGTGCGGGTGAGGGCCGTGGCCGCGCCTCGGCTCGACATGAGGCCGCCGCCTCCGCCGCCCCCGCCCATGCCGAGGCCGCCCGCGCCGTCCGAGCGCTGCAGCAGCACGACGCCGATCAGCGCCAGCACGATCATGGCTTGGATGGTGAGGATGATGGCGGTCATGTCGGGTCCTGCTCGGCGTTCTGTTTCGGCGCGATGCGCTGCGGGAAGACCGCGGTGATCGCTTTGAAGGCGCTCTCTAGAGGCGAGCGCGCCTCTATTTCAAGCCGTGCATCGACCCTAGCCACGGCGTCCAGACATCTTTCCGGGTGGGAGTGGTGGAGGGCATGGCCCCCGCCCTCCACGGCATCGAGGTTCCCCTTGGGCAGATCCTCGGCCAGCTTCCTCCCGTGGATCGGCAGCAGGACCGTCAGATCGTGGGTCCCGGCGACCACTTCGGCGGGCACGTTCAACTGGGAATAGCGGGCGGCGAGGGGCACGAGCTGCTCGTAGAGGCGGCAGATGTCTTGGGCATTATAGAGGAACTCGCCCGCCCTGAAGCCCAGCGCCGTGCGGGTGCGCTCGAAATAGGTAGGCGCCGCGCGGCAGCCCCTCAGTGCGCGCGCCACCCCGCGCCGAAGGCCGTAGCGGGCGTAGAGGGCGATGAAGGTGCGCCTGAAGAGCCAGCCATAGCGCGGGTTGTTGGCGACCCTCACATACCACCTGACCCCGTAGGGCCAAGGGTGGCTGACCGGCGCGACCAGGACGATCCCCGCCACGTCCTCCGGGTAGGCCATGGCCCAGACGAGCGAGGTCGCAGCGCCGTAGCTCTGACCCATCACCACGTAACGCTCGGCACCTGTCGTCCGAACCGCTTCGCGAAGGGCGGCCACCTGAACGTCCATCCTGAAGCCGTCCTCAGGCCGGTCGGAGAAGCCGTGGCCTGGCCGGTCGGGGATGATGACCTTCCTGTCCGCCGCCAGGGCAGGGCCGAGGTCGAGGTCCATGTCGAGCCCGTTGGCGAAGCTGCCGTGGAGGAGCACGATGGGCAGCTTCTGTGCCTTGGGGTCGGTCTCGCGTGCCTCGCGGGTGATGAGGTGGATGCGCCCCTCCCGCGTCGGCACGAACCGGCCCGCGGGCGGCGCGGCCCTCCGCACCCGGCTGTCCTGCCAGTAGGACAGCGCGATCACGGCCAGCACCAAAAGGGCGGTCGTGGTGACGAAGAACTGAGGGGTCATAGCCTGTCGGTTCCGCCCTAGCTGCGCCTTTGTTCCCGCCTAGCTTGCGTGGGCGATACCAAGAAAGTCTTCCGCCTTGAGGCTCGCTCCGCCGACCAGGGCGCCGTCTACATGGGGAAGGCTCAGGATCTCCGCCGCGTTGGCCGGTTTGACCGAGCCGCCATAAAGGAGCTCCGTGCCGTCGCCCAAGACAGCGTGCATGGCCTCGTGCATGGCGGCGATGTCGTCCGCGGAAGGGGTCTTGCCCGTGCCGATGGCCCAGATGGGCTCATAGGCGACGATGGCGCGCCCCGCCTCGCCCTCCACCACCTCGAGCTGACGCTTCACATGGTCGATCGCGCCGCCCGCCTCGCGGGTCTCGAGGCTCTCACCGACGCAGAAGACGGGCTTCAGCCCGGCCCGCAGGACGGCGGCTAGCTTCTCGCCCAAGAGCCCATCGGTGTCGCCGCACTCATCGCGGCACTCCGAATGGCCGATGATGCAATAGGTGGCGCCCGCATCCTTCAGCATCTCCGCCGAGACCCGGCCCGTATGGGCGCCGGATGCGCTCATATGGCAGTCCTGTGCGCCGACCTCGACGCCTGTCCCGTCCAGCGCCTCGGCCATGGCCATGAGGAGGGTGGAGGGTGGGCAGATCACCAGGCGGTCGCCCTCGCGCTTGCCCTCGGCAACCTTTCCCGCCTCATCGAGGCCGCTGCGCAGCCCGTTCATCTTCCAGTTGCCGATAATTAGCGCCATGTTCTGCGATCTCCCGATAGTCCCGGCGCCTTTGCGCCAACCCGGTAAGGCTTGCCAACCCTCAAGGCCCTGCTAGGCATCTCCGCTAGACGAGAGATACACGCCCCATGGGGCAGAAGAAGGGCAGAACGAGATGCTGAAGAGTTTCCGCGGTGTGATGGCAGGGGGCGGGCGCTACGTCCTGGCGGTGGTCATCATCCTGGCCTTCGGCCTCGTCGGTGTACCGGCGCTGGAGAATTTCGGCGGAAGCTCGGCCATCCAGGTGGGCTCGCAGAGCGTCTCCTCCCGTGATCTGGAGCTCGAACTGCGCAGCCAGATCGCCCGCGTGCAGCAGGAGAACCCCAACGTCACCCGCGAGCAGGCTTTGGCAGGCGGCATCGGCCAGAACGCCATCCAGACCCTGGTGGTTCGTGCCCTGATCGAGGATGAGGCGGAGCGGCTTGGCCTCACCGCCCCCCCTTCGGTGCTGCAGGACTATATCCGCCAGCTCGACGCGCTGAAGGACCCCGAGACCGGCGAGTTCGACGAGCGCAGGCTTGGCCTCGTGCTGCAATCGCAGGGTCTTTCGGTCCAAGGCTTCCGCGACCTTCTGCAGGCGGAGCTCCTGCGCCAGCAGATCGTCGAGGCGCTGACCGGTACGCCTCCTTCCTCGGAAGACCTCACCCGCTACCTCCTGCTGCGCCAGATCGAGGAGCGCGATGTCGCCTACGCCCTCATCCCCGCCGAGGCCGCCTCCCGCGAGCCCACGGAGGAAGAGATCGAAGCCGCCTATCAGGAGAACATTGACCGCTATCAGAGCCCTGAGTACCGCACGCTGACGGTTCTCGAGATCACCGAAGAAGACGCCAATGAGGGCATCGAGCTCTCCGAGGACGAGCTGCAGCAGCTCTACAATGCCCGCCAGGGACAGCTCTCCGCCGCCGAGACCCGCACCGTGCGCCAGGTGGTCGTGCCGCGCGCACGGGTGGATCGGCTCGAAGGGGTAGCCGAGGATGCGAGCCTCGAAGAGATCGCCGAGGCGGCGGGCGTGGAAGTGAGCCGCCTGGCCGACCAGACCCGCGGCGACTTCATCAACTCGGATGTCGCCGAAGCGATATTCAGTGCCGAGACTGACACGAGGATCGGCCCCGTCGAGAACGGTTTCGGCGTTACATACGCAGAGGTCACTGCCATCAACACCCGGGAAGCGCCGAGCTTCGAGGATTTGCGCGAGGAGCTCGAAGCCGACCTCCGCTCCGAGATCGCCGAAGAGCGCCTGATCGAGCTGGTCGAGGCGGTGGAGTCGGCTCGCGACGAGGGCGCCGCCCTTGCCGAAGCCGCCGAAGCGGTCGGTCTCGAGGCGCGCACCGTAGGACCGCTCGACCGCCAGCTCTTCACCCAGTTCGGCGCCATTGCCGACGTGCCCTCCGCCCTCGGACAGACGGCTTTCACCCTCGAGGAAGGCGAGGAGAGTTCCTCCGTCCGCCTGGAGAACGGCTACGGCTTCGTCACCGTGGAGGCGGTGACCCCGCCCGCGCCGCTGCCCCTCACCGAGGTGCGAGACCAGGTCGTCTCCGGCGTCAAGGCCGACGCGGCGAGCGGAGCCGCGGCGGAGATCAAGGCCCAGCTCCAGGCAGCGCTCGGCAGCGGTGAGGATTTTGCCGCGGCTGTTACGGGGCTCGGCGGCGAGGTGACCACCGCGACCCTCACACCGGCCGCCGCCGACGCCGCGCCGCGCGAGGTGGCGCAGTCCGGCTTCTCCCTCAATATCGGCGAGGTCGAGACGGTGACCCCTCAGTCGGCGGACGGCATCTACGCCCTGACGGTTTCCTCCGTGCGCTTCCCAGGTAGCCAGGCGATCCAGCAGGCCGCCCCCGTGGTGGCCCAGCAGTTCGGCCAGCAGGTCGGCGGCGAGCTCAACGAGGCCTTCCTCCAGGCCCTGGAAGAGCAGACCCAGATCAAGCAGAACCCGCGCCAGATCAGCCGCGCTTTGGGCCAGGACGAGGGGTGAGCCGCCAGGGCTACGACCGCCTCGCGCCTTCCCTGGGCGATCTGACCGAGGGCTATGAGGCAGGCCGTCCCCAGCTCGTCTACCGGCGGGTGCTCGGCGATCTGGAGACGCCTCTCTCGGCCTATCTCAAGCTGACCGGGGACGAGGAGGGGTCCTTCCTGCTCGAATCCGTCGAGGGCGGCGAGCAGCTCGGGCGCTACTCCACCATCGGCCTCGCGCCCGACCTTATCTGGTCGTGCAAGGACGGTGAGGCGGTCACCTGCGACGGGTCGGGCAAAGTTCTGCGCACGGAAGGCGACGCACCCGCTGCCCTGCGCAGGCTGATTGCGGAGAACGAGGCCGACCGCCCTGAGGAGGGCGAGCTTCCGCCCATGGCGTCGGGCCTCTTCGGTTTCTTCTCCTACGACTTCGTTCGCTATGCGGAGCACCTGCCGAACAAGCCGGAAGACCTGCTGGGACTGCCCGACGCCTATCTCATCCGCCCTGCGGTGGTGGCGACCTTCGACAGCGTGCGGCGGGAGCTGGTGCTGGTCGCCACCTTACGCCCCGACGGAGGAAAGCCCCTCGCCGATGCCTATGCCGAGGCGGACATACGCCTGAACGATCTGCTGGAAAAGCTCCGCGCACCGCTCGATCTGGCCGAGCCTTCACCGGAAGAGGATGTATCCTTCCGCGCCATGACGAAGCCTGAGGACTACCTATCCGTCGTCGAGAGGGGCAAGGAGTACATCGTCGCCGGCGATGTCTTCCAGGTGGTGCTGAGCCAGCGGTATGAAGCCGAGTTCTCCGGCAGGCCGCTGGACGCCTACCGCCAGCTTCGGCGCATCAACCCCTCGCCCTTTCTCTTCTATCTCAATTTCGGTCCCGCGACCTTACTCGGCGCGAGCCCGGAGATCCTCGTCCGTGTGCGGGAGGGGGAGGTGACCATCCGCCCCATTGCCGGGACCAGGCCTCGCGGCAAGACCCCGGCGGAGGATAAAGCACTTGAGGCGGAACTTCTCGCCGACGAGAAGGAGAGGGCGGAGCACCTCATGCTGCTCGACCTTGGCCGCAACGATGTGGGACGCTCCTCCAAGCTCGGCACGGTGAAGCCGACCGAAACCTTCGTCATCGAGCGCTTCAGCCATGTCATGCACATCACCTCCAACGTCACAGGCGAGCTGAGGGACGACCTGACCCCGCTCGACGCGATGATGAACGGCTTTCCAGCCGGCACCCTCACCGGCGCGCCGAAAATTCGCGCCATGGAGATTATCGACGAGCTCGAACCCTCCGCCCGCGGACCTTACGCAGGCGCGATCGGCTATTTCGGCGCCGACGGCGAGTTCGATAGCTGCATCGGCCTGCGCATGGCGGTGGTGAAGGACAGCCGCGTCTATGTCCAGGCGGGCGCAGGCATCGTCCACGACAGCGATCCGCAGGCGGAACTCGCTGAGTGCGAGGCGAAGAGCGCCGCGATCAAGGAGGCGTTCGTGCTGGCCGGGAAGGGGCTGGGGTAGGGGGCTGCCCTTCTACCCGGCCCGGAGCAGAAACACCCCGAACCAGTCCTTCTCGTCCGTCCACAGCCTATCGAGCTTCCAACCAGCTTTCTCTGCCAGCTTCTCGAAGGAGGAGGGCGTGTATTTATGCGAGTTCTCCGTGTGGATGGTCTCGCCAGCCTCGAGAGCAAATCGCCGTCCGTCAACGGTGATCACCGTATCCCGCAACGCCGCTACGCCCAGCTCCATCCGGGCGTCCTGCGGGTTCCAGAGGGAAAGAGCGTCGAAGTCCGCAATATCGAGCTCCGCCCCGATCTCGCGCTTCATCCGTTCCAGGAGGTTCAGGGTGAACTGCCGCGTGACACCCTCGCTGTCGTCATAGGCGTCGAGCAGCACAGCTTCGTCCTTGACGAGGTCCGCGCCGATTAGGAACCGGCTTCCGGGGCCGAAGCTCTCCCGGCTGCGCTCCAAGAAGCGCTGCGCCCCGCCGCTCTCGAAATTGCCGATGGTGGAGCCCGGAAAGAAGCCCATCCGGTGCTCCGCCGTCTGAAAGCTCGCCGGAAGCTCGACCGAGCCGGAGAAATCGCCGACGACCCCTTGAACGTCCACATGAGGAAAGCGCTCGCACAGCACGTCTTCGGAGCGGCGCAGGAACTCTTCGGCCACGTCGATCATCACGTAGGCGGAGGGGTTGAGGGCCTCGATCAGGCGCTGCGACTTGATGCCCGCGCCGCTGCCGAACTCCGCCACCGCCGGTCTTCCGCCCAAGGCCTCGGGAAGCTCCTGATACACCTCTTCCATGACCGCCGCTTCGGTCCTGGTGAGGTAGTAGTCCTCGGTCCTGGTGATGGCTTCGAAAAGCTCTGAGCCGCGCTCGTCATAGAGCCATTTGGCGGAGAGGCTCTTCTGAGGCTTCGCGAGCCCTTCGAGGACTTCGCTGAGGAACTGCTGGTTCACGTCGTGGGCTACCCGGTCGCTGCGCCTTCTCCGGCGCCCTACCGCCTAACGGGAGCCCGCTACCTAGATCAACCTCGCATCTCAGCACCAAGCCGTCTTGCGGTACTCCTTGTACCACGCGGCAAAGGCGGCCAGCCCCTCGCGCAGGCCGGTCTTGGGGGCGTAGCCGAGCTCCTCGCGGGCACGGTCGATGGAGGCCCAGGTTCGCCGGACGTCGCCCTGCTGCATCGGCAGGTGCTGCCGCTCGGCCTTGCGTCCTAGAACCTCCTCCAGCAGCTCGATCAGCTCACTGAGCTCTTCGGGGCGGTCATTGCCGAGATTGTAGACCCGGTGGGGCGGGGCGCCCTTGGGAGGATGGTCGAGGGCGGCGATCACCCCCTCGGCGATGTCGTCGATATAGGTGAAGTCACGCGCCATCTGCCCCTCGCCGAACACTTTGATGGGCTCCCCCGCCATCATCGCGTCGGCGAACAGCATATAGGCCATGTCGGGGCGGCCCATCGGTCCGTAGACGGTAAAGAACCTGAGCCCCGTTAGCGGAATGGAGTAGAGCGAGGCGTAGCTCTCACTCATCAGCTCGTTGGCTTTCTTGGTGGCGCCGTAGAAGCTCACCGGCGTGTCCGTCACCTGGTCCTCGCGGAAGGGCTGGTCCGTATTGCGGCCGTAGACCGAGGAGGAGGAAGCGTAGACCATGTGCTTCACGCCGAAGCGCCTGGCCATCTCCAGCATCTCGGTATGGCCGGTGAGGTTGCTGGCGGCATAGGCCCTAGGCGCCTCGATCGAGTACCTGACCCCCGCTTGCGCGGCGAGGTGGATGATACGGTCGATGCCGAGCTCGCTGACCCTCTCCGCAAGGCCAGGGTCGGCAATATCGGCGCGGAGGAATGTGAAGCCAGCTTCACCCTTCAACCTGTCCAGCCGGGCTTGCTTGAGGCCGGGGTCGTAGTAATCGTTGAGATTGTCGACACCGACCACCGTCTCACCCCTGGCCAGCAGCAGCGCCGCCGTCCTGGCGCCGATGAAGCCCGCCGCACCGGTGAGAAGGATGGTCATAAAGGTCGCTGCCTTCGCGTGGGAGAGAACAAAGCCATGAAGAAAGCCGCCATAGGGGTCCTGGGAGGCTCGTTCAATCCGCCTCATCAGGGCCACCGCGCCCTGGTCCGTCACGCGGCAAGGCGCCTCGACCTGCAAGGTATGCGGGTGCTGGTGACGCCCCAGAACCCGCTCAAGGAGGCGGGTGACTACGCGCCGCTCGACAAGCGCATCGAGGCCACGAAGAAGATGATGCGCGGCCTGCCCAACGTGCAGGTGGCGCCGGAGGCCGAGCTCGGTCCCGTCTACGCGGTCGATTCGATCAAGCGCCTCATCATGCGCGAGCGGGGCACGCCCTTCGTCTACATCCTCGGCGCGGACAGCTTTGCAAATCTTCACAAATGGCACCGCTGGCGCGAGCTGATGCACATGCTGCCCATCGCCGTCGTCTCCCGGCCCGGCTACAAGGGGGAGGCGCTGCACTCGGCGGCGGGCCGGGCGTTCAGCCGCTGCCAGCTTCCCGAGCGGCATGCCACGGCGCTGGCCCACCAGAAGGCCCCCGCCTGGTGCTATATCGGCGGGCTTTCCCAGCCCGAGAGCTCCTCCATGATCCGCGAGGAAGCCGACCCCTCCAAAAGCTACTTCGAAAGTGCTACATGAGGCGGGCTCTCGCAGTGGAAGAGCGCCGTAAGGAGAACAGAGGCTGATACCTCATCATGACCAGGGGACGTCCGCGTCCCACGCTAGAAACGCTTCGGCCCCGCAGGGCAGCAGGGAAGAAGCGCTCACCGCCGCCTCGATGACCGAGGCGGTCCTCCATCGCCTCGACGAGGAGAAGGCGGAGGAGATCGTCACCATCGACCTCAAGGGCAAGTCTGATGTCGCCGACACGCTCGTCATCGCCTCGGGCCGGTCCCAGCGCCATGTGGGCGCCCTGGCCGACAAGCTTCAGCGCGAGCTGAAGGATGCCGGCGTCCAGGGCATCAAGACCGAGGGGCTTCCCGCCTGCGACTGGGTCCTGATCGATGCGGGCGACGTGATCGTCCACCTCTTCAGGCCCGAGGTCCGGGGCTTCTACAATCTGGAGCGGATCTGGGCGCCTGAGCGGTTCCCGCCTGCTTCCCCGGACACCCCTTCGGCAGAAGCCTAGCTTCCCTGTGCGTCTGGTGCTGGCCGCCATCGCGCGGGAGGCGAAGCGCGAGCCGCTGGCCGAGGCCGCCTCGGACTACCTCAAGCGGGCAGGGGGCATCGCCCCCCAGCTCGGCCTCAAGGGTCCGGAAAGCCGCTTCATCCAGCCCGGCAAGGGCAGCGACCCCGCGCGCGAGGCCGAAGCCCTTCGCGTCAGCCTCAAAGGCAAGGCGGTGCTTCTCGACGAGCGCGGCGAAGCGATGAGCTCGCCCGAGATCGCGGCGCTGATCGAGCGGGAGCGCGACCAAGGCACGCCGGAGCTCGCCTTCTGCATCGGCGGGGCGGACGGCTTCGACAAAGCGTTCCGCGCGGAGGTCCAGGCCAGCGGCGGCAGGCTGCTCTCCTTCGGACGCGCCGTCTGGCCCCACGCCCTCTGCCGCACCATGCTGGCCGAGCAGCTCTACAGAAGCCTCGCCATCTTAACCAACCACCCTTATCACCGAGGCGGATGACCAGCCTACTCGCCCTCCTTACCGCTTTGAGCCTCGCCCAGCAGCCTCCCACCGAGGCGGAGCGCCTGCGCGAACTCGAGCGGCAGATCGAGGAGCAGGAGCGCTCCGCCGCCGAGATCAGGAGCCGCACGCAGGAGCTGGAGGGGGTCCTCGAGACCCTTCAGGACCAGCTCGTCTCCACCGCCTCGGCCCTCCAGGCCGCCGAGGCGCGGGCGACGGAGCTGGAGCAGGACCTCCAGGACATCGAGGCGCGGGAGGCCGTGGCGCTCGAAGACCTCGACAAGAAGGCGCTTGAGCTCTCCTCCGTCCTCGCCGCGCTGCAGAACCTCGAACGCTCACGCCCGCCCGCGCTGGTGGTTTCGCCGGGAGACGCGCAGTCGGCGGCGCTGGCGGCCATCAGCCTGTCCTCGCTGACCCCCCGCCTCGCCGACATCGTCGAGGCCAGGAAGGCGGAGATCGAGGAGCTGGCCCGCCTGCGCGAGCGCAAGAGAGGCGCCCGTGCCCAGCTCGAAGAGACCAACGAGGCCCTTGGTGAGCGCAGGCGTCTGCTCGAGGACCTCATGAAGCAGCGTCGCGACGCGTTCGAAGAGGACCAGGCCGCCCTTCGGCGGGCAGAGCGGGAGACGAGACGCCTCGCCGCCGAAGCCTCCTCCCTGCGCGAGCTTCTCAACCGTCTGGCCGAGCTGCCCTCCACCGAGGAGATCATCGAACGCTACCGCCAGAGCCGCCGTGACCGCGATCTTCCCGCACGCTTCGCGGATGCGAAGGGACGTCTCGATCCCCCCGTGGCAGGCACCCCCGCCCGCACCTTCGCAAGGGACGGGGAGCGGGACGCCGTGGAGCTAGTGACGAGGCCGGGAGCCGTCGTCACCGCCCCCTTCGGCGGGGTGGTGCAGTGGGCCTCCCAGTTCGGCTCGCTCGGCAACGTGCTGATCGTCGATGTGGGCGGCGGCTTCACCCATATCTATGTCGGCCTCGACCAGTTCATCGTGAGCAAGGGCCAGCGTGTCGGCGCGGGCGAGCCGGTCGGCGTCATGTCGCCCCAGGCGCAGAACCCTAGGCTGAGGTTTCAGGTCCGCGACCAGGGCCGCCCGGTGGATCCCACGCCTTGGTTCAGCGAGGGGTGAGAGCGCCTACGCTACTGCCTCAGCCTCCGGCATCGCAGGGCTATCGCATGTAGAACATTCCGTCGTCATTCCGGGGCGCTCGCAGAGCGAGCCCGGAATCAAGAATCGGCCAGGGTCGACGTTTTCGATGCCCAGCCAACAATAAGGCCGCTTCGATTCTGGATCTCGGGCTCCGCTACGCGGCCCCGAGATGACGATGCTACATCGTATGCGATCGCCTTACTACCAGGGGGAGCTGCCGGCAGGCTGAGGGGGAGAAGCCAACCGCACCCACCATGGAACCTTGAGACTTTGTCCACATTGTTAGAGCATCAAATCTTGGCCTTGGACATCGGCGCAACAAAATGACAGGCTCGGGCGAAGAACTAGCAGGCAGCGGCGATCACCATCCTCGGCGCACCCAAAGGAAGAGAACGGCATCTATGACGAAGAAGGCGACCGACATCCGCCGCAAGGCTCACCGCGCGTCCTCCCTGGCCCTCGGAGCCGTTCTCGGCGGCGCGGTCACGGCGGGCTTTCTCACCACCGGCTTCGCCAAATCAGGTTTCGGCGCAGAGACCTTCCGCCAGCTCGACCTTTTCGGCGAGGCCTTCGAGACGGTGCACCGCAACTATGTCGAGGAGCCTGACGACAGGAACCTGATGGAGGGCGCGATCGAGGGGATGCTCGGCTCGCTCGACCCCCACTCCGACTACCTCCCCCCCGCCGACCTCCAGACCATGCAGGAGACTACCCGCGGCGAGTTCGGCGGGCTGGGCATCCAGGTCACCCAGGAGCGCGAGGGGCTGGGCCGCGGCCTCGTCAAGGTGATCTCACCCATCGACGGCACCCCCGCCGCGAAAGCCGGTCTTGAGCCCAACGACCTCATCTTCGAGATCGACGGCGAGAGCGTCTTCGGCAAGTCGCTGACCGAATCCATCGACCTGATGAAGGGCGAGCCCGGCACCAGCATCACCCTCCGCGTGGCCCGTGAAGGCGTCAACGAGCCCCTCGATTTCGAGCTCACCCGCGACATCATCGAGGTCAGCCCCGTCACCGCGCGTCTCGAACAGGACCGCTTCGCCTTCGTCCGCATCGCGAGCTTCACGGCCAAGACCGAAGACAAGATGCTCGAGGCCATCCGCGACCTGAAGAAGGAAGCAGGCGGCAGGCTCGACGGCCTCGTCCTCGATCTACGCTCCAACCCCGGCGGTCTCCTCGACCAGGCGGTGGCCGTCTCCGACGCCTTCCTCGACGGGGGCGAGATCGTCTCCACCCGCGGGCGCCGTCCCAAGGACTCCATGCGTGAGCTCGGCAAGCGCGGCGACGTGCTGGACGGTCTGCCGATCATCGTGCTGGTCAATGGCGGCTCGGCCTCGGCCTCCGAGATCGTCGCCGGTGCGCTTCAGGATAGAAACCGCGGGCTTCTCCTCGGTACCAAGACCTTCGGCAAGGGATCGGTTCAGACCATCCTGCCGCTGGGTCAGGGCCAGTCCGGCGCGCTGCGTCTGACCACGGCGCGCTACTACACCCCCTCGGGCCGCTCCATCCAGGCCATGGGCATCGTCCCCGACATCGTCATGCCGATCACCCGTCCGGGTCAGGAAGGCCCCGCCGAGCGCCGCTCCGAAGCCGACCTCGAAGGCGCTCTCGACGTCAGCGAGGAGACGAGTTCGGTCCAGGAAATCCTGATGGAAGGTCAGGAAGCCGTGGCCGAGCAGGAGCGCGAGAAGGAGAACGCCACCGCCCTCTTCATCGAGCCGGTGGAGTGCGAGCTGGAGAAGGACTGCCAGCTCGAACGCGCGCTGGAGATCCTCGCCGATCAGAGCCGCTTCGGCCAGCTTCTCGCCGATGCCGGCGCGGTGCAGCGCTAGCTCCTTCCACAGGAGTGAGGCAGTGAGCGAACGAAATGTGCCGCGGGCCCATCTCGCGGCAGGTTTCCTGGGAAGGCCGGTCCGACTGACCGGCCTTTCGTCGTCATGGCAGGCGTCCACGGAGGAGCTGGCTGGGTCGGACCCCTTCGGCCAGCTTGCCGAGATGAGCTTGAAGCTCCGTCCGGGCGAGGTGGTCGCCGGTTATCTCAGCTACGAGTGCGGCTTGGCGGCTGGGCATGACCTCGACATGCCTCCGCCGCCGCTCGATGCTCCGGCGGCGTGGATCGGCAGGTTCGAGGGGGCCGAAACCCTCCCTGCGGACGAAGGGTCTGCATCGGCCGTTCCTCTACGTACGGTTAGCGAGCCAGGCAGGCAGGCGTTCGAGGAGAAGGTGGAGAAGGTCCGGCGGAGCATTGCGAGGGGCGACTACTTCCAGGCCAATATCTCCCGCCGCGACAGCGCATGGTTCGAACACTACTCCGGGCTGCCGCGACAAGCCGTCAGCTTCGCTCTCCAGCAGCGATTCGGTGCCCATATCGAGGTGCCCGGTTTCTCCGTGCTCAGCGCTTCCCCCGAGCTCTTTCTTTCGCTTGAAGAAGGCACGCTCCGGGCCGAGCCGATCAAGGGGACGAGGCCCAGGGGAGCGACGCCCGAAGAGGACCAGGCCCTTCTCGAAGCGCTTCAGGCCGATCCGAAAGACCGTGCCGAGAACATCATGATCGCCGACCTCATGCGAAATGACCTGGCCAAGGTCTGCGAGGACGGCACGATGGACGAGCCTGTGATCTGCGGCGTGCGAACCCTGCCCCACGTCCACCACCTGTACTCCCGCATCGAAGGGCGCCTACGCGTGGGCCTCCCCTTTGCCGAAGCCCTGCGCGCGGCCTTCCCCTGCGGCTCGGTCACCGGCGCACCCAAGCTCGCCGCCATGCGCGCCATCGCTGAACTCGAAGGCGAGGGGAGGGGGCCCTACTGCGGAACTGTCTTCGCCGTGACGAAGGAGAGGGCCGTCGCCAGCGTCGCCATCCGCACTGCCGTGGCCGACCACCGCCGGGGGAGGATCGACGCCCGCTCCGGCGGCGGCATCACCTGGCGCTCGGAACCCGCTGCCGAGTATGCCGAGACCGAGGCCAAGGCGTACCTCTTCCGCCTGCTGACAGGTGCGCGATGATCCTCGTCATCGACAACCAGGACAGCTTCGTCGAGACCCTGGCCCGCTATGTCCGCGAGGCGGGATATGAGACGAGGGTTGTCCGCTACGATGCGTTGTCTACAGACGAAGCGGCGGGTTTGCACCCCAGCGGCGTCATCCTTTCCCCCGGCCCCTACACCCCTGCCGAGACCCCGCTGTCGGTAGAGCTTCCCCTCGCACTCCCCGATACCCCCATGCTGGGCGTCTGCCTCGGCCACCTCGCCATCGCCGAGAGCTATGGCGGCAAGACGATTGCCGCCAAAACGCCCGTCCACGGAGAAGCGTCAGCGATCCGCTACGAGGACGACCTCCTCTTCCAAGGCCTGCCTGACCCTTTTTCCGCCGGACGCTATCACGCCCTGGTCTCGCAGATCAGAGGAACACCCCTCATCCCCACCGCCTGGTCCGAGGACGGAGAGCTGATGGCGTTCCGTCACGAGAGCCTCCCCCACCGCGGCGTCCAGTTCCACCCGGAATCGGTTCTGACCCCCGAAGGACGGGACCTGCTGGGCAACTTCCTGGAGACGACCCGGTGATCGCCGAGGACGACAGAGGCTTTCTCCTCGCCGACGGCGTCTTCGACACGCTGCGCGTGGAAGATGGTCGCCCCCTGCTTCTCGAACGCCACCGGCAGCGGCTCAGGCGTGCACTGACCTTCTTCGGCATGGAAGAAGCGTGCGAGCCCGCTTCTGCCGCCATGGAGAAAGCTCTCTCGGAACTAGAAGGCCAGACCGGTTCGTTGCGTACTACGATCAGCCGGGGTTCGGGGCCAAGGGGGCTCAGGCCGCCAAGCCCGTGCGCCCCTGTCGTCCTGACACGGTTCGCACCGTCAGGACCGAGGCCGACCACGCCTGCTACCGCAGCGCTCTCCAACTGGCGGCGGAGCACCGACGCGCCCAGCTCACGCTACAAAACCCTCGCCTATACGGACAATGTCCTGGCGCTGGCGAAAGCACCGGAGGCGGACGATGTCGTCATGCTCAACAGCGAGGGCAGGCCCGCATGCACCGCCATGGCCAATTTCTACGCCCTGACGGGAGAAGGCTGGATTACGCCTCCCACCTCTGAGGGCTGCCTCGACGGCATCGTCCGCGAGGTGCTGCTGGAGAGAGGCGCCGTCCGTGAGGCGCCCATTGAGCCGGACGACCTCCGCCGCTACCCCCTCGCGCGCAGCAACAGCCTCGTCGGCGTCCAGCGCCTTCGTCTCGAGGGCGGCGCCGAGCCCGACCTTGCTGCAGCCGCGCGCTTGACGGCTATCCTCGAAGAGGCCGAAACCGAAGGAACATGAAAAGCTTCACCTTCGAGCAGGGGACCATCGTCCGCATCCTCGCCGCCCTCATCGCGGATGAGCTCGCACGTCGGCACAAGCGCTACACGGAGAGCCTCGTCCATTCCGGCTGGGGCGCGGAGACCTCCTTGGGCGTGAGCGGCCTCGCTCTCACCCCCGAGCAGGTGAAGGACTGCTCGGCACGGGCGGCGGAGTTCTTCGGCCACGGCGAGGTGGACCTGCCCACCGACGGCTCCTGCACCATCGGCGATTGGGCGGGCCTCGTGGCGGAGAAGGCGCTGGAGAAGCTCACCGAGTTCAGCTTCTACCCCACTACCCAGACCGGCGAGGCGGCGACCACCCACCCCGCCGACGACATGTTCCAGGACGGCGCCGCCGTCGCCTCGCTCCTGTCCGGGCGCAAGCGGACGATCGCCATGGTGCCGCCGCACTCGCTTCTGGGCCTCAACAGCTCGGTCATCGCGCCGAACCTGCAGCGGATCGAGGTGCTGGACGCCCGCCGCTTCACCCCTGACGAGCTCTCCGAGACCCTGCGCTTCGGCGATCTGGTGGTGGCGACGCCGACCCTCTGGCGCTACCTCGCTGCGACCCTGCCGGAGATACCCGGCAATGTGGTCGGCCTCTCCTTCGGCGAGGCGCTGACCATGGACGTGGCCCAGAAGCTTCGCCAGCGCGGCATCGGCGCCATCCGCGAGCTCTACGGCTCCACCGAAACCGGCGTGGTGGGCTGGCGCGACAGCCAGTCCGAGCCCTTCGTCCTCCTCGATCACTGGAGCCGCGACGGTGAGGCCATCGTCCGCCACCGGGCCAACGGCCGCACGGCGCGCCTCATCCCCATGGACGAGATCGAGTGGGAGAGCGATCGCAGCTTCCGCCTCGGCCCTAGGCGCGACGGCGCCGTGCAGATCGGCGCGGTCAATGTCTTCCCCCAGCAGATCAGCGAGATCATCGCTGGCGGGCCGGGGGTCGTCTCCTGCGAGGTGCGCCTCTCCCGAAGGCCCGGCACCCTTGACCGTCTCATCGCCGACGTCACCCTCTCGCCGGGCCTCGAGATCGACCAGGACCTCGCCTGGGAGATCGACGAGTGGTGCCGAGAGAGGCTGCGTCCTGCGGAGCGGCCGCGCATCTACCATTTCTACTCGGCGCAATAGGGCGGATTGCGGGAAGCGTGCCGCCGCTCGGCGCTCTCCCCCTTCTCTCCAAGACCCACGGCTCCTCTTTACGCCTTCCCATGGTCGCGCAGCGATCCATGGGACCCACCACCGGGCGGACCAAGCCGTACGCAGGCGGCAGGAGCTGGGTCCCACGGTCTTCCGCTTCGCTACGCCGTGGGAAAGCGGATGGAGAGGCGGAGCCCGTAGGGCGGCTCGCGCAGCGTGCCGCCTTGCAGCGGTAGCATCTGGGAACGGCGGCACGCTTCGCGAGCCGCCCTACGCCCCAGCACCCAACTTATCCCCGCCCTCGCCGCACCTTGTATGTTCCCCCCATCGCAGCAGACGTCGGGGCGGGGGGCGCCATCCTACCTGGTCTGCTGCCTTGGTGAGGCTTCGGGGCGGGTGGTCCTGGGGGCGGTGTGTCCGCTTACCGTCTGCCCGCAAGCTGGACCCGAGCAGGGCGAGCTAAGGATTGGCCCCTGTTCAGAGCCTTACCAAGCTGGCGCGCGGCGTAGGGGAATGGGCTCCCCTCATGCCAAAGCACCTTTCACAGTTTCACACCCAAGCTGCGGCAGCGCCGCGCGCCGGGTCCCCGTTCGTCTCTTATGTCCGCGCTAAGCGGATGATCGTGCTGCGTGCCCCTCCGCCCGCCGTCATCCCGGACTTGATCCGGGACCCATGGACCGAGTGCTTCTCACGAGTGAACCGGATCGAACGGTGAATACCGTCAGGCCATGGGTCCCGGATCAGCTTCGCTGTCCGGGATGACAGGGGAAGGAGTTATGCGTTGTACCCAAGAAAGGTGGCTGCCTGCCGGCGTCCACCCTACGGGCCATCGGCCCCGCCCGCGAAGCGGAACCCCTACTGCCAGACAAAAGCGCAGCATTCACACCAACCCGGCAACCCATCCCTAACCCTTCTTCTTCGCGCTTCCTCAACCCCCTTCGGTGAGACTTTATCGCGCCGTTTGAGGGAGGAAGGGATGCGCAAACAAGCTGCGCCGAGCCAGCACTGGCTCTCCGCTGCCGACTGGGCTCTGATGGGCGTGCTGGTCATGGTGGCCGCCTCTGTGCTGGCCTTTCAGGGTTAACCGGTCCTTGGCGCTTTTTAGGTAAGGCTCTCCTGGCTTTGAAGAGCGGAGACCTTGCCGATGCGCCGACGTCTGACCATCCTGTTCGTCGATGCCATGGTTTTTTCGATGATCGCCGCCGCCGCGCTCTGGCTGTTCGGCTTCGAGAGCCCCGTCTCCGAGGCCGCCGAGCCCTTTGCCGGGCCTGAGCTCACCGCCTCCGCCGCGGCCCTCGCCGCCGAGATCCCCGACGGCCTCGTGCCCGTGGGCGCAAGGGTGATCCCTGAGCGCTCGCCCCATCTCATCATGCCCGGCGACAAGGTCGATCTCTCCCGCGGTGCTGGCGAGACGCCGCTCCTGCGCGGGGTGCAGATCGTCTCCATCGCCCCGCCCCTGATGGAGGGCGACGACCGCGTCCACGTGACCTTCGCGCTGGAGCCCTACGAGGCCTCCCGCCTCAAGGACCTTCGCGACAGCAACCTTCTGAGCATGCGCCTTGCCGGTATCGGCCCCACGGCGGCAACGGAGGGTTTCCCCTCCGCAGGCCCTGCCGAGATCATCACATTGCGCTTCGAAGAGGCAAGCTGGGAACGCCGGATCACGGCAGAGTAGGTTGAGCTGCGTCGCGAGCGCAGCCTAAGGGTCTTCTCCGCGCCTGGCGAAGGAAGACCCGATGACCAAAGCCCCCATCTCAGCAGACCGCTCCCTTCTGGAAGGCAGCACGCCGCTCCACTTCCTCTCGCCCTCCTGTGCGCTACCGGAGGGAAGCGAGGCTGCCGCCAGGCTGCAGGGTTTCACCGGGGAGCGGGAGCAGATCGCCTTTACGGAAAAATCGGTCCTGGTGGGCGTGGGCGGCGAGGGCCGTGACCCCCTGGCCGCTGGGGCGGCATCGCTGAAGCTGCCTTCCGGGACCTACAGCGTCGCCGCGCATCCGCAGAGCCTGCCTCTCGAAGACATCGCCCGCGGCTTCGCCCTCGGCGCCTACCGTTTCCACCGCTACGCAGGAGACGGCGAGGGGCCGCGGCTCGTTATCCCCCAGGAAGAGATCGCTGGTAAGATCGCCCGCGAGGCCGCCTCCATCTTCTTCGGCCGCGACCTCATCAACACCCCCGCCGAGGACATGGGCCCCGACGCCCTGGAGGATGCGGCCCGCCGCCTCGCAGGCAGCTTTGGTGCCGACATCAAGGTCTATCAGGGTGATGGCTTTGCCGAAGCCTTCCCCCTCATCCACGCGGTGGGCCGGGCGGCGGGGCCGGGCAAGGAGCCGCGCCTCATCGAGCTCAACTGGGCGGGCGGCGGCGACAAGCGCCTGGCGCTGATCGGCAAGGGCGTCTGCTTCGACAGCGGCGGCCTCAACATCAAGGGCGGCAAGTCCATGGGCCTGATGAAGAAGGATATGGGCGGCGCCGCCACGTCCTTGGCGCTGGCCAGGCGCCTCATGGAGGAGGGGGCGGAGATCAACCTCAGGCTCCTCATCCCCGCCGTGGAGAACGCCGTCTCCGGCAACAGCTTCCGGCCCGGCGACGTGTTCCGCAGCCGTTTGGGCAAGTCCGTGGAGATCTCCAACACCGATGCGGAGGGCCGGCTGATCCTCGCCGACGCCATGGCGCTCGCGCTCGAGGGCTCACCGGATCGGATGATCACCCTCGCCACCCTCACCGGCGCGGCCAGGGTGGCCCTCGGCCCGGACCTGCCGCCGATCTACTCCACCGAGCCGCAGTTCCAGGAGAAGGTGCTGAAGGCCGGAAGGCGCCTGGGCGACCCCATGTGGCCCATGCCCTTTTGGGAGCGCTATGAGAGCTTCCTCGCCTCGGACATCGCCGACATCAACCACGCTGCCTCGACGCCCTTCGCTGGCTCGATCACCGCGGCGCTGTTCCTCAAGGGCTTCGCCGGTCAGGTGCCCTACACCCATATCGACACCTTCGCCTGGGTGCCGAGCCCGCTGCCCGGCAGGCCGAAGGGGGGCGAGGTTCTCTGTCTGCGCGCACTCACCGCCGTGCTGATGGGGGAGGAGGGGTAGCCTCCTCCGAACGAGCGATCGTCAACACAACCTGAAAGGGTCTTCTGGTTCCCTCCGGGACGCTCTAAGACTCTCTTCACGAAGTTTAACGCCCTGTTAGTGATTCCAGGCTGTTCTGGGGAGCAGCCCGAGAAGCGGGCCATGTCGTCAGGGGACAAGCGCGCATGAACGCCGCCATCAAAGGAAGCGCCGTAGCCGTCATCGCGGCGCTGCTGGTCAGTCTTTCCGTGTTCTTCATGCAGGACGACCATGCCGGTCTCCTGGGCAGTTTCGAGCTGGGGCTGGAGCCGACCCTGGCGGTGACGCTTGGCGCGGTGGCTTTCGCCCTGGCCGTGCTTTTCTGGGCGATGCGCGTGGCGTCCGCGTCGAACAACATCACTTCGGACTGGTCCAAGAACCTCGCCCGGATGGAAGCGCAGCTCGAGAAGTCCGAGTCGATCCTCGCCAGCCATCCCGGCCTGGTGCTGGTCTGGGAGGAGAGCGACGACGAGGTCTCCGACGGCTGGGGCGCTCCCCGCGTCCTCGGCGGCCCGGCGGCGCTGGCGAGCCTCATCACCTTCGCGTCCAAAGACCCCGAAGCCTTCCTTCGCCCCGCCGAGAGCCTTCTCGATGCGTTCGCGGACCTTCCGCTGACGGAGGACCGCCGCGGCGACAAACCTTCCAACCTGCGCGAGAAGGTGCATCTTCTGCGCTCGGAGGGCCTCTCCTTCTCCGGCACGCTGGTCACCGAAGAGGGCCGCTCCATCGAGTGCGACGGCCGCGTGGCTGGCGACCAGGTCACCCTATGGCTCACCGACCCTGCCGTTCGCCTCGCCGAGGAAGCCGGTGTGGTAGGCCAAGCGAGGGACCGCGCCTCAGACCTTCACGGCGCCTTCAACCATCTCGACCGTGCGCCGATCGCTGCATGGCGCCGCTCCCCCGACCTCAAGCTCGAATGGGTCAACAAGACCTATGTGGAGATGGTCGAGGCCATCAACATGGAAGAAGTGATCGGCGAGCAGCGCGAGATCGACCCCACTTGCGTGCGCGTGGCCGAGAAAGCCAAGCAGGAGCACCAGCGCTCGGGCCGCAAGGCCGCCGACGACCTCATCCGCGTCAACATCAAAGGTCAGCGGCGTGTGCTGAGAATCATCGAGCAGCCCATGCATGGCTCGGGCGGCAATGTGGCGCTCGCCGGGCTCGCCATCGACGTCACCCGCCAGGACAAAGCGCAAGAAGAGCTGCGTCGCCACCAGGAGGCGCACCGCCAGACGATCGACCAGCTCGGCACCGCCGTGGCCGTCTTCGGCGCCAATCAGGGGCTCGAATACTACAACCAGAGCTTCGTCGAGCTTTGGGGCATGGAGGAGGCGGAGCTGCTTCATAAGCCTAGCCACGCCGAGGTGCTGGACCGGTTGCGCCATCTCGACAAGCTGCCTGCCCAGTCCGATTTCGGGCGCTGGAAGCAGGAACAGCTCTCCGTCTACGGAGAGGATGACAGCCAGATCCCCGACGAGACCTGGCACCTGCCTTCGGGCCGTACGCTGAGGGTCGCCAAGGGCCGACATGCGCTTGGCGGTGTCGCGGTGGTGTTCGAGGACATCACCCAGACGGTCGAGCTCCAGACCCTCTACCAGACCCAGATCAAGGTCCAGGCCGCTACCCTCAACAACTTGACCGAGGGGGTTGCCGTCTTCGGCGCCGATGGCCGCCTGGCGCTCTTCAACCAGAGCTTCGAGGAGATGTGGACGCTCACCGGCGATCAGCTTGCGGACGCTCCCCATTTCGACGCGCTGCAGGCCGAGTTTACCGGCATGGCGCCGAGTGCGGAGGAGGACTTCGCCTCGATGAAGCGCCGTATCGTGAGCTTCTCGCCCCAGGACCGCCAGACCCAGGCGGGGGGTCCGTTCAAGCTCACCGATGGCCGCTGGATGGCCTACGCCACCTCGCCTCTGCCGGACGGTGCGACCCTGGTCAGCTTCATCGACGTGACCGACAGCCAGGAGCGCCAGAAGGAGCTCGAGGTTCGCAACCAGATCCTCGAGGATGCCGACCGCATCAAGACGCGCTTCACCAACCACATCTCCTACCAGCTCCGTGACCCCCTCAACGTAATCAAGGGCTTTGCCGAGGTGCTGGAGAACGAGTTCGCAGGTCCGCTGTCCGACCGGCAGAAGGACTATACCGCCGCCATCGTGGCAAGCTCCCTCAAGCTTCTCGATCTCGTCAACGACATCATCGACCTCGCCGCTGTCGATGCGGGCCAGCTCAACCTCGAGCTCGACTGGGTGGACGTCCGTAAGCTGATGGAGAACGCCAAGACCTACGCCGCGCTCAAGGCCGAGGACAGCCAGATTCGCCTGACCATCGACTGCGACAGCCATATCGGCCAGATTCGCGGCGACGAGCGACGCCTCAAGCAGGTCATCTTCAACCTGCTGCAAAACGCCTTCCAGTTCACCGAGCCGGGCGGCGAGGTCACCTTGGGCGCCGAGCGCGAAGGCGAGATGGTCAAGCTCTGGGTTGCCGATACGGGCCGCGGCGTCACCCCCGCGGACCAGGCCAAGGTCTTCGAGCGCTACGAGGCGGCAGGCCCCGGCGCAGGCGCGGGCGTCGGCCTCGCCCTCGTGGACAGCTTCGTCAGCCTGCATGGCGGCTTCGTCAAGCTGGCCAGCCGCGAGGACGAGGGCACCATGGTGACCTGCCACCTCCCGGCGGACGGGCTGGCCAACCCGGCACTCGCTGCAGAGTAGTGTCACCGTTCCTTCGCGGTACTCACAAGCAAGTGAGTACTACATAAACAGCTAGATGAATCTGGCTGCCTCAGCTTTGAAGCACTCATCGTTCACATGAGAAGGGGAAACGATGAGAAATCTGCTCGCCACCATTGCGAGCGGGGCGGTGTTGTGTTTTGCTTCTGCTCAAGCCATTACTGTAACTCAGACAGACGACGCTACTGCACTGGTCAATGCTATCCTAGGTGAGGGGATCACCTTGGTCGGCACGCCTACCCTCACCGGTGCATCTATCCAGTTCGGCACCTTCACCGACGGCACCGACACCGTTGGTTTCGCAACGGGAATCGTGCTCTCCACTGGGGATGTCAGCGACATCGGCGATGGTCCGTCCTCGACTTTTCTGGGAGGAACACTCGGCGGTGCGGGGACTGATCTGATCGAAGACAGCAACGACGCGGCCACCTTGACGTTCTCGTTCTCCTTCGACGACCCGAGCGCAGGTTCGGACATCGCCTTCAACTACGTCTTCGCATCGGAAGAGTATCCGGAGTTCGTCGACAGCGAGTTCATCGACGCCTTCCGGCTGATCGTCGGTGAAGAGGACCTGGCGCTCGTGAGCGGCGATGTGGTCAACATCAACAACGTCAATATCGAAGACAACAGCGAGTTCTTCGTGCCTAACGGGGAAGTCGACGACGAGATAGGAGAGATCGATGGCCCGATCGCCTTCGTCTTCGACGGCTTCACCGTGCCTTTGGTCGCCCAGACCTCCGATCTCGGTACCGGTGTCTTCACGGCCACCATCGTTATTGCCGATGTCGGCGACGAAGACTTCGATTCTGCAGTCTTCATCCAGGGCGGCACCTTCGACAGCGGCGTCGACGACCCGACGGGGCCGGTGGTGCCGATCCCCGCCGGCCTTCCGCTGATGCTCGGAGGCCTCGCGGCGCTTCGCGCGGTCCGCGGCAGACGCGGCTGATGTAAGAGCCTTCTTGGCCAAGGGTCCGGGTGTGCTAGTTAAAGGCAAGCCCGGATCACTTGGGCGGGGAGGCACCAAGAATGGCAAGACTGGCCGCTGGCCTGGCGACGTTCGTCGCCGTGCTGCTTTTACTCATCATCGGCAAGAACCTGCTGGTCTGGCAGCGTATCAAGGGGGAGCTGGCGGAAGCCTCTCCGCCTGCACCTTATCTCATCGAGCGGGACGAGTACGGTGTGCCCTCCGTCTACGGCAAGACCGATCCGGCGGTGGCCTTCGGTCTGGCCTACGCCCATGCCGAGGACGATTTCGCCACCATCCAGCAGCGCATCGCGCCTATTAAGGGTCAGTCGGCGGCCATCAACGGCCCTGACGGCGCCATCGTCGACGTGGTCGGGCGCATGGTCCAGGCGCAGCGCGTTACCGCGCGGAACATAGGCCTCCTCACCCCGAGAGCCCGCGCCATGGCCGATGGCTACGCGGCGGGCATCAACGCCTACGCCTCGGATCATCTGGATGAGATCCTCCGCAAGGAGCTCTTCCCGGTGACCGGCGAGGACGTGATCGCCGGTTTCGTCCTGGTGGCCCCCTTCTTCTACGGTCTCGACGGCGTGCTCGAGGCGGTGATCGACGGCTCCATCGAGGGCGAGCCGGCATCGTCCCCAGCCGAGGCGCGAGGCTCCAACGCCTTCGCCATCGCGCCCTCCCGGCGGGCCGACGGCTCGACCGTGCTCATCTCCAACTCGCACCAGCCCTGGGAGGGGATCGCCGCCTGGTACGAGGCGCGCATCGCCTCGGGCGAGGGATGGTCCATGGCGGGACCGCTCTTCCCCGGCGTGCCCTTCATCCTCATGGGGTACAATGATCACCTCTCCTGGACCAACACGGTCAACGTGCCCGACCTCACCGACGTCTACCGGCTGGAGATGGATGAGAGCGGGAACCGCTACCGCTTTGGCGATGAGTGGCGGGAACTCGAGAAGGAACGGGTCTGGCTGAAAGTGAAGATGGGTCCGCTCATCGTGCCGGTGCCCAGGACCATCCACTTCTCCGTCCACGGACCGGCGGTGAAGACCGATCAGGGCGTCTACGCCGTCCGCTATGCCGGCATGGGCGAGGTGCGCAGCTTCGAGCAGTACTACCGCCTCAACCGCGCCAAATCCTTCGCCGATTGGGAGGATGCGATGCGGATGCAGTACATCGTCTCCACCAACTTCATCTACGGCGACGCCGAGGGCAACATCGCCTATCTCTACAACGCTCAGTTCCCGGAGCGCTCGACCGAACTCGACTGGTCGGGTGTGCTGCCCGGCGACGATCCGGCACTTGTCTGGACCTCTTACGAGCCGTTCGAGAACCTGCCCTACTATGTGAACCCGGAAAGCGGCTGGCTCGTCAACGCCAACAACACGCCCTTCCTAGCGACAGCCGAGCGCAACACGCTCGACCCAGCCGATTTCGAAGACCTCGTGGGCCTCGAGCCCAACGTGACCAACCGCATCACCCGAGCCCTCGCGCTGATGCGCGCCCATGCCGGTCCGTTCACGGACGAGGTGCTGGACGAGATCAAGTACGACAAAGGCTACGACCGGGGCTCACCCCTGGGGCAGGCTTTCGGCGCCCTCGTCAGGGACGCTTCTCTCGAAGAGGTCGATGCCGAGGCCTTCGCGCTGCTTCGCCGCTTCGACGACGTCCTCGACGGGGAAGGGGAGGCGGACGCCATCGGCGCGCTGGTGATCTACAACCTCTATCTCGGCCTTCGCGGCTGGCACGACATGCCCACCCACGAAGCCGCGCTGACCGAGGCCGCCGAGCATCTGCGCACCCATTTCGGCCGCCTCGATCCGCCGCTGGGCGAGCTGTCCCGGCTTCGCCGCGGCGAGGCCGATCTCCCGCTCTTCGGCGGACCCGATGCGCTGAGGGCCATCTACTGGGGTTTTGACGAGGACGGAAGGATGCACGGCCTCAACGGCGACGGCTATATCGCCTATGTGAAGTGGTCCGCGGACGGAGAGCTCGACGCGAGGACCATCTACCCCTTCGGCGCGGCCATGGGCCGCCCCGCTTCGCCGCACTACGCCGATCAGGCGGAGCTGTTCGCTACCGAGCGGCTGAAGCCTGCGCCGCTGCCCGACTGGCGCAAGGCGGCGGCGCTGGAGTAACGTACCAAGTCACGCCTTCCTATGGCCACTGAGCGGTCCATAGGGCCCAGCTCCAAACGATGGCTCGCTACTTAAACCTTCAGGAGTTGGGTCCCACGGACAAGCCGTGGGAGAGCGTCCCGAGAAGGGGATCTACCCCACCGCCCTGATCGGCCGAGGCAGGGCGGGCGCTGCGCTCTTCTTGCGCTCTTTCCTGGCGGTGGAGGGCTGGAAGGCGAGCTGAGCGTGGTAGGCGCAGTAGGGTTTGCCCCCCGACGCCGCCTGGCCGCAGAAGTGGAAGTCCTCCGACGCCGGATCGCCGATCGGCCATTTGCACTCGTCGGTGCCGATGGTCGAGACCGTCAGCCGGTCCGTGCCGAGATCGGTGATCGGCGGCAGGTTGCGCAGCACGCTGGAGGCGCGGGGACGCGCTGCGCGCTCCTCGCTCTTGGGCGCCTCTGCCTTCGGTTCCGGCGCTGCGACCGCCTTGGGCTTGGCGGGTGCGGCCCTGCCGGAGAGGCCCAGGCGGTGAACCTTGCCGATCACCGCGTTGCGGGTCACGCCGCCCATCCTGGCCGCGATCTGGCTGGCGGAGTGGCCCTCACCCCAGAGCGTCTTCAGCTCCTCTACGCGTTCTTCGGTCCATGCCATCGGCTTCACTCCCGCTCGTCTGCGCTTCTTCCAAGCTAACCCCAAATCTGGGATGAGGTTCGCTCTATCTCCCAGATGTTGTGACCGTTCGGCGCCTAATGCACAAGATGGATGGTTACCGAGTTATGAACGTCTAGATGTGGGAAGCGGCGTTTTTGTCCACACCCGAAGCTTGTTCTTGCTCCCGGCACTGGTAAGCCCGGCCCTCCGAGGAAGGAACCAAACCCCATGGCTCTCGATACCCATACTGCCGGAGAGGTCGACGCTCCCGCCTTCGGCGAGCGGCGCTTCGGCGCGGTGAACTGGCTCGGCCTCTGGACCCTCTACAAGAAAGAGGTGATGCGCTTCATCAAGGTGGCGGCGCAGACGGTCTTCGCCCCGATCATCACCACCATGCTGTACCTGACCGTGTTCCTCGTCGCCTTCGGCACGGGCCGGGATGTCACGATGGAGGGGGAGATCGTCCCCTTCGCCGCCTTCCTGCCGCCGGGCCTCATCATGATGGCGGTCCTGTCCAACGCGTTTCAGAACGCCTCCAGCTCGCTCATCATCGGCAAGGTGCAGGGCTCGCTGGTGGATATCCTCATGCCCCCGCTCTCGGCCGCTGAGCTGACGGCAGCCTTCGTGCTGGGGGCGGCGACGCGGGGGCTTCTTGTAGGCGGCGTGACGGCGGTGACCATCGCCGCCTTCATGATCGTGAGCGGAGGTCCCTTCGGCATTCACAACATCCTGGCGATCCTTTACTTCTCGGTCGCCGCCAGCCTGTTCCTCGGTGCGCTCGGCGCCATGGCCGGGATGTGGGCGGAGAAGTTCGACCAGCTCGCCCTCATCTCCAACTTCGTCATCACGCCGCTGACCTTCCTCTCGGGCACCTTCTACAGCGTCAGGAAGGAGGGGCTGCCCGAATGGGTGGCGGACGTGTCGGGCTTCAACCCGCTCTTCTACCTCATCGACGGGTTCCGATGGGGCTTCATCGGCGTCTCTGACGCTTCGGTCATTCTAGGGGTGCTGACCACGGCGGCCTTGTCCGCCCTTGCCATCGTCGCCACCTACCTCCTCTTCAAGAGCGGTTATAAGATTAAGGCCTAGCCTATGTTCGACGAGACCCCCCAGTCCGGCGGTCCGCAAGACGATGTCGTCATCCCCTTTCAGGTGGGGGACTTTCCCGTGCGCGGGCGCGTGGTGCGCCTCGGCCCGGCTATCGACGAGCTTCTGTCGCGGCACGACTTTCCCCGCCCCCTCAAGCAGCTCATCGGCGAGACGGCGGCGCTCGTCGCCATGCTCGGTGCGAGCCTGAAGTTTGACGGCAAGCTGATCCTTCAGGCGCAAGGGGACGGCCCGGTCTCGATGATCGTCGCCGACTACACGGCGGGCGGTGCGCTGAGGGCCACGGCCAAGATCCAGGAGGGTCATGAGGAGATTGCAGGCCGCGCCGAGGGGCCGGAGCTCCACTTTCTCCTGCGCAAGGGCCACATGGTCATGACCATCGACCAGGGCGCGGATATGGAGCGCTACCAGGGCGTGGTTCCCCTGGAGGGTCCGACGGTCGGCAAGGCGGCGGTGGCCTATTTCGCCCAGTCCGAGCAGATCCCCACCGCCATCGAGCTCGCCGTCGGTCAGGTCACCGACGAGAACGGCCGCGAGACCTGGCGCGCGGGCGGTGCCATGGTGCAGTTCATGGCGGCTGAAGGCGGCACGCGGGAGCGCGGCGAAGAGGTCATCATGGCCGATGATGACCGCGAGGCATGGAACCGCGCGGCGATCCTCTTGGAGACCGTGAAGGCGGACGAGCTTCTGGACCCCACGGTGAGCCCGGAGCAGCTCCTCTACCGCCTCTACCACGAGGACGGCGTGAGGGTCTTCGAGCCGAGCACGGCGCATTTCGAATGCACCTGCAGCCGCGAGAAGATCGCCAACGTTCTCGCTCAGTACACGAAGGCGGACATCGAGGACATGATCGAGGACGGCGCCATCGAGGTGTCCTGCGACTTCTGCCGCGAGAAGTACCGATTCGAACTCGACGAGACCGGCGAGCGGTTCAAGGACGATTAGAGGCCGAGCGGGCGGGGCTGAGCCCGCCGCCCGCTCGTTATGCGGTGCGCCTACGCCTTGCGCTTGCGGCGGGCGAGGGCTGCGAGGCCGAGGGGCATTAGCAGCGCCGCTGCCGGAACCGGCACGGCCTGGACCGAAAACGCGTCGATGTCGAAGCCGTCCCCGTTCGGAATGCCCGTCGTCTCATCGGTGAACCGGATGAAGGAGAAGGGGCCGCCCGGCACGTTGAAACTGAAACTGGTCAGGCCCTGGCTGTTGTCGAACGTACCAATGTCGGTGAAGGTGATGTTGTCTGCCGAGACCGCGATGGTCACCGTCTCCACATAGTTCGACCGGCTGCCATTCGTGACCTCGATCATTACGCCGCCATTGTTGAAAGCCGGATCGACTTCGAAGGTGGCGGAACCGCCCAGACCCAGCGAGAAGAAGTCACCGTCGCCGGTGCTGCTGAACTCCACGTTCGAAAGGTCGCGGCGGTCATTGGTGCCGCACTGAATGCCGTTCGGGTTGGTGCCAGTAATGTCGCAGTCGGCTTCAGCCGAGACGATAGCCGCACCGGCATTCGCGCCTAACAGGGTGGCGAGCGCCGCGGCGGACGCAAGAAGATGCTTCATGATGTTCCCCCATCATTGAGATCAAGGCGCCCCCTCCCCACGAAGGAGCATCCGATCACGTTAGTGTGAGTAGTTTTTACCTTTGCGCAACTCTTTTCTGCAGGCGCACCACCAAAAGAGCGGAAGAGTCCTCACCAGGATCAGCTCACTGCACCAATCCAGAGGGGGAAGCTGAGGAAGGCGAGGACAGTCGTGACGGTGACATGTCCCGCCGTCAGCTCGGCATCGCCTCCGAGTTCCTTCGCCAGCACGTAGCTCGACGCCGCGCCCGGTGCGGCGCCGACGGCAGCGAGGACAGGGATGATGTCGGCGGGAAGGCCGAAGGCCATGCCGAGGCCGATGAAGACGGCGGGGGCCACGAGGAGCTTGAGCGCCGTAGCCGCAGCGAGCATGGCGGGCTTCGCACTGATGGCGGAGAAGTCGAGGCTGGCTCCCACCGTCAAGAGGATCAGCGGTAGGGCGCCGCGTCCGACCAGCTCGGCCGTATCGAGAAGAAGCGGCTCGCGTAGAAGAGGGGTGAAGCTCGCCAGGGCGCCGAGCCCGCATCCCAGGATCAGGGGGTTGGTGGCGATGCGGAAGGCGACGCGGCTGGGACTGACCCGGCCCTCATGCGCTCCCCATACGGAGAGAACGGCGACGCAGAGGACATTGATGAGCGGCACGGTGGGCGCGAAGACGAGGGCGAGGAGGGCAGCCTGATCGGCGGAGAAGGCCTGCTGTCCAAGAGCCAGCACCACGAAGCCGTTCCAGCGAAGCCCGCCCTGGAAGACACTGGTGAAGCTGGGGCCATCCGTATGCAGCACCGGCTTCAGGAGAAGCGCGATCACCGCCATGGCCACGAACGCCCCGGTAGCGATCACCAGAAAAGGCGCTGCCTCGCCCCCCAACGACCCGGCACTGGCGATGGTGACGAAGAGGAGGGCGGGAAGAAGGACGAGATAGGCGAGCTTGTTCACCCCGCCCCAAAGCTCGGCGGGGATGAGGCCGGTCTTCCGTGCACCCCAGCCGATGAAGATCGCCGCCGCGATGGGGACGAGGCCCTGAACGATGTCACCCATGGCCCTGTCCTCAGTCCGTAGGGCGGATTGCGAAGCCATCCGCCGCGCGGTGTCTCAAACCTCGGAAGGCGGAAAGCTTCGCGTTCCGCCCTACGGGGATTACAGTCCCAAACTGCGGTAGCTGTTGGCGATGTCGCGCAGCGAGACGTAGTACGCCGCCGTGCGCATATCCTCGATGCCGTCAATGCCGTGCCAGACCTCGCGCATGCTCTGATAGGCGCCGCGCATGGTGTCGTCGAGGCCGGAGCGGACGAGGTCGATCTCGTCGGCGCCGCGCCCGAACTTGGCCACGAACTCGTCGGAGAATTTCTGTCCCGTGACCTTCTCGAGCTCGTGCAGCAGCATGGTCTTCTGTTTCTCGTCCTCGCGCCGCTGCATGCGGCCGAAGCGGATATGGTTGAGGTTCTTCACCCACTCGAAATAGGAGACGGTCACGCCGCCCGCATTGGCGTACATGTCGGGGATGATCACCGTGCCCTTCTCGCGAAGGATGGTGTCAGCATTAGCCGTGACCGGACCATTGGCGGCTTCGATGATCAGGTTCGCCTTGATGTTGGCCGCATTGCCGCGCCAGATCGAGCCCTCGATGGCCGCCGGGATGAGGATGTCGCAGTCGTTTTCGAGCGCCTTTGCTCCGTCCTCGACATACTGGCCGTGGTGGTAGCCCTTCACCTTGCCGGCGCGGTTGATGTAGTTCTTGAGCTCGTCGATGTCGATGCCGTTCTCGTCGACGATGGCGCCGTCGCGCTCGATCACGGCGGTCACCTTGCAGCCGTCCTCCTGGGACAGGAACTTGGCGGCGTGGTAGCCCACATTGCCGAGCCCTTGGACGATGACGCGCTTACCGTCGAGGGTGCCGGTCAGACTTGCCTTGGCCATATCCTCGGGGTGGCGGAAGAACTCCTGCAGCGCGTACTGAACACCGCGGCCCGTGGCCTCGACCCGGCCTGCGATACCGCCCGAGCCGAGGGGTTTGCCGGTGACGCAGGCCGCCGCGTCGATGTCTGTCGGGTTCATGCGCTTGTACTGGTCCGCCATCCACGCCATCTCGCGCTCGCCGGTTCCCATGTCAGGGGCCGGAACGTTCTGGGACGGATGAATGAGGTCGCGCTTGGCGAGCTCGTAGGTGAAGCGGCGGGTGATGCGCTCCAGCTCGTCCTCGTCCCAGTCGCGCGGGTTGATGGCAAGGCCGCCCTTGGAGCCGCCGAAGGGCACCTGCACGATGGCGCATTTATAGGTCATCAGTGCCGCGAGCGCCTCGACCTCGTCCTGGTTGACGGAGGTGGCGTAGCGGATACCGCCCTTGACGGGCTCCAAATGCTCCGAGTGCACCGCTCTGTAGCCGGTGAAGGTGTGGATGTCGCCGCGTAGGCGCACGCCGAAGCGCACGGCGTAGACGGAGTTGCAGACCTTGATCTTGTGCTTGAGGCCTTCGGACACGTCGAGATGCGACGCGGCCCGGTCGAACATGATGTCGACGCTCTCGCGGAAGGTGGTCTCGCGCTCCATATGCTCTTGAGCCATTCTCGTTTCCTCGCTCGTTCTCTTGTCGTTGTTCTCTTACTCAGTGCCGGAAGTGGCGCATGCCGGTGAAGACCATGGCCAGCCCCGCTTCGTCGGCGGCCTGGATCACCTCGTCGTCGCGCATCGAGCCGCCTGGCTGGATCACCGCCGTAGCTCCCGCATCCGCCGCCGCCAGAAGCCCATCGGCGAAGGGGAAGAAGGCATCGGACGCTACCACGGATCCCTTGACTAAGGGTTCCTTGGCGCCTGCAACCTCCGCGGCGTCTTGGGATTTCCTGACCGCGATGCGTGCACTGTCGAGGCGGCTCATCTGGCCCGCGCCGACGCCGACGGTGGCGCCGTCCTTGGCATAGACGATGGCGTTCGACTTGACGTGCTTGGCCACGGTGAAGGCGAAGCGGAGGTCCGCCAGCTCACCCTCCGTGGGCGCCCGTTTGGTGACCACTTTGAGGTCATCCTCGGTGACGCGTGTGTCCTGGTCCTGGAAGAGGAAGCCGCCCCCGATCTGCTTCAGCGCCATGCGCGCCTGATCCGGGGAGGGCAGGGAGGGCAGCGTCAGCAGGCGGAGGTTCTTCTTCTTGGCGAAGAGCTCCCGCGCGTCCTCGTCGATACCGGGGGCGATGACCACTTCGGTGAAGATCTTGGTGATCTCCTCGGCAGCCGCGCGGTCGATGCGCTTGTTCGAGGCGATGATACCGCCAAAGGCCGAGACAGGGTCGCAGGCGAGTGCCCGCTTGTAGGCCTCTGCAACCGAGCTGCCGAGCGCCACGCCGCAAGGGTTCGCGTGCTTGACGATGACCACGGCGGGCTCGCTGCCGGTGAACTCGGCGGCAAGCTCCACGGCGGCGTCGGTGTCGTTGAGGTTGTTGTAGGAGAGCTCCTTGCCCTGAAGCTGCTCGGCGGACAGCGCGCCCTCGCGCAGCTCCGCGGTCCTGTAGACCGCGCTCGCCTGGTGCGGGTTCTCGCCGTAGCGGAGGGGGGAGACGAGGCGTCCCACCATCCCCGTCCGCCGCGCCGGAAGATGGCCGTGGTCGAGGGTCTGGCTGATGAGGAGGTCGTACTCGGCCGTCCGTCCGTAGGCGATGGAGCTCTGCTGGCGGCGGAAGTCCTTCGTCGTGCCGCCTGCGGCCAGCTCGGCCAGCACTGCCGAGTAGTCCTCGGGATCGGTGACCACGGTGACCCGCTCGAAGTTCTTCGCTGCGGCTCGGATCATGGCCGGGCCGCCAATGTCGATGGTCTCGACCAGGCCCTCTTCACCTGCGCCTTTGCGCACGCTCTCCTCGAAGGGGTAGAGGTTCACCACGAGAAGGTCGATCGGCGCGATGCCGTGCTCACTCATCGCCGCGTCGTCCGTGCCCTCACGGCCCAGAAGCCCGCCATGAACGCCGGGATGAAGCGTCTTCACCCGCCCGTCCATGATCTCGGGAAAGCCGGTGACCTCAGACACATCGGTGACGATAAGGCCCGCCTCGCGCAGCGCCTTCGCCGTGCCGCCGGTGGAGAGAAGCTCGACGCCGTGCCCCGCCAACGCCTCGGCGAACGCGATCAGACCTCCCTTGTCGGAGACCGAAAGAAGGGCGCGGCGCGGCATGAAGCGGTCGGTCATGGGGGGCAGGGGGCTCCTGGAGCAAAGGGCGGATCGGTTGCTCCGCCTCTATCGCCCGCCCCGTGCCCACTGCAAGAGCACCGCAGCGTTATGCCCGGATCGTGCGCCGCAGCCTCGCCCTTTGAGAGAGGCTGCTCTCTATCCGTGCCGGGCCGTGATGCGGCTGCTCAGGAAGCGCGCTGCTGCCTAACCGGCGGGACTTCTTCCTGCGGCGTGGGAGCCTGCTCGGCGCTGGGTCTGAACTCCGGCACCAGATGATGGACCGCCTCGCGCAGCGCCTCGGTCTCGCCAGACTTGGCGTAGCGGATCACATCGGAGAAGCGCGGCAGAAGAAGCGGTAGGTCGATCATGGTCGGCGAGGCCAGAAGCACACCGTCCGTCCCGGTCTTCAAGAGCTTCTCCAGGGAGTGGAAGATCTCCTCGAACAGCTTCTCGCCGGGGCGCAGGCCCGTATAGACGATGGGGATGTCCTCGTGGGGCTTGAGGCCCGCCGCCTCGATCATCCGCTCAGCCAGCGCGGTGATGCGCACCGGCTCGCCCATATCGAGGACGAAGATGCGCCCGTCATGGCTGAGAACGCCGTTCTCCTCCTCGAGGCTCGCCGCCGTCAGCACCAGGGTCGCCGCCTCGCTCACGGTCATGAAGAAGCGCTGCACGTCAGGATGGGTGACCGTGACCGGACCGCCTGCCTTGATCTGCTCCTTGAACAGGGGAACCACCGAGCCGGTGGAGCCGAGGACGTTGCCGAAGCGCACGGTGACGAAGCGCGTATCGGTCTGCGCCACGTCGAGGGCCTGGGCGTAGAGCTCGGCCAGGCGCTTGGTCGCACCGTAGAAGGAGGTCGGGTTCACCGCTTTGTCGGTGGAGATCAGCACCACCTTGTTGCAGCGGAACTCGATCGCCGCATCGAGGACGTTCTTGGTGCCCGCGGCGTTGGTCAGGGCCGCCGCGCAGGGGTTCACCTCGACGATGGGCACGTGCTTGATGGCGGCGGCGTGGATCACCAGCGAGGGGCGGCGCTCCTTGAAGACCTGCATGACGTGGTCGCGCTGGCAGACGCTGACGAGCTGCGGCGTCAGCCGGTCGCCATGGCCTTGGCCGCGCAGCTCGCGGTCGATCTGGTAGAGGTTGTGCTCCCCATTATCGGCAAGGATCAGGCAGGCCGGGTTCAGCTTGATGATCTGGCGGCAGAGCTCGCTGCCGATGGTGCCGCCCGCGCCCGTCACCATGACGGACTCGCCCTCGATCAGGTGACGGATGTTCTCCGAGTCCACACCCTTGGGCTTACGCCCCAGAAGCTCTTCGAGACAGAAGTCGATGTCGCCGACAACACACGGGTCCGGCTTTTCAGCGATGCTCTTATCCTGTTGAGTTTTACTGGTCTTCCGCTTGCTGAAAAACATCCCTGATGCCCTACTCGCCTTTGTCCTGCCCACGAACTTCTTACCACGAGACATGACGTTTCACGAAGACCTTATTGATGTCCAGACTGTCGGTTCAGTCAGTAACACCGAGGTTAAACGGCTGTTCCCAGGCGTAGCCGCTCGACTGCTTTTGCGTAACTGTTCTCTTTCGATCGGAAGATGGCCGTCCCGGCTACCAGGGCGTGGGCGCCGGCACCGATGATTTTCGGCGCGGTTTCAGGGTTCACGCCGCCGTCGACCTCCAGGATCGTGTCGAGGCCCAGCTCGTCGATCCTGCGGCGAATGTGTCTTATCCGCTCAACCGAGGCTGGCATAAAGCTTTGTCCACCAAAGCCGGGGTTCACCGACATCACCAGAATTACGTCGCAAAGTTCGTAGAGGGGCTCGAGAATCTCCACCGGCGTGCCGGGGTTGATGGCCGCGCCGGCCTTCTTTCCCATGGCCCTGATCGCCTGGAGCGTCCGGTGAATATGGGGGTCGGGCTCGGGGTGGACCGAGATGAGGTCGGCCCCCGCCTCGGCGAAGCTCTCCACGATGGCGGGGTTCGGCGTGATCATCAGATGCACGTCGAAGGGCTTGTCCGAGTAGGGCCTCAGCGCCTTCACCACGTCAGGCCCGACGGTCAGGTTCGGCACGAAATGCCCGTCCATGATGTCGAGGTGGATCATATCGGCGCCCGCTTCATCGACGGCGCGCACCTCCTCTCCCAGGCGGGCGAAGTCGGCGGCGAGAACGGAGGGGCTGATCAGAACGCTCATAGGATGCCCGATAGCGCGCAGCGAGGTGCTGGCCAAGCCGCACCGGTGGCGGCAAACCGGACCCTCCATACCCTACCATCGGAGCAGCGAAGCCGTGATCGTCATCCACCACAACAAGAACTGCGGCACCTCCCGCCGCGTGCTCGCCGCCATCGAGGAAGCGGGTCACGAGCCCCTCGTCGTCGACTACCTGGCGGAGGGCTGGACGAGGCCGCAGCTTATGGCACTCTTCGCCGCCGCCGGGCTTACCCCGAGCGAGGCCATGCGGAAGAAGCGCTCGCCAGCGGAAGAGCTGGGCCTTCTCGAGGAAGGCGTCACCGACGAGCAGATCCTGGACGCCATGCTGGAGCACCCCTCGCTGGTCGAGCGCCCCCTCGTCGCGAGCCCGAAGGGCGTGCGCCTGTGCCGCCCCGCCGAAACCGTCGACGAGCTTCTCTAAGTCGTAACAAAGCCCTCACCGAAAGAGCCCGATCATGCCCCTCCTGCCGTTGACTTTCATCCTCGCCACCATCGCCGCCCAGGACCTACCGGACAGCTTCAAGCCCGGCGATGTCCTTCCTGAGCACGGCCTGATCGCCGATATGGAGACGAGCTTCACCCCGCCCGATGGGCAGGCTTTCCGCGTCGTCTTCGACGTCGCGCGGGCCGGTAAGGAGGGCGAGGAGAGCCCCCATATCGGCAAAGTCGCCCGCCTCCTCAACATGCACGGGGAGGGCGGCCTCGACCCTCGGCCGCTGGACATGGTGGTGGTCATCCACGGCTCGGCAGTCGGCGACGTCACGGCGGAGAAGCGCAACGGCCAGCGCGCCATGGTCGAGGCTCTTCTAGGGAAGGGTGTCCGCTTCATCGTCTGCGGCCAGAGCCTCGCCGGTCTCGAAGTGCCGCCGGAGGCTCTGATCCCCGGCGTCGAAATCGCCCTCTCCGCCATGACCGCCCATGCCAGCCTGATGGAGGACGGCTACCACTCCATGCCGTTCTGAACAGGAGAGGGGAGGCGCCAACTTTTTTCACCCTTCACCGCTTGCAAGCCGCCCCGCCATAGGCCATACGCCCCTCTCCGCGCACCGGTAGCTCAGCTGGATAGAGCACCAGACTACGAATCTGGGGGTCGGGGGTTCGAATCCTCCCCGGTGCGCCATCTTTTCGCTCACGGTGCGTGACACCTCCGCGGGGGCGGCCTGACCGGCCGGGACACGGTCGTGTCCTTCGCACCCGTTCTGACTCCGCCCGAATAGGGGCGACGTTCTTTGTCTAGCGTGCCAGATGTTCTTCGACGGGCGGGCTTGCCCGTTGTGAAAGGGCGTCAGCCCCCGAGACTCATCAGCCTGCTGGGTTCGTTAAGCGCTTCCGCTTAAATCATCGGCCACCGGATAGAGGGAGCGTGGTTCATGGAGCGGAAAGACGAGCGGCTGTTCGCGGTGGGGCGTGAGGGCCTGCCGAGCCTGCCGGGGATGATGCTCGCGACCCTCAACGCTCTTCGCGCCATCGGCGGCTCGGGCTCGATCCAGGAGATCGCGGATGAGGTGGTGGAGCTTGAGAGCATCTCGGAGGAAGAGCAGGCCTTTCCGCACAAGGACGGCCGTAGCACGCGGCTCGACTACTATCTCGCCTGGGCACGGACCTATCTCAAACGCGGCGGGGCAGTGGACAACTCCGCCCGAGGCGTATGGACCCTGACCGACAAGGGGGAGAAGATCACTGGCCTGGATGAGACCAAGGCGATCTACGAGCAGGTTCAGTCGGAGGAGCGCGAGCGTGCCCGCCGCAAGCGCCAGGCCCGCAAGGATGCTGGAGCCCCCGAGCCGAAGGGCAACGAGGCTTTTGCCTTCGACGACGATGACCCAGTGCCAGATGTAGAGCTGTCGGACGACTGGCGCAGCGAGCTCCTGACGGCGCTTCGTTCCATGGACCCCTCGGCGTTCGAACGGCTGGCTCAGCGCCTTTTGCGCGAGGCGGGTTCGTCAGGGTCGAGGTGCGCGGCAAGACCGGCGACGGCGGCATCGATGGCGTCGGCGTCCTGCGCGTGAACCTCGTTACCTTTCAGGTCTACTTCCAGTGCAAGCGCTACACCGGCAGCGTCGGCTCGAAGGAGATCCGGGACTTCCGCGGCGCTCTTCAGGGGCGGGCGGATAAGGGGCTGTTCGTCACCACGGGCACCTTCACCAAGCAGGCCTCCGAGGAGGCGGCCCGCGACGGCGCCATCGCGATCGACCTGATCGACGGCGAACGGCTCTGCTCCTTGCTGAAGGAGTACAGCCTGGGCGTCGAGACCGAGCTGGTGGAGCGGGTGACAGTGAAGCCGGAGTGGTTCGGCAGCCTCTAGCTCAGCCCTCTTCAAGAGACTGCAATCCCCCCTTTGGGGGAAACTGCCGCTGGACCGGGGAGGGGAGGGGGGCGATGCTTCTCGCCGGTTGATCACAGCATCCTAGGAGACCCTCCATGGCCGACGGCAGCGCCGCATTTGAACCCTCCGCTACCTCCACCGTCGCCGGCGAGCGGCTGCGTCTGTTCCTTGAGCGCGTCGAGCGGCTCGAGGAGGAGAAGAAGGAGATCGCCGACCAGGTGAAGGAGGTCTATGCCGAGGCGAAAGGCGAGGGCTACGACACCAAGGTGATGCGCCAGATCGTGCGCCTGCGGAAGATGGACAGCGCCGACCGCCAGGAGCAGGAGGCGCTTTTGGAGCTCTACCTTTCGGCCATCGGCGAAGGCTGAACCATTGGCCTCTGCATCGGGGCAGCGACCACCGATAGAACCGGCAGAGCAGGCCCTGCAGCTCTTGTGCTGAAGCGCGAGGAGGCGGACAACTCGCTCCACGTTCGCGCTTCTTCTCTCATCGTCGCTCGCCCTCCAACCCTTGGCCGGGGAGGGGGATAGCGTAGAGTGGGCCTGTCCGCCCTAGCGGCATGCCGAAGCGGCGGCGGAGCTTCAGGCCCTGCGCGATGCCGACCAAGCCGACCGGCAGGGACCCATCGGTCCCTCGATCATCCCGCGGGACCTCAAGCGGCGCCAAGCGGTGGCGGCGATCTTCGCGGAGGGCTGCCTTATCACCGGCGAGGACTACGCCAACGCGGCTCAGATCTTCCAGCACGGTACGGTGCCCGCCCATTTCTACCAGGTCTATCTTTGGGCCGAGCGGGGCAGGGCACTCGGCAGCGAAGAGGCTGCCTCCTTCATCCCCAAATCCATCGACCGCTTCCTGCTCTATTCAGGCTACAAGCAGCTCTTCGCCTCCAACGCTTCGGGGCAGGGCGGGTATGATGACAACGGGGAGCCGGACGGCAGCGATCCGTTCTGGTGCCTCGATCCCGTGGCCGAAGGGGTGACGGACGCGATGCGCGAGGCGGCGGGGGCGCCGCCCCTCGAGGAGAGAATCGCCTGGGTGCAAAGCTTGAACGAGGGCGATGAGAGCCTGCCGGTTTTCTGCGACGCCCCCGAACGAAAAGAGCCCCCGAAGTGGCTCTTTCCAGGCATTTGGTAGGGAGGGATCAGCGCCCCGGCGGCAGGGCGAGGCAGTCCTCGCCGCGTGGGCGGAGGACGTCGCAGACGGCTTCGGCCTCGGCGGCGGTGACCTGGGCGAAGCGGGCGCGGTAGAGCGTGCCCCGGCGGCCCCTATTGGGCAGCACCAGACGGTCGGCCTTGGGCGCCACGCCCTCGATGGTGGGCAGCATGGCGGTCAGCCGGTCGAGCGCCTGGTTCTCGCGGCGATAGGCGCCGACCTGGACGGACCAGTTGCGCGGCTCGTCCATATCGGTGTCGCCCTGACCCATGTCGAAGCTCGCCGGAAGAGAGGAGACCGCCTGGGCGAGCTGCTGGAAGTTGAGGTCGTCGGCAGTGACGTCGCTCTCGGGCAGATCGGCGGAGGCCAGCATGACCGGGGCGGAGGCGCCGGGCTTCAGGTTCGGGGTCGGCGGGCGAAGGAAGGCCGTCTTGATGCGCGAGGGGCGCTGGCGGATTTTGGCGAAGCTCTGATCCATGATCTGCATCATGTGGCGGTTGCGGGTGGAGCCCGAACGGCCGCCGAGGACGATGCCGACCAGGGGGTGGCCCTGACGCTGCGCCGAGGTCGCCAGGTTGTAGCCCGATGCGCGGGTGTAGCCGGTCTTGAGGCCCGTGGCGCCGCTATAGCTCAGCATGACCTTGTTGTGGGTGCGGTAGGTGTTGCCGCCCCAGGAGAAGCTCGTCTTGGCGAAGAAGGGCTGATGGCGGGGGAAGTCCTGGCGCAGCCTGACGGCGAGCTTGGCCATGTCGCGGGCGGTGGTGACCTGGCGGCTGTTGGGCAGGCCGGACGCGTTGCGGAAGGTGGTGGAGCGCATGCCGATATCGCGGGCGGTGCGGGTCATGCGGCGGGCGAAGGCCTGCTCGGACCCGGCCACGTGCTCGGCCACGGCGGTGGCGACGTCGTTGGCGGACTTGATCACCAGGGCTTCGATGGCGGTCTCAACCTTGATGGTGGAGCCTGCGCGGATGCCGAGCTTGGAGGCGGGCTGGCGCGCGGCGTTGGCGGAGACCTTGATCTTGTCGTCGAGGGAGATGCGGCCCGCCTCGATGTCCTCGAAGAGAACGTAGAGGGTCATCATCTTGGTGAGGGAGGCGGGATAGCGCCGCTCGTCGGCGTAGCGGGAGAAGAGAACGTCCCCCGTTCCCTCATGCATGACGAAGGCCGCGTATTTGGGATTGGCGGCAGCCTGACCGGTCGCTGAGAGCACCAGAACCGCAAGAAGCGTTCCTAACAAACCGATCAGTTGTCTTTTCATGCTAAATCTCGCCCTGTGACCCGTAGCTTCATCTAAGCTCACTGTTTCGTGATAGCACCTTAGCGATGCGACACGATCACGCCAGGACTTTAATCCTGTTGCAGTGATCAAACCCTTAACGGGGGCTGCACAAAGCGAGCCAACAGCTCGCGAGTGCTAGGTGGGACAAAGCACGCGGACCGTGTTGCTGCAGCGCACAATAACCCTTGACGAACCCGCCGAGCCTTCGTATATTGCACTGCAGCATAGGGATGGAGCGTAGATTTCCCGTCGCTATGCACGTGCCCTGCGGTGGGCCTTGGGCAGGCCGCGGTACGGACCAAGCGAACAACACGCGGCCTATAAGGCTGCAGGAAAGGGAACAACCATGAGCGCCACCCGCAAGACCACCGAGAAAACCGCCGAAACCGTCAAAGAGAACGTCTCGGCCTTCACCGGCTCCGCCAACGCATCCGTTAACGAAGGCGTCGAGCGCATGACCCGCGGCATGACCCAGATGGGCTCCTTCGCCCAGGACAACACCGAGGCCGTCATGCAGGCCGCCTCCACCATGGCCAAAGGCTTCGAACGCGTCACGCAAGAGAACGTCGACTACGCCAAGAGCCAGTTCGAGACCGCTTCCGAGCGCGTCCAGTCGCTCTCCAAAGCGAAGACGCCCCAGGAGTTCTTCGAAGCCCAGTCCGAGCTGTTCCGCTCCACCATGGAAGCGCAGATCAACCAGGTGAACAAAGTCTCCGACATGATGATCGCGACGGCCAAAGATGCTGCCCAGCCGCTCTCCAAGCGCTACAGCGCCATGGTCGAGCTGATGCAGAAGCAGAACTAAGCTTCCTCCCAAGGCCCGCGTTCAGGGCCGCCAGTAGAGTAGCGTAGTACCGAACCCCGCCGGGCACCCCGGCGGGGTTTTTCATTGGGCGTTCGTATCACCGGCGGCTAAGGGAGACGTAGGCGCTGTTGCTTCCTCCCCCTCAGCCTACCGGCAGCCCACCCTCTAGAAGGTGAGCGAAGTTGAGGACGGGTTTCCGTTCTGCTTCCTCCCCTACGGAGTGGGGGAGGTGCCCGAACGGGCTTTGGAGGCAGTTTGCCAAAGGCAAAACGAAAGGTCCGGGGGACCTTTCGTAGGCGGAAAAGGCTATGGCAGTGGCGTGGAGGGGGCCAGCTTCGTTGCTGAAAGAAACCACGTCCCTTCGCCTAGATGGCTGACTGTCTAACGAACTTGCCTACCTACCCAAGCGGAAGGCAAGCCTTCGGAACCAGACTGCATACGGGGTATCGAGCGATGCGCACTGTCCTTCTCACTGCTTTGGCCGCGACGGTCGCAACCGCATCCTCCGCGAACGGGCAGGACGTTCCGGTCTATCCCACCGAAGCCTTCTTCGAGACCACCAGCTTCAGCTTGGCCGGCTCACCGGGAGCGTGGAGCGCCGATGGCGGCTCGCTTCTTCTGAGCTCAGACGAAAGCGGCGTGTTCAACGTCTACCGCGTCGATGCGAAGAGCGGCGAGCGTACGGCGCTGACCTCTTCGGAGACGAACGCCGCCTTCGCGGTGGGTTTCATGCCCGATGGCGAGGGCTTCCTCTATACCGCCGATGAGGGCGGGGACGAGCTCAACCACCTTTATCTCGGCAGCCCTGAGGGTGAGCCCACGGACCTGACGCCGGGGGGGAACCTCAAGGCCTCCTTCGCCGGTTGGACGGGCGAGCAGGATGCCTTCTTCGTCACCACCAACGAGCGCGACCCCCAGGCCTTCGATCTCTACCGCTACGATGCGGAGAGCCTGGAGCGGGAGCTCGTCTTCACCAATGAGGGCGGCTATGGCATCGCCGCCATCAGCCGCGACGGCTCAATGGCGGCCCTGACCAAGGACCGCAGCTCCGCCGATAACGACATCTTCCTCGTCGAGCTCGGCGAGGGGGCGGAGCCCCGGCTCGTCACCGAGCACGAGGGCAACGTCGCCCACCAGGTCTACGACTTCACGCCGGAAGGGGACGGCCTCGTCTTCGGCTCGGACGAGCGCAGGGAGTACACCGCCGCCTACACTTACGACATCGCCTCCGGTGAGACGGCGCCCCTTATCGAGGCGGAGTGGGACGTCTCCTACCTCTTCTACTCGCCCAGCGGCCGCTACCGGGTGCACGGCGTCAATGCCGACGCCTCCACCGAGGTCACCGTCTACGACCGCGAGCGTGACCGCGAGGTGCGGATGCCGAGGGGGCTGCCCCAAGGCGACCTCGCTCAGCTCCGCTTCTCCCCCGACGAGAAGAAGCTCGCGCTGATGGTCGCGGGCAGCACCTCGCCGTCCAACCTCTACGTCGCCCCCTTCGGCAGGCGCCGGGCCTCCTTCGACCAGCTCACCGATGCCCTCGGCGGCAAGATCGAGCCCGAGCATCTGGTCGAGGCGGAGGTGATCCGCTTCGAGAGCTATGATGGCCTCGAGATCCCCTCGATCCAGTACAAGCCCAAGGGCGCGAGCGCCGAGAACCCCGTCCCGGCTGCGGTCCTGGTCCATGGCGGGCCAGGCGGGCAGAGCCGCACCGGCTACTCGGCGATGGTGCAGCATATGGTCAATAACGGCTACGCCGTCCTCGCCGTGAACAACCGCGGCTCCTCGGGCTACGGCAAGACCTTCTTCCACCTGGACGACCAGAAGCACGGCGATGTGGACCTCAAGGATATCGTCGCCTCGCGCGGCTACCTCGAAAGCCTCGACTGGATCGACGGAGAGAACATCGCTGTCGTGGGCGGCTCCTATGGCGGCTACATGACCATGGCCGCGCTGGCCTTCGAGCCGGAAGCCTTCGACGCTGGCATCAACATCTTCGGCGTGACCAACTGGGTGAGGACGCTGGAGAGCATTCCGCCCTGGTGGGGCAGCTTCCGCGACGCGCTCTATGACGAGATGGGCGACCCCGCGACCGATGCCGAGCGCCACCGCGCGATCTCGCCCCTCTTCCACGCCGATAAAGTGACCAAGCCGGTCCTCATCGTCCAGGGCGCCAACGACCCCCGCGTGCTGCAGGTCGAGAGTGACGAGATGTTCGAGGAGCTGCGCAAGAACGACGTGCCCGTCGAATACGTACTCTTCGACGATGAGGGCCACGGTTTCAGGAAGCGCGAGAACCGGATCGAGGCATCGAACGCCTATGTCAGCTTCCTGGACGAGTACCTGAAATAGCCGCCGGTAAGGGCCTGCCCGTGAAGCTCCTCGTCACCGGCTCGTCGGGCTGGCTCTGCCGCTATCTGATCCCTCAGCTCCGCGCCGCGGGGCACGAGACGATTGGCCTCGACCCGGCACCGGGGCCGCTGACCGATGTCGAGGGTAGCGCTGCGGACCGCCCGCTCGTGGCGCGGCTCTTCGAGGAGCAACGCTTCGGCGGCGTTATCCATACCGGTGCGCTGCACAAGCCCGACATCGCCCGCTATCCGCAGCAGGGCTTCATCGACACCAACATCACCGGCACACTGAACCTTCTCGAGGAGGCCACGGCCCGCCCCGGCTGCCGATTCGTCTTCACCTCCACCACGTCTCTGATGATCAGCCGCGCCATCCGCGAGGAGCGGGGGGAGGGGGCGGTCTGGCTCAACGAGACCCATGGGCCGCTGGAGCCGCGTAACATCTACGGCGTCACCAAGCTCGCGGCCGAGCACCTCTGCCGCCAGCACCATGAGGAGCGGGGCCTGCCCGTCATCATCCTGCGCACCTCGCGCTTCTTCCCCGAGGACGACGACACGCTCGGGCAGCTCGACCAGGAGAACCTCAAAGCCAACGAGATGCTGCACCGGCGGGCCACGGTCGAAGATATGGCGCGGGCGCATCTCGCCGCACTCGACAAAGCAGAGGAGCGGGGCTTCGGCCTCTACCTCGTCACCGCCCCGCCCCCCTTCGAACGCGGTGAGGCTAGCGAGCTGAAGCGCGATGCGGAGGCGGTCATCGCCCGGCACTTCCCCGACGCCCAAACGCTCTACCGGGGCAGGGGCTGGTCGCTGCCGCGCAGCATTGGCCGCGTCTATGACGGCAGCCTGATCGAGCGGGAGCTGGGCTTTACCTACGAGACCCGCTTCGAGGACGTGCTGGAGGCGCTGCGAGAGGGAAGGCCGAGTCCGGTGGCGAACGATCCGAGCTATGTGTCGCCTCTGGTAGATGGTGATGTCTAGGTTCGAATTGAGGGCTGAGGTTGGTTCAGCGCTCACCTCTCCCGTTCACGGGAGAGGTCAAAGGCTTGCTCAGCAAGGCTTTGGGTGAGGGTCTCGGCGAAGCCGTTCTTCAACGCTTACTATCAAGACCTGCGCTCAGAACCCCCTCACCCTCGGTCCCTCTCCCGCGGGCGGGAGAGGGAGGCGGTACTTGCCAAACCTGCGAACTGAAACGCCCTTATGAAACCCGCTGCCCCGCCAAACCATCTTCCCGCGTCGCCAGCGCCCTGCCGATCACCTCGGCTAGCCTGTCCGCCCGGACGGGTTTCGAGACGAAGCCGTTCATCCCGGCGGCCAGAAGCGCTGCCTCCTCGCCCTCCATCGCGTCGGCGGTGGCGGCGATGATGGGCACCTCCGCCCACGGCTCGCCGCTGGCACGGATGGCGGCGGCGGCTTCGATGCCGTTCATCTCCGGCATGTGCTTGTCCATCAGCACCACATCGGCGCCGAAGGCCCGAAGGGCAGCCAATGCCTCACGGCCGTTCTCGGCGAAGCGGGTCCGCGCGCCCATCAGCTTCAGCATCTCGCCGATGACCAGGCGGTTGACCTCGTTGTCCTCCACCACCAGCACGTCGAGACCCCTTAGCGCTTCTCGGTCGAAACCGGCGCCGCTTCTCTTCGCCTCGGGCTCGGTCTCGCTGAGCGGCAGCATGAGGACGAAGGTGCTCCCTTCCGGACCGGTACGTTTGAGGTGGATCTCCCCGCCCAGAAGATTGGCGAGCTGGCGCGAGATCGGCAGCCCGAGCCCTGTGCCGCCGAAGCGCCGCTCGACGCCGCGTTCGGCCTGCTCGAAGGGCTCGAAGATCGCCTCGGCCCGTTCGGGCGGGATGCCGCAGCCGCAATCCCTCACCTCGATCCAGACCCAGCCGGGGCGGGCCTCCAGACCATCGGCGCGGATGCTGACCTCGCCTACCTCGGAGAACTTGACGGCGTTGGAGACGAGGTTGGTCACGATCTGGCGGATGCGCAGCTCGTCACCCGTCACCCAGTCCGGCAGGTGCTCGCCCAGCGTCACGCCCAGGCGCAGGCGCTTGGCGACGGCGTTGCCCGCGAAGGTCTCCCGCACCCCGCGCAGCAGGGCGTGAAGCGAGAGGGGACGGCTCTCCGCCGTCACCCGGTTCGCCTCGAGCTTGGAGAGGTTCAGGATGTCGTCGACAATGCCGAGAAGATGGCTTCCCGCATCGTCGATGGTGGTCAGAAGCTCGCGCTGCCTCGGGCTCAGCGGCTCGCTTCCCTCGCGCAGCAGCACCTCGGTCAGGCCCAGGACGCCGTTCATGGGCGTGCGCAGCTCGTGGCTCATGGCGGCGAGGAAGTCGGACTTCGCCGCCTCGGCCCGCTTGGCCCGGCGGTTGGCCGCTTCGGACTGCTCCAGCGCGGTCTTCGCGGCGAGGCTGACGGCGCAGGCGACGAAGGTGGCCAAGAGGAGCGCGAACACCGCCTGGGTCACCCGCAGCTCCTGCAGCATGCTGAGGCCTGAAAGGAGGCCCGGACTGCCCGGCACGGCGTTCTCGGCCAGGATGAAGATGGCCAGGAGGTTGAAGGGGAGGAGGAAGATGCCTGCCCGCCAGCCGCCGATGAAGCAGATGATCATCGGGCTGATGACGATGTAGGGCAGGAGAGACGTATCGATGCCCGTATTGTCGGGAAGGGCCGGACCGACAATGCCCGCCAGCATGATGAAGGCGAAGAAGACGGCGTAGGACCGATGGCTGCGCAGCCAGCGCAGGCTCACCACCCCGGCTATGCAGATACCGCTGAGGACGAAGCTCGGCAGGTGGTAGAACGACCAGCCGCCGAAGGTGTAGAAGCTCATCGCGACGTTCATCGCCTGCAGCACGGCGAAGCATCCGACGACGCTGTAGCTCGCCCTGAGCTGCAGCACCTCCCAGCCCGTCTTTCGGTCCTCGATGCGCATGAAGCGCTCGAAGGCCCGCCATGCCCTGACGATCGTCACCTTGCCCTGTCCCTCTTTTGTGGGACGCTAGGCGAAAAGGCCTCCTAGGCCGTTAAGAGCGGCTCACTGCCGGAAGATGTGTCGTGCGACCACGTTACCCCATAGGCGACTTGCGCTAAGCGGCTAAAAACCCATCTACTACCATCCAACCGACAATCTGGCATCGAAGAAGACGCGCGCATCCATGAGTACAGAACGCGACGACGAACGCGGGGGCGGCCCCGGCATCGGCACGATCACCAAGGCCGAGCCGAAGACGAAGAAGCCGAACCTCTACAAGGTGATCCTGCTGAACGACGACTACACCCCGCAGGAGTTCGTGGTGTGGCTGCTGGAGGCTGTGTTCCAGAAGGACCGAGAGGCGGCGACCCGCATCATGCTGCATGTCCACCAGACGGGCGTCGGCATCTGCGGCGTCTACACCTTCGAGGTTGCCGAAACGAAAGTGGCGCAGGTGCTTGAACTCGCCCGCCGCAACGAACACCCTCTTCAATGCACGATGGAGAAGGAGTGAGCGTGAAGTCGCTGGACGAACGGGTTGGAGACTATGCGGAGAAGCTGTCCTTGGGCCTGCTGCTCGCAGCCTTTGTCAGTCCCGTTCCGGCTTACGCGCGGGCGATCTTCCTGATCGCCTCTCTTTTTGCGGCCTGCGCGATGGTGGTGATCACGCAGAACCAGGCCGTCAGCAGCACTACAGGAGGTAGTCATGACAGGACCTGAAGCCGTCTTCCTCGTCGCGCTGGCTATGGCCGGAAACGCGGCGCTCTACCTCTACGTCCGGCGCTGGCAGCGCCGCCAGCAACACGAACCGAAGGAGTAGCCCATGGCCAGTTTTGCATCAGGTCTCGAACGGGCCATCCATCAGGCGATCGCCATGGCGACCGAGCGCCGTCAGGAGCTTGCCACCCTCGAACACCTCCTCTTTGCCCTCACCGAGGACGATGACGCGAAGGCGCTTCTCTCCGCCTGCGCGGTGGACATCGCCGAGCTGCGCGAGACGTTGACCGAATATATCGAGGACGACCTCGCAAACCTGGTGGTCGAGGAGCTGGAGGAGGCCAAGCCGACCACCTCCTTCCACCGGGTCGTGCAGCGTGCCCTCATCCACGTCGAGACGAGCGGCCGCGCGGAAGTCACCGGCGCCAACATCATCGTCGCCATCTTCGCCGAGCGCGAGAGCCATGCCGCCTACTTCCTGCAGCAGCAGGGCATGACCCGCTACGACGCGGTCAACTACATCTCCCACGGCCTCTCCAAGAACGGCCAGTCCGCCCCCAAGACCCCCCGCGGCACGGATGAGGACGACGACGCCCAGGCCAAGCAAGGCCCCGAGGCGCTGGAGGCCTACTGCGTCAACCTCAACGACAAGGCGCGGAAGGGCGATGTCGATCCCCTGATCGGCCGCCACAAGGAGGTCGAGCGGGCGATCCAGATCCTCTGCCGCAGGCGGAAGAACAACCCGCTCTTCGTCGGTGACCCCGGCGTCGGCAAGACCGCCATCGCCGAAGGGCTCGCCCGTCAGATCGTCGATGAGGAAGTGCCCGAGGTCCTGGCCGAGGCGACCATCTTCTCCCTCGACATGGGCGCGCTTCTCGCCGGCACCCGCTACCGGGGCGACTTCGAAGAGCGGCTCAAGGCCGTCATCAAGGAGTGCGAGGCGCACCACCACGCCATCCTCTTCATCGACGAGATCCACACCATCATCGGCGCCGGTGCCACCTCGGGCGGCGCCATGGATGCATCGAACCTCCTCAAGCCCGCCCTCCAGCAGGGCACGCTCAAATGCATGGGCTCGACCACCTTCAAGGAGTACAAGCAGCACTTCGAGAAGGACCGCGCCCTCTCCCGCCGCTTCCAGAAGATCGACGTGATGGAGCCCTCCGTGCCCGACACGATCGAGATCCTGCGCGGCCTCAGGCCCGCCTTCGAGAAGCACCACGGCCTCACCTACTCCGACGAGGCGATCAAGACCGCCGTGGAGCTGGCCGCGAAATACATGACCGACCGCAAGCTGCCGGACAAGGCCATCGACGTCATCGACGAGGCGGGCGCGCGGCAGATGCTGTTCGCGGAAGAAGACCGCGCCAAGGAGATCGGCGTCGCTCAGGTCGAGGAGATCGTCGCCGTCATGGCTCGCATCCCGCCCAAATCCGTCTCCAAGTCGGACACGGAGCGTCTCAGGAACCTCGGCGGCGACATCAAGCGTGTGGTCTTTGGCCAGGACGATGCCATCGACGCGCTGTCGGCGGCCATCAAGCTCAGCCGCGCAGGGCTCCGCGAGCCCGACAAGCCCATCGGCAACTACCTCTTCGCTGGCCCCACGGGCGTCGGCAAAACGGAAGTCGCCAAGCAGCTCGCCAAGATGATGGGCGTGGAGCTTCTCCGCTTCGACATGTCCGAATATATGGAGCGGCACACCGTCAGCCGTCTGATCGGTGCGCCTCCCGGCTATGTCGGCTTCGACCAGGGCGGCGGGCTTCTCACCGACGCGGTGGACCAGAACCCTCACGCCGTGGTGCTGCTCGACGAGATCGAGAAGGCCCACCCGGAGATCTTCAACATCCTCCTCCAGGTGATGGACAACGGTCAGCTCACGGACAGCCACGGCAAGAAGATCGACTTCCGCAACGTGGTCCTCATCATGACCACCAACGCGGGCGCCGCCGATGCGGGCCGTCAGGAGATCGGCTTCGGCCGGGGGCGGGCCAACTCCGAGCAGGAGACGGCCATCAACCGCCTCTTCACGCCGGAGTTCAGGAACCGTCTGGACGCGGTCATTCCGTTTGCGGGGCTTTCCAAGCCGATCATCGACCGCATCGTGGCCAAGTTCGTCCTCCAGCTCGAAGCGCAGCTTGCGGACAGAAACGTCACCTTCGAGCTCACCGACGAGGCCACACGCTGGCTCTCCGAACGCGGCTTCGACGAGGACATGGGCGCCCGCCCCCTGGCCCGCACCATCCAGGAACACGTCAAGAAACCCATCGCCGACGAGATCCTCTTCGGCTCCCTACGCTTCGGCGGCGTGGTCAGGGTGTCGCTCGAAGGCGAGAAGCTCGCCTTCGAATACATCCCCGAAGACCCGGCACGGGTCGAGCCCGGTGCGGAGGGTCAGGAAGAGGATGGTGAGAAGGAGCGGGTTGGTTAGCTTTGTTCTTCGACAGAGAAGAGAGCCTCTTCGGGGTTTTGTAGCGCGGAGAGGACGTTCTCTGTCACCTTATCGATGAGTTTCTCCCCCCAGAACGGGTCCTTCATGTCATAATGGATGCAGCGTATATGTTTGAGATCAAAAGGCACGTCTTCGTCATTCGAGGAAACTAGTACCACTGGCTTTCGAAGCGCATGTGCTAGCCCTAGTTCATAAAACACATTTGGATTTCGTGAAGTGAGTTCAGCGATCAAAACTTTCGATTCCACAATTCCACGGTAAATTTGATCAATGATCTTGCCGGTGCCAAAGATATCTGCGTCAGCTCTAATCGGAGTCAGCCCTGCCTGTTTAACGGCAGGTTTATATACAGCTTCATAGTATGTGCCTAAATGACCTCCAAAAGGCATCATTACAAAACAAGTATCGGAACTATTTGGGGTTACTGCCTTTCGAAGCCGGCGTTCCTCCTTCGATGCTACATGTGTTGTGCTGGTTCGATTTTCGCTGACGTCTAGAAGTCGTATTTTTCCGCCAGTCTCGTCCAATAGCTCAGCTAACCGGAGAGTGGAGAAGAATATTTCTGAAAATTCTTCTGTTTTATGCTCTAGTATACCGTACGTATCCATCAGCTTGTTGGCGAAGAACTTGCGTTCAGGAATAAGCTCACCGCGATAGTGCGAGTAGACGTCGGAGATTTCTGGAGCTGTTTGAACAGATGTTCGCAGTCCACTGATCTCATCTTCTCGAGTCTGAGGTCGAAGTATCTGACGAGCGAGATCTGTTAGAGCAACAATACCGGGTCCATCTTCTTTCAGTAAGCCGTACTTTTTTGCCGATCCGACAAGTACCTTAAATGGTCCGTTGCAGCCAACTCCCATATACCGCGCAGCATCCTCTACCGAGCAAGGCTGACCGGCATTCTGTTCTAAAATTGATCGAGGTATTCGAAGTGCCTGTTCGAGGGTATCCCTCGGATATTTGGATGGGTTCTTCTTAGTCACTCGTTTGGAATCGGATGCTGGCTTCTTTCTCGTCGCGGTTTTCCGTTCGCTCTTGCCAGAATCAATTTCAAGTTCGTCTCGGAGCTGTTCATTCTTTTTTTGTTCGTCATCCATCTCGGTAAACAAGTCCATCATTCTGGTTCCGCGAATCGGTCACTCGCTTGGCTTATGCCGAAGCCGCTCGAAGGTCTTCGCTGTTGTATTTACTGGTGTTCGGTGGGCGCTACAACCTGCCGTAGCAAACCTAAGGCGCGAGGAGCGCAATACACCGCTGTCCTGGTTGATGGTGCATGGCGGCATCGCCTTCATGCACCTGACGGTCCGCCTTTCCGCGTAGGGCGGTCAGCCCCGTAGGAACTGGCCGCGTTGCTGCGGTGGCGGCTTGGCGCTGGTAGCCTTTCGGTTTCGCGGCGGAGGGTCTGGTTCCGTAGGGTGGACGCTGGCAGGCGGCCACCCTGCGGCGGTGGTGCTTGGTGAGGTGGCCGCTGCTCGCGTCCACCCTACGGGTTGGCGCCTTTGGCTAGGTGGCCGCCTCCTGCGTCCACCCTACGGGCTGCGTTCTTTGTTTGTTCGTTGGGTGCCGGTCAGCTACGCCCCTCCCATGCAACGCTACAGGCGCATCTTTGCCGAGGGCGGGACCTTTGCCTTCACGGTCTGCCTGAAGGACCGCCGCTCCGGCCTCCTGACTGAACGGATGGATGATCTGCGCGCGGCCTTCCGGGCCATGCTGTCGGTTCATCCCGTCCGGATCGAGGCGATGTGCGTCATGCCGGACCATCTGCATACGGTGTGGCGGCTGCCGGAGGGCGATGCGGACTACCCGCTTCGCTGGCAGCTTATCAAACGCCGCTTCGCGGGCCGTATCGGCGCGAAGGTTTGGCAACGCCGCTACTGGGAGCACACCATCCGCTCGGAGAAGGACCTGACGAACCACATCAATTACGTCCACTACAACCCGGTGAAGCATGGGCACGCGCGCGACATGGACGACTGGCCGCACTCCTCCTGGCACCGATGGAAGGTGGAGAGCGGTCACACCTGGGAGATGCCGCCGGAGGGGTTGCACCTGTAGGGTGGACGCGAGCAGCGGCCACCTTGCGGCGGCCGGTCCAGGGAAGGTGGCCGCCTGCCGGCGTCCACCCTACGAACTTATCCCCCGGCCTCCACGCTCTAGGGGCCACGGCCGACCTTAGAATAGACAAACACCCGAGCCGTGGCCACGCCCGCGCGCTTCCTGCCCTTTTGAGCCGCCTTCCCGCCGGGGAAGCGCGGGTTCTCGTGCTGGCTCCGCCGCACCTTTCCAATTCCCCCCCGCTCCCCTATCTGCCCTCCATGAGGTGCCCATTCTGCCAGAGCGACGACACGCAAGTGAAGGACAGCCGCCCCGCCGATGACGGCACGGCCATCCGGCGCAGGCGTCTCTGCGGCTCCTGCGAGGCGCGCTTCACCACCTTCGAGCGGGTGCAGCTTCGCGAGCTGACCGTGCTGAAAAGCTCGGGCCGCAAGGCGGCCTTCGACCGGGACAAGGTGACCCGCTCGATCCAGATCGCCACCCGCAAGCGCGACATCGACCAGGACACGATCGAGCGCACGGTCAGCCAGATCGTGCGCAGCCTCGAGCAGTCCGGCGAGACGGAGATCGAGAGCCGCGCCATCGGCGCCGCCGTCATGTCCGCCCTCAGGGATATCGATGACGTGGCCTTCGTCCGCTACGCCAGCGTCTACAAGAACTTCACCGAGGCCTCCGACTTCGAAGGCTTCCTACGCGAACTGAGCAAGTGAACCAGAAAACCGATACCTACGCCAAAAGCCGCCGTGAGCAGCGCACCCTCGCCCGCCTCGGCGCGGTGCAGGCCCTCTACCAGATGGAGCATTCGGGCCAGGGGGTCGACGCGATCGTGCGCGAGTTCCAGCACCACCGCCTGGGCTCCGAGCTCGACGGCGAGGCGATCCGCGAGGCCGATGACGAGTTCTTCGCCGACCTCGTGCGCGGGGTGATCGACGCGCAAAAGCCGATCGATCCGCTCATCAACCGGAACCTGCGCGAGGGCTGGAGCCTCAAGCGCCTGGACGCCACCGCCCGCGCCGTGCTGCGCTGCGCCGCCTATGAGCTTGTGCGCCGCCCGGACATCCCCGCGCCCGTGGTGATCGACGAGTATGTGGAGATCGCCAACGACTTCTTCGGTGAGGGCGAGCAGGAGCCGCGCTTCATCAACGCCGTGCTCGAAGCCTCGGCAAGGCAGGCGCGGCCCGACGAGTTCTAGGCCCCGGCTCGTGGACGAGTTCGGCCTCATCGCCCGCTACTTCGCCCCGCTTGCGGGGGAGGGGGCGGAGGGCCTGACCGACGACGCGGCCGAGCTAGGCGGCATGCTGATGACCAAGGACGTGCTGGTCGAGGGCGTGCACTTCCTGAAGACCGACCCGTTGGACCTCGTCGCGCGGAAGGCTCTGCGGGTGAACCGCTCGGACCTCATCGCCAAAGGCGCGCGGCCCGAAACCTATGCCCTCGGCCTGGTCTGGCCCCAGGATACGCAGGAGAGCGACATCGCCGCCTTCTCAACGGGCCTGTGGGCGGAGCAGAAGGAGTGCGGCCTCGCCCTCCTCGGCGGCGACACGACCAGGGGCGCGCAGACGGTCGTCAGTGTCACGATGTTCGGCAGGCCCCTAGGACCGCGCATCACGCGCGCAGGGGGCGAGCCGGGGCAGGGCCTCTACGTCACCGGCAACATCGGCGACGGCCTTCTAGGACTGGAAGCCGCAAAGGGTAGTCCGTCAGCGGATGATGAAGAAGCCATGCCCTACCGCCTGCCGTCCGTTCCTTCGGGGGCGGAGGAGCTGGTAGCCCGCTTCGCCAGCGCCAGCCTGGACGTCTCCGACGGGCTGGTCGCGGATGCCAGACACATGGCTGAGGCTTCGAAGCTACGGCTGGTCATCGACGTCGACCGCGTGCCTTTCTCCGCAGCCGGAATGGAGGCACGCCGCGCGGGCAGGCTCGCCGAGCTCCTAGGCGGCGGGGACGACTACCAGACCCTGTTCCTCAGCGGGGCTGAGGAGAAGGAGCTGCAGCAGGAGGCCCATCGGCTCGGGCTGCGTCTCAGCCATATCGGCCGGGCTGAAGAAGGAGAGGGTGTGGGTCTCCTCATGCGCGGCACTCCCTGGAAGGCCGACATCAAGGGGTACAACCACTTCGCCTGACCCCCTTGTTGCGCCTGACCGAAAGCTCGCTAAAAGAACCCCAGCGGTCCCGTAGCTCATCAGGATAGAGCGACAGATTCCTAATCTGTAGGTAGTAGGTTCGAGTCCTACCGGGATCACCATTTTCTTTGGCACTACCGCTCGCTCGCGCTCGCTACTTGAGTGCGTGTTCCGGCTCGGGGTTGCCCCCCTCGCCTTCACCGTCCGATCCCTTTCGGCAGCATGGCCGCCTCACGCAGAACTGACCCCGCCCCCCTCCCTTATGCTATCATGGCGCGGCACAAGGTTCTCTGACCGAAGGGGACCCCTATGACCGAACGTGCCGACAAGCTGCTCCGCCCGCTACGCACGGAGCTGGAGCGCCTGCGCAGCAAGCTCGACCGCGACCCGCTGGCGAACCCCGTGCGGCGCCTGTCCTTCGAGCTGAGCCAGGACATCGAGGCGGGCAAGCTGTCCCTGGACGACACCCAGGCCATGATCGAGGCGCTGGCCTGCGAGGCGGCGTCGGCGCGCAAGGACCGGGGGGTAGCCTACCTCGCCGAGGCGGGATCGCTGGGAGAGGTCGCTGCCCGGATCGCCGGTGCCGCTTCATCGGCCGAGGAGCTGGAGAAGCAGCTAGCAAGACCGGTCGAGACCATCGTCTTCACCGGCCACCCCACCTTCGCCATGAGGCGGAAGGGGGGCAGGGCGCTGCGCGGCGAGGCCCCTATCGAAGAGGCGACCGGCATCCGTGCCGGGATCACCCTGGCCGAAGAGCATGAGGAGGCGCGCAACACCCTCAGCCGGGCTGCTGATGCTGTAGTGGCCTGCGGCGAGGCCATTGTCGAAGCCGCCGAGCAGAAGTTCGGCAGCGCCGACTTTATCCCCGCGCCGCTTGGGCTGGCTACATGGGTGGGGTACGACCTCGACGGGCGGCAGGACATTGGCTGGCCACAGATCATCCGCCACCGCCTGACCGAGAAGGTGGAGGCGCTGGAGGACTACGAACGAAGGCTCTCGGCCCTGGACGGCAAGGCCGATCTGAGTGGCCCGCTCGCGACGTTGCGCGGCGCGGTCGCGCGGGCGAAGGTCGAGCTGGCACTATTCTCCGACGACGAGATGCTCCGTACGCCCGAAGGGCTTGCCGGGGCCGCCAACCAGCTGACCGGGGAGAGCGAGGGAAGGCTGACCAGCACGGCGTCCTTGATCGAGGAGCTCCGCCGTATCGCCAGCGCGGCAGAGGGTACGGGCAAACGTAAGCTCCTCGCCATTGCGGGGCTGATGAAAGTGCGCGGCCTCGGGCTGGGCGAGATACACTTCCGCCTCAATGCCTCGCAGATCAGAAACGCCTCCCGCGCCCTCATCCCGATCAGCCGCGATGCGGATCTTTTCGGCCATGCGGCTCTCGGGCAGGTGGGCGAGGCGATCGCCGACGTATCGCCGCTCTCGGTGAATTTCGGCACGCTGGCGTCGGAGACATCCTCCGCCCGCCGCATCGCGATCCTCGCCAAGCAGATCCTCAAGCATATCGACGAGGATACACCCATCCGCCTGCTGATCGCCGAGTGCGAGAACCCCGTCACCGTGCTGACGGCCATCTGGCTGGCCAAGCGCTACGGCGCGGAAGACCGGCTCGACATCTGCCCGCTGTTTGAGACGGCGAGGAGCTTCGAGCGCTCCCGCCGCATCCTCTCGGTCCTTTTCGCCCAAGAGGCTTACCGCGACCAGGTACGGAATCGGGGCCGCATCTCCATCGAGGCCGGTTTCTCCGATGCCGGACGGTTCATGGGGCAGCTCCCCGCCACCCTCGCCATTGAGAGGCTGCAGATCCAGCTTGCCGAAGAGATGCAGCACCACGGCCTGGAAGGGCTGGAGGCGGTCATCTTCAACACCCACGGCGAGAGCATGGGGCGGGGCGGACACCCCGCCTCGATCATCGACCGTAGCCGCTACGCCATGACGCCCTTCGCCCGCCACCGCTTTGCCGAGGCCGGCATCCCACTCTCGCACGAGATCAGCTTCCAGGGCGGCGACGGCTATGCCTGGTTCGCCTCGCCCGAGGCGGCGGAGGCGGTCGTGGCGGGGCTTCTGGCGGGACGCGAGGTGCCGGGCGGCGCTGCGGATGATCCGTTCTATGACAATTACGAGGCAAGCCTCGACTTCTACAACACCATTCGTTCGGAGCAGATGGACCTCTTCGGTGAGGAGGCCATGGTGGCCGTTGCGATGGGTCCGGGCCTCTCGCTCCTACCTCCTGCGGGCTCGCGCAAGACCAAGCGCCAGTTTGAGCGCTCTGGCGAGGAGGAGCGCAGCCTGCGCCAGATCAGGGCCATCTCCCACAATGGCAGCCTGCAGCAGATCGGCTACACGGCGAACATCCATGGCGGAGTCGGCGAGGCCATCGGCATGGAGCCTGAAGCCTATACGGAGCTTTTTCGAAACTCTGACCGCTTCCGTAGGCTGATGAGCCTCGTGGCTCGCTCCGCCGAGCTGTCGGACATGAAGACGCTGATCGCCTATATGAAGCTCTATGACGGCAGCTTATGGGCGACGCGGCCGATCTCCGGGCTCGAGCCGCAGCTCGAGAAGGCCTGCGGCGATCTGGCGGCGCATCTCGTCGGTGACCGGCGCTATTTCGCCGCGCTGGAGCTCGCCGCCCGCCTGCGACCCGGCGCCATCGCGCTGAAGCGGGGCCTCAAGGAGATGGGCTTCGAGCGGACGGGCCCGGCGCCCCTCAATCTCGATCTTCTTCACGCGCTGCGGTTGGCGTTGATGCAGCACATGTTCCTCCTCGGTGCACGCTTGCCGGTGTTCGCCAGGGCAGGGGGTTTCTCCCGTCGGGAGGTCCTGGCTGAGATCCTGGCCCTCGACGTGCCCCGCGCCGTGGCGCAGCTCCGCGAGGGTTTCCCTCAGCGTACCGACCGTGACTATGCGGATCTTTTCGAGGAACAGGCCGACCACGACGACGGCGAGACTGGCTACGCCGCCATCGAGCTGGACACCATCGCGCCGCTCGAGCGGGCCTTCCAGCAGTGCCGGGAGATCAGCCTGGCGGTGGCCCACCACTTTGGGGCGCATGGGTAGATGCTGGCTCCCCCTCCCCCTTCCATGGGGAGGTGCCCGAAGGGCGGAGGGGGACTTTCAAGAAGCGCCTTCGCCAGTTGCTGCTCCCCTCTGACCCCTACGGGGCCACCTCCCCTGAAGGGGAGGAAGCGGCAGCCTCACGCCACATCAATCAGATGGCTGGCCTCGGGCAGGTCCTCACCGAATGCACGCTGGTAGAACTCCGCGACGAGGGGCCGCTCCAGCTCGTCGCACTTGTTGAGGAACGTGACCCTGAAAGCATAGCCGATATCGCCGAAGATTTCCGCGTTCTGAGCCCAGGTGATCACCGTCCGGGGGCTCATCACAGTGGAGATGTCGCCCGCCATCAGCGCGTTTCGGGTCATGTCGGCGACGCGGACCATGGCATCCAGCGTCCTGCGGCCCTCCGCGGACTGATAGCCCTCGAGCTTGGCGGCGACGATCTCGGTCTCCTCGTCGTGGTCGAGATAGTTCAGCGTGGTGACGATCGACCAGCGGTCCATCTGGCCCTGGTTGATCTGCTGGGTGCCGTGATAGAGGCCGGTGGTGTCGCCGAGGCCGATCGTGTTGGTGGTGGCGAACAAGCGGAAGCTCGGATGAGGCTTCAGCACCTTGTTCTGGTCGAGCAGCGTCAGCTTGCCTTCGGCCTCGAGCACCCGCTGGATGACGAACATCACGTCCGGGCGGCCCGCATCGTACTCGTCGAACACCAGGGCGACCGGACGCTGGAAGGCCCAGGGCAAAATGCCCTCTTTGAAGGAGGTGATCTGCTTGCCGTCCTCGACCACGATGGCGTCCTTGCCGATCATGTCGATGCGGCTGACATGGCTGTCGAGGTTGATCCGCACACAGGGCCAGTTGAGCCGCGCGGCCACCTGCTCGATATGGGTGGACTTGCCCGTGCCGTGATAGCCCTGGACCATCACCCGGCGGTTATGCGCGAAGCCCGCCAGGATCGAGAGCGTGGTCTGCGGGTCGAAGCGGTAGGTGGGGTCCACCTCCGGCACGTGCTCCCCGCCCTCGCGAAAGGCGGGAACCACCATGTTGGACTTGATGCCAAAGACTTCCGCCGCGGAAACCTCGGTGTCCGGCTGGCGGGCGGGATCGACGTCGCTCATGCGCACTCCTTCGTTACGCCCCGTCTTTCAGGCCCGCACCGGAATGTCCAGTGCGGCAGAAAGAGCGGGGCGGGAGGGGCGGGAAGCTACCGCCCGGCGGCTGCGAGCTGCTCGTCCCGGATGGAGCGGAACTCGTTGCCCTCGTACCAGTTGGGATCGTCACCCGACTGGTCGAGGTCGAAGCCTACGGCCGCGAGAATTTCCAGAAGCTGCACCATGCCGGAGAGGTCCCAGTCCTCCGAGTACTCGTCCGAGGGGTTGTGGTAGGGACCGGTGGTGTAGGCGCTGGCGAGCTGCTCGCCTGCCTGGATACCGCCTTCCTTCAGGTCCGTGCCGCCGTCCACATAGAGCATCGGCACGCCGCGCTTGGCGAACTCGATATGGTCTGAGCGGTAGAAATAGCCGTTCTGCGGCGAGGGGTCGGGGGAGAGGGTCACGCCCTCCCGGCCCGCGACCTCGGTAAGCACGTCCTCCAGCTCCGAAGCGCCGAAGCCCACCACGGTGAGATCGTTGCTCTCACCCGCGGGCAGCACGGCGTCGATATTGAGACCGCCCACCATGCTGGCGAGGGGCACGGGCGGCGAGGAGGCGAAGGCTTTGGAGCCGAGGAGCCCGGACTCCTCCGCCGTGACGGCTAGGAACAGGTGCGAGCGCTTCGGCTGAACGCCGCTATTCGCCCAGGCCTCAGCGATGGCGAGAAGCGCCGCCGTGCCGGTCGCGTTGTCCACCGCGCCGTTATAGATGCCGTCCTCGCCTGCGTCGATCAGGGCCTGATCCATGCCGAGATGGTCCCAGTGGGCGGTGTAGAGGATGTACTCGTCCGGCGCCTCGGTGCCGCGCAGCACGCCTGCGACATTGGCGCTTTCGGTCTCCTCCAGGGTTTGGGCGAGATCGGCAGAGAAGGTGACGCCCTCCATGGCGACGGGCTCGAACCCCGCCTGGGTGGCGGCTTCCTCAAGCTCCGCGAAGTCGAGACCCGCCTCGTCGAACATGGCCTCAGCCACCTCGAGCGTCACCCAGCCTTCGAGCGCCACGGGCTGGGTCTCGTCGGGGTTTCTCGGCAGGTTAAGCTGCGGGCCTGACCAGGAGCCCTCGACCACGCCCCAGCCGTAAGCGGCTGGCTCGGTCTGGTGGATGATGATGGCGGCCTCGGCGCCCTGGCGGGCGGCCTCCTCATATTTGTAGGTCCAGCGGCCGTAATAGGTCATGGCGTTGCCGCCGAAATCCTCGCCTTGCTGGCGGAAGCCGGGGTCGTTGATGAGCATCACCACGGTCTTGCCCGCAGCGTCGATGCCCTCGTAGTCGTTCCAGCCATACTCGGGCGCGACGACGCCGTGACCGACAAAGACCACCTCGCTGCCTTCGATGGAGAGGGAGGTGTCGTCGCGCTTGGTCCAGAAGACGGCCTCCGGGCCGTACTCCAGCGGGCGCTCGCCGCTCGGCAAGGTGAAGCCGACCGACGAGGCTTCAGGGTCCAGGGTGCGGCTGACCAGGGTCACCATATGCTCGTAGCTGCCCTCCAGGGGCTCGAGCCCGGCCTCGGCCATCGCTTCGGCGAGGTAGCTGCGGGTCTTCATGCCGCCGGGGGTGCCGGGCGCACGGCCCTCGAAGCTGTCGTCGGAGAGCGTCGCGATATGCTCGCGCAGCACGGCCTCCTCGATGACCAGGGGCGAAGCAGCGGCTTCAACGGCAGTCTCCGGCGCCGCCTCATCGGCAGGGCGCTCGTCTGTCGCCGCTTCGTTCTCGCTACCGCACGCGGCCAGCGCCATAATCGTTATGCCTAGAAGCAGCTTTGTCTTCATCGTGATTCCTGCTGATATACTTCGCTGAGAAGGCTGATAATCGCGTGCGCGGGCTCAACGCAAGCCGGGCGCACCGTCCCAGGGAGGCAGGCATGGAAGAACAAGCGCTCACCGACGTCGTGGTCATCGGCGCCGGGCTTTCCGGCATCGGCGCCGCGAGCCGCCTCAAGATCCACCTGCCCCACCTCTCGGTCCGTATTCTCGAGGCGAGGGACGCGATCGGCGGGACCTGGGACCTCTTCCGCTACCCCGGCATCCGCTCGGACAGCGACATGTACACCCTCGGCTACCCCTTCAGGCCCTGGCACCTGCCCAAGGCGCTGACCGACGGCCCCTCGATCAAGAGCTACATCGAGGGCACCGCCGAGGAGTACGGCCTGACGGACAAAATCGAGTTCCGCTCGAAAGTGACCGAGATCAGCTTCAACTCCGAAGAAGCGCTCTGGACTGCCAAGGTCAAGCGCGAGGACGGCAGCACCGACATTGTCCGCTCCCGCTTCATCGTCTCGGGCGTCGGCTATTACGACTATGAGCGCGGCCACGTGCCGATGATGGGCGGCGAGGAGGATTTCGCGGGTGAGATCTTGGAGCCCCAGTTCTGGCCCGAAGACCTCGACTATACCGGCAAGAAGGTCGCCGTGATCGGCTCGGGCGCCACCGCCGTCACCATCGTGCCCGCCATGGCCGAGGGCGGGGCGGAGATGGTGACGATGATCCAGCGCTCGCCCACCTATATCGCCTCGCTACCCGCCAAGGACCCGTGGTTCGACACGGTCAGCAAGGTGCTGCCCCAGAAGGCCACATACAAGTTCTTCCGCCTCAAGCGCCTCGCCATGGGCACGCTCACCTACCAGCTCTCGCGCCGCTACCCCCAGTGGATGAAGAAGCAGATCCGTAAGGCCACGGAAGAAGCGCTAGGCGGCAAGCTGCCGGTCGAGCCGCACTTCACCCCTGCGTACAACCCCTGGGACCAGCGCTTCTGTCTCGTGCCGGACAACGACCTCTTCGAGGCGATCAAAGAAGACAAGGCTACCGTCGTCACCGGCGGCATCGACCGCTTCGTGCCCGATGGCATCCGTATGGAGAGCGGCGAGGTGATCGAGGCCGACATCGTGGTCAAGGCTACCGGCCTGAAACTCAAGCCGCTGTCGGGCATGAAGGTGTTCGTGGACGGGGAGAGCCGTCCGTTCTCGGAGAGCTTCATCTATAAGGGCTTCATGTTCACCGGCATGCCGAACTTTGCTGGCATGTTCGGCTACACCAATGCCTCCTGGACCCTGAAGACCGATCTTGCCGCTCGCTACTTCTGTAGGCTGATCAAACTGATGGAGGAGAAGGGCGCGGACATCATCGTGCCCGATTACGGCACGCGCCGTCCCGAAGAGTTTCCCGCCATCGACCTCAACTCCGGCTATGTGAACCGGGGCATCGAGCTCTTTCCCAAGCAGGGCGGGGCGAGACCCTGGCGCAACCATCAGAGCTACTTCTCCGACTATGTCGACACCAAGTTCGCGAGGCTCGATGACGGGGTCATGCAGTTCAAGGAGAAAGAGGTTCGTCCGGCGCTTCTGGAAGCCGCCGAATGAGCTCTCGAGGCGCTGCCGTCATCACCGGGGCGGGCAGCGGCATCGGCCGCGCCCTAGCCCAGCTCTGCGCGAGCCGCGGCTACGACCTCGTGCTCTACGACATCAACGGCGAGGAGCTCGAGACGTGCGCTGAAGAAGCCAGGCGCCAGGGCGGCAGGGTCTCCTCCCGCGTGCTCGACGTTCGCGACGAAAGCGCCATCGCGCAAGCCGCCGAGGAGGTGTCGCAGGAGCACGGCTCGGTCGCGCTCCTCTTCAACAATGCAGGCGTGGCGCTCGGCGGACGGTTCGAGGACACGACCCCCGAGGACTATCGGTGGCTGATGGAGATCAACCTCTTCGGCGTCGTCAACATGACCAGGAGCTTCCTGCCGCTTCTTCGAAAGCATCAGCCCAGCGCCAGGATCGTCAATATCAGCTCCATCTTCGGCATCATCGCACCGGCAGGCCAGACGGCTTATTCTGCGGCGAAGTTCGGTGTGCGGGGCTTCTCCGAAGCGCTGCGGCACGAGCTCGAAGATACCTCCGTGGGCGTCACGGTGGTTCATCCCGGCGGGGTCGCCACCAACATCGCCAAGCGCGCCAAGCTCTCACCAGGCATCACCGAGGCGGAGCACAAAGAGGCGTTAAAGCGTGCGGAGAAGTCCCTCGTCATGCCGCCGCCCCGCGCCGCCGAGATCATCCTGGACGGTGCGGAAGCAGGTAAGAAGCGGGTGCTGGTGGGCAACGACGCTCGCTTCGCGGCGCTGGTGCAGCAGCTTCTGCCGGTGGGCTACTGGGACGTTCTCAAGCGGAATGCGGGTTTGAGGCTACCTAAAAGGGAGGAGAGCTGAGCTCCGACCCTCAGCCTTTCCCAGAACTCATCCGCGGGCTGAGACTATATACCGGCCCGGCGCGAACAGAAGGGTGAAAGGAGTTCAGCCATGAACCTCAAGACCTTCTCCGCCCTCATCGCCCTAGGTGCCGGTGCGGCTTTCCTGCCGCAGACCGCATCCGCCCAACTCGCGACACCCGCCGCCCCTGCGAACCAGCTCGCCGGCGGCGACCTGATCATCGAGACGCTGGTGGACGACAAGGGCCGCGCCTTCGCGGTCTACAAGGCAGACGGCAAGATCCTTGGGAAGGAGCGGATCGGGAGCGTCAAAGGCGACCGCTTCTTCCCCCGCCGGAACTCGCGTTTCTATGGTAGCGTGCACGGCTTCGACCACGGTTTCATCGGTGCCAAGGGCCTCCACGGGCGCAAGTTCTACGGCCATCGCGGCTTCTACGGCCACCGCGGTTTCAGCCGACGCGGGTTTCGAAGCCGAGGCTTCGGAGGCAGAGGTTTCGGGGGTCGCGGCTTCAGGCACTAACCTGAAGTCCTCGGATCCAAGTAACCGCAAGCATCGGCGGGGCCGAACCCATCGAGTTCGGCCCCATCGGCAGTCCGCGTCGAGCAACTACCTATGATTGCAACGGCTTATGCTGTGACGTTACCAGTTCCTCATGGTTCCCTTTTGCGATAGGTGCTAGGGTTTGATGCACAGGGGGATGGAAGGAGGTCGCTATGACCATGAAGACTGTCCTGATCCTTGCCTGTGCGGCGGCGATGTCGCTCGGGGCGTTCTCTGGGTCCGCCGAGGCCCGTCACCGTGACGGCGGTGTCGATCTCGTGCTTCGCATCGGCTCCGGCACGATCGTTCCGAGCCTCTGGTACAATAACGGCTACGGCTACTACCACCAACGCTACCACCCGCGCTCGCGCTTCAGGCACGGCTTGCAGACCCGCACACGGATCACCCGCGGCGGCTTCGTCGAGAGGATCTATATCAGCCGAGGACGGATCATCGATACCGAGATCGTCGGCAGGGTGGACCGCTACGGTAACAGCCGCTTTTTCCGCAACGACCGCCGCTTCGCAGGGCACCGCGGCAGAAACCTCTGGTACTACAATGATTGGTACGATGACAGTTTCCGCAGGTCCGGGCGCCATAGCCGTGACCGCTGGGCCTATGACGACCGCCGTGACCGCCGCCGCGACCGCTACGATGACCGGCGCGACCGCCGGGACGACCGTTGGGACAGGCGCGACGACCGTAGAGACGATCGCTGGGACAATCGCGACGATCGCCGTGATGACCGCAGGGACAGCCGCCGCGACCGTAGAGACGGCGAGGTAAGGGGCCGGGTCATGCCTTCGGACGACACGCTCGACCGGCGCCTCGAAGGAGGCCGAAGGGGCCGAGCCGAAATCCTCGAGAACGAGGAAGACTTCCGGGCAAGGAACAAAGGCGACGGCGTCACCGGTCGTGTTGTGTACCCCGACTAGAAACGTCTTCGCCTTTAAGGGGAGCGGCGGCGCGGAAGGGTCTCCCCGCGCCGCCGCCTCTTGAGCCTTTGCGGAACCATCATCCTACGAGACCGTTGGCCTTCCAGAAACGACGGAGATTGCCGTGCTGGAAGTCCTGTTCCTTCTGATAGGCGGCAACCCAAGGGGTTTGTGCGGGTTGGCTGACCTTCTTCCCAGCGCCGAACAGGCGCCGTTCGTTCAGACGTTCTCTATAGGAAATCTAATAGACGGCTCGCCCAGCCCTTATATCCGTGCGGAGATCGACGGGCAACCTGCGTTCTTCCTCCTTGACACGGCAGAGCATATCTCCTTCGTCTATCCCGAGGCGGTAAGTCGCTCGCAGGATGAACCGCTGCCCTCGCGCGATGATGTTGACTACTGCTCCGTGGTCAGTAGCCAGCGAGCAGAAGTAAGTTTTGCCGGAGACGAAGCGAGAGAGCTACCGATCGCCGTCGAAGGGTGCGGCACCGAACAACGCTATCAGCACGGCATTTCCGGCCACTACTCCGTAGGCAGTCTCGGGGTTTGTGGGTGTGCAGTGCTGAACCTGAAAGCGCAGACCCTGACCCGGATGAGCGAGCCTGACGCCTGCTCCGCATGGGAGCCGTTTCACGCGATGCAGATGTCGCAGTTCAACGAGGGGTCGGAAGCTGTTCACATCGACGCCTCGTTCGGCGGCCATACTGTAACGACGGTCGCCGCCACCGGGCTTATCTATCAGCAGATTCCGACAGAGCTGTTCGACCTGTTGTTGAGCGAAGGCAAGCTAAACAGCGTTCGAGTTCGCGAAAACGGTCTTCGATCAGCGAAGGGACCCATCGAGTTCAAACTCGGTAGCTATACCACGACGCTGCCTGGGGTCAGGGAGTCAGACGACGAGATGGCGAAGATCGGCATGGAGATCCTCCAAGGCAGCACCATCATGTTCCGCCACGACGGCATGGTCGGTATCCGGTTTGCAGACTGAGGGTCAGTGCTCAACCTATGCCGCGCTGAGGAAGCTGGCGATCACCTTCTTGTTGCCGACCTCGTCGAACTCCACCTCGAGCTTGTTACCCTCGGATCGCATGACCGTCCCTAGGCCGAACTTCTTGTGGCTGACGCGCTCGCCCTTGCAGAAGGTCTCGTCGCCGGGGGCGGAGGAGGCGACCAGGCGCGCTGTCCCTTCGATGGACGGATCGGCGTTGCGCTTGCGTCCATGCTGGCGGGCGCGCTTCCAGCCGGGGGTCTCGTAGCGCGAGGAGGTCTCCTCGAGCACGAGGTCGGCAAAGCGCGACTGGGCGGGCATTTCTTTCGCCGAGACGCCGTAAAGGCCGGGTTCGGAAAGAACGTCAACCTGATCCTCCGGCAGCTCGTCGACGAAGCGGGAGGGGAGGGCGTTCTGCCATCGTCCGTAGACCTGCCTGTTGGCAGCAAAAGAGATCCGGCAGCTCTCCCGCGCGCGGGTGATGCCGACATAGGCGAGGCGCCGCTCCTCCTCGAGCCCCGCATTACCGCTTTCATCGAGGCTGCGTTTGGAAGGGAAGATCTCCTCCTCCCAGCCGGGCAGGAAGACCACCGGGAACTCCAGGCCCTTGGCGGCATGAAGCGTCATCAGCCAGACCTGTCCGTCCTCGGAGTCGCTCGTCCGCTCGGCCACGAGGCTGACATGGTCGAGATAGCCCTCCAGCGTCTCGAACTCGGAGGCCGCGTTGACGAGCTCTTTCAAGTTTTCGAGCTTCGAAGGAGCGGAGACATTCTTCGAGTTCTTCCAGTAGTCCGTATAGCCTGACTCCTCCAGCACCATCTCGGCGAGGGGGGCGGGGGCAGTCTTCTCCGCCTCCTCACGCCAGCGCTCCAGGCTTGCGAGGAAAGCCATCATGGCGGTCTTCGCCTTGCCCTTCAGCTCGTTCGTCTCCAGCATGAGCTGGCCGGCGGCTGCGAGCGACATGCCGTTCTGGCGTGCGATGACGCTGAGCTGGGTCAGGGTCTTGTCGCCGAAACCACGGCGCGGCTTGTTGATGATGCGGCTGAAGCTGAGATCGTCGGCGACGTTCCGCACCAGGCGCAAATAAGCGAGCGCGTCCCGCGTCTCCTCCCGCTCATAGAAGCGAGGCCCCCCGACCACCTGGTAGGGGATGCCGTTGGTGTTGAAGCGCTCCTCGAAGGCGCGCATCTGGAACGAGGCGCGCACCAGGATCGCCATATGCGAGAGAGAGCGGCCCTTCATCTGCTCCGCCTCGATGTCCTCGGCAATGGTCCGGGCCTCTTCTTCGCCGTCCCAGACGCCGCGCAGCTTGATCAGCTCGCCGCCGTCCTGATCGGTGAACAGCGTCTTGCCCAGGCGGCCCTGATTGTTGTCGATGACGGCGCTGGCCGCCGCCAGGATCGGCGCGGTGGAGCGGTAGTTCTGCTCCAGGCGGATCACTTTCGCGCCGGGGAAATCCTTCTCGAAGCGGAGGATGTTCTCGACCTCCGCGCCGCGCCAGCCATAGATCGACTGGTCGTCATCCCCCACCACGCAGAGGTTCGGCACCTCGCCGTCACCGCCCTTGGCGAGAAGCCTGAGCCAGAGATACTGCGCCACGTTCGTGTCCTGATACTCGTCCACCAGCATGTATCGGAAGCGGCGGTGGTACTCCGCCTGCACCTCTGGCTCGCGCCGGAAGATCGAGATGTTGTGCACCAGGAGGTCGCCGAAATCGGCGGCGTTGAGGGTCATCAGCCGCTCCTGGTACTCCCGGTAGAGAGCAATGCCCTTGCCGTCGGCGAACAGGTCCGCCTCGTGCGGGGGCAGGTCCGAGGGCGTCTGCCCCTTGTTCTTCCAGCCGTCGATGACGGCGGCAAGGCCGCGCCCGGTCCAGCGCTTCTCGTCGAGGCCCGCCGCCTCGATCACCTGCTTGCAGAGACGGATCTGATCGTCCGTGTCGATGATGGTGAAGCTCGGCTTGAGCCCGACGATCTCGGCGTGACGGCGGAGGATGTTGGCCGCGACTGAGTGGAAGGTGCCGGTCCAGCGCAGGCCCTCCAACTCCCCGCCGACGAGCTTGCCGATCCGCTCCTTCATCTCGCGCGCGGCCTTGTTGGTGAAGGTGACGGCGAGGATCTCCCAGGGCTTGGCCCGCTGGGACGCAAGGATATGAGCGATGCGCGTCGTTAGCGCCTTGGTCTTGCCCGTACCGGCCCCCGCCAGCATCAGGACAGGTCCTTCGGTGGTCAGCACCGCCTCGCGCTGCGCCTCGTTCAGCCCTTCGAGGTAGCTCTCCTCGCTGACATCGATCCGGTGCTCTTTCGGGGCGGCGCCGCTCATGGCGCGCTGGGATAGGGAAGCCATGGTGCTCCTATAACGGATTCAGAACGCTTCGGGAACGCAGCATCGGCAAACTTCCGCTCCTGTCCCAGGCTGAACCAGGCGTTGTGGATAACTTCCCACACGACCGGAACACCGCAAGAACACTGGTGGTTTGCCCTTGCTGAGAAGCATCGAGCCAGCCTCGGGAGGGCCTGTTCTGCTGTTTGCTCTTGTTTTGTTCTCGTGTGTCTGCGAACGAGGGGAGAACAAAGAGGGTTTGAACGATGAATATGATCAAGGACTGCGCTGGTTTTGCAACGCTTCTCGTGCTCCTCGCCGCGGCCGTAGCGGTGGTCGGCTAGAACCATCTCTCGGGTGTGGAGAAGGAGCCTGCCACGCGAGGGAGGGAATCGCCTAGCGTCTGGGCGATGCCTGCTTCCTTCATCCATCTCCACACCCACTCCGCCTACTCCCTCGCCGAGGGGGCGATCCCGACGAAGGAGCTGACCAAGCTCTGCGAGCGGACGCAGATGCCTGCTCTGGCCGTCACCGATACGAACAACCTCTTCGGCGCGCTGGAGGCGGCGGAGCTGCTCTCGGCGGGCGGGGTGCAGGCGATCACCGGGATCGAGCTGGCGCTCTGCGACGAGGAGGGACCGCTCGACCCCCGCGGCAAGCAGCGCGAGCCTTCGAAGCTGGTCCTGCTTGCTCAGAACGAGGTCGGCTATCTGAGGCTGATGGAGCTGGCTTCCGACAGCTTCACCAAGCCCGCCATCGACAGCACCCCCTGCGTGGCGCTGAGCGAGGTTTGCAAGAGGACGGACGGCATCATCTGCCTCACCGGCGGACCTGAGGGGCCGATCGACCAGGGTTTACGCCGAGGCGACGAGAAGGGTGCCGACGAGGTGCTTCGCATGCTGATGGAGGCGTTCGAGGGGCGCCTCTATATCGAGCTTCAGCGCCACCCTAGCGCCAGCCGCACGGACCGGGAAGGTCGCTACCCGGAGGAGGACACGCTGCTCGAAAGAGCGTATGCGAACGACCTTCCTATCGTTGCTACCAACAACGTCTATTTCGGCGCGGCGGGCGACCATAAGGCTCACGAGGCGCTGCTCTGTATCGCCGAAGGCAGCTATATCAGCCAGGACGACCGGCGCTCCGTTCCGGCCGACTGCTGGTTCAAGCCGGAGGACGAGATGCTCGCCCTCTTCGCCGATCTGCCGGAAGCCACGGCCAACACGGTGGAGATCGCCCGGCGCTGCGCCTACCGCCCGCGCATGCGCGACCCGCTGCTCCCTTCCTTCGCAGGCGACTTCGACGGCGAGGTGGCGGCGCTTGAGAAGATGGCCACGGAGGGGCTGGAGAAGCGCCTATCGGTCATCGAACCGGCTGCTCCGCGCGAGGACTACGAGAAGCGCCTCCGCCACGAGCTCGACGTCATCAAGGGCATGGGCTTTCCCGGCTACTTCCTGATCGTCGCCGACTTCATTCAGTGGGCGAAGGCTGAGGACATTCCCGTGGGGCCGGGCAGGGGCTCGGGCGCGGGCAGTCTCGTGGCCTATGCGCTGACGATCACCGACCTTGACCCGCTTCGCTACAACCTCCTCTTCGAGCGGTTCCTCAACCCCGAGCGTGTGTCGATGCCGGACTTCGACATCGATTTCTGCCAGGACCGTCGCGACGAAGTGATCCGCTACGTTCAGCGCAAGTACGGTCACGACCGCGTCGCGCAGATCATCACCTTCGGTAAGCTTCAGGCGCGCGCCGTCCTGCGCGATGTGGGCCGGGTGCTGCAGATGCCGTTCGGCCAGGTGGACCGGCTCTGCAAGATGGTGCCGAACAACCCGGCGAACCCTGTGACCCTGAAGGAGGCGATCGACGGTGACCCCCGCTTCGCCGAGGAGCGCAAGGGCGACCCGCAGGTGGGCACGCTGCTCGACACGGCACTTAAGCTTGAGGGCCTCTACCGCCACGCCTCGACCCACGCGGCGGGGGTCGTGATCGGCGACCGGCCGCTGCAGGAGATCGTCCCCCTCTATCTCGATCCGCGCGCGGACATGCCCGCGACCCAGTTCAACATGAAGTGGGTCGAGCCCGCGGGCCTCGTGAAGTTCGACTTCCTCGGCCTGAAGACCCTGACGGTCATCCGCCGGGCGCTCGATAACCTCGGCCGAGAGGGGTGCGAACTCGACATCGACCGTATCGACCTCAGGGACGAAGCGACCTTCGCCATGCTCACCCGCGGCGAGGCGACCGGCGTGTTCCAGCTTGAAAGCTCAGGCATGCGCTCGGCGCTCAAGGGCATGAAGCCGGACAGCATCGAGGACATCATCGCCCTCGTCTCGCTCTACCGGCCGGGGCCGATGGACAACATCCCCACCTACAACGCCCGGAAGGCGGGAGAGGAGGAGCCCGACTACCTCCACCCCAAGCTCGAGGGCATCCTCAAGGAGACCTTCGGCGTCATCATCTACCAGGAACAGGTGATGCAGATCGCTCAGGTGCTCTCCGGCTACTCGCTCGGTGAAGCCGACCTTCTTCGCCGGGCCATGGGCAAGAAGAAGAAGGAGGAGATGGACAAGCAGAAGGCCCGCTTCATCGACGGGGCCAAGGCGAACGGCGTCGATCCGAACAAGGCGGCGTCGATCTTCGAGCTGGTCGCCAAGTTCGCGGGCTACGGCTTCAACAAGTCCCACGCGGCGGCCTATGCCTGGATCGCCTACCAGACGGCCTATCTCAAGGCCCACCACCCGGCCGCCTTCCTGGCCGCGTCCATGTCCCTCGACCTCGGCAACACGGACAAGCTCGCCGTCTTCTTCGGCGAGGCGAAGCGGGCCGGGATCACCGTGCACCCGCCCTCGATCAACCGATCCGGCGCCGATTTCGAGGCGAGGGGCGGCGAGGTCTTCTACGCGCTCGGCGCCATCAAGAATGTTGGCTTCGAGGCGATGAAGCACATCGTCCAGGTGAGAGAGGCAGGCGGCCCCTTCACCAGCCTCTTCGACTTTGCCGAACGGGTGGACGGCCGTCAGGTGGGCAAGCGCGCCATCGAGCAGCTCGCCCGCGCGGGCGCCTTCGACGAGGTGCACAAGAACCGAGCGGAAGCCCTGGCGGCGGCGGACCTTCTCTGCCGCTACTCGGCAGCCCAGGCCGAGGAGCGCCAGTCCGCGCAAGGCGGTCTTTTCGGCGGCGGGGGCGAGCAGGACATCATCAGACCCAAGCTTTCCTCGAAGACGGCCTGGGACGTCTCCGAAGCCTTGGAGGAGGAGCGTCAGGCGGTCGGCTTCTACCTCTCCGGACACCCCCTCTCGGCTTTCGAAGAAACGCTCACAGCCCAGGGTATAGGTCCTGCCGGAACGCTCTTCGCCGACGGGGCGGAGCTGCCGCGGCAGACGCTCCTTGCGGGGGTGGTCCGCGAGATCACCCAGCGCCGGTCCAAATCCGGCAAGCCCTTCGCCTGGATCGCCATGTCCGACGAGAGCTGCGAGTACGAGGTGACGGCCTTCTCCGAGGTGCTGGAGCGCTACCGCGACCTTCTCGTTCCCGGCACGCCGCTCCTGGTCTCGGTAAGCTGCGACGATAGCGGCGGGGGCGTCCGGCTGACCGCGGAAAGCTTGCGCAAGCTGAACCGGGAGGGGCCGAAGACCGAGGCCGGCCCCCTCTCGATCTTCGTCTCCGAAGGCGCGGCGCTTCCCGCCATCCGCTCCAGCCTCAAGGCCTGCCGCAGCGAGGAGACCGACATGCCGCCGACTCTCGTCCTTCCCTTGCATGACGAGGGCTACGAGGTGCTGATCAGCCTTCCGCCCGAGTTCCGCGCAGGCGAGAAGAGCCGCGGCCCTCTCCAGCTCATCAAGGGTGTGGGCGGGGTGCGCCAGGCGAGCTAGGTTCCGCACCCTCGGCAGGGGCGAATGGAACCACAGCCCCGCGTCATCTGTCCGGCTGGGCAAAGGAGTTCCACCATGCCCCTCATCCGACCGCTAGGCCTCGGTGCCGCCCTTCTGCTCCTCGCAGCTTGCGGAGGAGAGCCCGAAGCGCCCGGGGATGCCGCGACCGAAGCGTCTGACGAGGTCACGGAGGATGCAGCCCAGACCGCGGCGGACGAGGAGGCCACGCTTCTCTCCCTCATCGAAGAGGAGCCGCGCTTCTCCGTGCTGCGCGAGGTGCTCGAGGCGGCGGACCTCCTATCCACCTTCGAGAACCAAGGTCCCCTCACCCTCTTCGCGCCGAGCAACGACGCGTTCGCCGCCCTTCCGGCCGGGTACTCGGTGGAGGTGCTCAGCGCGCCCGAGAACCGGGAGCTGCTGAAACAGATCCTCGCCTATCATGTGGTGTCGGGTCGGCTTCCCGCCTCCGACATCGTAGGCAAAAGCGGCACGGCGGACACGCTGGCTGGCAGCGGCCTCTCCTATGACGGGACGGGCACGGTGCCGACCATCGGCACGGCGCCGGGCGAGGCGGTGGTGACCATCCCCGATCTCGAAGCCTCGAACGGGGTGATCCACGTCATCGACAAGGTCCTGCTGCCCCCTGCCTGACCCAGCCCGAAAAGGCGCCCACTGACCGATTGGCCACCGTATCTGGGTGTTGGTAAAGCCCCTTCAAATTGGAACAATGACTGGGGCACACCTACGCGGCCTTCGCCCTCTCCCGAAGGGAGAGGTGCCCGTCATACTCGCTAGGGTGCGTACTGTGAACAAGATACGACGTGGCTACCAAGTGCGATCAGCGCACGGACAGCAGCACCCCATCCTCGGCCAGCACGGTCGGCTCGCCGCCCAGGGCGCGTGCTACCGCGAGGGGGTAGAGGCGATGCTCCGCCTTCTGAATACGGGCGGAAAGGGTTTCGGCGGCATCTCCTGCGAGAAGCGGCACGGCGGCCTGACCGATGATCGGTCCCGCATCGAGATCGGCCGTCACGTAGTGGACCGTGCAGCCGGAAAGCGCCGTTCCGGCCGCGATGGCCTGCTCCTGCACGTGCAGGCCGATGAAGCTGGGCAGCAGGGAGGGGTGGATATTGACCATGCGCCCTTCCCATTTCGAGACGAAGCCCGGCGTCAGTACACGCATGAAACCGGCAAGGCAGACAAAGTCCGCTTCTGCGGCGCTGAGAGCGTTTGAAAGGTCCGCCTCGAACGCATCGCGGCTTCGCCCCTTACTGGGGACCGTCGCCGTGGGTACGCCCAGCTCCTCGGCCACATCTAGACCGGCGGCGCCCTCTTTATTGGACAGTACGAGGACGATCTCGCCAGGGAAAACCCCTGCGCGGTGCGCCTTGACCAGCACCTCCATGTTCGAGCCGCGCCCTGAGATCAGGATGGCGATGCGGGCAGTCATGCCTTGGTCAGCGTTCCGAGGCGGAACGAACCGGTCAGCTCCGAAAGAAGGCTATCTGCCTCGGCTTCGGCGACGATGAGCACCATGCCGACACCGCAGTTGAATACCGTCCTCCCTTCCTGGTCGCTGAGCGACCCCGCTTCCTGCAGCCACGAGAAGAGGGGCGGCAGAAGGAGATCGCCGTCGCTTATAGCAGCCTCAAGACCGGCGGGGAGAACGCGGGGCAGGTTCTCAACGAGGCCGCCGCCGGTGATATGCGACAGGCCCTTCAGCACGCCTCGGCGGAAGAGCGGCACCAGCTCCTCCGTATAGATACGGGTAGGCGCCAGAAGCGCGTCGGCGAAGGTGCCGCCCCAGGGGGTCTCGTCCGTGAGGGCTACTCCCTGCTCGGCCATCAGCTTGCGGATCAGGCTGAAGCCGTTGGCATGGGGGCCGGAGGAGGGGAGGGCGATGAGAACGTCGCCTTCCGCCATCTCCTCCATCCGCGGAAGAAGCCGCCCGCGCTCGGCGGCACCGACGCAGAAGCCCGCGAGATCGAAATGACCCTGGCCGTAGAGGCCCGGCATCTCCGCCGTCTCGCCGCCGATCAGGGCCGCGCCCGCCTGGCGGCAGCCCTCGGCGATGCTCTCGATGACGGCAGCCGCGACATCGCCTTCGAGGTGGCCGGTGGCGAAGTAGTCGAGAAAGAAGAGCGGCTCCGCCCCCTGCACCAGCACGTCGTTGGCGCACATGGCGACGAGGTCGATGCCGATGCCCTCATAGCGCTCCGCCTCGATGGCGAGGAGAAGCTTGGTGCCCACCCCGTCCGTGCCGGAGACCAGCACCGGATCCTCGAAGCCCGCCGCCTTGAGATCGAACAGCCCGCCAAAGCCCCCCAAGGAGCCGTCGGCGCCGGGGCGTCGCGTGGCTTTGGCGAAGGGCGCAATGCGCCTGACGAGGGCGTTGCCGGCGTCGATATCGACCCCGGCTTTCTTATAGGCATCGGTCATGGCCCCCGTTAGGCAAGATCGAGGGATCGGGGAAGGGGGTAGGCTCCTGTCGCAGATGCGAGCGCAGAGCCGTAGAGCAGTCCTGGCTTCCAAGAACTCGGCGTAGGGTGGACGCTGGCAGGCGACCACCTTTCCTGAGACAGCGAGCTCGCAAGGTAGCCGCCTTCCGGCGTCTACCCTACGGTGCAGCGGCTGCCCCTTGCCAAACTGGAAGATTCCGCAGCGTTCTTAGCGGTCGCCAGCTTCGCCCTCCGCGTGCTAGGGGTGGGGGAGGTGCAGGAATCTCAGGGACCCATCATGCTGCGTATCGTGCTCATTGCGGCGCTTTTCGTTCTTTCGGGCAGGGCGTTGGCCCAGGATGTCTTCACCGTGGCCGAAGTGCCCGTGTCGGCAGAGGCCGAGTCGGCTGCCGAGGCGCAGGCGCTCGCGCGGGAGCAGGGGCGGCGCCGGGCGCTGGACCTTCTCTTCAGGCGTCTGGTGGCCGAGGAGGACTGGATCTACCTGCCCAACCTTGCCGCCGGGACCGAGGCCAAGGGCGGCGCCGATCAATACGACATCTACAGCGAGGACGGCTTCGCCGCCGACCCCCGCCGCGCCATCGCCATCCCGCCCGAGCGCATCGACGATCTCGAGCAGGAGACGACGCCTTTCAACGAGAAGTCCTCGGGCACGTCCTACCGCGCCCGCATCACCTACCGCTTCAAGGCGGACGCCATCCGCAACATCCTGCGCTCGGCCAGGCTGCCTTACTCGGAGGAGCAGGCGCGGGAGGTGCTGATCCTGCCCGTGCTGGTGACGGAGAACGACACCTATCTCTGGGAGGCGAAGAACCCCTGGGCGCGGGCCTGGCTGCAGCGGCCGCTGACCAACGAGCTGACGCCCATGATGCTGCCCAGGGGCGACGTCATCGACGTGCAGGCGATCACCGCCGACGAGGCGAAGGAGCTCAATGCGGCTTCCTTACGCGCCTTCGCCGAGCGCTACGGCCAGGGGCAGGTCTATCTGGCGCTCGGTCGCCTCAGCCAGGAGGGCGAGCAGTTCCGCTTCTACGTCCAGCTCATCGACGCCACGCCTCCCGACATCACGGTGGAGGGCACCGGCCCCTCGGCCATCGGCGAGCAGGTGACGGACCTTTTCTTCCGCGGCGACGCCGACGACTTCCCGGCCCTTGCTCGCCGCGCGGTGGAGAGCACTGTGCAGCGCCACGCCAATACGTGGAAGCGGCGCACGCTGGTCGATTACGGCCTGCAGCGCGAGTTCCAGCTCACTGCCTGGTTCGACGGCCAGCAGGCCTGGGCGCATATCCAGGACGCCGTGCGCAAGACGGCCCTGACCCTCGACTACGAGACCCAGGCCTTCAACCGTGAGAACGCCATCATGCGGCTCACCGTGGTCGGCTCGGAGCAGCAGTTTGAGCTGGCCATGCAGGAGCGGGACCTGATCGTCTGGCAGGACACCACCGAGCGCTGGCATATCGCCGAGACCGCCCTGGCGCAGCAGCTTCAGGGGCGCCTCGGCCCCCTCACCACCGAGATCGACCAGGAGGCCAGCAAGCGCCGCGGCCTTGGCCGCTTCTTCCGCCGTGGGCGTGACCGCGACGGCGGGGTCGAGGAGGTAGAGCTCGATCCCATCGGGGCCGAGGAGAGTGCTGGGGACGGCGACGAGGAGGACGTGCCCGAGCTGCCCGACGATCTGTTCGGCGATGGCGGCGAGGGGCGCTGACTTGTCCGGCGGAGGCCAGCCGGCCCTGCCGTTCTCGCCGCGCATCACCGAGCCCACCCCCTACTGCCCTACGGCCTCGCAAGGGGACGCAGCAGAGATGCTGCCTCGCCTGATCAGGGCCGCGACGACGCCTCGCGGCTTGACGGCGATCCTGCTGCGCGGGCCGCAAGGCTCGGGCAAGAGCCGGATGCTGGAGGAGCTGGCCCTCTCGGAGGGGCTGGAGTTCGAGGCGCTGCCTGCCCACGACACGCCGCCCATGGAGCTGTTCGGCGAGATCAACCGCTGCGCCGCCGCCAGTCAGGCGCTGATCATCGAGAGCCGCGAGGAGACCGGGCGGCTGTTCAGCTTCGAGGACGTGCCGCCGGACCTTCACTCGCGCCTAGCCTCGCTGCCGGAACTGAGCATCGACCGGCCCAGCGAGGAGGAGCTGTCGGCGGCCCTCGCGGCGGACCTCATGCTGCACGGGCAGAGCCTCAAGCCAAGGGACCTGGCCGCCGCAGCGCGCCAGATGCCGCGCAACTTCGCCGCCGTGCGGCTCTTCTGCCGAGCTCTTGATAGGGTTCCTGCCTTGGGAACATCCGCTCAGCGGTTGAGTTGGGCTATGGAACGTGCCCAACAGCTACTCGGGGCGAGCTGAACTGCCGACGCTCGCCGATGGGGAACGGAGACGAGCGTGAGCGTGAGCGAAGCAAGCACCGACACAAACGGCGAGGACGGCGAGCCGACGATCGGCCCGTCCGATCCTGACCGCTTCATCAACCGGGAGCTGTCCTGGCTCGATTTCAACGACCGGGTGCTGGAGGAGGCCGACAATGAGCGCCACCCCCTTCTGGAGCGGCTGCGCTTCCTGTCGATCTCAGCCAGCAATCTCGACGAGTTCTTCATGGTGCGGGTCGCAGGGCTGGTCGGTCAGGTGAGGGCCGGGGTGACAAGCCTCAGCCAGGAGGGGAACTCACCGAGAAAGCAGCTCCGCCTCATCAACGAGCGGGCCAGCGCCTTGATGAAGCGGCAGCAGAAGACCTGGGCGGTGCTGCGCGGCAAGCTGGCCGAGGAGGGCATCACCCTTTGCGACACGGATGACCTCTCGGCCGAGGAGGAGGCTTGGCTCGAGAAGGAGTTCCTGACCAACATCTTCCCCGTGCTGACGCCGCTCGCGCTTGACCCGGCGCATCCCTTTCCGTTCATCCCTAATCTCGGCTTCGTGCTCTGCTACCGTCTCAAGGGTCCCGATGACGAGCTGACTGCGCTTCTGCCGGTGCCCAGCAAGGTGCGCCGCTTCATCCGCCTGCCGAGCAGCGGCGAGGCGGGGGGAGGTCCCGCGCGCATCCGCTATGTCAGTCTCGAGAAGACCATCTCGCACTTCCTCCACCACGTCTTCCCCTCACGGAAGATCGTCTCCTGCGGCGCCTTCCGTATCATCAGGGACAGCGATGTGGAGGTCGAGGAGGAAGCTGAGGACCTGGTGCAGCAGTTCGAGACCATGCTCAGAAGGCGCCGCCGGGGCGACGTGATCCGCCTCACCATGGACCACGACATGCCTTTCCTGCTGCGCGACCTGATCGGCGCGAAGCTCGACGTTCACCCCAACGACGTGGTGCCGGTGGAGGGGCTCCTGGGTCTCGTCCAGACGGCGGAGATGATCCCCTCGGACAGGCCCGACCTTCTCTTTCCGCCCTTCGAGGCGCGCTTTCCCGAGCGCATCCGCGAGCACAATATGGACTGCTTCTCGGCGATCAGAAGCAAGGACATCGTCGTCCACCATCCGTATGAGGATTTCGACGTCGTGGTGCAGTTCCTCAAGCAGGCCGCCGCCGATCCCGATGTCATCGCCATCAAGCAGACGCTCTACCGAACCTCTAAGGGATCGCCCATCGTCGCGGCCCTGATCGAGGCGGCGGAGAGCGGCAAGAACGTCACCGCCTTGGTCGAGCTGAAGGCCCGCTTCGATGAGGAGGCCAATATCCAGTGGGCGCGGGCGCTGGAGCGTGCGGGGGTCAACGTCGTCTACGGCTTCGTCGACTACAAGACCCACGCCAAGCTCTCCTATGTGGTGAGGCGCGAGGGCAACGGAACCAAGTCCTACGTACACGTAGGAACGGGCAACTACCATCAGATCACGGCGAAAATCTACACCGACATCGCCCTTTTCACCACCGACGAGGCGATCGCGCGGGATACGGCGCGGGTGTTCAACTACGTGACAGGCTACGCGGCGCCAAGCGAGTTCGAGCGCCTCTCCGTCTCGCCCATCAACATGCGCCAGGACATCGAAGGGCTGATCGACCGGGAGATCGCCTTCGCCAAGGATGGCCGGGGCGGGGCCATCTGGGCCAAGATGAACTCGCTAGTGGACGGCAAGCTGATCGACCGGCTCTACGAGGCCAGCTCGGCCGGGGTGCAGATCGACCTCATCGTGCGCGGCATCTGCTGCCTGAGGCCGGGTGTCGAGGGGCTGTCCGAGAACATCCGGGTCAAGAGCGTCGTCGGGCGCTATCTCGAGCACTCGCGCATCTTCTGCTTCGGTAATGGCGGGCCTCTGCCATCGGACCAGGCGAAGGTGTTCATCAGCTCCGCCGACTGGATGCCTCGCAACCTGAACCGCCGGGTCGAGGTGCTCTGTCCCGTGACGAACGAGACGACCCACAACCAGATCCTCGACCAGATCATGGTGGCGACCCTCAAGGACAACATGCAGAGCTGGACCCTGGGTCCCGATGGCTCCTACAGCCGCGTGGAGGCACCGGACGAGGAGAGCCAGTTCAACGTCCACAACTACTTCATGACCAACCCCTCCCTCTCCGGGCGGGGGACGGCGCTCAAGGAGCAGTCGCCGCGCGAGCTTTCGGTGAGGAGCTGATATGGTGGAGTACCCGCGAAGAGCCGTCGTCGATATCGGATCGAACTCCGTCCGCCTCGTGATCTTCTCCGGCCCGCCGCGGGTGCCCATCGCCATCACCAACGAGAAAGCGCTCTGCGGTCTCGGCGACCGCGACCCGAAGACGGGGGAGCTTCGCGAAGAAGCGATGGAGCGGGCACTGGCGACGCTGCGCCGCTTCCGCGCCGTCATCGAGAGCGAGGAGCCGGAGACCCAGGACGTCTTCGCCACCGCCGCCGTGCGGGATGCACCCAACGGCAAACGCTTCCTTCAAGAGATCAAGGAGATCGGCTTCAACCCGCGACTGATCGCGGGGGAGGAGGAGGCAAGGCTAGCGGGGCTCGGCATCCTGTGTTCCGCGCCCGAGATCAAGCGCGAGCGCATGCCCGCCATTGGCGGCGACCTCGGCGGGGGCAGCCTGGAGCTCAGCCTTCTCGGCGGCCCTGGCGAGGAGGTCGATCATATGGCCAGCCTGCCCATCGGGTCGCTCAAGATGCAGACCGATTTCGGCGACGACCTGAAGGCCGGCTACAAGGCCGTACAGGAACATTTTGCCACCCTGCCCTGGATCGCGGAGAGCCGGACGCCGCAGATCTACGTGGTCGGCGGCTCCTGGCGCGCCATCGCTAGGGTAGCCATGGCCCGCTCCGAGTACCCCGTGCCCATGCTCGACCATTTCACTATGGAGACCGAGCATGCGCTGGAGGTCTGCGGCTTCGTCGAGGAGAGCGACGCGGAGGACCTAGGCGAGATTAGCGGTGTGCAGAAGAAGCGCGCGCCGGTCCTGCCGATGGCGGCCATGGTGCTGCGGACGCTGATCGAGACCGCCCATCCCGAACGGGTGGTGGTCAGCTCCTGCGGGGTGAGGGAGGGGCTTCTCTTCGACCGTCTTCCGGCTCGCCTGCGCGCCCAGGAGCCGATCATCGCCATGGCCGAGGACCTCGCCGAGCGACTGGCAGGCGGGCGGAGGCCCGACGGCAGGGCGGTGAGCAACCTCGTCGACCCGCTCTTCTTCGACGGACCGACGCTGCAGCGACTACGTTTCGCCGCGGCGTTGATGATCCGTTCGGGGAACATGGTACACCCCGACCGCCGGGCCGAGCATGCCGCCGCGACCATCATGGCGACGCCCTTCCTAGGCATCGACCACAAGGAGCGCGCCATGCTGGCCCTGATGATGAAGGCGCGTTTCAACGGCAGCATCGGCAAGTCCGATGGGACGATCCCGCTGGAGATCTTGGACGAGGAGCAGATCACCTACTCGGTACGGGTTGGATACGCCCACCGTCTGGCGGCTGCTCTGCGTACGCCGCTTTACAACCGGAAGAGCGGCTTCGCCCTCAGCCGCGACGCGGATGTGATCGAGCTCAGCGTCGAGGACCATGTCCGCGACCTGGTGGTAGAGACCGGGCTCAAGGACCTCGAGCGGATGGCGTCCTCCTTCGATGCGGAGGCGAAGATCGTTACGGCGTCTTCTGCGTGATCGACACCCTGCCGCGCTCCAGGCCTAGGAACAGCTCGCCTCGCTTGAGCTGCAGCGCGACATCGCCGAACACCTCCCGCCGCCAGCCGTGAAGGGCGGGCACGTCGGCCTCGTCGCTGCGGGCGATGGCGTCGAGGTCGCTAGCCGAGGCGAGAAGCTTCGGCGCGACGTTGTGGACCTCGCACTGACGCTTGAGGAGGACGCGGAGAAGGTCGACCACGTCGGGCGGCGCCTGCTCGCGCTGGCGTTCTCCCAGGGAGGGGAGATCCTCGCGGGGTATCTCCATCCCGGCCTTGACCGCCGCCAGCATGCCCTTGGCCACGGAGGAACGCTCGAACCCGTTGGGTACGGAGCGCAGACGGCCTAGCTCCTCGGACGTGGTAGGCCGCGCTCGGGCGACCTCGAACAGGGTGTCGTCCTTGACGAGCCTGGCGCGGGGCTGGTTGCGCTCCTGGGCTTCGCGCTCACGCCACTTCGCCAGCTCGATCAGCGGGCCGAGCTCTTTCGGTTTGACGTTGCGCAGCTTGAGCCGCTTCCAGGCATCCTCCGGGTACACGCGGTAGAGGTCGGGGTCGCCGAGCGCCTGCATCTCCTCTTCGACCCATCCCCAGCGCCCGCTCTCCTCGAGCTTAGCCTTCAGCTTGGTGTAGACATCGCGCAGGTGTGTGACGTCGCCGAGCGCGTAGGTGAGCTGTTTCTCCGATAACGGACGGCGTGACCAGTCGGTGAAGCGGCTGCCCTTGTCCACCTGCTGCCCTGTCAGATCACGGACGAGCGGCTCGTAGCCAATCTGGTCGCCATAGCCGAACACCATGGCTGCGACCTGGGTGTCGAAGAGGGGGGTCGGCACCTCGCCGAAAAGATGGACGAAGATCTCGATATCCTGCCGCGCGGCGTGGAAGATCTTGAGGACCGCTTGATCGGCGAGAAGCTTGGCGAAAGGCGTGAGGTCCACCCCCTCGGCCAAGGGGTCGATGATGACGGCATCGTCCGGGGTAGCCGCCTGGATCAGGCAGAGCTGGGAGTAGTAGGTCTTCTCGCGAAGGAACTCAGTATCCACCGTGACGAAGGGGGCGTCGTGGGCGGCCTTGCAGAACTCGGCGATCTCTTCGGTTTTGGTCAGAACTTTCAAGCGGTGGTTCCCTTGGTCATGACCAGTGTCGGCCAGCGGGGTGTGCCCCCCGTCTTGTGGAGGGTGAAGCCGAGCTCCTGGTAGGTGCTCAACACGCCTTGCATCTGTTCATCCAGGAGGCCCGCGAGGATGATCGTGCCGCCATCAGCTGTCACTTGCTGGATGTCCGGCGCCAGCTCCTTAAGCGGTCCTGCGAGGATGTTGGCGAAGACGAGGTGGTAGGGAGCGCTAGCGCGGATCAGCTCATGGTCCGTACCCGCCGCAACACCGAACGTGATGCCGGAGGCTTCGTTGATCCCTGCGTTCTCTTCGGCGATTTGGGTCGAACGCTCGTCGATGTCGGTGGCGATGATCTCGGCGCCCGCGAACATTTTCCGCAAGGCGATGGCCAGGACGCCGGAGCCTGTGCCGATGTCGAGCACCCTGCCGGGCGTGGTTTCAAGATCGCCCAACACGTCCAGGCACCCGGCTGTGGTCGGATGATGCCCGGTGCCGAAGGCCTGGTTGGCTTCGATCTGCAGCTTGATGCCGTCCTCGCTGGCTACCTTGTCCGCATCGTGACTGCCGTAGAGGACGAAGGGTCCGGCACGGACGACGCCCAACCCTTCTAGAGCATGGGCGACCCAGTCGCGGTCGGGTAGCTCTTCCTCCTCATGGGGCGGCGTGCCTTTGGGGAGCAGCTCCAGCGTGCCAGCGGAGATAGGCTCCTCGGTATAGGCGAGGAGCGCCCAGTTGCCGTCGGTGGTACGCTCCGTATCGGGATTGTCCTTCACTAGCGAGGTAGCCGCGACGGCCGGGTCGGCGATCTCAGTCAGCACCTCTTCAATGGCTTGCAAGAGAGGCAGCTCGGCCCGCCATGCGGTACGGTAGGTCATGGCGCGACCCTTAGGAGGCCGTGTTTCTTCTTGCCGATGGAGAGCTTGATGACCTCGCCATCGAGATCCTCGGTGGTCAGCGGGCGCTCTTCCTTAAGGGCCTGGCCGTTGATCTTCAGGGCACCGGCTTTGATGTGGCGGCGGCCCTCGCCGTTGCTGGCGATGAGGCCTAAGGCCTGGAACGGGACGAAGAGGGGGAGGCCCGCCTCTAAGTCCGAACGGCTTGCCTCCGTGCTCGGAAGATCGGCTGCCGTGCCGCCCGCCTCGAAGGTGGTGCGCGCCGTCTCGGCCGCCCGTTCGGCCTCGTCCCGGCCGTGAAGGAGGGCTGTGGCCTCGGTGGCCAGCACCTTCTTCGCCTCGTTGATCTCGCTGCCTTCGAGGCCAGAGAGGCGCTGCACCTCGTCCATCGGCAGCAGGGTGAAGCGGCGTAGCATGCCGGCTACGTCGGCATCCTCCGTGTTGCGCCAGAACTGCCAGTACTCGTAGGGCGAGGTGCGTTCGGCGTTGAGCCAGACCGCGCCGTTCTCGGTCTTGCCCATCTTTTTACCCGACGAGGTGGTGACGAGCGGCGTGGTCAGGCCGAAACCTTGTGCTTCAGTGCCTTCGCTGGCGGCAACCCGGCGGATCAGCTCGGTCCCGTTGACGATGTTCCCCCACTGATCGCTCCCGCCCATCTGCAGCGTGCAGCCGTAGCGGCGCTGCAGCTCCAGGAAGTCATAGGCCTGCATCAGCATGTAGTTGAACTCGAGGAAGGTCAGCGGCTGCTCACGGTCGAGGCGCAGCTTGACCGAGTCGAAGGTCAGCATACGGTTGATCGTGAAGTGGACACCGTAATCTCTGAGGAAGGGGATGTAAGAGAGCTCCGACAGCCAGTCGTCGTTGTTGACCATCATCGCATCCTGCGGCCCCTCGCCAAAGGTGAGGAAGGGCTCGAAAGCCCGGCGGATACCGGCGATGTTCGCTTCGATGTCGGCGGGCGACAGGAGCTTGCGCTGCGTGTCCTTGCCGGAGGGGTCACCAACCTTGGTGGTGCCGCCGCCCATCAGGACGATGGGGCGGTGGCCCGTGCGCTGCAGATGGTGCAGCATCATGATCTGGGTCAGGCTGCCCACATGCAGGCTGTCGGCGGTGGCGTCGAAGCCGATATAGGCGGCGACCGGACCGTTCAGGAGCGCCTCGTCCAGAGCACCTGGATCGGTGATCTGGTGGATGAAGCCGCGCTCTTCGAGCGTGTTCAGGAAGTCGGACTGGAAAGACTGCGCCATCGGGGGTGTTTGCCCGCCCTTGTCCTGCGCGGCAAGGGCGGCATGCTCGTTGGCTCAGGAGATGCCTAGCCTTCCCCGCCTCGTTCGAGTTACTGGCCTGCTTCGGTGGGCCGGAGGTCGCCTCGAAGCTCCAGCAGCTCGCGGCAGTGTGCCGCCGCCGCGTCGATCAGGCCGTCGGTGATCGTCGCGTCGGTCTCGTAGAGCTCGTCCACATGGAGCCAGAGAAGACGTCCCATGACAGAGGGGAGGGGGCGGCCATACCAGCTATCCGCCGCGCCGAGCGGCTGGCCGAGGCCGTACTTGGCGAAGGCTGCGTTGCCCCAGGCGACGGCGAGCGGCTCCTCCAAGAGGTCGTAGGGCCGGATGAGCTTGGCAGGGCACCGGTCGAGGAAGCGCTTGGTGAGGGCCACTTTCTGCTGGCTCGGCTGGTGGGCGCTCAGATAGTGAACGGCCTCGTGCATCGCTATCTCCGCCCAGGACTCGCCGGAGTGGGCCGTCGGGTGGGACCGTATGAAGAAAGTTCTGCCGCTGATATCGGCCGAGGTACGGTCGATCGGCGGCCACCATACGTAAAGAGCATTGAACTCTAGGGTCTCGTCGACGCGGTAGAAAGCGGCGAGCCGCTCCAGATAGGGCGGTGTACCAGGGCTGTTCAGGACGGCATCGAGCCTCGCTGCGTCCTTGGCGAAGGCTTTGCTCTCCTCAAGAAGCTGACGCCAGTGCGGCTGGAAATGGCGGTAGAAACCTCGGAGCATGTGGGCGTCGTCGGCGCCCATGATGGTCTCCAGGGTCGATAGAGCCTCCTCGATGGTCTGTGCGCCCAGAAAATGCTCGGCCAACGGATCGGCCTGGCGGGAGACCGAGCTGCGAGCCGTGAAGATGCCGTCCTTCGCGAGCCTTTCTTTGCGGTTGCCCTGCGCCGGGTCGCTGTAGGTGCGGCGGCGATAGTCGGCGTAGGCCTCGGCTTGCCGCTGGTCCTCATCGCTCCATCCGAAGCGTTCCTCCCAAGCCTCGCGGTACTCCGGCTCGTTGAAACCCGGCCACCACAGGCTCGTCTGATCCATGAGCGAGAAGAGATCGGCCGGTGCGTGGTATCCGGCCCGAAGGGTGACCTCCGCTCGGGCGTCCTGGCTCCAAGCCAAGGTCAGGAGTAGGAAGAGAACGACGCGTTTCGCCATAGCGGGAACCTCTCGCGGTCATCTGACGCGGTAGATGGCCTTCAAAGAGACTATGAAAGCCATCTACCGCTGACAAAGGAAGGGACTTTCTCCTACTCGGCCGCCTGCCCGCTGGCCACCGTTTCTGCATCAGGGCGGCCGTGGCAGTGCTTGAACTTCTTGCCCGAGCCGCAGGGGCAGGGGGCGTTGCGGCTGACCCGGCCCCAGGTCGTGGGATCGTCGGCCTTCACCTCACGGCTCATACGCTGGGCACGGAGGGTGTTGGAGCCCGCGGCCTGGCCGTAGCCTCTACGCGGTGCTTCCGGCCCGCCGTGACCGGCATCGTTCTCGCCGGTGGTGGCGTCGATATGCACTTCCTTGAGCTTGGAGGGGTCGAGTTGGCCGCGTTTCTGCAGCTCGGCGATGAGGCGCTTGGCCTCTTCGATGTCCACCTTAGGGGCCTGGGGCTGCTGGATCTGCACATGGAAGAGCGACCGGGTCACGTCGCGGCGGAGGCCGTCGAGGAGGTTCTGGAAGAGGGCGAAGGCCTCGGTCTTGAACTCGTTCAGCGGGTCGCGTTGGCCGACGCCGCGAAGACCCACGACCGAGCGCAGGTGGTCGAGCTGCTGCAAATGCTCGCGCCACTCGCGGTCGATGGTCTGTAGGAGGATGGCCTTCTCGACCTTGCGGGCGTTGTCCTCACCGAACTCGGCGAGCTGCGCCTGCCATTTCTCGTCGGCGGCCTTGCGCACGCGCTCGGCGATCTCCTGATCGGCCACGCCCTCTTCCTGCGCCCAGTCGCCGACGGGCAGGTCGAGACCAAAGACGGTTTGGACCTCTTCCTTGAGGCCCTCCGTGTCCCACTGCTCGGCATAGGAGCGCTCGGGGATGTACTCGGCGACCATATCGTCGATGATGGTCTCGCGCATATCCGTGACGATCTCGCCCACATCGTTCGCATCCATGAACTCGATGCGCTGCTCGAAGATCGCCTTACGCTGATCGTTCATCACGTCGTCATATTTCAGGACGTTCTTGCGGATGTCGAAGTTGCGCTGCTCGATTTTCTTCTGGGCGTTCTCGACGGCCTTGGTGAACCAGGGGTGCTCGATCGACTCGTCCTGCTTGATCCCGAAGCGCTTGAGCATCTTCTCCATGCCCGAGCCGAAGATGCGCATCAGATCGTCTTCGAGGGAGAGGTAGAACTTGGTGGTGCCGGGGTCGCCCTGACGGCCCGAACGGCCGCGGAGCTGGTTGTCGATCCGGCGGCTTTCGTGGCGCTCCGTACCGAGAACGTAGAGCCCGCCCGCATCCAGCGCCTTCTGCTTCTGCTCCTTGATCTTGGCCTCGATCTCGGCCCGCTTGCGAGCGATCGTCTCGGCGTCGTCCTCCTCGGTGAGGTGGGTCATGATCTCCATGTCCACCGAGCCGCCGAGCTGAATGTCCGTACCCCGGCCAGCCATGTTGGTGGCGATGGTCACCGCACCCGGAATACCGGCCTGGGCGACGATCTCCGCCTCCTGCTCGTGGAAGCGGGCGTTGAGGACGTTGTGCGGCACCGGCACGGGGCGCCTCGCCAGACCTTCGATCTCGTCGGCAAGGGCGTTGAGCTCGCCCTTCTCATCGACCTTTTTGTCCTTCAACTCGCCCGCCTGCTTACGAAGGTCGGCCGCGACCTCCTTCCAGAACTTCTTGTCACTGAGGAAGTGGGAAAGGACCTCGGACTTCTCGATCGACACCGTGCCGACCAGCACCGGCTGGTCACGCAAATGGCAGCGGGCGATCTCCTTGGCGATGGCGCGGTACTTCTCCTTCGCCGACATGTAGAGCTCGTCGTCGAAGTCCTCGCGCGCGATGGGGCGGTTGGTGGGGATCTCGTAGACGCTGAGCTCGTAGATGTCCTGGAACTCGCCTTCCTCCGTAATCGCCGTACCGGTCATGCCGGAGAGCTTCTTGTAGAGGCGGAAGTAGTTCTGGAAGGTGATCGACGCCATGGTGACGTTCTCGGGCTTGATCTCCGCGCCCTCCTTCGCCTCCACTGCCTGGTGCAGGCCGTCGGACCAGCGGCGGCCCTCCATCATGCGGCCCGTGAACTCGTCGATGATGACGACCTTGTTGTCTTTGACGATATAGTCCTTGTCCCGCGTGAACATCTTGTGCGCTCTTAGAGCGTTCTGGACGTGGTGGACGACGGCGACGTTCTCCGCCTCGTAGAGGCTGCCGCCTTCCAGGAGATCGGCCTCCTCCAGAAGCTCCTCGATGCGCTCATTGCCCTCATCCGTGAGGGTGACCGAGCGCTTCTTCTCGTCGATCTCGTAGTGCTCGTCGGTAAGCTGCGGCATCAGCTTGTCGATGGCGATGTAGAGCTCGGACTTGTCGTCCGTCGGTCCGCTGATGATCAGCGGCGTCCGCGCCTCGTCGATGAGGATCGAGTCCACCTCGTCGACGATGGCGTAGGCGTGTCCGCGCTGGACCATCTGGTCCTTGGACTGCTTCATGTTATCGCGAAGATAGTCGAAGCCGAGCTCGTTATTGGTGGCGTAGGTGATGTCGCAGGCATAGGCCTCGCGCCGCTCCTCATCGCCGAGCTCGTTGTAGATGACGCCGGTGGTCATGCCGAGCTGGGCGAAGACCTTGCCCATCCACTCCGCGTCCCGCTTGGCGAGGTAGTCGTTGACGGTGACCACGTGCACGCCCTCGCCGGTCAGGGCGTTGAGGAAGGCGGGGAGGGTGGCGACCAGGGTCTTGCCCTCGCCGGTCTTCATCTCGGCGATGTTGCCGCCGTGGAGCACCATGCCGCCGACGAGCTGCACGTCGTAGGGGCGCAGGCCCAGCGCCCGGTCGGCGCCCTCACGCACTAGGGCGAAGGCCTCGTTCATCAGGTCGCCGAGCTTCTCGCCGTCCTGGTAGCGCTGCTTCAGCTCGTTCGTCTTCTCGATCAGCCCATCGTCGGAGAGGGCGGCCATCTCGTCTGCCAGCTCGCCGATCTTCTTGGCGCGCTTGGTCATCGGCTTCAGACGCCGCTCATTGGCGGAGCCGAACAGACGCTGCGCGATGGATGTCTTTGCCATGGTGGGTCTTGCCTCGTGAACTCTGTCTTTGTCGTCCGGCGGGGCGCCATGCACGCGGCGGACCATGGCAGGCACGATCCTCCGCGGCGGCGGCCGCCACCCGGAATGGGTGCAGATAGGTAGAGGGCCGCCTCGCTGTCAAATGATCAGGGGTTTGTCCGGGCAAGTTCGCCCGGCATCGGGCCAGTCAGGGAAGAACGGAACTGTTACCTGCCGATCACGCTCGCGTGGAGTCTGCAAAAATCGGGGGGTGGAGGGCAGGTCTGGCACTTGTTTCGCACTGGAGAATTCGTCACTGGCGGAAGCAAAGGTAAACCGGCAGTTAACGAGCTCAACGAGGAGAGCGAACATGACCAAAGGACAAGCCGTGTCCCAGGCCAGTTCCCGCGCGCCGCAGGGTTTCCGTTTCTATGGTTCGGTGGCCAAGGCCGCCGCGTTACAGTTCAGCCCGCAAGTTGCGCTGCGCTCGATCTTCTGCGCAGCCCTCGTGGTCGCCGCGGCCGCCGAGGCCGTCCGCTTCGGCGTGGTCGAGCGTCCGCTCTCGGTCTATGCGACCCATAACGAGATCGACCCGGTGGTGGCCAAGGTGGGACACGAGGTCCTGCGCGTCTCCGACGCCATGGCCCACGCTCTTTATACCGGCGTCCAGCCCGAAAGCGCCGCCGACCTGCCCGCCCTGATGGCTTCCGGCATGGTCGACGAGGCCGTGGACCACCTCACCCTGGCGCAGATGGCCCGCGAAGAGGGCCTGGACCGGGCCTTGGAGATCCGCGCCGCCGTGGCCCTGGCCGAGCGTGAGATTCTAGCAGAGGCCTTCCTCGAGCAGATCGCCAACCGCGCCGCCTCCGAAGAGCGCGTCCGCGCTGCCTATGAGGCCGAGTACCGGAACCTCGAGAACACCACCGTGCTGCGCCTCTCCGAGATCGTCGTGGCCACTAGGGAAGAGGCGCTGGCTCTTCGCGACCGTCTGCCCCGCGCGAGCTTCTCCGCGCTGGCTTCGAAGAAGTCGCTGGTCAAGGAGACCGCAGCGCAGGGCGGATCGCTCGGCGACCAGCTCATGGGCGACCTTTCCGCTGCGCTGCGCAGTGCTGTCCAAGACCTTGCCATTGGCGGGGTGACCGAACCGCTGGAGACCGAACAGGGCTGGGCCATCTACAAGCTCTCCAGCCGTCGGGCGGTGCGCATGCCCCCCTTCGAGGAGCGGCGCGAGGAGATCGCCCGTACCTTGCGCGAAGAAGCCGTGGCCGACGCCCTGGCCCGCACCCGCGGCGCCGTCCAGGCGCAGATCCGCTCGGCCGAAGCGATCCTCGGCGACGTCGCCCCGAACAGCGCACCGGTCGCCACCCTCGCCGCTGCGCGCATCGCCAACTAGGCTTCATCCCGGCGTGCTGATCGTCAGCGCCTGCGCCCTGATCGACCGGGCGGGGCAGGTGCTTCTTTCGAAAAGACCCGAAGGCCGCGCCCATGCGGGTCTCTGGGAGTTTCCCGGCGGCAAGGCCGAGCCCGGAGAAGAACCTCGGACGGCGCTGATCCGCGAGCTGGGTGAGGAGCTCGGCATCTCCACCGAAGAGAGCTGCCTCGCACCGCTCACCTTCGAAGGCGAGGGGGAGCTGCTCCTGCTTCTCTATGTGTGCCGCAAGTACAAAGGCATCCCAGCACCGCTGGAGGGTCAGACCCTCCGATGGTTCGATCCGGGAGAGCTTCTGGATCAGGACCTGGTGCCGCTGGACAGGCCCTTGGCGGCAGCGGTGCGGGATTTGCTTTCCTAGGGACCTACCTCTCCCGCTCGCGGGAGAGGTCGAAATCTATCTGATTTCTGGTGAGGGGATCGGCGAAGCCGTAGCGTTTGTGGCTTGCTGCTGCCGCAGCCTCATCGGTTCGAAAAGGTCTCTCGGACCTTCGAGTTTGCTGTGCAAACCATCTCCGAAGCCCCCTCACCCTCGGTCCCTCTCCCCACCGGGGAGAGAGAGGCGGTGCTTGCGATGCTTCTATTCAGAAGACCCCATTCTTCCGATCGCCTCGGCCATCGACATCTCCGCGCTGCCCGGCTTGAGCGGCTTGGGCTGGCTGGCATCCGGCGCCCAGCCGGTGAGGACGCCGAGTTCGAACAGGGTCTCCTCCCCCTCAAGACGCGACAGCGCCGAGGCGAGCACGTCCCGGCGCAGGGGCGGCGAGGGCCTTGTCAGCGCCAGGGTCTCGCCCATGCCCCGAAGGTCGCGAAGGAGGGTCGCCGGCGAGCGGTAGCGCACTTTGACCGGCTGCAGATCCACCACGGGAAGCGCGAAGCCCGCCCGTTGCAGGAGCGCCCCCGCATCCTTGATGGCGACGAAGGGAGACACCCTCGCCGCAACCCCGCCGGTCAGCTCCGCCTCGGCATCGCGCAGGGCCTGGCGCAGACCCAGAAGGGTGCGCTCGGCGGGAAAGACCGCGATGAACAGGCCGTCGGGCTTCAGCACCCTTCTGGCCTCCAATAGAGCGCCCGGCAGGTCGTCCACCGCGTGGAGGCTCATCAGCGAGACCACGAGTTCGAAGCTGCCGTCCCCGAAGGGCAGGGCAGTTGCCGGCGCTTCGATCGGCTCGTCGGCACCCCTTGCCGTCAGAAACGCAGCGCTCTCTCCAGCAGAGGTGATCGCGCCAACCTGCGCCCCCTCGGTCAGCCGCTCCGCCAGAAGCGGCCCCCCAGGCCCGTAGAAGAGCGCCTTCGGGAAGGGCTTCAGCACCGTCTCCAGCCGGTCGAGGGCGTCTTCCGCCGCCCTGACATGCAGGAAGTCGTGCTCAGGGAAGTTGCGCGCGGCGCGTTCGAGCCGCAGCTTGCGGCGGGCGGCGGAGAAGATGGAAGGCGGCTGTTGCAAGGTTCAGGTTCCGGCGGTGTTCAGCCTGCTATGTGGCAGCTTACGGGGAGAGGGAAAGGGCGCAGCCTGCCGCGGCGCCTCGCCTCCATGCTGTTCCCGCCGCGCTGCCCGCTGACTGGCGACAAGGTAGAGGAGCCAGGACGCTTCTCTGCCGCCGGGTGGGGGAAGCTGTCCCTCCTAGCGCCGCCCTGGTGCGAGGCCTGCGGCGCTACGGCGGTCGAAGAAGCGCCGCTCTGCGCCTCCTGCGCCGCGCCGGAGCGCTACAGCCGCAACCTGACGGGCAGGGGCAGGCTCGATGCGGTGCGCTCGGCCATGCGCTACTCGGAGGCTTCGGCGGGGCTGGTGCTGGAGCTCAAATACGCCGACCGGCACGATATCGCCGCGACCCTGGCAAGGCCCATGGCGCCGCTTCTGAAGACCATGGCGACACCCCAGCGCGCCATGCTCGTGCCGGTGCCGTTGCATCCGAAGCGCCTAGCCGAGCGGCGCTACAACCAGGCGCTTCTCCTGGCCGCGGCGATTGCAAGGCACACCGGTCACGCCGTCGCCTCGGCAGTCCTCCGCCGCAAGACGGCCACCAGCCCGCAGAAGGGTTTGAGCGTCGAGGGCCGCTACCGCAACGTCGCCAGCGCCTTTGCGGCCAACGGAAGCGTCACGGGACAAGACATCGTGCTCGTCGACGACGTACTCACCTCAGGCGCTACACTGATCGGCTGCGCCAAGGCGCTGAGGCGGGCAGGCGCGCGTTCTGTCAGGGCCGTGACCGCTGCGAGGGTTTTCCCCGGAACCGAAGGCGCACAGATGGAGTTGCCATAGGCTCTAGTGGAGTGTTTTTTGCGGTTTTGATCGGGTCCATCGGCGCTTACCGGCTAGGAGCAGCGAACCCTAGCGTACTTCCTGTACGCGGGTTTGCTGCGACGACGTCGGGTGACGCCGATGGGCCGACCCAAAGGGCGAGCGACCCAGCGCCGCCGGACGTCGTCGCGAAGGCTTGCGGTAGATGGCTACCGCTGCGCCTCCGCTCCTTGCCGGACAGCGCTGGGACCGCTCGTCAAAACCGCAAAAAACACTGCACTAGAGCCTAGATAAGGAGACAGCGTGATGCCGAAGGTCGAGATATACACCAAAGTGATGTGCCCCTACTGCGTGCGGGCCAAGGCGCTGCTCGACCAGAAGGGCGTGACCTATGAGGAGATCATCGCCGCGAGCGACCCGGAGCGAAAGCAGGAGATGATGCAGCGCTCGGGCGGCCGGGCCACCTACCCGCAGATCTTCATCGGCGACGAGCATATCGGCGGCTGCGACGATCTTCTGTCGCTCGAACGCCGGGGCAAGCTCGACGCCAAGCTAGCGGCCTAGCGCCGTGAGGGCCGCCGTCGTCCAGATGCGCTCCTCCATCGACCGGGAGCGCAACCTCGCCGAGGCCGAGGAGCTGATACGCGAGGCCGCCTCCCAAGGCGCCGAGTTCATCTCCACGCCGGAGATGACCACCGTCCTCGACCAGGACCGTAAGCGCCTCATGAAGACGCTGGAGGCCCGCGACCCCGACCCGGAAGGCTTCTTCTGCAAGCTCTCGGCGGAGCTTGGCGTGCTGCTGCATATCGGCTCCATGCCGCTCTACTCCCAGAACCCGGAGCGCCTGCGCAACCGCTCGCTTCTTATCGACGGCGGCGAGCTGGTCGCGACCTACGACAAGGTCCACCTCTTCGACGCGGACCTCCCCGACGGCGAGAGCTGGCGCGAGAGCGCGCTTTACGAACACGGGGAGGAGGCGGTGCTGGCCCATGCGCGGGGCGTGGCCTTCGGCCTGACGGTCTGTTTCGACCTGCGCTTCGGCACGCTGTACCGCGACCTCGGCCAGGCGGGCGCGCAGGTCCTCACCGTACCTTCGGCCTTCACCACCTCCACCGGTAAGGCCCACTGGCACGTGCTCCTAAGGGCGCGGGCCATCGAGACCGGCTCCTATGTGGTGGCCGCGGCGCAAGGCGGAGAGCATGAGGACGGGCGACGCACCTTCGGCCACAGCCTCATCGTCAGCCCGTGGGGCGATGTCATCGCCGAGGTGGATCACGACCGGCCTGGCGTGGCGCTTGCGGAAATGGATATGCAGAACGTTGCCGACATGCGTCAGCGTCTCCCCTCGCTCAAGCTTGAACGACACCCGGAACTGCGCATTTATGGGGCGTGATTAAGTACACCTTGCAATGCGCCTCGGACCACCGCTTCGAAGGCTGGTTCGGCTCCAGCGCCGATTTCGACGCCCAGAAAGAGGGCGGCGACCTATCCTGTCCGGTCTGCGGCTCCAGTGAGGTCGAGAAGGCTCTCATGGCCCCCGCCATCCTCAAGGGCGGCAGACCCTCCAGCCGCAAGGACGAGGCCGTCGCCTCCATCGCCAAGGAGTGGAACGAGGCTGCCGCGAAGGCGAAGTCCTATGTCGAGAAGAACTTCGAGCATGTCGGCAAGCGCTTCCCCGAAGAGGCCCGCGCCCAGCACTACGGCGAGAAGGAGGCCAAACCCATCTACGGCGAAGCGAGCCGCGAGGAGGTCGCCTCCCTGAAGGAAGAGGGCGTCACCGTAGCCCCGGTCCCAGAGCCCGTACCAACGGCGGACGAGACGAAGAAGAAGCTGAACTAGCCTTCGCCTCTCACCATCCGGTCTGGCGCCGCAGCTCGCTTAGGGTCACCGCCGCCGCCACGCCCACATTGAGGCTCCTCGCGCCGGGGGCGAGGGGGATGCGGATGCGGGCGTCGGCGGCTTCGTGGATATGCGGCGGCACCCCGGCGCTCTCCTGGCCCATCAGGACGATGTCGTCAGCGGTGAAGGTCTCCTCGTAGAGGCTGGCCGAGCCTCTGGTGGTCATCAGGACGAGCCGTCCTGGCACGTCGCGCCTGAACGCATCCCAGTCCACATGCCGCACCAGGGTAGTCTGGTAGTCGAGCGCCGCCTTGCCGATCTCCCGCTCTCGCCAGGGGAAGCCGCAGGGCTCGATCACGTGCAGCTCCGCCCCGAAGCAGGCGGCGCTCCTGATGATCGCTCCTAAGTTTGCGGCAATCTCTGGCTGGTAGAGGGCCAGCTTCGGCATGTCGCGCGACCTCCTTACGCATGGATAAATCGGCCTCAAACGGCCATGTCTGCACTGGACCTGAAGGACGCTGCGTGGCAAGCGCGCGAGGAATCTTCATAGAACGAATCTGTCTGAGATGAGCACGACACACGAATATCCGAACGATCAGGGCGAGATCATCAACGAGCACCGCCCCAAGGGCGACTGGGTCGAGCCCGCAGGCGATCCGACCAAGCGCGACTTCATCCACCTGGTCGCGGGCGGCGCCGCTGCGGCTGCCGGCGTCGGCATCGTCATCCCGCTGGTGGCGCAGCTCGCCCCCGATGCCGCCGTGCGCGCCCTGGCCACGAAGGAGGTGAGCCTTGCAGGCGTCGAGCCGGGTCAGGCGGTCAAGACCATCTGGCAGGGCAAGCCCGTCTTCATCCGCCGCCTGACCGAGCAGGAAGTCGCCACCGATGACGGCGTCAGCCTCGGCGATCTCAAGGACGCCGACGCCCGCAACGACAATATCGGTTCCGCTGACGCGACCGCCGAGAACCGCGTGCAGCAGGGCGGCTTCGTGGTCGTCCTCGGCGTCTGCACCCACCTTGGCTGCGTGCCGCTCGGCACCGATACCGGCGAGAACCGCGGCGACTATGGCGGCTGGTTCTGCCCCTGTCACGGCAGCCACTACGACAGCCTCGGCCGCATCCGTAAGGGTCCGGCGCCGTCCAACCTGCCGGTGCCGCCGCTGGAGTTCATCTCCGACACCACCATCCGTCTGGGGTAAGCCTTATGTCACACCAAAGCACCTACAACCCAGGAACCGGGATCGAGCGCTGGATCGACAAGCGCCTTCCCGTCGTCCGCCTGGGCTATGACAGCTTCGTCGACTTCCCGACGCCCAAGAACCTGAACTACTGGTACACCTTCGGCGGCATCCTCGCGATCTGCCTCATGGTTCAGATCGTCACCGGCGTCGTCCTGGCGATGCACTACACCGCCCATACCGACTACGCCTTCCAGTCCGTTGAGATGATCATGCGCGACGTGAACTATGGCTGGCTGATGCGCTACGTGCACGCCAACGGCGCGTCGATGTTCTTCATCGCGGTCTACGCTCACATCGCACGCGGGCTCTACTACGGCTCCTATAAAGAGCCGCGCGAGATCCTGTGGATCCTCGGCGTCATTATCTTCCTCCTGATGATGGGCACGGCCTTTATGGGCTATGTGCTTCCCTGGGGTCAGATGAGCTTCTGGGGCGCGACAGTGATCACCTCGCTCGCGGGTGCGGTGCCGGTCATCGGCGAGCCGATCAAGACGCTGCTGTGGGGCGGCTTCGCGGTCGACAACCCGACGCTCAACCGCTTCTACGCGCTGCACTATCTGATGCCGTTCCTGATCGCGGGCGCCGTGATCCTGCACATCTGGGCGCTGCACGTACCGGGCAACAACAACCCGTCGGGCGTCGAGGTGAAGGACGTGAAGAAGGACACTGTTCCCTTCCACCCCTACTACACGGTGAAGGACGGCTTCGCGATCATCGTCTTCCTGCTGCTGTTCGCGGCCTTCGTGTTCTACATGCCGAACACGCTCGGCCACCCGGACAACTATATCGAGGCCGACCCGCTCGTGACCCCGGCGCATATCGTGCCTGAGTGGTACTTCCTGCCGTTCTACGCGATGCTGCGGGCGATCGACTTCAACTTCCTCTTCATCAACTCGAAGCTCGGCGGCGTGCTGGTGATGCTGGGGTCGATCCTGATCTGGCTGGTCATTCCCTGGCTCGACCGGTCCAAGGTGCGCTCCATGCGCTACCGGCCGATCGCCAAGCAGTTCTTCTTCATCCTGGCGTTCGCCTTCTTCGGCCTGGGCTGGCTGGGCGCACAGCCTGCCGAAGGGGTCTATGTGGTCGCGGCGAAGATCCTGACCCTCTACTACTTCGCCTACTTCCTGGTGATCCTGCCGGTGCTGTCGGTCACCGAGAAACCGCTGCCCCTGCCGCGTTCGATCGCCGAGGCGGTGCTCAGCGACAAGGCGAAGAAGGGCAAGGCGAGAAGCCCGGCCCCTGTGACGGCGGGCGGTGCACAACCGGCCCCGGCGGAGTGAGTAGCATGACGATCAAGCGTATCCTCGGCGCGGCGGCCATCGCCGCCGCCGCCATCCCCGGCGCCGCCTTCGCGGCCGGTGCCGTCAAGGCGTACAAATCCCCCGAATGGTACTGGGACGGCCCCTTCGGCCGCTACGACGCTGCCGCCATGCAGCGCGGTTTCCAGGTCTACCGGGAGGTCTGCGCTTCCTGCCACTCGATGAAGCTGATCGCCTTCCGCCATCTTGGCGAGGCAGGCGCTCCGTTCCACCTCGAGGAGTGCCCGGCGGAGCTCGGTCTGCCTGACAGCGTGGACTGCTCCGACCCAGCGCAGAACCCGATCATCCGTAGCCTGGCGGCGGAGTACACCATCACCGATGGTCCCGACGAAGCAGGCGACATGTTCGAGCGTCCGGGCCTTCCCGCGGACTACTTCCCCTCTCCCTTCGCCAACCCCCAGCAGGCTGCGGCGGCAAACGGCGGCGCCTACCCCCCCGACCAGAGCCTGATCGTCAAAGGCAGGGTCGACGGTGCGAACTACATCTACAGCCTGCTGACGGGCTATCCCGACGAGCCGCTGAACACGATCGAGGTTCCGGCGGGTCAGTACTACAACCCCTACTATCCCGGCGACACGCTCAGCCTGATGAAGGAGGAGTACCTCCACGACGGCCATATCGACGAAGAGGCCGTGCGCCGTGACGAGGATCCCAAATACGTCTCCTCGGACGGGCATGTCTATGGCGGCGCCTTCAAGATGGCCGCTCCGCTGTCGGACGGCATCGTCACCTATGAGGACGGCACGCCAGAGACCGTCGAGCAGTATGCCAAGGACGTGGTCTCGTTCCTTCAGTGGGCGTCGGAGCCGAAGCTCGAGGAGCGCAAGGGCATGGGCACCTATGTGATGGCCTATCTCTTCATCTTTGCCGCGGTGACCTACGGCTCCTACCGCCAGATCTGGAAAAGCGTCGAGCACTGATCGTACGTGATACGGGCGGTATGAAGGCGGGCTTCGGCCCGCCTTTTTGTTTGGCGTTTGTAGATAGAACGGGATGGTAGGTGCTGATGGCCACTCCCCCTCAGCCTGCCGGCAGCTCCCCCTCTAGAGGGGGAGCGACATAGGGGGGAAACCTCAGTTCTGCTTCCCTCCACCACCCCGTGGGGGAGGTGCCCGAAGGGCGGAGGGGGCAGCAAACGCTTGAAAAGGGCGCAAGCGCCTTCTGGGCGCAGTTTTAGTACGAGCCGCAGAGCACTTCGGGCGAGGCCATGACCGGGGTGGTGGTCCTGGCGATGCGGCCCTTGCGGTCGGCGGCGCTGGCGGTGAGCTTCACCGTGCTCTGACCGTCTCTCGAACCTGCCACGGGCATGACCGCGAAGCGGACTTTCTTGACGCCCAGTCCGAAGCCGAGCCCGCGATAGCGGCGGCTGGCCACCTCTGCGTACTGACCGTCAACGACCGTCGTGCGCACGTTCCAGTCATCCGGCACCTCCGTCAGCGAGCCGCCGAACACCGTGACCTCGGTGCTGCCGACGCCGAAGCGGTCCACGAACTGAGCCTCGACGACAGCCGGAAAGCCTCCCGGTACGGGGTAGATATCGCCCTCACGGACCCGTCCGTAAGCGCAGGTGACCGCTCGCGCGACCCGCTCTTCGGGTTCCGAATGGCTCACCACCTCGCCCTCATGGGTGATGCGCACCAGCGGGGGAAGACCGTTATCCTCAGGCAGGTGATGGGCGCAGGCAGAGAGGAGCAGCGCTCCACCCAACAGCAATCCGCAGCGTCTCATGACCGGCTCCTTCCGCATCGGTGGGGGTCAACGAGCAAGAAACATGCCGACCGGCTGCAACCACGTCTCCTCGTCAGTCCAGACGCCCGATCGAGGGCACACCCCTCGACCGGCCTGCATCGTCCATGCCGTAGCCCACGAGGAAGGCGTCGCCCGGCGCATCGAACAGGGTGAAGTCGGCTTGGACTTCGACGGCCCGCTCCTTCTCCTTGCGGACCGCCACCGCCACGGCCGGGCGTGCCGCCCCCTGCTGCTGCAGCATGGCCTTGGCGCGGGCGAGGCTGCGGCCCGAATCGAGCACGTCGTCCACGAGAAGCACCGTGCGCCCCTCCATGGGCAGGGTGAAGTCCTTCACCACACGCACCAGCCCCGAGCTCTCCCGCCCCAGCCCGTAGGAGGCGAGCTGCACGAAATCGACCTCCGGGTCGGCGCCTACCTCTTGTAGGGCGCGCAGCAGATCGGCGCCGAAGATGAAGCCCCCCGTCAGGACCGGGACCAGCACGAAGTCGTCGCCGAGCTCGGTCAGGATCTCCGCTGCCAGCTCACGGGTGCGGGCGGCGATCTCCTCGGCGGTGAACAAGGTACGCAAGGGGCACGCTCCATGGGCTGCTTTCCGGGACTGGTCGTCTCCACGCGAAACTCTTAGCCTGATTTGCGCAGTCTAGGGGAGGGAAGAGTGGTAACCGAAGGGCACAAACCCAGCGTGGTTTTCTGGGTCGTCGGCGTGCTGGCGCTGTTGTGGAACGGGTTCGGGCTTCTGGACCTCGTCATGACCATGACGAACAACGAGGCCTATCTTGCCGACTACCCGCCGGAGCTTCTGGCCTACTGGCGGGACATGCCGTTCTGGCGAGACATTCTTTGGATCGTCGGGGTCGGCACGGCGGTCATCGCGGCGATCCTGTTCCTCCTCAGGAACAAGCTGGCCGCGCCGCTCTACGCGGTCGCGCCGATCTCGATGGTCATCGGCCTGGCCCATGACGCGGCGGCTGGCGGGATCGCGCTGATGGGTACCGGCGGGCTGATCGGAAGCCTCGCCATCCTCGCCGTCTCCACCGCGCTCTGGTGGTATGCCCGGCGCCAGGCGAGGAAGGGCGTGCTTCGCTAACCGACCAGGAGAGGATCACACCTGTCCGTCAGCTATCGCGTCGGTAGCTCGGATCCTTCTCCTCGCGCGCCTTCTCCGCATGGTCCTTCTCATGGGGTTTGCCGGCGAGCTTCTTCGCCTCCGAGCCGTCTTCCTCGGGTGAGCGCTGCTGGCCATAGGGGCCGTAGCTCTTGGTCTTTCCGTCCGGAAGCTTGTGGGCCTCTTCGTTGCGGTCGGTCTCGCGTTTGTCGCCTCTGATCGGCATGGTGGCCTCCTTCGTCTCTAGCGAGGAAACACAAAACGGCGCGAAGGCGTTCGGCGAGAGGAGGCCGGGATGGACCTGAACCAAGTCACCCTCAACGTGACGGATTTCAGCGAGGCCGTGGCCTTCTACGAGACCCTGGGCCTGAAGCTCATCGTCTCCTCGCGAGGCGAGTACGCCCGCTTCGAGCTGCCCAGCGGCAGCTCGACCCTTTCTCTGCACCTGTCCGAGGAGCGCACCACAAACGGGCCGATGATCTATTTCGAGTGCGACGACCTCGATGCTCGCGTCGAGGCGCTGAAGGGGAAGGGCATAAGCTTCGAGACGGAGCCGACCGACCAGCCCTGGCGCTGGCGCGAGGTGCGGCTGAGAGACCCTTCGGGCAACCGCCTCTGCCTGTTCCACGCAGGCCTTGAGCGCCGCTTCCCGCCCTGGCGTATCGAGCGGAAGCACCGTTGATCGGTCCCGCGAGCCTCGCTAGAGGCCCGCATGGACCAGACCCACACCGCCCCCCAGCACGAGCGCATCCTGATCGTCGATTTCGGCAGCCAGGTGACCCAGCTCATAGCGCGGCGCCTGCGCGAGGACGGGATCTACTGCGAGATCCACCCCTACACCAAGACCGACGAGGCTTTCCTCGCTGACTACGCGCCTAAGGGGATCATCCTCTCCGGCGGTCCGCACTCGGTGACTAGCGCCGACCGGCCCAACGTCTCGAACCTCCTCGGGTACGGAGTGCCGGTCCTGGGCATCTGCTACGGCCAGCAAGTCATGGTGAAGGAGCTCGGCGGTGAGGTCGAAGTCTCCGGTGAGCGCGAGTTCGGCCGGGCCGAGGTCAAGGCCACCGCGAGCTCGCCGCTCTTCCAGACCGTCTGGGCCGAGGGCGGCCAGTACCCTGTCTGGATGAGCCATGGCGACCGGGTCATCAGCCTGCCAGAAGGCTTCCACACCATCGGCACGTCGGAGAACGCTCCGTTCGCTGCCATCGCCGATGAGCTGCGCGGTTTCTACGGCGTGCAGTTCCACCCCGAAGTGGTGCACACACTGGACGGCGCGAGGCTGCTCTCCAACTTCACCAAGCAGATCTGCGGCCTCACCGGCGACTGGACCATGGCCGCCTTCAAGGACGAGATGATCGCCAAGATCCGCCAGCAGGTTGGCAGCGCCAAGGTCATCTGCGGTCTCTCCGGCGGGGTCGACAGCGCCGTGGCGGCTGTCCTTCTGCACGAAGCCATCGGCGACCAGCTCACCTGCGTCTTCGTCGATACCGGCCTGATGCGGATGAATGAGGGGCGCGAAGTCGTGGACCTCTTCCGAGGCACCTACAACATCCCCCTCGTCCATATCGAGGCTGAGGATCAGTTCCTGGGCGAGCTGGCGGGGGTCTCGGACCCGGAAGCCAAGCGCAAGATCATCGGACGGGTCTTCGTCGAGATCTTCGAGCGCGAGGCATCGAGGATCGAGGGCGCCGAGTTTCTGGCCCAAGGTACGCTGTACCCTGATGTCATCGAGAGCGTCTCCGCCACCGGCGGCCCCTCGGTCACGATCAAGTCGCATCACAATGTCGGCGGCCTGCCAGAGCGCATGGGCCTCAAGCTGGTCGAGCCCCTGCGCGAGCTCTTCAAGGACGAGGTGCGAGACCTAGGCCGCGAGCTAGGCCTGCCGGATGCTTTCGTCGGTAGGCACCCCTTCCCAGGGCCGGGCCTAGCCATCCGCATCCCCGGCGAGATCACCAAACAGGGCGCGGACCTTCTTCGCAAGGCGGACAAGATCTATCTCGACGCCATCCGCGAAGAGGGGCTCTACGACGCCATCTGGCAGGCCTTCGCCGTCCTCCTCCCGGTACGGACGGTCGGTGTGATGGGCGATGCCCGCACCTACGACCAGGTGCTGGCGCTGCGCGCCGTCACCTCCACCGACGGCATGACGGCGGACACCTACGCCTTCAGCCACGACTTCCTCAGCCGCGTCAGCACCAAGATCATCAACAACTGCGAAGGCATCGGCCGCGTCGTCTACGACATCACCTCGAAACCGCCCGGCACGATCGAGTGGGAGTAGGCGCTCCGTGCAGGAGGGGCAGGGCAAGACCAGGATACAGCTAGCCGCGCTGTTCGGCGCGCCGGTGCTCTTCGCCCTGATCCTGCTCGCTGGCCCGCCCGAAGGTCTCAGCTTCGAAGCGCTGGTCACCCTCGCGCTTCTGGCACTGATGGCGATCTGGTGGATGACCGAGGCGATCCCCATTCCGATCACCTCGCTTCTGCCGCTCGTCGTCCTACCGGCCTTCGGTGTGCGCAGCATCTCCGAGGCGTCGGCACCCTATGCCGACCGGATCATCATCCTGCTGCTGGGCGGCTTCATCATCGCCAAGTCCGTGGAGCGCTGGCACCTGCATGAGCGGCTGGCGCTGCTGACGGTGAGGCGAGCGGGCACGAAGACGGCAGGCCTGATCCTAGGCTTCCTCGTCGCCTCCGCAGCTCTTTCCGGCTGGATCAGCAACACCGCGACGACGATCATGCTGATGCCTGTCGCGCTGTCGGTGGCCTACAGTCTCGGGGCGGAGGAGAAGGCCCGCTCACCCCTAGCCGTCGCGCTGGCGCTCGCTGTCGCCTACGGAGCGTCGATCGGCGGGTTGGCCACCCCCGTGGGCACACCCACCAACCTCATCGTCATGGGCGCGCTGGAGAATACAGGCGCTGCCTCGATCAGTTTTGACCAGTGGATGCGCTTCGGCGTGCCGACCGTCCTCCTGATGATCCCCGCCGCCTGGGGCGTGCTGCTCCTCTCCGGCGGTAGGGCGCTCAAGGTCGAGGGCGACCCGCAGGCGGTAGTCAAGCAGCGCCTCGACGCTCTCGGCCCCTGGACCACACCGGAGATACGTACCCTGATCGTCTTCAGCGTGGTGGCCTTTTTCTGGATCTTCCGAAGGGCCTTCATCCAGGATCTCACGCTTTTCGGCGTCCAGCCCTTCGCCGGGCTCACCGACCACGTCATCGCCATCGCAGGGGCCATCGCGATGTTTCTAGTTCCTGCAGGGTGCAGGAAGGACCGCGCGGGTGAGATGCTGCTCGACTGGGATACTGCCGAGCGCATACCTTGGGGCGTCGTCCTCCTCTTCGGCGGAGGCCTGTCCCTCGCAGCGGCGATCACGGCGACGGGGCTCGGCAGCTACATGGCGGGCCTGATGGGCGGTGTGATGGACATGCCGGGGCTGGTCATCGCCGCCTTCTTCGCGCTCTTCGTCATCTTCTGGACCGAGATCACCTCCAACGTCGCCACCGCCGCTGCCTTGATGCCGGTGGTGATCGCCGTGGCTGCCTCGGCGGGGGTGGAGCCGGTGGTCCTCGCCGTGCCGGTGGCGCTGGCGGCGAGCTGCGCCTTCATGTTCCCCATGGCGACCGCCCCCAACGCCATCGCGTTTGCCACGGGCGAGGTCACCATCCCGCGCATGGCGAGGATCGGCTTCGTTCTGAACCTCGCAGGCCTCCTCATCATCACCCTGATCGGCGCCTATCTGGTGCCGCGCTGAGCGACCCCCTGGGGCTTTGGGCAAACCGTGCTAAGCCCTGTGCGGTAAGGGCAGAGGAGAGACGCCATGAAAGCCTGGCCGCGTATCGCCACCATGATTGCACTGTTGATCGTGCTTGGCTTCATCAGCCTCATCTACGGCTACCGCTTCGGCTTCTGGGGTCTAGGCCCGGTGTTCACCGGCCTGCGCCCGCCCTTTCTGTTCCTCCTAGGTGTAGCCTTCGTCCTAGCGGCGGCAGCAGCTGGCGCCTTGGTCTTTAAGCGCAGCTTCGTCCCTGCGATAGCGGCACTCGCCGTGGCGATCGCGGCGGGGGGCTTCGGCTACCTGCCCCTCTGGATGAAGTCCCAGGTGGAGGCGAACCCCTTCATCCACGACGTCACCACCGACGTGACCGATCCGCCCGCCTTCGTCGCGGTGCTGGATGAGCGGCGCGATGCACCCAACCCGCCGGAATACGACCGCGAGCAGACCGCTGCCCAGCTCGAAGGCTTCCCGGACCTCCGCCCCCTGGTCATGCCCAAGCCCCTACCGGAAGCCTTCGCCATCGCCGTCGATGCGGTGAAGGCCGAGGGGCTGACGATCAAGGCCGTCGAGCCGAAGGACCGCCGGATCGAGGCCACCGAGACCGTGCCGCTCTTCGGCTTTAAGGACGACGTGGTGATCCGCCTGCGCGATGCCCACGGCGTGGCGACGGTGATCGACATCCGCTCGAAATCGAGGGTGGGCGGCTCCGACCTCGGCTTCAACGCCCGCCGCATCCGCAGCCTGATCGACCGCATGGAAGAGAAGGGCGGCAGGCTCGAAGGGCCTATGCCGAAGGACGAGCGCAAGGTTTGATTTCGATATCCCGGTCATTTCGGGGACGCGAAACGTAGCCCGGAATGCAGAATTGGAGAGTTCGACCGGAAAGCGAATAGTGTCTCAGTCTGTATTCACTTCGCCAGGCGCGCTCTGGGGCCACCTCTCCCGTTCACGGGAGAGGTCAAAGGCTGCGCAGCAGGCTTTGGGTGAGGGCATCGGCAAAGCCGTTCTGCTGCGCTCGGCATCAAACCCGCGCTCAGAACCCCCTCACCCTCGGTCCCTCTCCCGCAGACGGGAGAGGGAGGCGGTACTTGCTAGGCTTTCAAACTAAGCCACTACCGAAAAGTGCTTTGGGCCAGTAGGAAAGTTTCCCGGTTCTCATTACCCGGCTCTTTTTCCAACCGCCTCGAAACGACGCTCTTAAACCCTATACGGACGAAGCGCCTCGCTGGGAGAGGGGCGCGGGAGTACGCGTCTGCCCTCGCGCCTCCTCGCGCAGACCACGGAAGATCTGATCCGCTCGTAGCGATCGGCGGTAATCCGTCGCCGCCAGCTTCTCAAGTAGCTCTCGCGTCTTCGCTTTGTGGTCGGTCATCCCTGCAATCCCGAGCTTTCCCTTTACTGCCCGTTAAGGGGAGTAAGCGTTCTCATAGGTTAACGGAAAGTGAAGCTCTAGGGAAGTGGTTTCATCACGTGACAGGCGTGGCCACATCGCCACACCCCATATGGTACAAGGCCCGTCCGTTCACGGTGCGTTCTAGTTTGGGCTGTTGAAGGCCGTTGGCTAGTCCGCCTGCACCTTCACGTAGGAGCCGGGAGCGTCCTCGATCACCTGGAGCTCGCCATCACCGGGCACGGGGGCAGGGACCTTGCCGGGGGAGCGCTCGTTCAGCCACTCGATCCAGTGCGGCCACCAGGAGTGCTCGTGCATCTCCGCACCGGCCGTCCACTCCTGCAGCGAGCCGGGTAGCTGGTCGTTGATGCGGTAGTGGTACTTCTTCTTGTCCGGGTGGTTAATGACCCCGGCGATATGCCCGGAGCCCGCCAGCATGTAGGTCACATCGTCCCCGCCGAAAAGCCTGGCGGAGCGGTAGACGGATTGCGGCGGCGCGATGTGGTCCTTTTCCCCCGCCTGCATGAAGATCGGCGTCTTCACCTTGGAGAGGTCGATCCGCGTACCCTCGATCTCCAGCTCGCCGCGCGACAGCTTGTTGTGCTGGTAGAAGTCGCGCAGGTAGAAGAGGTGGCACGCCTTGGTCATCCGTGTGCTGTCGGCGTTCCAGTAGAGAAGATCGAACTTCTTCGCCTCCTTGCCCTTGTAGTAGTTGTCGACAAAGGCCGACCAGATCAGGTCGTTGGGCCGCAGCATGTTGAAGGTCCGGGCCATGGCCGAGCCTTCCAAGACCCCGCCCGAAGCGTCGATCTGCTTCTCGATATTGCCGATCTGCTTGTCGTCGACGAAGAGGAGGAGGTCGCCCGCCTGCTCGAAATCCGTCTGCGCCGTGAAGAAGGTCGCGGTGTTGATCCGCGTGTCGTCGTGCTCGGCCATGTAAGCGAGCGCCACGGCGAGAAGCGTGCCGCCGATGCAGTAGCCGATCGTGTCGAACTCCTCCGCACCCGTCGCGCGGCTGGCGGCCTCCAGCGCCTCGAAGACGCCCTGGCGCATATAGTCGGGGAAGCTCTTCTCCTTCAGCTCCGGCCCCGGATTGACCCAGGAGACGACGAACACCGTCCGCCCCTGATCCACCAGCCAGCGGATGAAGCTGTTCTCCGGCTGAAGGTCCAGGATATAGAACTTGTTGATCCAGGGCGGGAAGATGACCATGGGCCGCTCCGCCGCTTCCTCCGTGGTGGGAGAATACTGGATGAGCTGCATCATCTCGTTCTGGTAGACGACCTTGCCGGGCGTTGTGGCCAGGTTCTCGCCCACCTTGAAGAAGTCGAGATCGGCCTGGCGGATGGCGAGCTCGCCATGCCCGCGTTCGAGATCGGCCATGAAGTTCTCGAGGCCGCGCACGAAGTTGCCGCCCTTGGTGGCCATGGTCTCGTCGATGACTTCCGGGTTGATGGCCGGAACGTTGGTCGGCGACATGGCGGCGAGGAACTGGTCGGCGTGGAACTGCGCCCGGCGCTTGGTCGCCTCGTCCACGCCGTCGGCGGCCTGGATCGCCTCGTCCACCCACTTCGCCATGATGAGGTAGCTCTGCTTGACGAAGTCGAGGGCGGGGTTCGCCGCCCAGGCATCGTGCTTGAAGCGCTTGTCCGAGGGGGAGGGCTCGACCACGGGCTCGGCCGGCTTGCCCGATGCCTTGTCGGCCATGGCGGCGAAGAGCTTGGTGTAGTTGTCCCACAGCGACATCTGCAGGCTCATCACCTTGACCGGGTTCTGGGACAGGGCGGTGATGACGTCAGAGGTGGCGCCGGCCACGTTGAGGGGGTCGGAGGCGGGCTGCGCGCCGCGCTGGCCGTACTCGACCCGGCGCTCCGCCACGTCGCGCATCACGTCCTGGGCCTTGACGTTGATGTCGGCCATGGTCCGCGCCAGGCGCGCCATGTCGGTGTAGGGGGGCATCCCGTCCGAGCCGGCGAAGGGGTTGCCGTTGCCTGGAGCGGCCTTCGCAGGCGCTGCCTTGGCGTCGGGTACCGGACGCAGCCTCGCCTCGGTCTTGGTGACCACGGGAGCTTTCTTGGCTGTCTTCTTCGCAGGAGCCTTCTTCGCCGCGGTCTTCTTGGCTGGAGCTTTCTTCGCGGGAGGGGCGGCAATCTTCGTCTCTTCGGCCTTCGGGGCAGCCTTCTTCACCGCCCGCTTGGTGCGGGGTTTCGAGGGCGCGCTTTTGCGGTCGGTATTGGACATCGGGCCACCTCCTGCTTAACCGCTTGGTTGGGTCTCGCCTTCATGTCAAAAGCGCAAACGGCAGAGATTGCAACCGGAACACACATATGCGCTGGCTTTCCTTGATCTTCCCTTTCGCGCTCGCAGCATGCGCCACCGAGCCGCTGAGCGAGGGGCAGGTGCTGATCAACGAGCGTGCGAAGATGCGGGCCAAGGACGAGAAGTTCCCGGTTCTCCGGCCCCTGCCTGGCCGAGAGGCGCTGGGCGAGGGGCTGCCCGGCAATCCGCGCCAGGAGCTGGCAGAGACCGCCCTGGCGATGCGCCTTCTGACTGAACAGGCCGCGGAGGCGCCTAACGGCTCGGACATCGACGCGGTGGCGGGCGAGTTGCGAGCCCTGGTCGCCGAGCTCCAGCGCGGCAGCACCGTCCGCGGCCCCGAGGTCGATGTGGAGGCGCTAGGCTTCCCGACCCCGCCGCCCCTCAACTGAGGTTTTCTCTTATTCGGCGATGGGGAGAAGCGTCATGCTCCTAGTCCCGCCCCCTCAGCCTACCGGCAGCTCCCCCACCAGTGGGGGAGCGACATAGAGAGCAAGCGGTGGTTCTGGTTCCCTCCCCACCCCGTGGGGGAGGTGCTCGAAGGGCGGAGGGGGCTGCTGTGTTCTCAAACGGAGACAGCGCCGGAAGTTGGACGGATCCGACTAAGGCAGAAGCTCTATGCCGGAGTAAGTCCACTCCCAGGGAATGCCGGTCTCGCCGAGCGCGTCTCGTACGAGCCTAGGATAGGCAGGCTCGATGCGGACATCGTTGGAGAGCATGACGATGCAGTCCTCCGAGGCCGCCTTGCAGACCACCATGTTCGCGGTCCAGTCATTGTGCCCGCCGCGCCAGAAGACGAGGCCTTGCGGTCCTTCGAAGAGGTGGATGCCCGGTCCCGAGGAGAAGCCGTCCAAACGCTCCTCTTCAGGCAGCTCCTCGCCGGGGGCGGGGAACTGTGCCCTCGTGGTGATCGGCACCACGGGGGCCGTCAGCTCACGGCACATCTCTTCCGATAGGCGCTCGCAGCGGACCATCGCGGCGAAGAGCGAGGCGGCGTCGCTGATCGTGGTGTCCATGGAGCCCGCCGCACGGACCTTGCTGCGCTCGTCATGGGGAACCGCCTCGCCGCTCAGCGTCCAGCCATCGGCCAGGTTCTCGGCGAAGTCCTCGCGCCACATCATGTCGGTCTTGGTCATGTTCAGGGGGCGGAAGACACGCTCGCGCATCTCCTCGCCGACATCGAGACCCAAGCCCTGTTCGAGAACGAACTGCATCAGGATCGAACCGTCCCCCGAATAGCCGTAGCGGCTGCCTGGGTCGAAATGGATCTCGAGCGGCGCCTCCCAGTCGAGCCTTCCGTCCAAGGTGATGAAGAAGAGGTTCCTGAAGCCGCCCGCATTACCGAGAAGGTGCCGGGGCGTGATCTCCCGCCAGCGGGGATCGTCCGCCAAATCTTCCCATGGGGCATGGGTTTCTTCGAAACCTGTATATTCGGGCAGGGGCTTGGGCAGCAGCTCGGCGATGGGCTGGTCGAGATCCATCATTCCTTCGTCAGCAAGCTGAAGGACGAGATAGGCGAAGACCGCCTTGGTCAGCGATGCTCCGTACATCACCGTGTCGGTGGTCAGCGGCTCGCCCGCCTCGTTGCGATCGCCGAAGGCCTCCACGCCCGTGACCTCCCCGCCCTCGATCCGGGCATAGGCGAGGCCCCGCGCGCCGGTGTCCTCCATGGCCTGCCGCATGCCCCCATCCCAGCTCTGGCTGTCGGGGGAGGGCTTCTGGGCACAAGCCAAGAGGAGCAGGGGAAGGGCGGCAGCGAATGACCTGAGCGTAAGCATAAAGAAGACATTGGTACTTACTGATCTGAGCGCAAGGCGGAGAGTCAGCAGCGGTGCACTAGTATTGGTGGAAGCGCCCATCTCTTGAGGGCTAGTGATGAACCGAGCGCGCTTGATGAACGCCCTCACCCGAAGCCTGCTCATGCAGCCTTCGACCTCCCCAGAGGGAGAGGTGACCCCCCACCTTGCCGCGCCGTTCAAAGGGGGTAAGTGCATCCCATGCCTTGCAGAGGAGGGGTTCCATGGCGCTTCGGGTGAACATTGCCGGTCTCGGCACCGTCGGCGCCAGCCTGCTGCAGCTCCTCGAAGGGGGGCAGCGCGAGGGGCTCGCCGTCTCCGGCATCTCGGCCCGAAGCCGCAGCCGCGACCGGGGCGTGGACCTCTCCCCCTATGCCTGGTCCGACGACCCGGTGAGCCTTGCGCAGGCTGACGACGCCGAGGTCTTCGTCGAGCTCATCGGCGGTGAGGACGGCGTCGCCAAGGCCGCCATCGAGACCGCGCTGCGCTCGGGCAAGCATGTGGTCACCGCCAACAAGGCCTTGATCGCCAAGCACGGCCTCGCCCTCGCCCAGCTCGCCGAGGAGATGGGCGTCGCCCTTCGCTTCGAGGCAGCCGTGGCGGGCGGCGTGCCTGTGGTCAGCGGCCTACGCACAGGCCTCTCCGGCTCGAAGATCCTCCGCCTCCAGGGCGTCCTCAACGGCACCTGCAACTTCATCCTAGCGGCCATGGAGGGCGGCGCGAGCTACGCCGACGCCCTCGCCGAGGCTCAGCGCCTTGGCTTTGCCGAGGCCGACCCCAGCTTCGACGTCGGCGGCATCGATGCAGCGCAGAAGCTCGCCATCCTCGCAGCCCACGCCTTCGGCGCCATGCCGCCCCTCACCGCCATCGACCCGAGGGGCATCGACCAGGTCACCCCAGGCGATCTCAGCGCCGCGCGGGAGCTCGGCCTGCGCATGAAGCTCGTCGCCGCGGTCAGCCGCACAGACGACGGCCTCGCCGCCCGCGTCGCGCCTGCGCTCGTGCCCATCACCTCCGCCCTCGACATAGGCGGCGGCTCGGAGAACATCGTCGTGGTGGACGCCGAGCCCCTGGGCCGGGTCGCCTTCTCAGGGCCAGGTGCAGGGGGAGGGCCGACCGCCTCCGCCGTCCTCTCCGATCTCACCGCCATCTCGCGCGGCGCCCTAGGCCCCGCCTTCGGCCATCCGGCCAGCAGCATCGACGCCGCCCCAAAGGTCGCCCCCGACGCGAGCCCCGTCCCCCACTTCATCCGCGTCCTGGTCGAGGACCGCCCTGGTGTCCTCGCGGGCCTCACCGATATCCTGGGCCGCGCCGAGATCAGCATCGAGACCATCCGCCAAGGCCCCGCCTCCCAGGGCGAGCCCGGCGTCGAGCTGGTCCTCACCACCCACGCCTCCTCCACCGAAACCCATGAGAGGGCCGCCGCCGAGATCGGCAAGCTTGAGGCCGTTCTCGCCAAACCCTCCGTCTACCCTATTCTCAGTAAGGACTGACCCCATGCCCATCAAAGACCAGAACGCCTATCTCGACCGCATCCTGACCATCGAGCTCGGGCGCTGCACCGAGGCCGCGGCCGTGGCCGCCTCCACCATGATCGGCCGGGGCGACAAGATGGGCGCCGACCAGGCCGCCGTCGATGCCCTCCGTACAGCCCTCAACAAGCTCGACATCTCCGGCACGGTGGTGATCGGCGAGGGCGAGATGGACGAGGCGCCGATGCTCTATATCGGCGAGGAGGTCGGCCAGGGCGGCCCCAAGATCGACATCGCCTTGGACCCGCTAGAGGGCACGACCCTCACCGCCAAGGCCATGTCGGACGCCCTCGCCGTGGTGGCCATGGCGACCGAGGGCGGGCTCCTCCACGCCCCCGACGTCTATATGGACAAGATCGCCATCGGCCCCGGCTACCCCGACGGCACGGTGGACCTCGACGCCGATCCCGAGGAGAACATCAGGAACCTCGCCAAGGCCAAGGGAGTGAAGCCCAGTGAGCTGACGATCTGCTGCCTCGACCGCGACCGGCACAAGGCCATCATCGACGCCGCCAGGCGCGCCGACGCCCGCGTCTTCCTCATCCCCGACGGCGACGTGGCGGGCGTCTTCCACGTCACCAACCCCGAAGGCACCGGGGTCGACATGTATATGGGCTCGGGCGGCGCCCCCGAAGGCGTCCTAGCAGCAGCCGCTCTTCGGTGCGTAGGCGGACAGATGCAGGGCCGTCTCCAGTTCGCCGACGACGCCGAGCTCGCGAGAGCCGAGAAGGCAGGCATCACCGACCTCAAGAAGAAGTACGAGCTGATGGACATGGCAGGCGGCGACGTCATGTTCGCCGCCACCGGCGTCACGGACGGCACCATGCTCAAAGGCGTCAAATGGCGCGGCGACAAGGTGACGACGCAGACCATGGTCATGCGGAGCAAAAGCGGGACCGTGCGGGTGATCGACGCGGTGAGCCGGGCGGACAGCTTTAATTTGGGGTATCGGGGTTAGCCGAGTAGCCGCGACCAATCCTTTATCGTTAGCAGAAGGCGATCTTTTTCGGTTTCTGCTAACGGGCAGCAATGAGCTATTGGGCCGCGCAAAATATTCAATGATCCGAGTATTCTGTGGACTGCAGGTTTGCTGGAAATAATATTACTAAAAATGTCCCAATTCGCTGTTATTAGAACTGTCAGCTCTCCAAAGGTTGTATAATCGATGGATTGATCTGAGCGGACGGTTACTCCGCTGTCCAGCTCGGCTTTCTGCCGACGTTTCACCTCATCCTTTATGTTCTGCGGTACCTTATCGCTGTTCCACCAGTCTTGCCCGCCTGCTTCAGGATCTGAAAGTGTTGAAGAACATAAGTCTCTAATCGATTTTTCTAGGCAGTAGAAAATTTGATAGTAAAAGGCCATTTCGGCCGCCTCGGACCGAACGCGGCTTTCGAACTGCTCCAGAGCCGTTTCGTTTTCTTCCTCAACTACGGTAGTTCCCATTAATCCGCTGATTCCGGTAGCAGCTTCCAAAGCGCGCAATTCATCGCCGAGCTGGAGAGCACTCATACCGAAAGCTCGTATACGTTCCTGTTGGTCCAAGATCAGTCCTTTAGAAGATTTTCTTTAAGGCTCTTAAATATAGCGTTGAATACTGATATATCTGACGTTGCCGGAAGATTAAGATTGATCGTATAAGACAGATTAATTCTATTCGACGATCCCACTCTTGTTTGAGGTATTATGGTTCCAATGTCATTATTGACCTCTGATCCCGTCTCTTCCATTTCAGCTGAAGCGGGATTTTCGCTGTCGAAAGCAGCATAATCTTTGAGGTTAGCGATAGTAGAAAGTGTAAGTGGAACACTTCGTGCGTCTTCCGCTTGTCCTGTTACTTCCAGTATCAATCCCTTGAGTTCTTCAGGATCGAGCTCGTGCATAAATTCATTGTACTGATAAAGTTCGTCGTAGCCAATGCGGATTGCCTCAGCTGCTGCCCATCCTCGCGTGGTCTTATTTCGGAATTTGCGATACAGATCTGTCGGAGTTCCGTCTGCAGCTGCAAAACCTATTTTTTTGAAGAATGCCGTGAGCTGATCGCCTGGACCGCCTTTTATGCCTAGTTTTGTTTTGACGAAATCTTGGCTCACCTTCGGCGGCGTTGGAGCAGAGATAATAGCTTCGAAACCCTTCCGTACACTGCCAGGAGAAGAAAGGTAGGGTAGTTTTTGAGTCATTGCCGTGAGCCACCGATCATATGAGCACCAGAGGTTGCAGAATTCGAGTGGAATGCCAATAAGTCATTACAGCGAAACCAGGTGCTGCAGCTGACGGGTTGTAGAGCGAGGGTACGGTGCATTCCGGCTTCGTCTCCAAGCGCCCTACGGGCCGGGCTCATCGTAGGGTGGACGCTGGCAGGCGGCCACCTTTCCCGGCGGCGAGGTCGGCAAGGTGGCCGGCAGGTGGCCGGCTACCGCCGTCCACTCTACGAGACCGATTCCGCGGAGTGAACATGGAGCGGCCGCATCTCCCCGCCGTCATCCCGGAAAGCCGCCAGGCTTATCCGGGACCCATGGCCTGACCTTGCGGCTAGGGCACCGCGGCTGGGCGGCTTGAGGGGGCGGGTCCATGGGTCCCGGATAGGCTTCGCCTTCCGGGATGACGGGGGAGCAGGGGCCCTCCCGAAGGGATCAAAGGCCCTCACGCAGTGAGTAGGGCGGCTGCCCGTGTGCTGATCGTCTGATGTGCCTTCCTCTCCGGCAGCCGCGTCGGGGCGGCCCGCGTCGGTGGCCGCGCGGGTGCGGGCGGTCTCTTCGCGCCATAGGAACGCCTGGGATACGCACCCGCCCTACGGCGCTGCGCTCGACTTATCCCCGCCGCTCCCTCTTCCCCTACAACACCCCCGTTGCGGCAAGACCGGGGCGGTAGGCGCCTGACCTTCCTGCTTGTCGCTGCGGCGGGTGTTGGTGCCTTCTGGGGTAGCGAGCCGGTGCGTCCGGTTAACGTAGCCGGAGGATCAGAGCAGCCATCGGGGCGAGCTAAGGATTGGCCCCCGCGTCCTTACTTACAGGACGGTCCGCCGTACCGCGCGCATCGGTCAGGGGGTGGGAACCCTGCTAGGCCGAAGCCCTCAACAAACCTCTTCCCTCGCTTCGGCAACGAGGCGCGCGGAACACCCCGGACCAGCTTGCAACCGACCACGGGCGGGGGCTTCGGCGTGCGCGGCTTTCTCCCAGCGTCATCCCGGCCGTAGCGAAGCGGAGAGCCGGGACCCATGGACCGGACGCTGACAACCACGAACGACCGCCGAACATACCCCAACCCTCCGTCCATGGGTCCCGGATAGCCTTCGGCTTCCGGGATGACGGCGGACGGGAACGTAGGGCGGACGGCGAAGCCGGCCGCGCCGAAACCAACCCCTCAACCCCGAACGCGGCCGGCTGCGCCGTCCGCCCTACGCTCTCCCGCCTGACGCCTTGCCGCACCTCCGCATTTCTCGTACCCCCGTGAGAAATCCTGGAGGCACCCCATGTCATCGGCCATCGTCCATCTCGCCATCCCCGCCGGCAATCTCGAAGAGACCCTGAAGTTCTACACGGACGTGCTCGGCTGCAGCCTTGGCAACTCCGAGAAGGGGCGCTGGCAGGACGTGAACTTCTGGGGCAACGAGCTGACCCTCCATCAGAGCGAGGAGCGCCTGCCAAACGTGCGCCACGACGTTGATATGGGCGCGGTGCTGGTGCCCCATTTCGGCGTCCACCTCACCCAGGAGGACTTCGACGGCATCAAGGACCGCATTGCCGAGGCGGGCCTCACCTATATCGACGAGCCCTACCGCCGCTTCGAAGGCGGTGAGTACGAGCAGGAGACCTTCTTCATCGCCGACCCCAACGGCAACGTCCTCGAGATCAAGACCATGAAGAACCCCGAGGTCCTCTGGCCGAAGAGCTAGTGGGTTTTGGCAGGTAGGGCCTGAACGCCCTCGCCTTTTCCGTGTTCCCCTCCCGCAACAACGCAGGGGAGGACCCCATGGAACTATTCACCTTCGAGCGCACCCGCGGCAAGGACAAGAAGCCCGAGAGGGACGACGGGAACTGGTTCTCCGACCTCTTCAAGCGCAACAAGCTTGACGACAAGGAGGTCAAGGCCGAGCCCAAGGGGGAGCGGGTCATCCTCAAGGGCCGGGTCAAGGACCGCGAGACGGCGGAGAAGATCATCGTCGCCGCTGGTAACAATAAGGGCGTCTCGGAGGTCGAGAGCCAGCTCGAGATCGAGAAGGACGACAAGCCGAAGAGCCAGATGTACACCGTGAAGTCCGGCGACACGCTCTCCAAGATCGCCCGCGAGTTCTACGGCGAGGCGAACAAGTACCCGCAGATCTTCGAGGCCAACCGCCCCATGCTGGAGGACCCGGACAAGATCTATCCCGGCCAGGTCCTGCGTATCCCGCCGGAACGCTGAGCTTTGCTGTCCCAGGCCAGCGGCGAGCTGAGCTTCCAGACGAGGCGGCAGGGCTTCACCGATGTGACCCAGCCGCTCTCGACCTGGCTGACCGAGCACGGCGCGGGGGAGGGGCTCCTCACGCTTCTCCTGCGCCATACGTCGGCCAGCCTCGTGATCCAGGAGAATGCCGACGGCGATGTCCTGCTGGACCTCGGCGACGCGCTGGACGGGATCGCGCCCCAGGACGGACGCTACCGCCATGGGGCGGAGGGGCCGGACGACATGCCCGCCCATATCCGCTCGGCCCTGACCTCGCCCACCCTTTCCATCCCGGTGAGCGGCGGGCGGATGGCGCTGGGCATGTGGCAGGCGGTCTATATCGCCGAGCACCGGACCATGCCGCACAAGAGACGGCTGGCGGTTCACTTTCTGGGCGAACTTACCCCCTAGGCGTCAGGGGCGTCATAGGATGGAGGCGTGCTTCCTTACGTCCCTTTCCAGCCATCCGGTTTTGTCTAACAGGGCAGGATGAACGCTTATCTTCTCGCAGGCCTTCTAGGCCTCGCCCTGACCCTCATCGTCTACACCGTGGTGGGCTGGAAGAGCATCGGCCACTGCATGACCATGTGGCTGAAGCCGTCCTACTGGACGAGCTACAACACGGTGGAGTTCCTGGCCTGGGCGACCAAGGCCGCGGTCATCGTGCCGGGCCTCGTCTTCGGGATCGAGGTCTGGTGGCTACACATCCTGACGCTGGTCACCTCGGTGGCCCTGATCTGGGCTTCGATGCGCAAGCTGCTGCCGACCCTGGTGGCCTTCAACACCCTCTGGATCTTCCTCTCCATGACGGTGATCGTCAGGCACCTCCTGGGTGGAGGTTAGAGCCCCCAGCCCGAGGGAAGCGGATAGGGCTCGCCCTTCTCGATGCGCATCAGCCCCCTGACGGAGCGTGTCAGGGTCATGAGGAAGAGCCAGACGAAGGCCAGGCCGGAAAGGATCATCAACGGAATGCCAATCGGCGCCAAGAGGAGCGTGAAGGTGAGGATCACGCCAAGCCAGAAGAGACCGGCATTGATGATGTTGCCGAGGAACGTCTTCCAGAAGACGCCGATCTGGTGCTCGTAATGGGTCCGCGCCACGGCATCATTGGTGCCGCGGAACAGATAGGCGAGGACCGCGCCCACCACAAGCGACAGGCCCGCCGAGAACAGGGCGACGATGTAGAGCGCGTAGACCGCGACGACCTTCCAGCGTGCTTCTTCTTCCATGGGTGAGATTTCCCCTTCTTCGGTTGCCGCCCAGCAGACCCCCATGTAATGGCGCCCCCGCACAGGAACAACGGACCCGGCGCAACAAAGCTCACCGGCGGGTCCGCGACCCTTCGAGACAAACCGCAGAACCCAAGGAGCCCATATGGCCACCCAGCGCACTTTCTCCATCATCAAGCCCGACGCCACCAAGCGGAACCTGACCGGCAAGATCATCGACAAGTTCGAATCGAACGGCCTCCGCGTCGTCGCCTCCAAACGTATCCATATGACCGAAGACCAGGCGAAACAGTTCTACGCCGTCCACAAGGAGCGTCCCTTCTACGGCGACCTCGTCAGCTACATGATCTCCGGCCCGGTGGTCGTGCAGGTGCTCGAAGGCGAGAACGCCATCGCCAAGAACCGCGAGATCATGGGCGCCACCAACCCCGCCGACGCCGCCGAGGGCACCATCCGCAAGGAGTTCGCCGAATCGATCGAGGCGAACTCGGTGCATGGCTCGGATGGTGAAGACACCGCTAAAGAAGAGATCGCATTCTTCTTCGATGATAACGAAATCGTCGGCTGAGGAACTCTGTAACAGCCTGATGTCTTCACGCTTGGTAGAGGTTTAGCGGTTAGCCTTAACCCTACCAAGCAGTGAATCAAGCCTCACGACTTGATGACAAGTACGAACCTTTGCACGCCTTTTGCATTGCTTGCGGCAGGAGGCGTGTTTGATGGAAAACCGCAACAAGCGCATGCTCAAGATCCTCGCCGTGACCGCGACCCTGACTGCAGGCTCCGCTTCGCTGGGTGAGGCTTTCGAGAACCCGTTCGGCGCACCCATCGACGTGCTGCCCGAAACGGAAGTCATGGTCGACGCCGCCAGAGCCTTCGACAAGATCGACATGAACCGCGACGGCCTCATCGACGAGGACGAGTACGCCGCCCAGCGTGTGGTCTACGCCCAGCTTGCCAGGTTCAACCGCCAGATCGCCATTGACGGCACCATCACCGTCCGGGTGCCCGTGCCGGAAGAGATCGGCCAGACCCTGACCTCGCCCGAGAAAGTGGCCCTCGATGCCGTGGCGCGCCGCGACTACCGGCTACGGGTCGGCGGTGGCGGTTTCGACCGCGCCGGATGGGAGGAAGCTCGCCTCGAGACCTTCTTCCTGAACGACACCAATGGCGACGGCGAGCTGCGCGGCAAGGAGCTGAAGGCCTACGCCTCCTACTTCGCCGGACAGACCCTCGGCAGCGGCAGCGCGGGCTCCTAAGTCCCCGCCATGCTCAGCGCGTAGAGCGTCACCGCCGCAGCGGTGGCGACATTCAGGCTCTCCACCTCCTCTCGCAGTGGGATCGATACCAGCGCGTCGCAGTGCCCGCGTACCCCCTCGCGAATGCCCTTGCCTTCGGCGCCCATGACCACAGCCACGGGACCGTCGGCGCGAAACTCGGGAAGGGGCACGGAGCCTTCTCCGGCCAGGCCCACCGTGGTGAAGCCCATCTCCTGGAGCGCTTCCAAGGAGCGGCTGATATTGACCGCCCGCACCACCGGCAGCGTCTCCAGCGTGCCCGCTGCCGCCTTGGCGAGCGCACCTGCAAGGGGCGGGGTGCGCCGGTCCTGAACGATCATCGCCTTAGCGCCGAAGCCTGCAGCCACGCGGATGATGGCGCCGATGTTCTGCGGATCGGTGACCTGATCGAGGACCACCACCGCGCCAGGGCCTTCTGGGCTGATGACATCCTTCAGCCGGGCACGGGGAAGGTCGGAGACCTGTGCGGCGATACCCTGATGGACAGCGCCCTGGTGCAGGAGCTTATCGATCTGGTGCGGCTTCAGGCTCTCGGCACTGCCGGGGATCTTGTGCTCGGCCTCCAGCCATGCGCTAGCATTGTCGGTAAGGGCTAGGCGCAGAAGGTCCCGCTTGGGGTTGCGGAGGGCGGCGAGAACCGCATGGCGCCCATAGAGCCAGACGGGGCCGTCTTCACGGGGTTTCTCGGACCGGCGGTGCTGGGGTCGGGCAGGCATGGAGGCGGATTGGCGGAAGTTGAGGGGAGAGGGAAGGGGGCTATGCGAGCCCTACCGTTTATCAGATGCGGTTTCCCACGGCGAAGGCGCAGCCGCAGACCGTGGTACCCATCTCCTGAAGCCTGTCGAATGTCCGCCGGTGGGAGATGGGTCCCACGGTCAAGCCGTGGGAAGCGTCAGAAGAAGAGCTGAGCGCTTCCACTACAGACCCTTCGAAGCTCGGCGGCGGAACGGGAAGGCACCCGACCGGGTGCCCGGACCGTATGGTCCGCCCCATCGGAGGCGCCGCGCGCCGTGAGATAAAGGAGAAAACCATTTTCGAGACTGAGGCTCTTGCTGCCGAGCTGCTGCCGCAGCATTTTCGACCTGAAAAAGGTCCCCCGGACCTTTTTCTTTCGCTGCGCGAAACCGGACGAAAATGGTGGAGAGGGCTGGATTCGAACCAGCGTACGCATACGCGGGCAGATTTACAGTCTGCTGCCTTTAACCACTCGGCCACCTCTCCAGGCCGCTCGAGAGCGAAGCAGGCCCATAGAGCGATGGACGCTGGCGCGCAACCCATTGGTGGGAGGTTTTCTAGGCCGACAAAGGAGCTGGCCGCTGCCTCACATAGCGAAGCCACACGGCAAGGTTCGTCCCAACGAGAAGCACCGCCACCGCCCAGAACGGCAGGCCGAAGCCTTCCTTCGACGCGGCTCCCCACGGCGAGAAGAGAAGGTAGAGCCCGGCGACCGAGGAGGCGAGGCTGACCGATGTGGGCAGGAGCCCTTGCCAGGGGGTCATGTCGATGACTGCCTTACGCAACGGCTCTGCCCGTTCCGTCCGTGGCTTCCACCTCGCGATCAGCAGCATAAGGACGACCTCGGCAGCGAACAGGACGGCGTATTGATGGATGAAGTGGATGTCGAGGATTGGCCAGGGGGAGAAGCGAAGGAACCCATAGGCGAGGATGTGGAAGCCGATCGCCAGTTTAGCCGCGAGGGCGGGGACGCGCTTGGTGAAGATGCCCGTGACCACAATGGCGATGATCGGGATGTTGTAGAAGCCGGTAAAGACGCGGATCACCTGCCACAGCCCTGCTTCGGCGAAGGAGAGCATGGGCGCCGCCGCGAAGCTGAAGAGGGCGATCACCACGCTAGTGATCTTCGCCATGCGGATCAGCGCCGCCTCGTCCGGCACCGATCTCTTCAGCGGCGCCCAGATGTCGAGGGTGAAGAGGGTGGCGGCCGAGTTGAGGAGCGAGTTGAACGAGCTGAACACCGCTCCCAAAAGCACGGCGAGGAAGAAGCCGCCAAGCGCCGCTGGCAGAACATCGTCCACCAGCCTCGGATAGGCCTCGTCGATGCCGGCAAGGCCGGGGCCGTAGAGGTGGTAGGCGATGACACCGGGGACCATCATCATGAAGGGCACGGCCACCTTGAAGAAGCCCGCGAGGAGGACGCCCTTCTGGCTCTCCTTCAGAGACGCGCCGCCCAGGACCCGCTGGATGACATACTGGTTCGTGCACCAATAGAAGAGGTTGGCAAAGATCATCCCGGTAAAGAGCGTGCCGAAAGGCGTCGGGTCGTCCTTCGAGCCGATGGCGCTGAGCTTCTCCGGCTCGGCGGTCGCGATGATCTCGATGCCTCGCATCAGACTGCCTTCGCCCAAGGCCATCAGCCCCAGAGCGGGGACCAGCAGCCCGACGATCAGAAGCCCGACCCCGTTCAGCGTATCGGAGACGGCCACCGCCCTCAGCCCTCCGAAGACGGCATAGACCGCGCCGACGACGCCGATGACGATCACGGTCAGAACCAAGGCAGGGAAAGGAGCGAGCCCGGTGAGCTCCTCGACCCGGAAGAGGCGGATCACCGCCAGTGAGCCGGAATAGAGCACCGAAGGGATGGTGACGAGGCCGTAGCCGAGGATGAAGAGGAGCGCCGCGAGCCGCCTCACCCCCTCATCGTAGCGGGAGGCCAGGAACTCGGGCAGGGTGGTGAAAGCGCCGGCGAGGTAGCGCGGCAGGAACACCGCCGCCATGGCGATGGCCGAGATGGCGGCGGTCACCTCCCAGCCCATGGACGACAGGTTCGCTCCGTGGGCGGAGCCGTTGAGACCGATCATCTGCTCGGCGGAGAGGTTGGTGAGAAGAAGCGAGCCCGCGATGAACCCGGCGCTCAGCCCGTGCCCGGCGAGGAAGTAGCCCTCCTTGGTCGAGGCCTCGCCTCTAGTCTTGAGGTAGCTGACCCAGCCGACGAGCACCATGAACCCAAGGCAGGTGAGAAGGGTGAGAAGAAGGCCGCAGCTCTGCATGGAGGAGGCCTAGCGCGGTTTGCGGCCCATGCCAGCGGCGTTGCGCAGGATCATCTTTCCGCAGCACACCCTTTGACCACGAAGTTCGCGTAGGCCATCAAGACGACGGGTATATTGGGAGTTCGCCATGCGCGGTTGTCTGACGGTTCTGCTCGCTCTTTTCTGGGGTACGGCCAGCGCCCTGCCCATTGAGGCGTTCCAGCTCGACGGCGTCGAGTACGACGACAGCATCCAGACGCCGGACGAGTTCCTGGGCTACGGCCTCGGCGAGCGGCCCATCCGACACGACAAGCTGGTCGAGTATCTGAGCGGGCTCGCCGAAACCTCCGACCGGATGCAGGTCGAGACCATCGGGTACACCCATGAGGGGAGGCCGATCCTCTTCTTCGCGGTGAGCTCTCCTGAGAACCTCCTGAACCTCGAGGAGATCCGCGAGTTCCACCTCGCCGCCCTTCGCGGTGAGCCGGTGCCGGAGGAGCAGCCGGCGGTGATCTGGATCAATTACGGCGTCCACGGCGCGGAGAGCGCGGGCATGGACGCATCGGTTCCCGCCCTCTACCATTTCGCCGCCGCCCAAGGGGAAGAGATCGAGGAGCAGCTCGACGACGCGGTGGTGCTGGTCGTGGCGATCCTCAACCCCGACGGCCACTCCCGCCGGGTCGACCACGTCGAGACCTTCGGCGGTGAGGTGCCGGTCACCGACCCCGCCCACGCCCAGCACGACCTCTGGACCGAGGCGCGGACCAACCACTACTGGTTCGACCTCAACCGCCAGTGGCTCCTCCTGTCCCAGCCCGAGGCCCAAGCCTGGGTCTCGAAGTGGCAGGAGTGGAAGCCGCAGGTCTCCGCCGACTTCCACGAGATGGGCTCGCAGTCGACCTTCTACTTCCACCCCGGTGAGCCGAAGCGGAAGAACCCCCTCATCCCCGACCAGGCCCGCGAGCTGACCAAGGACATCGCCGAGTACCACCGCGAGTTCCTGGACAGCGAAGCGCGCCTCTATTTCACTGAGCAGGGCTTCGACAATTTCTACATCGGCAAGGGATCGACCTACCCGCAGGTGAATGGCGGGCTGGGCATCCTGTTCGAGGTGGGCGCGGCGAGGGGCGGGGCTGTCGAGAGCCCGTCCGGCGAGCGTTCCTATGCGGACAATATCCGCACCCATTTCCGCACCACCCTCTCCACCATCGAGGGGACGCTGGCGGCCAAGGACGAGATCGAGGCCTATCAGCGCGAGTTCTTCGAAAGCGCGGCTACGGAGGCCCAGCGTGATGCGACCAAGGGCTATGTCATCAGTGCGGGGAAGGACAAGGGCCGGATGACGCGGTTCCTGAACCTGCTCTCGACCCACGACATCGTCGCTCACCGGCTTGCCGAGCCTCTGGATGTGAACGGTCAGGTCTATGAGCCCGAGGACAGCTATGTGGTGCCTTTGCAGCAGCCCCAGTACCTGATGATCCGGGGCATCTTCGACCGGGTGACCGAGTTCGAGGAGAACATCTTCTACGATGTGAGCGGCTGGACCCTGCCGCTCGCCTTCGACCTACACCACGCGCCGCTCAAGAACCGTGTGTCGCGCGGTGATGCGGCGGGCCGCTACGACCAAGACCTCCTCGGTGAGCTCTGGGAGGGGGAAGAGGAAGAGACGCGCCGGAACCTGGCGGAGAGCAGCTACGGCTACGTCATGCCGTGGGCGGACCGCCGCGCGCCCGGTGCGCTCTACAAGCTTCTGGACGAGGGGCTCCTTGCCCGGATCGCCCGCGAGCCCTTCGAAGTCAGGACGCCGGAAGGCATCGAGACTTTCTCCGCCGGAACGGTCTTCATTCCCTTCGCCCGTCAGGAGCAGTCCGAGGAAGAGATCCGTACGCTGCTCGAAGAGGCGATGAACGAGTTCGGCATCGACGTCCTGCCTGTCAGTTCTGGCGCCGGCGATGTGGCGACCGCCTCCTTGGGCGGGGCCAGCTTCGAGCCGGGGCGGGAGCCGTCCGTCGTTCTGCCCTATGATGGAGGACTGGCCCGCTACGATGTGGGGGAGGTGTGGCACCTTCTCGACCACGACCTCAACATGCCGGTGACCCTGGTGCATAAGGACCGCCTCGGCGGCCTCGACTGGTCGCGCTACACCCACCTTCTCATGGTGGGCGGCGGCGCGCAGCTTCCTCAGGGCACGGCGGACCGTGTCGGCCAGTGGATCCGCGAGGAGGGCGGCACGCTGGTCGCCATGCGGCAGGCAGCCGTCTGGGCACAGAACACCTATCTCGAAGACGGCCAGGAGACCAGCGAGGACGAGGGGCCGGAAGACGGCAGGACCCGCCTCAACTACGCCGAGATGGGCACGCGGGACGCGGAGCATGTGGTGGCGGGCTCGATCGTCGCCACCGACATCGACACCACCCATCCGCTAGCCTTCGGGTACACGGACCGTGACCTGCCGAGCCTGCGCAATACGTCGCTCACGCTGACATGGCCGGAGGACAACCCCTACGCCGTGGTCTCGGCCTATAAACCGAGCGGCAGCGTCCTTCTCACCGGCTACATGTCCGAGCGCCGCCGGGGCGAGATCGCCGAGACCCCCGCCGTGATCGCCGAGCGCTACGGCCGCGGGGCGGTGGTCCTGATGGCCGACAACCCGGTCTTCCGCGGCTTCTTCCACGGTACCGAGCGGCTTCTGGTCAACGCGATCTTCTTCTCGAACCTGATCGACCGGCCCTCCGGCGATTACACGGCGGTGGAGGAGTAGGACGCTGCCCTTCAACCATCTCTCCCTTCGGGAGAGATCGACATCTTGGATGTCGAGTGAGGGCGAATGTTGAGCCGAGCTCGGAATCAAGAACGGCGTTCATATCGTTTGCAATCAGACGAAACGTACGCGCTGGTGGCCGCTCCCCCTCAGCCTGTCGGCAGCTCCCCCTCGGGGAGGGGGAGCGAAATCGAGAGCAAGCGCTGGTTCTGCTTCCCTCCCCCACGAGTGGGGGAGGTGCCCGAAGGGCGGAGGGGGCCACCTGCGTTCGCAGACAACCCGAACATTCAAGAACGATCTTCCCTAGGAACTTCTCCGCGCAGCCTTCGACCTCTCCCGAAGGGAAAGGTGGGCACGGTCGCGAAGTCGAAAGGAAGGCATTCGAGCTAGGTCCAGGACCCGCTGTCCGAACCCTTGGCCAAAGGGGGCGGCGCTGGCTAAGCCGCCTCCAACGAACAAAGCCAAGGAGGCAACGGCCATGGACATCAACGGCAAGACAGCGATCATCACCGGCGGCGCATCGGGCCTCGGTGGCGCCACCACGCGCCTCTTCGCCGAGAAGGGCGTCAACGTCGTCATCCTCGACCGGGACAAGGAGAAGGGCGAGGCGCTGGCTGGCGAGCTCGGCGATCACGTCCGCTTCCTCACCTGCGACGTGACCTCCGAGGAGAACGTGCAGGCCGCCATCGAGCTGGCGGTGGAGACCTTCGGCGGCGTCCACATCGCCTGCAACTTCGCGGGCATCGCCTGGGCGCAGAAGACCGTCGGCAAGGACGGCCCGCACTCCCTCGACGCCTTCCGCAAGGTGATCGAGGTCAACCTCATCGGCAGCTTCAACGTCATCCGCCTCGCCGCCATCGCCATGATGAAGAACGAGCCCTGGGGCGACAACCAGCGCGGCGTCATCATCAACACTGCGTCGGTTGCGGCCTATGAGGGGCAGATGGGCCAGGCGGCCTACTCCGCTTCCAAGGGCGGCATCGTCGGCATGACCCTGCCCATCGCCCGCGACCTGGCCCGCGAGGGCATCCGCGTGAACACGGTGGCGCCCGGCCTCATCAAGACGCCGCTCTTCGAGGGCCTGCCGGAGGAGGCGGTGAAGTCACTGTCCGAGCAGCCCCTCCACCCCAAGCGCCTCGGCGACCCTGCCGAGATCGCCCACGCCGCGCTGTTCATCGCCGAGAACGACTACGTCAACGGCGAGACCATCCGCGTAGACGCGGGCATTCGCATGCAGCCCCGCTAGAGGGAGATAGGCATGGCTGTCACCTTTTACGACTATCCCGGCGCGCCGAGCCCCAGGCGCGCTAAGATGGCCCTGATCGAGAAGGGTCTGGACCACGAGACGATCGTGATCGACCTGGCCGAGAAAGAGCAGCTCACGGACGAGTTCAGGGCCGTGAACCCTGCCTGTACGGTGCCTGCGTTGAGGCTCGAAGACGGAACGTTGCTAGGCGACAACCAGGGCATCATCGCCTGGCTCGACGCAGCCCAACCCGAGCCGCCTCTTTTAGGCCGCACACCGACGGAGCGAGGGCTGGTGGCGAGCTGGACCGCCCGCTGCGAGTTCGAAGGCCTGATGGCAGTGGCCGAAGTCGTCCGCAACATGGCGCCTCAGATGAAGGGGCGGGCCATGACGGGGCCGCAGAACTACGAGCAGATCCCAGAGCTTGCCATGCGGGGCGCGGCCAGGCTGCAGCACTTCTGGGCCGTCCTGGACGAGCGCCTCGCTGACCGGAGCTTCATCGCCACGGACGATTTCACCTGGGCCGACATCACGGCGGTGGCGACCTTCGACTTCTCCAAGGTGGCGCGCCAACGTCCCGGCGACGAGTTCAAGAACCTCCACCGCTGGCGCGAGGCGGTGGGGGAGCGGGAGAGTGTGGCTGCGACGTTGCCGAAGCGGTAGGTAGAGAGGCAGATGCCGCGGCCCCCTCAGCCTCCTCTTCGCTCCCCCACATGTGGGGGAGCGAAGAGGAGGCGAGAGAAGGGTAACGAACAGCCATCCGAACCCTCTTCCCAAGCGACCGACCGGTCGCCGGGCGGTCAGCCCGCCCCATCGGAGGCGCCGCGCTGTGAGATCGAGGATGGCGGGCACTGAGGGAGAAAGCTCGAACTTGCGATCCCAAAGCTGCGACTGCGGCTCGGCCGGTCAGGCCGCCCCCGCGGAGCGCCTTCGGCGCGTGAGCGAAAAGGATCTGGCGGAGGAGGAGGGATTCGAACCCCCGGAACGCGCAAACGCTCAACGGTTTTCAAGACCGCCGCTTTCGACCACTCAGCCACTCCTCCGGCTCGGGTCCGGTGCCCCTTAGGGCAACAGTCCAGAGAGCGAAAGCCTGCTCAGGCCTTCAGAAGGCCGGTTTGGGCGGCGGCGGTCCGGCTGCCTGGGAAGACGGTCTCCTCCAGGTGACCCTCGGGAATGCCGAGATGGCTGCCCAGGACGCCCTTCAGCACGCTTTCAGTAGACACTGTCGGTCTCACGTCTCGGCCATCGAGAAGGTCCTGTGGCCTGAGCCCGGCCCAGTCGCCCATAATCCGTCCGCCCTCGACGGCGCCGCCGAAGAGGAAGCTGACCCCGCCCGTGCCGTGGTCGCTGCCGCGGCTGCCGTTCTCCGCTGCGGTGCGCCCGAACTCCGACACGGTCATCACCACCGTATCCTTCCAGGCGCTGCCAAGGCCCGTCTGCAGGTTGGCGACGGCGCGGTTGAGCGAGGGCATGAGTTTCAAGCTCTTCTGAAGGAGTTGAGAGTGGCTGTCCCACCCCTCGCTCGACAGGATGGCGATGCGAGGCCCGTCCGGCTTGGCCAGCAGCCTCCCCGCCACGAGAGCGGAACTCGGAAGGTCCCTGCCGCTGGAGATACCGTTGCGCTCCTGAACGCCAAGGTCTGACACGGCGCTTTCCAGTAGCTCCGCATCCAGCGTACCCAAGAGCACCGGGTCGTCGGCATACATCTCTTCAACCCTCGCCAGGAAGTCGTCGCTAGGCGGCTTCATGGTGGTGGGCGCGAAGTGCCAGACCTGCGCCTTGCCGTTCATCGCGAGGGGGTAGTTCAGCCCCATCGAGAGACCCGAGGGCTGGGAGGGCATGGCACGGAGGGCGCGGTTGAGGAAACCCGAAGAGCTGCCGTAAGGACGGTTGCTGCCGTTTTCGAGCTGGTTCTGGCCGTCGAAGTGGCTACGGCCGCGGTATCCCGTGGCGATGGCCGGGAAGACGATCAGCTCCTTCTGGCGGTAGAGCTTGGCAAGGGCGCCGAGCTCTGGGTGCATACCGAAGAGACCGTCGAGCTTGAGGGCGCCGCCTTCCTGTCCCGGCGTGGGGATACGGGTCGCCTTGCGTAGAGCCTTGTACTGAGGATCACCGTAGGGGGGTAGGACGTGGATGCCGTCCTGCGCGCCGCGCTGGATGATCAGCACGAAGCGTTTTTCGGTATTGGGGGAGGCGAAGGATACCCCTGGAAGCGCAAGGCCCGCAGCGGCGGCCCCGCCCAGAAAGAGGCGGCGGTCCATCATCATCTTGCTCATCTGCGTTGAAACTCCGGTGAGGCGAGGATCAGTCCGACGGCGTCCTTGGCTGATGCAGCTCCGAAGACGGCCCTGTCGGTCCGTTTGCTGACGACGGGGCCGATCGTGTCTTCGAACACCCTGACGGAAAGGAGCGGCGGACGCAGTTTTCGGGACAGAAGCGCGATATAGGCGAGCCGCCGCTGCACGCCTGCCGCCGTGAGCCAGGCTTCCTCGCGGTCGCTGAAGCCTTCGGGGGAGGGGGGGCGGAGAGGCGCCTGGCCGAGATTGTGAAGGATGCCAGAGCGGCCCGTCGGCTCGGGCAGGTAGTCGATCAGCGCACGGTCGGCAGCGGTCACGAAATCGACCATGGTCTTGGCCTTGGCGAAGGGCTGCTGCCAGGCATGGGGCAGGTCGATCAGCGCTTCGTAGACGGAGGGTAGGTTGCCGCCCGTGCGCAGGAACACCGTCTCGATCCTTTTGACCGCACCCCCCGGCGGATCGTCAGCGACGAAGTGCCGGACTAGCTTGGTGGCGATGTGCCTCGCGGTCGCGGGATGGGCGGCGAGGTCTTCGAGCACCTTGAGGAGTTCTTGATGCCCTTCCTCCTCATAGGTCTTGCCAAGGACCGTTTTCGGCCCCCGCTCATGATAGGCGGAGAAGAACACGCCGCCGCCGATCCTCCGCTCCCCGAACCCGCCGATCTTTTCAGCGTAGCGAGCCTCATCGCCCAAGGTTTTTGGAGAGGTGAACGACCAGCCGGTGTAGACCTTGGCCAGTGCGACCACGTCGTCCTGCGTGTATCCTCCGTTCACCCCTAAGGTGTGGAGCTCCAAAGTTTCCCTGGCGAGGTTTTCGTTCATCCGAACCTTGCGAAGCTCTCCGAGCGGGGAGTTCGGTCCGAAGGACAAGTGGTTGTCGAGATAGCCGATCATCACCGGATGGGTGAGAGCGGCGACGAGGAGATCCTTGAACGACCCGAACATATAGGGGCGGATGGCGTCGGCGTAGTGGTCCGTAATGACCGATGAGATGGCTCTGCTGTTGTTGCCCACCGCGAAGTGGTTGCCCCAGAAAGCGGCCAGTCGCTCCGCATAAGGTCTTTTGCTGATTTGCCGCTGATGGAAATGGTCGTCCACCAGCAGTTTGATCTCGTCGAAGTACCCCCTCCTGATGTCGCCCCGCTCTTCCTTCGGCGCGAGGTGGAGGTTGGCTAGTTTGTCCGCGGCAGAAAGGCGCTTCTCGCCCGTCCGTAGCCTGGGCAGGGGACCGCTCAGTTGGGCTCGAAGCCAGCCCTGCGGATCGCCTGCTGCCTGGCTCATCTCGCCAGGATGAGGGCCGAGGCCGAAGCGGTGGCAGGCGATAAAGGCGTTCTTGCTCGTCATGAGCCTTGCCTAGCACACAACGCGCCAAAGCGGGACAGAAGCCAGAAGTTGTCTTACGGCTCCTTATGAAAAGACCAGCCGGACGTTGCATCCGGCTGGTCGCTCTCTCGAACTCCGCTAGGCGGTGTCGTCGCCCTCGTCGGGCCTGACGACGTTGTTTTCGGGACGCCGGTCGATCAGCTTGTTGTAGGGATCGGCCCCTATATGGGTCGGGCGCTCGTCCACCGTGAAGGTGAAGCTCTGCTCGCCCGACACAACCTCCCGGCGTTCGAAGGCGATGATGTGCTCGTCGCCGCTGACGACGTCCTTCGGATGCTCCGAGAACGCAGCAATGTCGATCGTGATCGAGAGAGGCTCTTCGGTCTCGTTGCCCTGGCCGTCGGAAACGAGCTTCTTCGCGTCAACTTTCATGCTGACATCGAAGCGTCCGTCCTCACGCTCGGTGACGTTCGCGGACAGCACCTCGACATCGTAGAGAACGATACGCTCGAAGAGGTCGGTGATGAGCTGCTCGTGCTCTTCGCCTGCCTCCTCGCGCAGGATGGCGAGGAAGTCCACCGTACGCGGATAGGGATCGGACTTGTAGCCCCACTCCGTCAGCATACGCCTGATGGCACGGTTGAGCGTCTCCTCGCCGATCTGGTCGCGCAGGAGGTAGAGGACATGCCCGCCCTTCTGGTAGTGGATGTACTGCTGGTTCTCCACCCGGTAGAGCGGCATCTCCTCGATCGGCTCATTCGCCCTTCCGGAGAGGTAGCGGTCGAGCTCGTAGCGCAGGAAGCGGCGCATCTGTTCGGGGCCGTAGAGGTCCTCCATGACCAGGAAGGCGCCGTACTGTGCGAAGCTCTCGATCAGCATGGTGGCGCCCTGGACGGGAGCCGCCGAAAGCTGGTGGCCGAACCACTGGTGGGCGACCTCGTGCGCGGTCACATAGGTGATCGCGTCGATATCGGCCGCCTCGGGGCTGTCGTCCACCTTCAGGATGAAGCCGATATTCTCCGAATACGGCACGGTGTTCGGGAAGCTCTGCGCGAAGCTCGCATAGGGGAACTCCTGGATGCGCATCTGCCGGTACTGGAAGGGGGTGAAGACGTCGGTGAACTTGTCGAAGCTCAGCCGCATGGCCTCGATCATCCGCTCCACATTGTAGGGGTGCTTCTGGTCGTAGAAGACCTGAAGCTTCACGTCCTCCTGCCCCTCGGGTGCCTCCCAAACATCCTCGGCAACCTCGTAGCGGGCCGACTGGATCGAGTAGAAGTTCTGGATCGGGGTGTCCTGCTCGTAGACGAAGGTCCTCCGGTCTCCCTCCACGGTGTCGCTGACGAGGTAGCCGGGCGTCACCGCGATCTGGTCGGCATCCGTCGTGATGACGGCGCGGAAATCCACCCAGTCCGAGCCGGAGAAGAGGCCCCTCGACCAGTAGCGCTCGTCTTCCAGCTTCGCGGCACGGGGCAGCTCTTCGAGGCCGCGCTTGCGGCGCTCGGCCCGGTCGGTGAGGATCTTCTCCTCGCCCCAACCGATCTGAGCCAGGTTCGAGCTGTCGATGAAGGTGCCGTTCTCGCGGACGGGGCTGAGATTGTTGCCCGACCGGAAGCCCGGATTGCTGATCTCCACCGTCGACTTCATCACCCGCCTCTCACCGGGCTGGAGCGCCGGATCGAAGGTGAAGATGTAGTGGTTGAAGCCCTCATCCTCCGTGGTCACCCTAGCGCCCTCGACCTCGTGGGCCTGGACTTCCGATAGGCGGGCATAGTCCACCTGCATGGTCGCGATGGCTTCGTCCGTCTGGTTCTCCAGCACGTACTCCGTCGACAGAACGGCCCGGCGCTCCTTCGGGTAGAGGTCCGCGTCGAGATCGACGGAGACGATCTCAGGCTGCGGGTCCCACTCGTACTGGCGGTAGGTCCGCTCGAACTCCTCTGCGGCGTCGCGGCGCGCTTCCGCCTTCTGGTACTCGTTGAGCACGTTGGTGTTGTAGTAGACGAAGCCGCCCATGGCCGCGAAGGCTGCCAACGAGCCGGCGAAGACCGCCTGGCCCCGCCCGCCTAGGCGGCTCGGCAGGCGTTTGATGCGTGAGAGCATGGGATCGAGGCTCCCTCGGCTCCAAAGGCCGAAGGTCAGCATGCTCAGGGCGATGACGAACAGACCCCAATAGACCGACATGACCGACGAGATGCCGAGATAAGGTCCGTACTCGTTCATATCCGAGTAGTTGATGTTGATCCCGGAGCCGAAATTGTAGAGCCAGTGGTCGAAACCCACCTGATCCATCACGATGGAGCCGACGAAGTAGGCAAGGAAGATGCCGATACCGACCCATTTGTTGTTCGCCGCCACCTGCACGAACAGGGCGAAGGCAGCGAGGAAGGTGAAGCTGACCAGTGAGTAGAAGAAGCCCCTGACCGCGTACTGACCAAGCTCGATGAAGGTGAAGCCCTTGGCGAGCTGGACGGCGATGGCCGTGCCCGACGCGAAGACCGTCATCAGCAGGAGGACCATGGCGACGGCGGCGAACTTGGCGCCGACGAAGACCCAGGAGGGAGTGGGGGTCGCGTCCACGATCTCGTTGAACTTGAAGCCCCGCTCGCGCCAGATCAGCTCGGAGGTGTAGTAGACCGCGACGATGATCGGCACGAAGGCGAAAGCGCCTTCCACCGCACCGATCATCAGCCTCGTGATCGGGTAGCTCTCGGTGCCGTACATGTTGCCGAGGTTCAGAAGCGAACCCATCGTGTTGGCGATGGAGAGGATCAGCACCACCCAGAACGCCACCGAGCGCATGATGCCGAAGCTCTCGAAACGCACGCGGGTCGCGAACTGCTTCAGCGCTGCGTTCCTAGACGGGGTGACCTTGGGCAGGTCGACGACGCGGAGCGCCGCGGCGGCAACGCTCTTCTCCGCCTTCTTCTTGCCGCCGAAACTCAAGCCGCCAAGTCCCTTGGGGAAGGCGAGGTTCACCAGGAGAAGCAAGACCGCCAGCCCGCCATAGAGAAGCCGGTTCTGCAGCAGCAGGCCTTCTAAAGGGATCACTTGAGTGTTCTGTTCCTGGGCGGTCCAGTAGCGGGTGATCTCACCGGCGGCGCCGAAGCCGAAGGGTTCGAGCAGGGCTGCCAGCGTCCTGGTTTCGAGCTCCGAGGTGAGGGAGGTGGCCGTGACCCAGCCGATGAAGATCGCCACCAGCGCCACCCAGGTGGCCATGGTGGAGCGGGTGAGGTTGGCGACCGTGAACAGGATCGTGCCCAGAACGGCGAGGTTCAGCACGCCGAACACCAGGTAGATGTAGAAGTAAGGTCCGACGATCGCCGGACCCATCTGCTCCTGGTCGAGCCAGGGCATCATGGTGCCGATCCAGAAGGCGAGGGGTACGGACAGGAAGCAAAGCGCCGTGGCGACGAGGCCGCCGAGATACCGCCCGAGCAGCATGGTCCGCGCCGGCACCGGCATGGCGCCGAACACCTCGGCAGTCTTCAGCGCCTTGTCCCTGGTGACCGTGGTGGCCATGAAGACCACCGGCATGAAGATGGCGATCACGCCCATCACCGCGATGGTGGAGAAGGCTGCGGAGGGTGAGTTGATGTTGACCGCCTCGGAAGAGCCGATCTGAAGCTGGTCCACGGTGACGGCACCGAAGACGAGCAGGAAGAAGAGAACGAAGATCGCGAGGAACGCCGCGCCGCGGAGCTGATAGGCCAGCTCGAACCTAAAGACCGAGCCCAGCATGTTACGCGGCCTCCGCCTGGGCGCCGGTGAAGATCGCGCCGCGGATGGTGGCGAAGTAGACGTCCTCGAGGTTGGGCGAGACCTCTTCGAAGCCGTCGCCGGGATGGCTCTCGCTATAGACCCGGATCACGGTCTGGCCTTGAACGAGGCGTGCGCTGATCACTTTGTGCCGGTTCTGGTGGTCCTCGAGGTCGGCCTTGGCGATCACCTTGCGCCAGATGCGGCCCTCGACGGTTTGAACCAGCTCCGAAGGCGAGCCCTTCGCCGCGATCCGGCCCTGGTTCATGATCGCCATCTGCGAGCAGAGGTCCGAGACATCCTCGACGATATGGGTGGAGAGGATGATGACCACGTTCTCGCCGATCTCGGAGAGGAGGTTGTGGAAACGGTTGCGCTCTTCGGGGTCGAGGCCGGCGGTGGGCTCGTCGACGATGATCAGCTTAGGATCACCGAGGAGCGCCTGGGCGATACCGAAGCGCTGGCGCATCCCGCCCGAATAGGTGGCGGGGGCCTTCTTGCGCGCCTCCCATAGGTTCGTCTCGCGCAGGAGCTTTTCGACCACGTCCTTGCGCTCGCGCCCGTTCGAAATGCCCTTCAGCACCGCGAGGTGGTCGAGCAGCTTCATGGCCGAGATGCGGGGGTAGACGCCGAAATCCTGGGGCAGGTAGCCGAGCTGCCGCCTGACCGGCTCGGGGTTCTTCAGGACGTCGATGCCGCCGAAGGTGACCTGGCCCCGGTCGGCGTCCTGCAGGGTGGCGATGGTGCGCATCAGCGAGGACTTGCCCGCGCCGTTCGGCCCCAGAAGGCCGAACATGCCGAGACCCACATCGAGGTTCACATGGTCCAGCGCCTTGACGCCGTTGGGGTAGGTCTTGTTCAGGCCTTCGATCTTCAGCATGGATGTGCCCTCTCTCGCGCTGCGCCGCGGTGCATCATATATCGTTTGCCGGTAAATATGGACGTCTCGTTAGCTACCGCAAGGGGGCTCGGACCAGCATCTGCAATTTCGCAAGATCGGTCCCCTCAGGGGGCAGCCCGGCGAAGCGCCGCCATATCCCCACCGCAGATGGCTTCTTCCACTTCGATGATCCGCTCGATCGGCCAGTTCCACCAGGCGGTCTCTTGCAGCTCCCGGATGACCGTGTCGGGGAACCGCTGCCGCACGACCCGGCCGGGATTGCCCGCGACCACGCTGTAGGCAGGGACGGTTCCGCCCACCACGGCCCCCGCGCCGACGATGACGCCGTTGCCGATCACCGCGCCGGGCAGAACGGTGGCGCCCCGCCCGAGCCACACATCGTGGCCGATCACCGTATCCGGCCCCGGTCCGGGGAGAGAAACGCGGTCCTCCTTCGCCCCCTCATCGAAGACGGCGAAGGGGTAGGTGCTGAACCCGTCATAGCGGTGGTTCGCCGAGGAGGTGATGAAGGTGACGCCATCGGCGATCTGGCAGAACCTGCCGATCACTAATCTTTCCGGAGAGAAGTCATAGAGATAGGGAGCGAGCCGAGCCGCCCAGTCCCCCGGCGGATCGAAGCTGCTGGCATAGCTGTACTCACCGACCTCGATACGAGGGTGGTCGATGACGGGCTTCAGAAAGACCGTCCCGGCATGACGGCTGCCATCGGGCAGCGGGACGGGATGCGTGGTATGGGGAGGGGGAAAGGCAGGCATGACAAATCCTTCGCTGGCGCTGAGTAGGGTGGTTCAGGCAGCAGGTTTGTTCATGGCTCCCTCCATTGGCTGTGGGCTGGTTAGTCGTTAGTAGGCCGAAATGTCCAGATGCAACTTCGTTGAAGACCCTGGCAACTAGCGCCTCCCTCTCCCGCTTGCGAGCGAGGGACCGAGGGTGAGGGTGTCCTGAGCGCCCATTCTATTGCAAACGCCGAAAACGGCTTCGCCGAAGCCCTCACCCAAAGCCTGCTGACGCGGCCTTTGACCTCTCCCGTGAACGGGAGAGGTGAGAACGAAGAGGAGAGACACTCCGCCGCCCTGTTTCTCCCCAGCCCGCCCCCTATGTCCTCACAAACACCTGGAGGGCACCCCCTTGAGCCGTGACAGAGACAGCCTCGCCGTTCCCAGCCGCCGCTTGGGTAGGCTCGCGCGCTTTACAGGCCTCGGCACCTCCATCGCCGGGAACATGCTGGCCGAGGGGGCCAAGCGGGTGGCGCGCGGCGAGCGGCCCAGCGTCGAGGGCCTGCTGCTCACCCCGGCCAATGCGCAGAAGCTCACCGATCAGCTCAGCCAGCTCCGCGGCGCGGCCATGAAGGTCGGGCAGCTCCTCTCTATCGGCGGTGACGATATGCTGCCTCCCGAGCTTGCCGAGATCCTTGCGAAGCTGAGGGACCAGGCCCACCACATGCCGCCCCAGCAGCTCCGCCGTGTGCTGAACGATGCTTGGGGCGCGGGCTGGATGGCGAAGTTCGAGAAGTTCGACCCCCGACCCATCGCTGCCGCCTCCATCGGCCAGGTTCACCGCGCCAGGACCAGGGACGGCCGCGACCTCGCCATCAAGGTTCAGTACCCAGGCGTGCGAGAAAGCATCGACAGCGACGTCGACAACGTCCTGACCCTGATCAAGCTCTCCGGCCAGGCGCCCAAGGGCGTCGACATGAAGCCGGTCTTCACCGAGGCCAAGGCCCAGCTGCACGAGGAAGCGGACTACCTCCGCGAAGGCGCCATGATGGCCCGCTTCGGCGAACTTCTGGCGGGAGATGACGCCTTCGTCGTGCCGAGCTTCCACGAGGACCTGACCACGAAGGACGTCCTCGCCATGTCCTTCGAGAAGGGCCAGCCCATCGAGGACCTCCTCAGCCGCGACCAAGCCGTGCGCAACCATGCGGTGGAGCTTCTCTTCGACCTTGTCATTCGCGAGCTCTTCGAGTTCAAGCTGATGCAGACCGATCCCAACTTCGCCAACTACCGCTACCGTCCGGAGACGGAGGAGATCGTGCTTCTCGATTTCGGCGCGACGCGCGAGATCGCGCCCGAGCTTTCGGAAGGGTACCGCAAGCTCGTCGGCGCGGACCTCACCGGCGACTGGCGCGCAATCGACCAGGCGGCCCGCTCGATCAACCTCTATTCGGGCGAGCTCGACAAGGATCAGGAGGCGGCCCTCGAGGGCATGTTCCTGGCCGCCGTCGAGCCCCTGCGCCATGACGGCCCCTACGATTTCGCCGCCTCGGATGTGACGCTCAGGCTGCGCGACTACGGCATCGCGCTGCGCGAGACCAAGTTCGACCACGCGCCGAACCCGGTGGTGATGTTCCTCCATCGCAAGATCGGCGGCATGTACATGCTGGCGACGAAGCTGGAGGCGAACGTGAATGTCAGGGAGCTTCTACGCAGGTACGGCTTCGATTGACCTTCACTCATGCTCACCTCTCCCGTTCACGGGAGAGGTCGAAATCTATTTGATTTCGGGTGAGGGCCTCGGCGAAGCCGTTCTGCCGCGCTTTTGGTAAAAGCGGTGCTCAGAACACCCTCACCCTCGGTCCCTCTCCCGCTTGCGGGAGAGGGAGGCGCTAGTCGCCAAGGATAGGAACTGGCATCTCACCGCGCCGCAGCATGACAGGCCGCGCGCTTTCAGCTAGCTCCGCCCCATGCTTTCCGTCCTCGATCTCTTCCGCGTCGGCATCGGTCCCTCCAGCTCCCACACCGTTGGCCCGATGCGCATCGGGCGACGGTTCCTGGCGCAGCTCTCCGGGGAGGAGCGCGGGCGGATCGCCGAAGTCTATGTCCAGCTCCAGGGCTCCCTCGCCCTGACCGGCGAGGGCCACGGTACACTGACGGCCACGGCGCTGGGGCTGATGGGCCAGGACCCCGAAACCTACGACCCACAAGCGGGCGAGGCGGGGCTGGCGCGCATCGAGGAGGAGGGGGTTCTCTGCCTCTTCGGCGAGCGGGATATTCCGTTCACCACCAAGCGCCATATCGACCTTGCGGGCGACGTCATCCCGCCGCTCCACCCTAACGGCATGAGGCTGCGCGCGCTGGACGAGGACGGCGCGCCCGTGGCGGAGGGGCAGTTCTATTCCACCGGCGGCGGCTTCATCGCTTCCGAAGCTCAGCTCCAGAAGCCTGCCGAGGACGATATCGTCCCCACCAGGACCGTTGTGCCGCTCCCCTTCTCTTCAGGGGCGGAGCTTCTCTCCATCTGCCGCGAAGAGGGTCTCTCCATCGCGGAGGTGGTCCTTGGCAACGAGGACGCCTACCGCCCCCGCGTCGAGACGGAGGAGAAGTTCGACCTCATCGCGAAGGTCATGTTCGACTGCATCGACAGGGGCCTCTCGACAAGGGGCGAGCTGCCGGGGGGCCTTCACGTCAAGCGGCGAGCGCCGGACCTCCACGACAAGGTCCTCGCCACCCCCATGGCTAACGAACCCGAGCGCCTGTTCGACATCCTCAACGTCTACGCCATGGCCGTGAACGAGGAGAACGCAGCCGGCGGCAAGGTCGTCACCGCACCGACGAACGGTGCGGCGGGAATCATCCCGGCGGTCCTCCGGCGCTATTGCCCCGAAGGCGAAGCATCCGACCGTGCACGGCGCACTTTTCTCGTCACCGCGGGCGGCATCGGGCTTCTTTACAAGCAGCGCGCCTCGATCTCCGGGGCAGAGATGGGCTGTCAGGGGGAGGTGGGGGTGGCCTGCTCCATGGCCGCTGCGGGCCTCGCCGCCGTCTGGGGCGGCACGCCCCAGCAATGCGCCTGCGCCGCCGAGATCGGCATGGAGCACAATCTGGGCCTCACCTGCGATCCTGTCGGCGGCCTCGTCCAGATCCCCTGCATCGAGCGCAACGCGATCGGCGCGGTGAAGGCGGTCAACGCCGCGCGCCTTGCTCTGCACTCGGACGGCCCCGGCAAGGTCTCCCTCGACCAGGTCATTGAAACCATGCGCCAGACCGGCCTCGACATGTCGAACAAGTACAAGGAGACAAGCCAGGGCGGCCTCGCAGTCAACGTGATTGAATGCTGAACGAAGTCTGAGCGCCACCCATAGCTTTCTCCCCAGCCCCTCAACCGCCCCTCAAACCTGACTTGCTAACCCACACCCTCGGCACCTTTTGGAACGAGGGAGCGGCACCATGGTTCAGCGGCGCGAAGCACAAAGCCTTGTGGACCGCTACCAGCGCCTCGGCTGCCTCGAAGCGGTCAGGCGGAAGAATGCGGTCAGCCCCGACGAGGTGAGCCGCTGGTGCGGCCTGCCCATGCGCCATGTGCTGCGCCACTTAGCGGCACTGGAGCGCGATGGAGAAGTCCTGCGTGACGGCGCGTTGTTCAGACCCGCTGTGACGGCTGCAACACCCGCACGGACCGTTGCCGTGATCGCCTAGCTGATCACCCAGTCCTCAGGGTGCCAATCGACCTTGGGCGCCTTCGGGTTCATCTCTTCGAGGGTCTGGCGGACGATGCGCGCCACGGCTGCGTTGCGGCGGCTCTTGCTGTCGGACGGCACCACATACCAGGGCGCATGTTCGGTCGAGCAGCGCTGAACCATCAGCTCGTAGGCACGCTGATAATCGTCCCACAGAGCGCGGCTGTCAAGATCGGCCTTGGAGAACTTCCACCGCTTGTGCGGCTTGTCGAGCCTTGCTTGGAGGCGCTCCTTCTGCTCCTCTTTGGAGATGTGCAGGAAGAATTTCAGTACCTTCGTCCCGGTACGGCAGAGATAGCGCTCGAAGGCGTTGATGTCCTCGTAGCGCGCCTCGACCTCCTCCTCGGACTGCAGGCCCAGCACCTTTACGGCCAGGACGTCGCCATAGTGTGAGCGGTCGAAGATGCCGATATGCCCCTTGCGCGGCACGGCCTTGTGAATGCGCCAGAGATAGTCATGGGCCAGCTCCTCCGTGTTCGGTGCCTTGAAGGCGGTGACCTCCATCCCCATCGGCGAGGTGTGCGCGAAGACGGACTTCACCGTCCCGCCCTTGCCGGCCGTGTCCATGCCCTGCAGCACGACAAGAAGGGAGCGCTGGCCCTCCGCGTAAAGACGGTCCTGAAGCTCGTCGATGGCCCATGCATCGGCCTCGCAGGAGGCTTTCGCCGCTTCCTTATCGGCGAAGAGGTCGTCCAGGCGGGTGGGGGCGGCGGCGATGTCGAAGGACGCGGCCTCAGGGCGGAGCGCATCGTGGACGGCGGCGTAGGAGGGCTGATCGGTCACGGGACGAAGGGTAGGATGTGGAGAGGCCCTGTCCAGTTATTAGGACAGTAGGTAGACGGCCCTTCCTCCTTTCTCAAGAACGAACCGCCGCCAAGGCAAGAGGATTTCGAACACGGTCCACACAGGAGACTGACGTCAGCAGAACTTCTTACAAGCCTCCCTCAAAACCAGCTGAGCAGGCGCCCATCGACCCTCCCGATACCCCTCACCACAACTATCAATTGGACCGAACGGCCTCCCGCCTCCACATTGCCTCCAGACAAGGAGGCCATCATGACCGATCGCCAGAACACTGCCGCCGCCCTCACCGACCTTCTCGGTGAGACCTACGCCCTCTATCTCCGGGCCCACGGCTATCACTGGAACGTGGAGGGGCCGAACTTCGCCAGCCTCCATGCCCTGTTCGAGGAGGACTACCGCGCCCTGTTCGAGAGCCTGGACGAGATCGCCGAGCGCATCCGAGCCCTCGGCGCCTACGCTCCCATGGGCGGCGAGCTGAGACGGATCGCGGCCCGCTATGCGGAAGACAACGAGGTGCCGAGCGCCAATGCCATGGTGCAGAACCTGCTGTCCGGCCACGAAAGCTGGCTTGAGGGTGCCCGCGCGGCGCTGGACGTGGCGGAGGAGGCGGGCGACCCGGCCACTGAAGGGCTGCTCGGCGAGCTGATAACGGCGCATGAGAAAACGGCGTGGATGCTGCGCTCCAGCCTGGAGCGCTAGCTACTCCGCGGGAGACGCCACCGGCTTCTGCCCTTCATAGTCCCGGTGGGGGCTGGTGCGGTCGAGCGCCTGCCCCACCTTTCCGGGCATGTGCTTCGCGGCATAGGTCGCGTGCTTGTCCACCGTGTCGTTGTAGGTGCGGTTGAAGCGTACCCAAGCGGCCATGCGCGGGCTGTGCATGATCATCAGGCCGAGCCCGAAGAAGGCCAATACGAAGCCAAGCGGCACGGGCGAGATGGTGAGGATCACCCCCATTACGGTTAGAAACCCGCCGACACCCAGCATGAATACGCGCTTCACGGCCCACCACCTTTCCGATGGAGAGGAACAAGTTGCGGCAGTGGAGAGTTCCCCAAAAGAGGAGGCGGCGCATGTACCGTCTCCCTCTCCCATTTACGGGAGAGGGACCGAGGGTGAGGGGGCTTCGCAAGCGGTTTGCGCAGCAAACGAAAGGGCCGGGGGACTATTTCGAACCGGAGAAAGCTGTCGCAGCAGCAGATGCAGCAAGACGGCTTCGCCGAAGCCCTCACCCAAAGCCTGCTGACGCAGCCTTTGACCTCTCCCGTGAACGGGAGAGGTAGCTATCCCGGCTGTTGCGGCGCACCACGGGGCGTTCTATGGCGCGAGCCCTATGGCTGATTTTCTCCTCGAGCTCTTCTGCGAAGAAATCCCTGCGCGGCTTCAGGCCAAGGCGGCGGGTGACCTCGAACGCCTACTTGTGGGCAAGCTCGAAGAGGCCGGGCTGAAGGGCGGCAGCGCCGAGAGCTTCTACGGCCCCCGCCGCCTGACGCTGTCGATCACAGGTTTGCCCGAAGCCTCGCCGGACAGCCGCGAAGAGCGCAAAGGGCCCAAGGTCGGCGCGCCGGAGAAGGCCGTGCAGGGCTTCCTGCGCGGCGCGGGGCTGACCGATATTTCCCAGGCTGAGGTGCTGGAGACTAAGAAGGGCGAGGTCTATGTCGCCATCATCGAGACCAAGGGCCGCCCCGCCGGCGAAGTGATCGCCGAGGCGCTCGCCGACGTCGTCCAGAACTTCCCCTGGCCCAAATCCCAGCGCTGGGGGTCCGGCGACCTTCGCTGGGTGCGCCCTTTGCGCCGCGTGCTCCTGACCCTGGACGGCGAGGTGGTGCCCTTTGCCATCGAGAACGAGGGGCAGGGGGTGAAGGCTTCGGACGAGACCGAGACCCACCGCGTGCTCGGCAGCGGCGTGGTGAGTGCTCGCGACCTGGCTTCCTATGAGAAGGCCCTGACGGTAGGCCACGTGATCCTCCGCGCTGAAGAGCGCCGTAGGCGGATCGAAGAGGGCGCGGCCAAACTCTGCGCTGACGAAGGTCTGGAGCTGGTCGAGGATGAGGGCCTCCTGCGCGAGGTCACCGGCCTCTCCGAATGGCCGACCGCTTACATGGGCCGCTTCGACGAGGCGTTCCTGCAGCTTCCCGACGAGGTCATCACCGCCGCCATGCGCGGGCACCAGAAATATTTCTCCGTGCGCGATCCGAAAACGGGCCGCTTGGCGCCGAGCTTCGTCTGCGTCGCCGATATCGAGGGCGACGAGCGCATGATGCGCGGCTACGAACGTGTGCTGACGGCCAGGCTGTCCGACGCGCTGTTCCTCTACCGCAACGACCTGTCCAAGCGGCTGGAGAGCCACGCCGAGAAACTCTCCGGCGTCACCTTCTTCGAGGGCCTCGGCACGATCGCCGACAAGGTGGAGCGGGTGGCCGCCCTCGCGCGCGAGCTGGCCCCCGCCTGCGGCGCCGATCCTGACGAGGCTGAGCGTGCGGCAAGGCTCGCCAAGGCCGACCTTGCCTCGGAGATGGTCTACGAGTTCCCCGAACTCCAAGGCCTCATGGGCCGCTACTACGCGCTGGAGCAGGGCGAGAGCGAGGCCGTGGCTGACGCCATCCGCGACCACTACAAGCCCCAGGGGCAGTCGGACGATCTGCCCACGAACAAGATCGGCGTGGCGGTGAGCCTGGCGGACAAGCTGGACACGCTGGCCGCGTTCTGGAGCATTGACCAGAAGCCTACGGGGTCAAGGGATCCGTTTGCGCTTAGGCGTGCGGCTTTGGCGGTGATACGGATGATACTAGCTTTTGAGATTAGACGGAGTACTAACGATATGCTGCTACGAGCTAGCTCAAAAGCAAAGCTCATACAGTTCGAGCACCTCAAGCGCACTGTCCGTCGAAGGAACGAGAAAGCTCAATACGCCGCGGAAAGAGAGAGGTTAGGTAGTAGTGCAACGCGCGATGAGGTCTTAGCGTCCTTTCTTCGAACGCAGGCCAATCTGGCAGTCAGCGCACTTGAAATGACAGAAGACGAGGCAGAACAGCAGTTCACAGACGAACAACTGCGCCTACGGGAAGAGGCAGTATCAGAAGCTGTTGAGCAAGCTATCCCGATTGCCACCGACCTCCTCACCTTCTTCCACGACCGCCTGACCGTCTATTTCCGGGACCAGGGCTTCCGCCACGACCGCGTCGCTGCCGCCCTCGAGGAAGGCGCGGACGATTTCGTGCTGGTGGAGAAGAAGCTGCGGGCGCTGTCGGACTTTCTCGACACGCCCGAAGGCGCGGACCTCTCCGCTGCCTATAAGCGCGCCGCGAACATCCTCAAGGCCGAGGAGAAGAAGACCGGCCTGCCGGACGCTGACCCCGACCCCTCCCTCTTCGAGCAGGAGGAGGAGCGGGCGCTGCACGCCGCCCTCGAAACTGCTGAAACGAAAGCGCAAAGCGCCATCGCTGAGGAAGACTTTGCCTCGGCCATGGCCGCGCTATCTGCCGTTCGGGGGCCGCTCGATGCGTTTTTCGAAGCCGTCACCGTCAACGCAGAGGACGAAGGGTTGCGCGCTAACCGCCTGGCACAACTCTTGCGTTTGAAGACAACCGTACAAAAGGTGGCCGATTTCGATCGGCTCGAAGGATAGGACTGAGGATCATGGACGGCGAAGCACGCGGCAAGTGGGTCTACGCATTCGGCGGCGGGGCGTCCGAGGGACGCTCGGGCATGAAGAACCTCCTCGGCGGCAAGGGCGCGAACCTCGCCGAGATGGCCAATCTCGGCCTGCCCGTACCCCCCGGCTTCACCATCACCACCGAGGTCTGCACCGCCTTTTACGACAATGACCGGCAGTACCCGGACGGCCTGAAAGAGGCCGTCGCCGAGGCTCTTTCCAAGGTCGAAGGCGTCACCGGCAAAAAGTTTGGCGATACGACCAACCCGCTCCTCGTCTCGGTCCGCTCCGGCGCCCGCGCCTCCATGCCCGGCATGATGGACACCGTGCTGAACCTCGGCCTCAACGACGAGACGGTCAGCGGCCTCGCCAAGCTCTCCGGCGATGAGCGCTTCGCCTATGACAGCTACCGCCGCTTCATCCAGATGTATGGCGACGTGGTCCTCGGCGTACCGCACCACACCTTCGAGGAGATCCTCGATACGTATAAGGACGACCGCGACTACGTGCTCGACACGGCCCTGTCTGCACAGGACTGGAAAGAGGTCATCGCTCAGTATAAGGCGGCCGTTCAAGAAGAGCTCGGCAGACCCTTCCCTCAGGACCCTCAAGAACAGCTCTGGGGCGCCATCGACGCGGTCTTCGGCTCCTGGATGAACGAGCGGTCCAAGACCTACCGTCGTTTGAACAATATCCCTGCCGAATGGGGCACAGCTGTCAATGTCCAGGCCATGGTGTTCGGCAATATGGGCGAGACATCGGCCACAGGCGTCGCCTTCACCCGCAACCCTTCCACCGGCGAGCGCAAGGTCTACGGCGAGTTCCTGATCAACGCTCAAGGCGAAGACGTGGTGGCGGGCATCCGTACGCCGCAGAACCTGACCAAGGAAGCCCGTGAAGAGCAGGGTTCGGACGAAGCCTCCCTGGAAGAGGCGATGCCGGAGACGTATCAGGAGCTCTCAGACGTCTTCAGCAAGCTCGAAGACCATTACCGCGACATGCAGGACATCGAGTTCACCATTGAAGAGGGCAAGCTCTACATGCTGCAGACCCGCAATGGTAAGCGTACGGCGAAAGCCGCGCTGAAGATCGCGGTGGACCTTTGTGCGGAAGGCAAGATCTCCGAGGACGAAGCCGTGCTGCGCGTCGACCCCGCCGCCCTCGATCAGCTTCTCCACCCCTCCCTCGACCCCGACGCGCCGCGCGACGTCATCGCCAAGGGCCTGCCCGCCAGCCCCGGCGCCGCCTCAGGCGAGGTGGTCTTCACCGCAGACGAAGCCGAAGAACTCGCGAACCAGGGCCGTCAGGTGATGCTCGTCCGTGTGGAGACTTCTCCTGAGGACATCCACGGCATGCACGCCGCCGCCGGCATCGTCACGGCTCGCGGCGGCATGACCTCCCACGCCGCCGTGGTCGCTCGCGGCATGGGCCGGGCGTGTGTCTGCGGGGCCGGGGACCTTCGCATCGAGAAGGACGGCAGCAAGTTCTCCGTTCACGGACGCGAGGTGCGCAAGGGCGACCAGATCACCATCGACGGCTCCACCGGCGAGATCTTCTTCGGCGCCGTGCCTACCATCGAGCCTGAGCTCTCTGGCGACTTCGCCAAGGTGATGGAGTGGGCGGACAAGCACCGCCGCATGCGCGTGCGCGCCAACGCCGAAACGCCCCTCGACGCCAAGACCGCACGCGGCTTCGGCGCCGAAGGCATCGGCCTTTGCCGCACCGAGCACATGTTCTTCGACGCCGACCGCATCAATGTCGTGCGCGAGATGATCCTCGCCGAGAGCGAGCAGGGCCGCCGGGTGGCGCTCGACAAGCTCCTCCCCTTCCAGCGCTCGGACTTCGAGCAGCTCTTCGAGGAGATGAAGGGCCTGCCGATCACCATCCGCCTCCTCGACCCGCCGCTGCACGAGTTCCTCCCTCACGGCGAGGCGGAGATCGCGGATGTGGCGAAAGCCCTAGGCCGCGAGGTCAAGGACGTGAAGGAGCGGCTTTCGTCGCTGCACGAACAGAACCCCATGCTCGGCCACCGGGGCTGCCGCCTAGCCGTTAGCTACCCCGAGATCGCCGAGATGCAGGCGCGCGCCATCTTCGAGGCCGGTCTCGCCTCCGCCGAGGGTGCCGCCGATCCTGTCCAGCCCGAGATCATGGTGCCCCTCGTCAGCACCAAGAAGGAGCTGGACCTCGTCAAGGCCGTCATCGACCAGACCGCCGCCAAGGTCTTCGCCGAGAAGGGCAGCAAGCTGAACTACACCGTCGGCACCATGATCGAGCTGCCGCGCGCGGCGCTGACCGCCGACAAGATCGCCCACACGGCGGAGTTCTTCTCCTTCGGTACGAACGACCTCACTCAGACGACGTTCGGTCTCAGCCGCGATGATGCAGGCTCGTTCCTGCCAGCCTATCTGCGCCAGAACATCCTGGATCAGGACCCTTTCGTCAGCCTCGATCAGGAGGGTGTCGGCCAGCTCGTCGCCATCGGCGCGGAGAAGGGCCGTTCGGTCCGCTCGCTGATCAAGCTCGGCATCTGCGGCGAGCATGGCGGCGACCCCGCCTCGATCAGCTTCTGCGAGGGTGTCGGCCTCGACTATGTAAGCTGCTCGCCCTACCGGGTGCCGATCGCGAGGCTCGCGGCGGCTCAGGCTTCGCTGGTGCTCAGGCAGCAGAACGAGGCTTCGTCCTAGTTCTGCTGCTGGAGAAACAGGCCCTGTTGCTTGTAACTTGAACCATCATCCCGGACTCGATCCAGGATCCATAGCTTGAAGCTGAGCAAGAAGGGCTGCCGTTTTTCGGTGTTGCACACGCCCGGTCCATGGGTCCCGGATAAGCCTTCGGCTTTCCGGGATGACGGCTTCGGAAGGCGTTCACACGCTTACAGCCTCGCACGACCTCCCACTCTTACCTGTTCGTTTCCTCATGTGACCCCTGGTTGCGAACACCCTACGGGACCCCACCTCTCTCAAACGTGAGGGCATCAGGGAGAAACCATTTGGGCAGACAGGGTCGGGGCAGCCTCAAAGGGCGCAAGCGGGGCATGGGTCTGGCGGCAGGAGCCGTAGCAGCGGCGGCGGCATCCACGAGCTTCTTCTCCATGGGCAGCGCGACCGTGAGCCATTCGGTTCCCGAGTGGCAGACCTTTCTGTTCCACGACGCCGCGCTCGAGCTTTCCGCCTTTGACGAGAGCCCGCTGACCAGCGCCATCGACCTTCTGACAGAGGCCGGTTTCGACGGCGGTTCGATCGCTAGCGAGCTGGTCGCTCGCGGCGTGCCGGGTGTCAGTTTCGTCATGGACGAGATGCCTGCCGAACCCAGCGAAAAGCAGGCGGCGGAGCGTTTCTGCCTCGCCCAGGCCATCTACTACGAAGCGCGCAATCAGCCTGTCACGGGCCGCTTGGCCGTGGCCGATGTGGTGCTGAACCGCGCCGACGACCACCGCTTTCCCTCCACCATCTGCGGCGTGGTCTTCCAGGGCGTGGGCAAGGACTATGCGTGTCAGTTCAGCTTCGCCTGCGACGGCAGTATGGACAAACCGCGTGAAGCGAAGGCCTGGGAGCAGGCCGAGAAGCTGGCCGACCTCGTCTATCGCGGCTTCCGCCCGGCGGTGACGGGTTTCGCCACCTTCTACCATGCCGACTATGTCGATCCGTCCTGGTCGCGCCGCTACGACGAGACCCAGGTGATCGGCGACCATATCTTCTACCGCCTGCCCGACAGCATCGAGCTGGCCGCCGCCGATCTGGGTATGGCCGCTGCGAGCTAGGGCCGAAGCCTAGCCTGCGAGGTCCATGCCGATATCGAGGGCGGGCGCCGAGTGGGTGAGGGCGCCGACCGAGATCACATCCACACCCGTTTGCGCGATGGCGCGGACCGTATCGAGGTTGACCCCGCCCGAAGCTTCCAAGATCGCCTGCCCGGAGTTCAGCTCCACCGCCTTCCGCAGCTCGTCCGTACTCATATTGTCGAGAAGGATGATGTCGGGCTTTGCGGGAAGGGCCTCTTCTAGCTGCGCCAGCGTGTCCACCTCCAGCTCGATTTTGACCGTATGCCCCGCATAGGCGCGGGCCTTGGCCACGGCATCAGCGATGGAGGCGCTGGCGGCGACGTGGTTGTCCTTGATCATCACCGCATCGGACAGGCTCATCCGGTGGGTCATGCCCCCGCCCATCCGTACCGCGTGCTTCTGCACGAGGCGCAGGCCCGGCAGGGTCTTGCGTGTGGCGGCGATCCTCGCCGCGGTGCCTTGGGTTTCCGCGACATAGGCAGCCGTAAGTGTGGCAATGCCGCTGAGATGGGTGAGGAAATTGAGCGCCGTCCGCTCCGCCGTCAGAAGCGAGACGACAGGCCCTTCGGCTCGCATGATGGTTTCGCCGTGCTCGCCGTGCTCGCCGTCCTCGATCAGCAGGCTGAGTTCGATCCGAGGATCGACCAGCGCGAAGGCGATCCGTGCCAGCGCCGTACCTGCGACCACGCCGCCTGTTCTCAGTCGCAGTGCCGCGCTTCCCTCAGCGGCTCGGTCGATGGTGGAGAGGCTGGAGAGATCGCCGCCCTGGGCCAGATCCTCATTGAGCGCGGCTCGCACGAGGGGTTCGAGTAGGCTGCTCGGCAGATCGGTCATCAGACCACTTCCTTCATGCTGATACGGGCCTCGCCCGTTTGGGGGTCGATGGTGGTAAGGGTGTGCTGCGCTGTGGGAGCGAGTTCAGGGTGATCGGCGCGCTGATGGGCACCGCGGCTTTCTTCCCTCGCAAGGGCTGCCGTAAGGATGAGCTCCGCAGTCCGTCTGGCGAGAGTGCCCCCCACGGTCTCCGCGCTCTGCTGACGGATGATGCCGACCGCTTCTTTCAAACCGCCTGCGCTGCGCAGGAGCCCGGCCTTCTCCGCCATCAAACGTCGCAGGGGCTGGAGGCTTTGGGGCGGGTGGTGCCGCCGGGGCAGGGGAGGCGGCGCTGGGGTCGCTCTCTCTTCCCTTCCTCCCAAATGACAGGCAGCCCTGGTGCCGAACACGATGGCCTCCAGAAGGGAGTTCGAAGCCAGCCGGTTGGCGCCGTGCACCCCGGTCGAGGCGCACTCGCCGACGGCATAGAGGCCGGGCACCGTGCTTCGTCCTTCAAGATCGGTCAGTACACCGCCCATATGGTAGTGGGCGGCGGGCGCCACGGGGATCAGCTCACGGCTCGCGTCGATGCCGGCTTCGGCGAGGGCGGCGTTCACGGTGGGAAAGCGTTCGGCGAAGCTCTCGCCCAAGGCTTCGCGCGCATCGAGGAAAGCTCCGCCGGTCGCGGCAAGCGCCTTCGCCACGCCCCTCGCCACCTCGTCGCGGGGGGCGAGCTCACCATCGGCGTGAAGCTCGGGCATGAAGCGGTGGCCGTTCGCATCGAGAAGAATGCCTCCGGCTCCCCTGATCGCCTCGGTTGCGAGGGGCGCCGGGTCACGTCCGAGATCGAGGCCCGTGGGGTGGAACTGCACGAACTCCAGGTCGCGTAGGGCCGCCCCGGCTTCCGCGGCGAGCGCGATGCCGTGCCCCAGGCTGACCAGCGGGTTGGTGGTGACAGAGAAGAGGCCGCCGACGCCCCCTGAAGCCAGGACGATGTCGCCGGCCTCGAGAAGGAGAGGCCTCTGCCCCTCGATGTCCCAGCACAGACAGCCTGCCGCGCCGCCGTGATCGTCCGTCAGCAGCTTCTCGGCGACGACCCGCTCATGGATGGTGATGCTAGGAGTGGCGGCGGCTCGCGAGACCAGCGCGCGCATGATGGCGGCGCCTGCTTCGTCGCCGCCCACATGGACGATGCGGTCCGTACCGTGCGCGGCCTCCCGCCCGAGGACGAGCTCGCCGCCTTCGTTGCGATCGAAGGCGACACCGGCCGTCTCCAGCGCGGCGACCGCGCCGGGCCCCTCCTCCGTCAGAACCCGGACGGCTTCTGGTGAAGAGAGACCGACACCGGCTGCGAGCGTGTCCTCGGCATGGGCGTCGGCGCTGTCGCCATCTCCGACCGCGGCGGCCAGCCCCCCCTGCGCCCAGAGGGAGCTGCCCTCGCCTAGCCTTCCTGCGGTGATCAGGGTGACCGGGCGGGGCGCCATCTGAAGCGCCGTCCACAGCCCGGCGATGCCCGCACCGATGATGAGGCAGCCGCCCTGTGCCCGTGCCGCCTCCACCGGTCCGTCTACTCCCTAGCGGTGCTCGACAGCGACGACATCGCCGCCGTGACCGACGGTAAACGCCGCGGGCGAGGCGGGGGGAGGCAGGTCGATCATCCGCTGCACCGCGACCCGCGCGCGCTCGGCCACGGCCTCATCCACATGAACCTCATGGGTCATGGTCTCGAGGGACATCTGAATGCCCTCCAGGGTGATTCGCTTCATATGAGGGCAGAGGTTGCAGGGGCGGACGAACTCGACGCCGGGGTTCTCCAGCGCGACGTTGTCGCTCATCGAGCACTCGGTGACGAGCACCACTTGGCGCGGCTGCTTCTTCTGGACGTAGCCGGACATGGCGGCGGTCGAGCCTGCGTAGTCCGCCTCCGCCAGCACCTCGGGCGGGCATTCGGGGTGGGCGAGGACAACCACCCCCGGATTACCTGCGCGGATCTCGCGGATGTCCTCAGCGGAGAAACGCTCATGCACCTCGCAGGAGCCAGCCCAGGTGATGACCTTCTTGTCGGTCATGCGGGCGACGTTTTTCGCCAGGTACTGATCGGGAATGAGAATGACCTGGTTCGTCCCGAACTCGGCGCAGATGTGCTCCACGACCTGCACGGCGTTCGATGAGGTGCAGCAGATGTCCGTTTCCGCTTTCACCTCAGCGGTAGTGTTCACATAGGTCACCACCGGCACGCCGGGGTAGCGCTCCTTGAGAAGACGCACATCACTACCGGTGATAGAGCTGGCCAGTGAACATCCCGCCTCAAGGGAAGGTATTAACACTTTTTTTGCAGGCGCGAGGACTTTGGAAGTCTCGGCCATGAAATGAACGCCACCTTGGACGATGACGTTCTGTTTAACCTTAGCCGCCTCACGGGCGAGTTGGAGGCTGTCCCCGCGAATGTCTCCGACCACCGCAAAGATCTCAGGGGTCATGTAATTGTGAGCAAGTATCACCGCATCGCGCTCCTCCTTGAGCTGCAGGATACGCGCGACAACGGGCGCCATCACTTTCCATTCAAACTCTGGAACCTTAGCCGAAACAAGGGGATAGAGATGATCGGTGGCAGCGCTCACCGCGACCGGGGAGAGGTGGCTCTGCTCGTGGTCAAAGGCAGCCATCAAGCTTCCTCCAGTTTTGCTCACTGAGAGTATATGACCCTCTGATGAAGGCCGCGCAAGAGCTAACTGCACTGCGTTTGGGGGCGGGGTTGTCTCGAATTGAGACGCATGGTTTTACGCACCGGTAACGCCCAGCGGACTTGTTGGCAGGTATCGGTTCCGCATATCGAGGCGCAGCTCAAGAAAAGTTGAAGAGCGCAAGGCAGGGAAGATTTATGCAACCCCAAAGTGCAGTCTCTAACGCTACGCAAGCTAGCGACGCGACCTTCTTTGAAGGTTTCGAAGTATTCCAGGATCATCCGTTTTTGTGCGCGTGCAGCGGCTGCGAGCATGATCATTCAGAGGTGGAGAGCTACGATCCTGCTTGGCAGGGCGCTGAGCAGACCGGTAGTTCCGTAGGCGGACTAGGCGGTTTCTTCTCCGACGTCGGCGTGGCGATCCTCTCTTCCACCCCGAACTTCGGCTACTCGATCGACGTGGTCGATGCGGCGGGCTCCCTCAGCAACAGCGTGCTGTCCCAGTTCCAAGCCGTCGTCGACGCCGCCATGAAGACCTGGGCCTACTATCTCGGTGGCCACAAGAACGCCAATATCGAGGTTCAGGTGAATGTCGGCGGCACCTCCGCTGTCGCCTCCGCCGGCCCCGGCGCCATGTATTTCGGCGACTATGTTGACGCCAACGGCTCGGGCAAGATCGACAATGGAGACTACCGCCTCGTCACCACCGGCACCCTGATGGAGCTGCAGACCGGCAACGATCCAAACTCCGGTGCGGACATCGTCGTCTACGTCAATGAGAGCCTGCTGACGAACAACAAGTTCTTCTTCGATCCCACCCTCTCGAAAGCCGTGCCGAACGGCGCGATCGACTTCTACTCGGTCATCCTTCACGAGCTCGGCCATGGTCTCGGCTTCATCGGCCTCAACGGCGAGGCGGGACAGTCCAGCACCCGTAACTTCACCGTAGACGGAAAGACGGTGAGCGTGGGCTACGGCACGGCGCTCGACTACTACACCCGCGTCGGTAAGGACGGCGTTCCCCGTTTCGAAGGGCCGAACGCCTCGGACGCCTATGGCGACGGTATCGCGGTCGAGTACAAGACCGGCAGCTCCGGCTCGGACCTCTCGCACTTCCTCGGCAACTCGCTGAACGGGGTGAAGAGCGACCTGCGGCACACGCTGATGAACCCCTTCACCGTGTCCGGCGACCGGGTCGAGATCGGCCAGCTCGAGCTCGAGTTCCTGCGCGACATCGGCTACACCATCGCCAATGATGCTCGCCGGTTCACCAACAGCATCGACGGCGCCAACATTCCGACGGTGAAGGTTCGCTCCGATGTGGACGTCACGTCGGCCAACGACTTCAAGTTCCGTGTGGTGCTGAACGAAGCCTACGGCTCCAGCTCAGCCTCCGTGTCCGTCGGCTACGAGGTCGTGGGCGCGAACGGCAAATCGGTGACCGGCCGCGTGATCTTCGCTCCGGGCGACCTGATCGAGACGCTTACGGTGGACGGTGAGGCCCTGTTCGGTGCCGGTCTCAAAAACTTCGGCGGCACGCTGACGATCAAGCTGTTCAACCCCTCCAACGCCGACCTCGGCAACGGTAACCTGCAGCAGACCTTTAAGTTCTCCCCAGACGGCGGCCCGGCACCTGCTCCCGAGCCGGAGCCCACGCCCGAGCCGACGCCGGAACCGGAACCAACCCCGGAACCTGAGCCTGCGCCGGAACCCGAGCCGACCCCCGAGCCCAAGCCTAGCGGCGAAGGTCTGCCTTCCCCAACAAGTTTCGTTGCCCACGAGGAAATTCGCGGCACATCGTCTGGTGATCGTCTCGTCGGTGGCGAAGGTGACGAGAAGATCTTTGGTCTTGGCGGCAACGATTACCTCTTCGGAAGCTACGGTTCAGATCTGCTGATCGGCGGGGAGGGTAACGACTATCTCAGTGGTCAGGGAGGTGGCGATTATTACCTCGGCGATAGTCACCATGACCTGAACACTGACGACCGTAATACTTTCGTTCTCTATCCAAGCGAACAAGAGACGATTGTACGGTTCGAGCTCTCCAATGCGATAAGCCGCAACACCGATGCACTGGCGTTCAACACCGGTCGGCTGGAAGGCTCGTCGCTTTCGAAATCCGTGCAAGACGCCCTTTCCGGCGCTCTCCGCGAACTCTCCGACTTCACCAAACTAGCCGATGCGCTGACCAATGACGGGAAATCGCAGAGCTATGTCGAAGCCTCGGGTACGACGGTGAAGTTCGTGATCAACGAGACCTTCTCCTTCGTGATCCTTAACCTTCACAGCGACGACCAGGACGTGGCTAAAGCGTTCTCCGCCTACGCCGATCTCAACGTTGCCAATATCAGCACCGGTCTGATCAGCGTCGAGGGTTCGACGAGGCCTGATGTACTTCTTGGTACGGTTGGCGACGACTTTATCAGTGGCGGAAGGGGCGCTGATCTGATCGTCGGCGGTGCAGGTAACGACGTGATGCGTGGCGGTCACCAGGAGGATATCTTCTCCGCTGGCAACGGTCTCGATACGATCGAGGACTTCGAGTTGTTCACGGACAACTTGGTCCTGGAAACGCAGATCGCCGTACGAGCCAAGAACGGTGCAGCCCAGCTTCTGGATTTCGTCAAAGACGGTATCTCAAGCATTCGAGACCTGCTGGACTTCACGGACCTTGTGTCCAACGACGGCAATAGCGACACTTTCGTCAGCATTGACGGGAACGACCTCCTTCTGGTCCTCGACCGCTCTGGAAGCACGGTCACCGATGGTGTTCGCTTGGAAGGCATCGTTGGCGACCGCGTAGATCGGGCGGACCTTCTGGCTGCTGGAGCGACAGACGCTTCCGGCAACCTGGCTGCGACCTGGGACGTCTTCGATGACGCCATGGTAGCTTAGCGGGCGCTTAGCGTTCAAAAGAACAAGGCGGCAGGGCGAGAGCACCCTGCCGCCTTTTTGTTGCCTCGTGTCGGTACACCGAAGGTTTCCTCTCGCGCTTAGGTCGTGACAGACAGGAGGAACTGTACATTCACCCTATCCTCGGGTTTTCGCGCTATCTACGGACTGAGCGGACCTGGGTTGCTGGCGTAGAAACGCGATATGCTCAGTCAGGGTTCGAGCGAGGCATTGCAGATGATCAGGTTCGGTAAACTGCTTCTAGTCGGTATGGCTGTTGTCTGTGTCGTCCTAACGAATATCGGTGCCTTCAGCGGAAACAAGCAGTTGTCTCTGATAGCAGGATGCATCGGTTCGTTGTCGATCGTCACGTTTGCCGGTCTGGCTGTGCGGCGAAGACCAAATGCATGATCGCTTCTTCTGTCTTAGGTCGGCCAGCTAAGGTTCCGACCTAGAACGGATCACGACCGCAGCCGCGGCAGGGTCAGGCCTGCCGCGGCTTTTTTCTGTCCGGCCGCAGGGCGGTAGACGGCGGCTGGGCGGCCGCCCGTGCCCTTTACGGTCTTGGACGTCTTCACCACCAGCTTCTGCGCCTCAAGAGCTCTGCGGAAGTTCTGCTTGTGCACTTCGAACCCCAGAATGCCCTCTACCGCCGTCTGCAGCTTACCCAAGGTGAACTGGGTGGGCAGGAGCTCGAAGACCACCGGGCGGTAGCGCAGTTTGCCCCTGAGCCGCCCGATGGCGGTCGCTAGAATGCGCCGGTGGTCGGAGATCATCGCCTCGCCGAAGAGCTCGGGGCCGTCGGCGCCGTCGCGGTCGCGGTGCGCCTCGGTGACGAGCTGCGCCTCATACATCAGCTCGTAGCGCTCAAGCGCCCGCGCCTCGTCCCAGGAGGAGCGGGGGAAGGTCGCCAGCAGCCTTTTGCGCCTCGCCTCGTCCGCCCCGGCCCAGGCCTTGAGCCGCGCGAGGAGGGCATCCTCCTTTTCGCCCCGTCGGTCCTCCCAGGGGAAGAACTCGTACCAGGGCCGCCAGGCTGCGCTCTCCAGGTTGGGTTCAGCGGCGCTGGGGGAGAGCCCCAGATAGCCCACCGAGACGATCCGGTCCGCCTCGTCGCCCAGCACCAGCGAAGCCCGCGGCGCCTCACGGCCTCGGTCGCCAAAGGTGTAGAGCTGCTCGGCATAGCCCAGCGGCACCGCCGTCTGGCGTTCGACGAAATCCCTTAGCGCCAGCTCGAAGGTGCGGTGCTCCGCCGGGTCGAACCGTCCGAACGGCAGCCCCCAGCCGCCGGGACGGCGTACGCACAACACATGCGGCTCCCCCCCGATCAGGGTGACCAGCGCCACATTGAGCCCGATGACCAGCCTTCGTTCCACACACTGCGTGTGGGCAATTCCGGTGCGTCATTCAAGCGCGGCGCTTGTGATCCTGCCCCCTGGAACGTCATCTCGGAGCGGCGAAGCCGAGCCCGAGATCCAGAATCGAAGCGTCTGACCCGGTAAGTGCTTGCCCAGAAACGTCTACCCTGGCCGATTATGGATTCCGGGCTCGACCTACGGCCGCCCCGGAATGACGAGCCCGAACGACTACTCCCGCAGCTCCTCGAACCTAGCCAAGTATAACGCCTGGCTCTCCTCCGTGGAAAGAATGTCGATCTCCAGCGGCTCCACGCTTCTTGGCACGGGAAAGAGCTTCTTCGCCTCGGTCTTGCCGAAGCCCGCGATCTGGGTGGCCTCGAAATAGGCGCAGGCGCGGTCGGCTTTCTTGATGAGCTTCTCGACGTGCTCCGGCAGCTCCGCAGGCAGGCCGAAGCGCAAGTGGATGGCCCGCTGCAGGCCCGCTTCCACCTGCCGATAGGTCGCGCCCAGCGCCCGCTTGAAGGGCGAGATCATGTCGCCGATGACGTATTCGGGCGCGTCGTGGAGAAGGGAGGCAAGACGCCACTCGCGCTTCCAGTCGGGTTTGATCTGCCCGCAAAGGTTCTCGACAATGACCGAGTGCTGCGCCACGTTGAAGGGGCGTGTGCCGATGGTTTGACCGTTCCACCTCGCCACCCTGGCGAGGCCGTGGGCGATGTCCTCGACCTCGATGTCGAGGGGGGAGGGGTCGAGGATGTCGAGACGGCGCCCGGACAGCATGCGCTGCCAAGCACGTGGAGGCGTTTGGGACATAAGCGGGTTGATAGCGGCGAAGCTTGAAGGGGTCACCCACGGGTTTTCCGCCCCGCAAGGCTCGCCCCGCATGCCGAAGCCGCTAGCCCGGACGTTTGCGCGGGTTCTTGCCGCTTCCGTCAGCAGCGCGGTGCTTCTTGAAGGGCTTGCCTCCGTCTTTCTTCTTGTAAGACGCGGAAGTTTTGGCAAAGGCGGCACCCGGCTTCGCCTTGCGCCGCCGCTTGAAGGACTTTTCCTTCTGCTCAGCACGCGGTTCAGAGGACGCGGCTTCCGAGGCGCCGCGTTCTTCGCGAGGCTTCCACGGCTTCTTGGAACGCTCCTGCTTGCCTCGGGGGGAGAAGTTTTCTCGGCGGTCCTGCCCGCCCTGTGGGGGCGGTCCGTCCGCGAGGGCTACCGTGATGCCGTCCTCAAGGACCGGGTCCTCCTTGATGCGGCCTAGGAAAGCGGAGGCTTTGTGAGGATCCAAGCCGACGAAGGTCTCGTGCTCCAGAACGCGGATCGCGCCGATCGCCCCCTTGGTGAGGCCCCCGGCCTTGCAGAGCATGGGAAGAAGCCAGCGGGGCTCGGCCTTCTTCTTGCGCCCCACGGAGAGGGTGACCCAGACAGCATCCGCATCCTCCCGGCGGATGGGACGCTCACGGACCTTATCGAGCGGTTCGACCACGGACAGCTCCTCCGGCGCGGAGCGGCCCTGAAGGTGCAGCTCGATGAGGGCTGCGGCGAGCTGCTCGGCGGGGTGGCTGGCGGCGAGCGTCCTGGCGAGCTCGGTCACCTCCTTCGGCTCGTTGAGGGCGGGGCTTTCGAGCAGCCTCTCCTCGTCCTTGGCGCGGACCTCGTCGGCGCTCGGCGGGTTGCCCCAGTCGGCCTCGACCTTGGCGTCGGAGAGAAGCCGCTCGACGAACCTTCTCGCCTTGGGCGGTACGATGAGGACGCTCGTACCCTTCCGCCCGGCTCGCCCCGTCCGGCCCGAGCGGTGCAGCAGCCCCTCGCGGTTCTTCGGTAGGTCGGCGTGGATGACGAGCTCGAGCCCTGGCAGGTCGATGCCGCGCGCGGCCACGTCGGTGGCCACGCAGACCCTGGCCCGCCCGTCGCGCATTGCCTGGAGGGCGTGGCTGCGCTCGGTCTGGGTCAGCTCGCCGGACATGGAGACCACCGAGAGCCCCCGGTTGGCGAGGCGGCTGGTCAGCCGCGCCACCGCCGCCCTGGTCGAGCAGAAGACGATGGCGTTCTCCGCCTCGTAGTAGCGCAGCGTGTTGATGATCGCCCGCTCGGTGTCGAACTGGGCGGTGAGAAGCGCGCGGTAGGCGATGTCGCCGTGCTGCTCGGCGGGGCTGGCGAGGGAGACCCGCACGGCGTCCTGCTGGAACCTGCCTGCGAGCTTGGCGATACCGCCGCCCACCGTGGCGGAGAACATCAGCGTCCTTCGGCCCTCGGGGCAGGCGTCCAGGATCGCCTCCAGCTCCTCGCGGAAGCCGAGCTTCAGCATCTCGTCCGCCTCGTCCAGCACCGCGACCTTGAGGGCCGCAAGGTCAAGGGAGCCGCGCGAGATGTGGTCGACCAGGCGACCCGGCGTGCCGACGACGATATGGGCGCCGCGGGAGAGGGCCTGGCGCTCGGCCCGCATGTCCATGCCGCCGACGCAGGTGGCCACCCTCGCGCCTGCCGGGCCGTAGAGCCAGGTCAGCTCCTTGGCGACCTGCATCGCAAGCTCCCTGGTGGGCGCCACGATGAGGGCCGAGGGCAGGGAGGCTTCGGGAAGCCTGTCCTCCTCGCCCAGAAGGTCTGGCCCGATGGCCACGCCGAAGCCCACGGTCTTGCCGGAGCCGGTCTTAGCCGAAACGAGGAGATCCTGGCCCAGAAGGTCGGGCGACAGCATGGCCGCCTGCACCTCGGTCAGGGTCTCGTAGCCCTTCTGCGCAAGAGCGCGGGCAAGGGCGGGATGCAGCCCTTCGGCGGCGGCGGTGCTGGTCATGGCGTGGTTTCCGGCGGCGCGCGGGGCCGAGCATACCGGCCGCTGCGCCGCGATGATCGTCGGCGAAAGCGCGCGCCTAGCAGATCATGCTCGCCATAGCGAGGGGGTTCCGAGAGGCGGGGGTGTTTGTTCGTTCATGGAGGGGGCAGCCGCTTGGTGCTTGCCTCCCCTCCCACAGATTGCTTAGCGACCGTGGGAAACCGCCCAAAGAGAGCACCAAGCCGTACGGTGGATGTAGGATGCGGCCACCTTCGCAAGAACGAGACGTGGTCAGGTGGCCGGCTGCCGCCGTCCACCTTGTGGTCTACGACTTAATATCTACACCGAATTCCTCTATCAAGGGTCGATTAGGTGCAGTCCAGAAACCGGTTTGCGGAATAGGCCTGTACTCAGAAGCGTCCCCACGGTGCAAAAGAGCGACGATTTTCAACTCTGCTGGGCCTTTCTTTACTAGGTCAACCAAAAGAGGACGTTGTGGCGTTATTACGCCGCCGTGTTGCGTGAATGTGAAACCATTGGTTCTAAAATTACTAACAACAAGATCAGGATTGAATCCAATAGAGTACATCGGATTACCTTGGATCCTTAGTTCCAATTCATCCTCGTTATTCAGAGTTAGAAGCACAAAGTCTAAGTGGGGCTCAAGAAGGTGAGATGCACGAATTTTGACTTTCATCTCTTCTCTTGGGTTGCCTGATAGATGAAAAGACAGGTTCTCAAATTGCTCTTCACTGGGCTTGAAAGTGGAACTTCCTGAGATAACGCTTTCGATGTCGTGGATTGCCCGTTCAACCCCCTTCGTATGTAGATCGATATAGACGCTTTGCATAAGCAATGGCGGCATTTCACAACCGTCCATCCGCACAGGTATAATTCGGCAATTCCCTGATGTGGCTTGCATTAACGCCGCGTGCCATTCCAGTTGGACCATTTTGCTAGCCATGCTGCTACGGCTCACAAAAAGGAAAAAGAAGTCAGGGGCGTTCATCCCCTCGTTCATTTTCGCAATGATGCCATCGCCTGGTTGCATCGACCAACTGTCATAGAAGACCGCATCCTGGCCATACATATGACGTAGACGAACCGCTATCGGTTCGACCAAAGGCTTGTCATTATGGTTATGGCTTAGGAAAACCTTAACCATCAGCAAGCCCGCACCACAATAGACCCAGCCGAGTACCCCGCGCCAAACCCAGAGATCACTCCCAAGCTCCCGCTCTCCATATCATCCTTGTACTTATGGAAAGCGATGATCGAACCCGCCGAGCTCGTATTGGCGTACTCGTCGAGGATGACGGGGGCCTCGTGCGCCTCGGGGTCGCGGCCCAGGAGCTTCTTGGCGATCAGGAGGTTCATGTTGAGGTTGGCCTGGTGCAGCCAGAAGCGGCTGACCTCCGCCGTGTCGATGCCGTTGTCGCGCAGATGCTCCTCGATCATGGCGGAGACGAGGGGGACGACCTCTTTGAAGACCGAGCGCCCGTTCTGCTTGAAGAGCTTGTCCGTCTTCGGATCGCTGAGGTCGATGACCGCGTCCTCGCCGGGGTTGAGGAAGCCGAAATTGTTGCGGATATTGTTGGAGAACTGGGTCTTGAGCCGCGTGTCGAGGATGTCGAAGGCGCCCTTCGGGGCCTCGCCCTCGGGCCGTCCGATGATCGCGGCGGTGGCGACGTCGCCGAAGATGAAGTGGCCGTCCCGGTCCTTGAAGTTGATATGGGCGGTGCAGATCTCCGGGTTGACCATCAGCACACGGCGCGCGCCCGTGGCGAGCAGCCCCACGGCGGTCTGGATGCCGAAGCTGGCGCTCGCGCAGGCCACGTTCATGTCGAAGGCGTAGCCGTCGATGCCTAGAGCATCCTGCACCTCCACCGCCATGGCGGGGTACTGGCGCTGCATGTTGGAGGCGGCGCAGATCACCGCATCGATGTCCTGGGGGCCTAGATTCGCCCGCTCCATCGCGTCCCTGGCCGCCTTCACCGCCATCTCGGCCATGATGGAGAGCTCGTCGTTGGAGCGCTCCTCGAAGTTCGGGCGCATGCGATCGGGGTCGAGGATGCCCTCTTTCTCCAAGACGTAGCGCGCCTTGATGCCCGAGGCCTTCTCGATGAAGGGGGCGTTGGAGGGCTCCAGCTTCTGGTCCGGGTTCGCCTCGTTCCAGCGCGCCACATAGGCGTTGTAGGCCTCCACCAGCTCCTCATTGGAGATGGACTGCTCGGGCGTGAAAAGACCGGTGGAGAGGATGCAGGCGATGGCGGGCTTCATAGGACCTCGCGAGGGTTGTTTGGGGCCTTGTGCGCCTTATCGGGGAGGGGGGCAACCGGGGTCATCTCCCCTCTCCCGCTTGCGGGAGAGGGGCCGGGGGTGAGGGGGTTCTGAGCACCGCGCTGCATAGTTTACACAGCAGTACGGCTTCGCCGATCCCCTCACCCGAAATCGAAGATTTCGACCTCTCCCGTGAACGGGAGAGGTGGGGCGTTCTACGACAGCTCCCCGTGCCGGAAGCAGCAGGTCAGGTGGTCGTTCACCATGCCCACGGCCTGGGCGAAGGCGTAGACGATGACCGGGCCGCAGAAGGTGAAGCCTCGTTTCTTGAGGTCTTTCGACATCTGCTCGGAGATAGGCGTCTTGGCAGGCATGTCCTCGATCCGCTCGAGGTTCGTTTGTACTGGGATGCCGCCCCAGTAGCTCCACAGCCATTCGGAGAAGCTCTCCTTCTCCATGACCTCAAGCCAGGCGCGTGCGTTCTTGCGGGCGCCCTCGATCTTCAGCCGTGAGCGGATGATGCCGGGGTTTGCCAGCAGCTCCTCGATCTTGGCCTCGTCCCAGCGAGCGATGGCCTCCGGGTCGAAGCCGTCAAACGCCTCGCGAAAATTCTCGCGCTTGTGTAGGATGGTGCGCCAGGAGAGCCCTGCTTGGAAGCCGTCGAGGACCAGCTTCTCGAACAGGGCGCGGTCGTCATATTCGGGCACACCCCACTCGGTGTCGTGGTAGTGCTCGTAGAGAGCGTCGCCGTTGGTGGGCCAGGGGCAGCGGGTTGGGTTAGTCATCTCGTTTTCTTCTTAAAGAGATAGAACCACCGCCTGTTCTATCCCAAACTAACCAAGCCCCTAGACCTGCACTTACTCCGCATGCAGCAAAAACCAGCATCGTTTCTACATCCTGATAAGGAGGTGGCCGGAAAACAATTGAAGTCGCAGCGGTAGACAGTAAGCCACCGAGAATAGCGGTTGACCACCATCTTGGAGCAGCGAAGCGAAGATGTAGTAGCGCTAAAGGCAAACCCACGATAAAAATGAAAGGAAGGGCAACAATGAAGCCGATCATCAGTACGAGTATCGTCTGTTGCCCACTAGATGTATGAAATATAAGCGGTAGTGCCGCAGCGGCAGAACTTACAACGATACCAAGAGCGAAACGATTGGCTAAGCGCATAGTTGGTGTTTCATTTTTGCCAGCACTTACCCAAGATAAGCCGGCTTTCTGATCTTCAGGCTCAGATCGAACCCGTTGTGCAAGGCAAAGGCCTCGGCGCCTTCCAGCCGGTCCATACGCATGACCGCGAGACCCTCGCCGCCGATCATGCTCGTCACTGTGCCGACGATGCCCTGGCGCTGGCGCAGGGTCGTGCCGCGGGGGAGGTCTGCATCGCCGTAGACCTTCAGTGTACGCTTTCGCACCTCGCCCTTCCTGAACATGCGGCTGGCGACCTCCTGACCGACGAAGCAGCCCTTCTTGTAGTTCACTGCGCCCAAGAGATCGAGATTGGCGTCCATCGGGAAGATGTCCCCGGACTGGTAGTCGAGGCCGAACTCAGGCACGCCGAGGCGCCTCAGAAGGTGAAAGTAGGTGGGGCTCTTCGGGCCCGAAACCAACGGCCCCAGGGTGAACCAGCGGTGGCCCAGCCCGTCGAGGCGGGGGTCGAGGCCCGCATCCTCCGGCGCCTTGCCCTCCGGCGCGACAAAGACCCCGCCCGGCACCTTCTCGAAGGTGGCCTTACTGCGCATCTTGTAGAGGTTGAGCTGCTTGACCAGCGGTGCGCCCCGGCCCTGGAAGACGTCGATCAGGAAGCCATTGGTCAGACGGTGCAGGAACATCACGTCCATGACCTTGCCCTGGGGCGTCAGAAGGCAGGCGAAGACGATGTCGCCCGGCTTCCTGCCCGAGACGTCGGCGGAGAGGACGGAGTTGAGAAGCTGTTCGGCGTCGGGGCCTTCGGCACTGATGAGGTCCCGCGCGAGCGCTGTCGGCTGGAAACTCATAGGGGCGGCAGGCTCTCCTCTTCGACCGCGGTGGAGCGGCCCACCGGCCTCAGCTCGATCACGGCGTCCTTGGCACCCAAGGGCACGGTGAGGCGCACGGGGCGGTAGCCGAGCTTGGCGATCTGCACCTCCACCGTCATGCCGTAGTCGATGCGGCAGGGGGTGAGGCACTCGCCGTGGGGGTAGGTGAGGGTCGCCCCGGTCGGCAGGCTGTCGATCACCACCCCCGGCACCGGCGCCTCGTCCTTCGGCCGCGCGAAGCTCAGCCCCTCGGGCAGGCTGACGGTCTGGCACGCGGCCAGCGGTAGAAGGAGGAGGGGCAGAAGACGCTTCATGGCGCGGGCAGGGGCTCCTGGTTGGCGGCGGCGAAGGCCTGGTCGAGATCGGCGGTAAGGTCCTCTATCGCTTCTAGCCCGGCATGGAAACGCAAGACTTGTCTCTCTTCGCGCCACGCGCCTTGGGAGCGGCATGTCGCGGGCCAGGCCGGAAGGCAGAGGCTCTCATACCCGCCCCAGCTATAGCCCAAAGCGTAAAAGTTTAGTTTGTCGATGAACCGTCTCGTATAGGCCTCGTCGCCCCGCTTCAGCACCACCGAGAAGAGCCCCGAGGCGCCGGTGAAGTCACGCTTCCAGAGCTCATGCTGGGGGTGGCTGGGAAGACCAGGGTGGAGGACGCGGGCGACCTCCTCGCGCTCTTCGAGCCAGCGGGCGAGAGCGAGGCCCTGAACCTCGTGCTCGGCGAGGCGGATATGCAGCGTCCTCATCCCGCGCAAAACGGTATAGACGTCGTCGGGCGAGGTGGCGTTGCCCAGAAGCTGCGCGGTCTTGAAGATGGTCTTGGCCGCCTTGGCCGTGCGGCTGGCGATGGTGCCGAGGAAGACGTCGGAGTGTCCGCCGAGGTACTTCGTAGCGCTCTGAATGCTGATCGTCGCGCCGAGCTGCAGCGGCTTGTAGAAGTGCCCCGCGCCCCAAGTGTTGTCCACGGTGACGGGGACGTCCCCCGCCGCCTCGCAGATGGCGGGCAGGTCCTGAAGCTCGAAGGTGAGGGAGCCAGGGCTCTCGCAGTGGATGAGGGCGGTCTTCTCAGTGATCAGCTTGCGGATGCCGCCGCCGATCAGAGGATCGTAGTAGCGGACATCGACGCCCCTTGGCGCCAGGTACTGGTCGCAGAAGGCCCGCACCGGGTCGTAGGTGCTGTCCGTGACCAGAACCTCCGTACCCGGCTTGGCGTAGGCGAGGATCGCCATGTTGACCGCCGAGAGGCCGGAACTCGTCAGCGTGACGCCCTCGGCGCCTTCTAGCGCCATCACCGCCTCGCGCAGGGCTTCGTGGGTGTCGGTGCCGTGGCGGCCGTAATATTTGGGACGGCCCCGCCCGCGGAAATCGTCATAGGACGGAAAGACCACGGTCGAGCCGCGCTCGACGGCCGGGTTCACCATGCGCAGCCCCTCATGGGGGCGGCCGAGATGGCAGAGCTTGGTCTCGTCCTTCATCCGCGCCACTCAATCAGGCCCTTGGCCTGGTCGTAGATGGTGAAGCCTTCGCGCTGGTAGAGCTGCAGTGCGCGGGGGTTGTCGAGGGTGCAGGTCTCGATGATGACGCGCCCGCGGCGAAGCTGCCAGGCGAGCTCGGTGATCTCACGAAAGAACCAGCGGCCAAGGCGCTGGCCCTGCATATGGGGGAAGAGGCCGAAGAACTTGATCGCCGCCTCGCCGTCCTTGCGCGCGTCGATCTCGCCGAAACCTGCAGGAGAGCCTTCAGCATAGAGAACGTAGATATAGGTCTGCGGGTCGTCCGTATGCTTTCGCAGCGCCTCGTCGTTCATGTAGCGGCGCGAAATCCAGCGGTGCGGCTCGCCTACGCCGTTGAAGAGGAAGCGGTAGAAATCGGGATGCGGCTTCTCCGCCCGCATCAGCGCCAGCGCCCTGCCGGGGCGGGGCAGGGGGGTCTGCGCGCGGGGGCTCGTCTGCTCGAGGTAGCGGATCGTCACCTCGTGGCGCTCGAGGGGTTCGGGAGCTCTGGGGGCGGCGCTCATTGCAATTGCTCTAGCGTTTCAAAGGGAGGAAGACACCCACCGTGCTCTATCCGGATAGGCTTCTCGGTCTTAGACACACCTTGCCGCAAGCGGACTAAACTCGCAGTTACTTCCTCGATTAGGTCCTCATTCGCAAGGCAGACAGTGAGCACATACTCGTTGTTTCTATCGCTGAGCAGAAATGGCTGATACTTTGAAACGCGAGCTAGCCGACTGTGGGTCAACCATCCATCTTGAAGTGATGGAGAAGCACACTGTCCGTATAGGTAGGAAACGAACGATCCGCGCCAATCGTCTGCCTGTTCAAGAGATAGGGTGAAGCTGCAGCTGCCTGCCTGTAACGGCTCCGAAATCTCCATCGGTTCAAGACGGCCTTTGCCGGGAGAAAACATCACGGTGAGCAATAACAGCAGCAGACCAACCAGCCCTGCTAGTATAGCCCCTAGGAGGAAACCTGCCGTCTGTCGTAAGGCCCAAATCACGACATCCTCGTCCCGTTGGGCACCGGGGTGTCAGGCCCGGCCAACACCACCTCGCCGTTCTCGTCCTCGAAGCCCAGGACCAGCACCTCCGACACGAAGGGGCCGATCTGGCGCGGGGCGAAGTTGACGACGGCCATGACCTGGCGGCCCGGCAGGTCCTCAGGAGTATAGTGCTTTGTGATCTGGGCGGAGGACTTCTTCTCGCCGATCTCGTCGCCGAAATCCGCCCAAAGCTTGATCGCGGGCTTACGCGCCCCGGGGAAGGGTTCGGCGCGCAGGACCGTTCCTACACGGATGTCGAGGGCCTCGAAGGTGGCGAAGGGGGTTTGGGGCGTTACAGGCATGGCATTCTCCTCCCTTCGTCATCCCGGCCGCAGCGCAGCGAAGAGCCGGGACCCATGGACCGACCGCTGCTCTTGCACAAACCGGCGGGTCCATGGGTCCCGGATAAGCCTGCGGCTTTCCGGGATGACGGAAGGAAGCTTGTCACGCCATCCACCCCGGCACGGGCAAGCCCTTCTCGCGCAGGAACGCTGGGTTGAAGAGCTTGCTCTGATACCTGTTCCCATAGTCGCAGAGGATGGTGACGATGGTGTGCCCCGGCCCCATCTCGCGGGCGAGGCGGATCGCGCCAGCCACGTTGATGCCTGCCGAACCGCCGAGGCACAGGCCCTCTTCTTCGGTCAGCCTGAAGAGGATCCCCAGCGCCTCCTCGTCGGGAATGCGGTACGCCTTGTCGACCTTCACCCCTTCGAGGTTCGCCGTCACTCGGCCCTGACCGATGCCCTCCATGACCGAGGAGCCTTCGGTCGAGAGCTCGCCGCGCGTGTACCAGTCGTAGAGCTTGGCGCCGTAGGGGTCGGAGATGGCGATGGTCACTTCCCTTTTGCGCTCCTTCAGCGCCAGGGACACCCCGCCCAAGGTTCCGCCCGAGCCCACGGCGCAGGTGAAGCCGTCGACCTCGCCGCCGGTCTGCTCGAAGATCTCCGGCCCGGTGGTGCGGTAGTGCGCGTCGCGGTTGGCCGTGTTGTCGAACTGGTTGGCCCAGATGGCGTTCTCCGTCTCCTCGGCCACGCGGCGCGAATAGTGCACATAGTTGTTCTGATCGGCGTAGGGGACAGCGTCGACCTCGATCAGCTCGCCGCCGAGAAGCCTGACCGCGTCCTTCTTCTCCTCGGACTGGGTCCGGGGCATGACGATCTTCACCTTGTAGCCCTTGGCCTTGCCGACGAGGCAGAGGCCGATGCCGGTATTGCCGGCGGTCCCCTCGACGATGATCCCGCCCGGCCTCAGCGAGCCGTCGGCCTCGGCCGCCTCGACGATGCCGAGGGCGGCGCGGTCCTTCACCGACTGGCCGGGGTTCAGGAACTCCGCCTTGCCTAGAATGGTGCAGCCGGTCTCCTCCGAGGCACGGCGAAGCTTGATGAGGGGCGTGTTCCCGATGGCGCCGAGAACCGTGTCGTGAATGGTCATGGGCGCCACTTAGGGCGCAGCGCCGCCGGGATGAAGAGAGGGACTGCGAAAGGCTGTGTTGCCGCCGTGGTCGCAAGATATTGGCGACCTATCGCAAACCGCGTGCTGTGACATTTCTGCAACGACTTTTGGTTAACTTAGTGCTTCTCAGATGTGACAGATTGTCAAAACGTCCGAAAATATCACACCCTACCGCGGCGGTGGCATGTTCCGCCGCGGGGTGTCGGGGTGACCTCAGTTCACGCCTCGATTGATGAAGGGCAATATCATGTCAGGGAATAGAGACCTGCTGCGGCTCCTCGCCGCCAGCACGATGCTGACTGCGTTCGCGACGTCAGCCATGGCGCAGGACGCACCCATCGAGATCACACCGCAGGCCGAAGAAGCCGAAGAGCGCGGCGATGAGATCGTGGTGACCGGCTCACGCTTGCGCCGCAACGAGTTCAACTCCATCTCGCCGGTGCAAGTCATCGACGCCGATACGTCTCGCCTTTCCGGTCTGGCGACGGCGAGCGATTTCATCACCCAGTCCCCGGTGGTTACTGGTGCGCAGCTCGACAGCTCGATCAACGCCGGCTCGCCGACGGCTGCCGTTGAAGGCGTCGGCGCCGGTGGTGTCGGTGCCAACAACGTATCGCTGCGGGGTCTCGGCCCAGAGCGCACACTGCTTCTCGTGAACGGCCGCCGCCTGGCGCCGTCCGGTGTGCGCGGCGCGCCCGTCGCCCCCGACCTCAACCTGATCCCCGGCTTGGCCGTCGAGACGGTCGAGCTTCTCACCGATGGCGCCTCCTCGATCTACGGCTCCGACGCCGTGGCAGGTGTGGCCAACATCATCCTGAAGAAGGACTTCGAAGGCTTCGAGGTCGCCGGTCAGTGGAGCCAACCCTTCGAGGATGGCGGCCGTGTGGCACAGATCGGTTTCTTGGCCGGTACGGGCAACGACCGCGGCAGCGTCATGTTCGCGGGTGAGTACTTCCACCGCGAAACGGTGCTGGTCGGCGACCGTCCAGACTTCAATGACTGCCTTCGCGACATCGACCTGGCGGATAACGGAGAGATCTTCTCGGTCTGCGCGGATGCCCGCCCGGCCAACGCCGCCGTCACCCTGCCGCAGTTCTTTGTCTACAGAACGCCTGGCTTCACCAGCGACGGCCTGCCCGAGGGCTTCTCCACCAACGCCGACCTCGTGGCGCGGGGCATCAACCGCCGTACCTTGGACGTATACGGCCTTCAGGACGAGGAGCGTGCGACCCAACTTCTGGCCGGTGTCGAGCGCTATAACATCTTCACCAGCGGCGACTACGAGATCATGGAGAACCTCGAGTTCTACTTCGAGGCCTCTTTCGCTCAGCGTACGGTGGAAGAAGATCTCACCAACGAACAGATCTTCCCCGGCGTTCCCGGCCTGATCCCGCAGGAAGACGAGAACGGCAACATCATCGTCGATGTGGACGACGTTGACGAGGACGGTGACCGCAACGAACCGCTTCTTGTCGACAACCCGCTCAATCCGTTCGCTGGCGACGCGCTGCCGGTGGTGTCGAGCCTGTCCCTTCCCCAGGAGCGTGAATCGACCGTCTCGAACCTCCGCCTGGTCGGCGGGTTCACCGGTGACATCCCGCCGCTTGCGGACAAGAACTGGGTTTACGACGTCGGTCTGACCTTCGACCGGTCCTACGGCACGGCTACCCAGCCGATCCTTCGTGAGGACGCGCTGCGGCAGTCCCTCGACACGCTACGTCTCGACTCCGATGGCAACCCCATCTGCGGCACGCCGCGGACGGCCTTGACCTTCGGCTTCCTGACGCCTGAGGACTGCGTCGTCGTCGACTTCTTCAACGACAGCCTCTACACCATCACGGGCGGTATCGGCGACTTCGCCACCCCGGAGGAGCGCGACTTCCTACGTGGCCGCGCGTTCAACACCACCGAGATCGAACAGCGCCAGGCCTACGGCCTCTTCACCGGCGACATGTTCGACATGCCTGCCGGCACGGTCGGCCTCGCCCTCGGCATCGAGTACCGCGAGCTGGAGATCGAGTCGCTCAACGACATCGTGCGCCAGAACGGGCTCGCCGCTTCGGAGGTTCCCGACATCGAGAACGACACGATCGGCCGTACCTGGCTGTTCGAGGTCTTCGGCGAGACGGAAGTTCCGATCCACGAAACCGTCTCCGTCAACCTTTCTGGCCGGTACACGGAAGAAAAGAACTTCGGCAACAAGTTCACCTACTCGGTGAAGGGTAATTTCGAGCCCACCGATTGGCTGCGCTTGCGCGCGACCTACGGCACCACCTTCCGTGCTCCGAACCTGCGCGACCAGTTCCTCGCAGGCCAGGCAGGCACGATCGGCGGCGGTAACGACCCCTGCCTTGTTCCGAACGACGCCAATGACGGCGGCACTTACGACCCGACGGGCGACCAGCGTCCGCAGGCCCTCCTCGACCAGTGTGTTGCGGACGGTGCCGACCCCACGGCTCTCGGCCTGGGCGCCGTCACGGGCATCCCGATCCAGACGGGCGGCTCTGTGGACCTCGAGGCGGAGACTTCGGACAGTCTGACGGCCGGTGTCGTGTTCGATGCCAAGCCGTTCACCGACGCCTTCGATTTCGACCTCTCGGTGACCTATTTCGAGATCGACATCGAGGACACCGTGCAGGAGACCTCCGCAGCCGGAACCCTCGGGGCGTGCTACAGCGCCAATCCCGACCCGAACGCCTGTGCCCGCGTCACACGGAACCCCGGCTCGGGTACGGTTTCCCTCGTGAGGGCGCCGTTTATCAATATCGGCTCGGTCAAGACCTCCGGTATCGACTACGTGGCCCGTTTCGGCATGGACCTCGACGGCTTCGGCGAGACCTTCAACGACACCCGTCTCGGTCTCACCTTCGCCGCCACCCAGACGCTGGAGTACGATCAGGACGTCGATCCGAGTGACGACTTCGTGGAGAACTTCGCTGGCACGATCGGCTTCCCGGAGTTCAGCTTCCTGAGCAATATCACCGTCGAGAGGGGAGCGTTCACCGGCCTGTGGCGCTCGCGCTACTTCGGCAAAGGTCAGCAGGAGGCATCCGACGACTTCGCCGACACCACCGGTGACGAGTTCGGCGCCACGGCCTGTGACATTGCCGGCTATGTCGGTCAGTGCCGCGACGTGGACTTCGTCGACAACTACGTGATGCACGACGCTTCGGTGAGCTACGCCGCCGACTCCTGGACCATCACGGCCGGTGTGCAGAACGTGTTCGATGCGGCCCCGCCGCTCGTCGACCAGGGCGAAGCTCCTGCGCGGACGAACATCGTCGTGCAGTCCGGCTACGACCTGATCGGTCGCCGCGCGTTCATCAACGCACGGAAGACCTTCTAAGTCTGAAGCTACGACGCCCTGCGGAGTTGTCTCCGCAGGGCAAGCTAAAAGGCCCGCAAACCTGACGAGGTTTGCGGGCCTTTTTGTTGGTGAAACTCGTATCTAGAGCAGCGTGGAGATCAGCCGCCCTTCTTGCCGAAGGGGCTGGAGACCGGCTCCATGTCGATCTTGGGCATGGGCGCTTGAGCGGCGGGGCGGCCGGGGGCTTGCGCCTGGCGCTGTCCGGGGCCTGCGGGGGGCACCTGGCCTGCGAAGACCGCGATCATGGTGCGGGTGTCCGGGAAGCCGGTGGCGGGGAGGCCCATCTGGGTCTGGTAGGCGGCGAGAGCCTTCTGGCTGCCGGGGCCGAAATCGCCGTCCACGGTGATGGCCTGACCGCTATCCTTGAGGCGCTGCTGCAGGCGGCGGATGACCGTGGGGTACATGGCCGTCTCCTGGCCCGCGACCTTGATCGGCCTCATCTGCTCGGCCTTGGTCACGCGCTCGCCGCCAAGCCCGCGGATGAGCTGGGTGGCGGCGACGGCCACGGGCTGCTGGGGCATCTGGTTGCAGGTGGCGGCCAGCGCGTTGGCCAGCACCTGGTCGTCCTGCCAGCTCACGAGGTCGTAGGCGCCGTCCATAAACATGTTGGCGGCGGAGAGGTAGCCCGAAAGCCAGGTCATCACGAGGGGCGCTTCCTGGCTGCCCTGCTCGGCGGACTGGAGGAACGCGCCGCAGGGAAGAAGGCCGATGCCCTTCACGGCGTAGCGGCCATCGGGATCGCCTGCGTGCGCCGTGCCCAGCATCGGCAGTAGGGCTGCGGCGGCAAGAACGGTCTTCTTCAGCGAAGGCATAAAACAGCTCCTCAACTCATGGGGCGTCTGGTTCTGCGTGATCGAATGGATCGGCACCCCGCCCGAAGATGCCCCCTGCGGCCGCTCTTTCAACACGAGAGCGTTACAATTTCTAGGTGGTGGAGATGGGGAATTGGAAAGGCGTTCGCGGGTGTGCTCTTCCGAAAGGGCCGCGGATCGCCTATCTGCCGCGGATGGAACCTGTCTCGCTCAGCAAAGCCGCTGCCTCCCTCGACCTCGGCGTGCCCAAGGGCTCGCGTGTGGTCGTGGCCATGTCCGGCGGGGTGGACAGCACGGTCACGGCGGCCCTGGTCAAGGCGGCGGGCTACGATGCCGTGGGCATCACCCTGCAGCTCTACGACCACGGGGTCGCCATCCAGAAGAAGGGTGCCTGCTGCGCCGGCCAGGACATCGCCGATGCGCGGGCCGCGGCCGATCAGATCGGCATCCCCCACTATGTCCTCGACTATGAAAGCCGGTTCTCTGAAGCCGTCATGGAGGACTTCGCCGACACCTACCTCGCAGGGGCGACGCCGATCCCCTGCGTGCGCTGCAACCAGAGCGTCAAGTTCAAGGACCTCCTCGGCACGGCCCGAGACCTCGGCGCCGAGGCCATGGCGACGGGGCACTATATCCGCCGCGAGCTGGGGCCGAGCGGTCCCGAGCTTCACCGGGCAGAGGATGCAGGCAAGGATCAGAGCTACTTTCTCTTCGCCACCACGCGGGAACAGCTCGATTTCCTGCGCTTTCCCCTCGGCGCCTACCCGAAAAGCGTGACCAGGAGCCTCGCGGGGGAGATGGGGCTGGCGGTGGCCGACAAGCCGGACAGCCAGGACATCTGCTTCGTGCCGGAGGGCAAGTACACCTCCGTGGTCGAACGGCTGCGCCCAGGCTCGGCCGAGCCAGGTGAGATCGTCAGTAAGTCAGGCGAGGTGCTGGGCCGCCACGCAGGGGTCATCCACTACACGGTGGGCCAGCGGCGTGGCCTCGGCATTGGCGGGATGGAGGAGCCCCTCTACGTGGTCGGCATCGATGCGGCGAAGCGTCAGGTCATCGTCGGCCCGCAGGAGGCGCTGCTGACGAGGCGTGTGCTGCTGAAGGAGCTCAACTGGATCGGCGACGGCGCGGACATTCCCGACGGTTTGCCGATCAGGGTCAAGCTTCGCTCCACAAGGCCCCCGGCCCCAGCGCGGCTAGGGGTATTGGGCGGACAGCCCTATGTCGATCTGGAGACGCCCGAGGCGGGGGTCGCGCCGGGCCAGGCCTGCGTCTTCTACGGGGCTGAAAGCTCGCGCGTGCTTGGCGGCGGATGGATCACCGGCACGGTGGCGGCCGCGGACATGCCGGAGCGATCCGCAGCCTGAGGAACGGCTAGTCGTTCAGCTCGAGACCGGTCGGCTTCTTCGGAAGGTCCATCTCGGGCAGAGCGGTCGTCTCCGACTGCGCCTCCAGATGGGCGGCGATGGCGTGGGCGGCCTGATCGTCGAGGCGGGTGCCCGGCTCCGCCGCGCCTGCGGTGAAGTCGGGTGTCTCGGCAAGATCGCCCTCCGTCTTCAACGAGACGCTCTCCAGTGGGGGAGCGGAGCGGAGGGAACGGCGGGCGAGGTCGCAGGACTGGCCGATGGCGGCCCCGAGGCGGTCGAGCTGCTCGATATAGAGGTCAAACGGGTTCATGATGGCTCCTTGTCCAAGCGCCATTCTGCGCCTTCTCGCACCTGCAGCATACACCGTATGCTGTAACCTAGCCGGAACGTGAGTCCCGCTTCAGGCGACCCATTCGGCGAGGCGCGCATCGGTCAGCGCGGGCTCGAACCCCGGTACCGCTGGCTCCTGCTCGGACGCGCGAGACAGGCGGGTCAGGATGCTGTCCGCATGGGCATTGAGAAGGCGCAGGCCCTCCTCGCGGTGCTCTTGGGTAGCACCGGAGGCCGGGTCCTGCCGGGCGAAGACGCTCGGCGCCATCATCATCCGCCAGAAGCTCATCTGAAGGTCGAAGCAGCAGCGTTGACTGTCGAGAAAGGAACAAAAGACATCCTGAGCCGGATTCTGTTCCGCGGTTTCTTTCTGGTTTGTCATGACTTGCTCCTACCTGCACTGCAAAGAACGCCCTCGGCACAAGAAAAGCAACAGTGAACAAGTCACATAGTGTGGAACCAAAGGGGCGCGAAACGTGCGCAAGCGCCTGTTGAAGCGCGTGGCGGGCGCTGCCATAAGCCGCGGCGAAACCAGACCGGACGGCTGCCATGAACATCCACGAGTACCAGGCCAAAGAGCTTCTGAAATCCTACGGCGCGCCCGTCGCGAACGGTGTCATCGTCATGAACGCCGCCGAGGCCGAGGCGAAGGCGAAGGAGCTCCCCGGCCCCCTCTGGGTGGTGAAGGCGCAGATCCATGCAGGCGGCCGCGGCAAAGGCCACTTCAAGGAAGCCGCCGCTGGCGAGAAAGGCGGCGTGCGCCTCGCCAAGTCCGCCGAAGAGGCCGCCGAGCAGGCGAAAAAGATGCTAGGCAACACCCTGGTCACCATCCAGACCGGCGAAGAGGGCAAGGAGGTCGGCCGTGTCTATTTCGAGGACGGCGCCGACATCGAGAAGGAGCTCTACCTCTCCGTCCTGGTCGACCGCGGCACCGGCAAGGTGGCGTTCATCGCCTCCACGGAAGGCGGCATGGACATCGAGGCCGTCGCGGAAGAGACCCCTGAGAAGATCGCCACCGTCACCGTCGAGCCGAAAGACGGCGTCACTGACGAAGTCGCCAACAAGATCGTCAGCGCGCTGAAGCTCGAAGGGCAGGGCGCCGATGACGGCCGCGAGCTCGTGCGTACCCTCTACAAGGCCTTCACCGAGAAGGACATGGCGATGCTGGAGATCAACCCGCTGATCGTCATGCCCGACGGCCGCCTCAGGGTGCTCGACGCCAAGGTCGGCTTCGACCCCAACGCCTCCTTCCGCCACCCCGACATCGAGAAGCTCCGTGACGAGAGCGAAGAGGACGAGCTGGAGCTCAAGGCCAACGAGTTCGACCTCGCCTATGTCAAGCTCGACGGCAATATCGGCTGCATGGTCAACGGGGCCGGCCTCGCCATGGCGACCATGGACATCATCAAGCATTACGGCGCCGAGCCCGCCAACTTCCTCGATGTCGGCGGCGGCGCCACCAAGGAGAAGGTGACCGAGGCCTTCAAGATCATCACCTCCGACCCCGGCGTCGAGGGTATCCTGGTCAACATCTTCGGCGGCATTATGCGCTGCGACGTCATCGCCGAGGGCGTCCTGGCCGCCGTTCAGGAAGTCGGCCTCAAAGTGCCGCTGGTGGTCCGCCTGGAAGGCACCAATGTCGACGAGGGCAAGGCCATCATCAACGGCTCCGACCTCGACGTGATCTCGGCCGACGACCTCGAAGACGCCGCCAGCAAGATCGTCAAGGCGGTGAAGGGGTAGGCCTCCGCCGAGTAGAAAATCTCGTGCCCCTGGCGCTTGCAATCAGCGTGTAAAGACACCAGCATTGCAGGACGTTCAGGGGATTTGGAGACGGTGGTGGAACCTATGTCGAGAAGGCTGCAGACAAGCTGGTCATGGACCTTGATCAGCTTGTTGCTCCTGGCGCTGTGCTTCGATCAGGCTTCGGGTCAAGATAGGGATCGTCTCGAACTCTTCGAACCGCGACCCACGAACAGTCGGGATATCGACTACACCGTCTTCAACGAGTTCTTGGAGACCTACGTCCTCAATACGGGACCTTCTCTACGCAAGCGGTTGGGTCCGCCTCCGAAGGTGACGGGGACGAACACCCGGCGCGGCCATCACTCTCCGTACAGGCTTGAAGGCAACAAGATCGTCTTCTCTTTGATGGCCGTTCCGGAGCGAGGCCTTCCACGCGAGTATGTCGACACACTCGTCAAGATCGCCAACCAAACCGACCTTCAGGCCTTTCCCCGCAACGAGCAGTTGGCGTTCTGGTTCAACCTCCACAACATGCTGGTGATCAGGGAGCTTGCCGAAAACTATCCTGTCCCGCGGCCCGGTGCCATCAAGCCGAAAGGCAACAGGGAGCGGCTGCACCAGGCGAAGCTGGTGACGATCCGCGGCGTCGATCTATCGCTCGAAGATATCCGTATCGGGATTGTCTATCGCTACTGGACCGACCCCAGGGTGATGTACGGCTTCTTCCATGGCGATATCGCCAGCCCCAATATTCGATCGGAGGCGTGGAGCGGCAGGAACGTGTCTCGCCACCTCAGTGAGAACGCCACCGAGTTCGTCAACTCCCTACGAGGCATCAACGATACGTTCGGATCCGTTCGCGTGTCGCCTATCTACAAGGAAGCGGACGGGACGCTGTTCGATCCATGGGAGCCCAGCCTCCGTCAGCATCTCATGCGGTTTGCCGACGCGGAGGTACGGTTAGTCGTCAGCGGTGCCGAACGCCTTCGCGTCGGGAATCGCGAGACCGCCATCGCCGACCTTGCAGGGGGCTACCGAGAGGTCGTGAACAGCCCCATTCAGATGGCGGAGTTCGGCGGCGGGTTGGCAACGAAACTTCCTCCGAGCGCGGTCGATCTCAGGCGCGAGATCTACCGCAAGAATGTAGAACTCTACCAAACCCGTGGCCGTGTCGTGATCGTCGATGAGGGTAGCGAAGTCTCCAGCGAAGGGGACAAGGTAGAGTAGCGTCCGGACCGGAAGCCAGCCCGTAGGACGAACCACGAAACTTCCGGTTTTCGTCCTGTCGACGGTTTGTCGGTGCGGGTAGTGGTCCTGACGGACGGTCTATCCCATCCGTGCTACACGGAAGGCTTGTCAGGACAGAGGTCCGGGCAAGATGAAGCTGGATCGGTTCCCTGCTTCGAGCTGGAAACCCCTAGAGCGACTTAAGGGGCGACCAGTGAGCAGGATGGTGATAGCGGCAGGCCTCGCCGCATCTGCGGTGCTACTACTTCTCGGTAAGGACTATCTGCACGCATCCTTAGCGGGCTCGGTCGGGGGACGGGATTGTCCTGCGGCGCTGATCCAGGAAGCCACAGCGCGTGCCGCTCGGACCTTCCCCAACGACAACGCCGAGCCGGTCATCCGCTGCATGAAGGGGCCTGCGCTGGGTCTTCGTGTCGATTACGGTGCGAGCCACTTTCTTCCGGTCCTGCCCACACTCATCCTTTTGGGGCCGAAGGGGCAGAACACGGATGTTCTGGCCCATGAGCTTGTCCATGCAGAGGTCCGGGCGAAGACAGGGGCGCTGGTACGGTCCTACGGGCTGCCGACCTGGTTCGATGAGGGGCTGGGGATGCAGGCTGACGAGCGTGCACCGTTTCAGGACCTCGGCGATCTCGCACCTTCTCCCGGTGACTTTCCCGAGCTCGGCGAGATAGGTCGCCCCTCCACATTCTTCCGTGCGGGGAGGCAGAGCAGGCTGAACTACGGCTTCGCCCGCTGCGTGGTGGCGGGTTGGCTGGAGGCTGAGGGCACCGATCTGGACGGGTTTTTGAAAGACCAGAGCCTGCTCGGAAAGTTTCCGACCGACCGTTTCGAACCCCACGCGGCGGCCTGCCGGGAGAGGTTGTCACAGCATTCCTGATAGGGTCCGGGATGACGGTTGGAGGTGCACACGGCCCCTAGGGCAGCTCGCGAGGCATACTGTCATCCGGCGGGGCGCACGGTGCGCGGCGGCACACTCTCGGTGTGCCGCCTTACTGGGTAGGCTGAGGCCTAGGCAGCCTTGCGCCGACGTGCGGCACCGAAGGCGGCGAGGGCCGAGCCGAACAGGATCACCGCGCCCGGAACGGGGACTTCGGAGAGCTCACCGGCCAGGGCGGGCAAGGAGGCGATGAACTCGCCGTCCTCGTTCACACCGTGAATGACGATCTCACGCAGGAACAGGGGCAGGAGGTCCTCGACGCCGTAGCTGTCATTGCTGTCGCCCACATTGGCGAAGAGGGTCTGCGCGTTGGGCGCACTGAAGTCGAAGGTGCGGTCGTAGTCGATGCTCGTGCCGCTTTGGAAGTTGTTCGAGTTGGCTGAGCCGCTATCGGCCAGCGGCAGGATGATGGGGCCGTAGGCGGGGGCGCCCTCCGGCACGGTCAGGATGCCGTCATTGTTCGTATCGAACTCACTCTCCGGCACCGGCGTCACGCTGTCGATCGGGTCGCCGTCCACACCGTCACTGAACCGACCGTGGATGTGCATGACATGCAGGCCGTCATCGAGACCCGACGCCTGGATCTGCACCCGCAGGGTGTTGGCGACGTCGTCATACACAACAGTGGCGTTGCCGCTGCCGCCGCTGTCGTTCAGCTCGGTAAAAGTGGTGGTGTAGGTGAAGGTGGCGGCGTTCGCCCCGGCGCTCAGCGCTAGAATGGAGCCGGCGACGCATGCGCCTTTGACAATCAATCTCAACATCTCGTTTTCCTCCCGTTTTCTTCTTGGGTGTTCAGCTTTGGGACGGATCGGGACCGCATAGCAACGGAACGGCCCATCACGAGGAGGAGAGATGCAAAGAAAATCAAAAGGTTCTGGCCGTTCTATCCAAGACGACCTCCAGATATGAGAAAGGCGAGGCAGAATCTGCCTCGCCTTCTTGCAGCGGCTTTCGCAGCCTATTTCTTGGAGAACGCGTCCTTCACGTTGCCCCAGGCTTTCTTGAGCGAGCCTTTGCGCTGGTCGTTCTCGCCTTGGCGTTCGAGGCTTTCATCGCCTGTTGCCGCGCCGACGGTCTCTTTGATCTGACCGCCTAGCTGGTCAGCGGAGCCTTCGGCCTTGGTTTCGGTGGACGTTTGATGTGCCATGTGAGCGAGCCTCCTTTAGCTTGCTACTGAGCGAACACTGTTCTTCGCGCCCTGTTCCGGATCGGGGATGATCCGGTAGCGGGCCTGAAGGAAGCTGTAGAAGGCAAAGCCCAAGAGCCCGATAGAGATCGCGCCGAGAAGGATCGCGCCGTAGGGCTGCTGCTGGAGCCAGGAGAGCGCACCGCCGACGCCCTTGGCGTTGTCGGGGTTCGTCGTGAAGGCCGCATAGAGCAGGAACGCGCCGATGATGCCGAAGACTACGGCGCGGGCGATGATGCCGAACTTCACGGCCTTGTTCGAGAAGCCGTGGGCGTCGGGCAGGCGGATATGCTCGCGATACTCTTCACCGAGGGCTTTCTTGATCTGAAAGCCCGCGACGATGAAGCCGATGATCCCGGCGATGCCGACGAGCCACACGCCGAAGGGCTGGGCCATCAGCTTCGCGGTGAGGCTCTCAGCGCCGCCGCCGCTGCCGCCGGACGAGCCGCCGGTCGCACCGAAGGCCAGGGCGGCTGCGTAGAGCGCGAGGGCGAAGTGGGTAAGGCCCGAGGCGGCATGGGCGATCCGCTTGGCGATGGCCTTCCCGTCCGAGCCCTCGTTCTCGAGGTCGAAGGCGGCGGAGGCGAGCCTCCAAAGGCCGTATCCGAAGAGGCCGATGGCGAGGAAGGCGAGGACCGCCTTGCCCCAGCCGCTGCCGGTGAGGGTCTCGAGGGCGCCGGTCTGACCCGTGGTGCCGCCGCCCGAGCCGAAGGCCGCCATCAGGGCCAGGCTGCCGACGATGCCGTAGGTGATCCCCCGCGCGGCAAAACCTGCGCGGGCTAGTTTCTCGTAGAGCTCCTTGCTCTCGTTCTTCGCTTGTTGAGCGATAGCCATGGACCGTCTCTCCCGATGGGTTTTAAGTTGTGCGCAAGGGGGATCCCCGCATCTAGAACACGAACGGATGTTCATGCGATGCGTTCAGCCGCTCGCGGCATCGTAAACAGCGTAAGCCCTGTTGCGATGCCGCGCGGGCTTGCCTATCGAGCGCGCAGATTTCTCTCGGAGCACGCGCGCATGGCCATCCTCGTCGACAAGAACACCAAGGTCCTGACCCAGGGGCTGACCGGCAAGACCGGCACCTTCCACACCGAGCAGGGCCTGGCCTACGGCACCAAGATGGTCGGCGGCGTGGTGCCCGGTAAAGGCGGCCAGACCTGGACCGCTGGCGAGCCCGCTGCGGGCACCGAGCTTCCCGTCTTCGGCAATGTCGCCGAAGCGATGAAAGAGACCGGCGCCAACGCCTCGGTGGTCTATGTGCCGCCGAAATTCGCCGCTGCCTCCATGATTGAAGCGATCGAGGCGGAGATGCCGCTTCTCATCACCATCACCGAGGGCATCCCCGTCCTCGACATGGTGCGGGTGAAGGACGCGCTGTCCGGCTCCAAGACCCGCCTCGTGGGACCCAACTGCCCCGGCGTCATCACCCCGGACGAGTGCAAGATCGGCATCATGCCCGGTCACATTCACAGGAGGGGTTCGGTGGGCATCGTCAGCCGCTCCGGCACGCTGACCTATGAGGCCGTGCACCAGACCACCAATGCCGGCCTTGGTCAGTCCACCTGCGTCGGCATTGGCGGCGACCCGGTCAAGGGCACCGACTTCATTGACGTGCTGGAGCTGTTCCTCGAAGACGATGAGACCGAGAGCATCATCATGATCGGCGAGATCGGCGGCAGCGCCGAGGCCGATGCCGCGCGCTACCTGGCGGAGCACAAGATCAAGAAACCCACCGTCGGCTTTATCGCCGGGGTCACGGCGCCTCCTGGCCGCCGCATGGGTCACGCAGGCGCCATTGTTTCGGGCGGCGAGGACACGGCCGAAAGCAAGATCGCGGCGATGAACGAGGCGGGTATCCGCGTCGCGCCGACACCCGCGAGCCTCGGGACGACGCTGGTCGAACTTCTTAAGGAAAAGAGCGCATAGGCGCGCCTGAAAGCTGCCCCGGCGCTTCCCCTGGTGGTTGCGCCGCGGCGGGCGGGGCGTATGTAAGACGCTAGTACGGAAAATATGCGGGCTTCCGGGCCCATGACCAACTACCACCCGGCGGCGGCCGGACCCGCCCCGGCGACCGAAGGACCGGCCGCGACATGGCTCACGACGGCAGCCCAGGCTCCGACTTCGAGGACAACCAGTCCTCCGACATCTCTTTTCTTTCCGGCGGCAACGCGCTCTATCTGGAGCAGCAGTTCGCCCGCTATGCCGAGAACCCCTCAAGCGTCGATCCCGAGCTCCGGGCCTATTTCGACGCCTTCGGCGACGGCTCCGAGACCGCCAAGACCAATGCCGACGGGCCGAGCTGGAAGCGCGCCGACTGGCCGCGCCGCGACGGCGACGAGCTGACGGCGGCGCTCGGCGGCGACTGGAGCGCCGTGAGCGGAGCGCTCGCGCAGAAGCTCGAGAAGAAGAAGCCCGCAGGGATCGACGTCACCGACGTCCAGGCAGCGGTGCATGACAGCGTCCGGGCGCTGATGCTCATCCGCGCCTACCGCGTGCGCGGGCACATGATCGCCAATCTCGACCCGCTGGGCCTGCGCGAGCTCGACGTGCACCCCGAGCTCGACCCCGCCACCTACGGCTTCGAGGAGACCGACTACGATCGCGAGATCTATCTCGACAACGTGCTCGGTCTGGAGACAGGCTCTCTGCGGACGATCCTCGAGATCTTGCGCCGCACCTATTGCGGCACGTTTGCCATCGAGTTCACCCACATCACCGACCCGGAGCAGAAGCAGTGGCTTCAGAACCGGATCGAGGGGATGGACAAGGAGATCAAGTTCACCCCCGAGGGCAAGAAGGCGATCCTCAGCAAGCTGATCGAAGCGGAGGGTTTCGAGAACTATCTCCACGTCAAATATCAAGGTACGAAGCGCTTCGGCATCGACGGCGGCGAGGCGATGGTCCCCGCCCTTGAGCAGATCATCAAGCGCGGCGGCGCCATGGGGGTCCAGGAGATCAATGTGGGCATGCCCCATCGGGGCCGCCTCAACGTGCTGGCCGCGGTGATGGGCAAGCCCTACCACCAGATCTTCCACGAGTTCCAGGGCGGCGCTGCCATTCCTTCCGATGTCGGAGGATCGGGCGATGTGAAGTACCATTTGGGCGCCTCGTCGGACCGCGAGTTCGACGGCAACAAGGTGCACTTGTCGCTGGCGGCGAACCCCTCTCACCTCGAAGCGGTGGACCCGGTCGTGCTCGGCAAGTGCCGGGCCAAGCAGGACATGATGGAGCACGGCGACGAGATCACCGTCGCGCGTACCCACGTCCTGCCGCTGCTGCTGCACGGTGATGCGGCGTTTGCAGGGCAGGGCGTCGTGGCGGAGTGCTTCGGTTTCACCCAGCTCAGGGGCTATCGCACCGGCGGCACGGTCCACTTCATCGTCAACAACCAGATCGGCTTCACGACGAGCCCCCGCTTCTCGCGCAGCTCTCCGTACCCTTCCGATGTCGCGAAGATGGTCGAGGCGCCGATCTTCCACGTCAACGGCGACGATCCGGAGGCGGTGGTTTTCGCAGCCAAGGTCGCGACCGAGTTCCGGATGGTCTTCGGCCATGACGTGGTGCTCGATATGTGGTGCTACAGACGTTACGGCCACAATGAAGGCGACGAGCCGGCGTTCACCCAGCCCCTCATGTACGAGAAAATCCGTGCACGCCGTACCACGCGTGAGCTCTATGCCGATCGTCTCGTCCAGGAAAGTCTTCTCAGCGAGGCCGAAGTCGAGAAGGAGATGGCGGACTTCAAGCAGTTCCTCGCTGACGAGTTCGACAAGGGCGAGGCCTATGAGCCCACCAAGGCGGACTGGCTCGATGCCCGCTGGAAAGGTTTCGCTCCGCCCCAGGACGATGAGCGCAAGGGCGACACCGCCGTCAGCCTCGACCGCCTCCAGGCGCTGGGCAAGAAGCTGACCCACGTTCCCGAAAACTTCACCATCCACAAGACGCTGAAGCGCATCCTGTCCGCCAAAGAGAAGACGCTGACGAGCGGCGAGAACATCGACTGGGCGACCGCCGAGGCGCTGGCTTTCGGCTCGCTTCTCAACGAGGGCTATAGGGTGCGTCTGTCCGGCCAGGACTCGGTACGCGGAACCTTCTCTCAGCGCCATGCCAGCTTTGTCGATCAGAAGACGGAGAAGCGCTGGACGCCGCTCAGGCACCTCTCCGACGAACAGGCCGAGTTCGAAGTCATCGATTCGAACCTCTCCGAGTTCGCGGTGCAGGGTTTTGAGTACGGCTACTCCCTGGCTGACCCCACGACCCTGGTCCTCTGGGAAGCGCAGTTTGGCGACTTCGCCAACGGTGCGCAGATTATCTTCGATCAGTTCATCTCCTCCGCCGAGAGGAAGTGGCTGCGCATGTCCGGCCTGACGCTGCTTCTGCCGCACGGCTATGAGGGGCAGGGGCCTGAGCACTCCTCAGCGCGCCTAGAGCGCTACCTCCAGGCCTGTGCCCAGGATAACATCCAGGTCGCCAACTGCACAACGCCTGCGAACTACTTCCACATCCTTCGCCGTCAGATGAAGCGGGACTTCAGAAAGCCACTCGTGCTGATGACGCCCAAATCGCTGCTGCGCCACAAGCGCGCAGTGTCGACCTATGAGGAGATGGGGCCGGGCTCGTCCTTCCACCGGGTCCTGTGGGACGATGCGGAGTACAAGCCCGAATCGTCCGAGATCAAACTGGTGGCCGACGAGAAGATCCGCCGCGTCGTTATGTGCTCGGGCAAGGTCTATTACGACTTGTTTGAAGAGCGCGAGAAACGGGGCGTGAACGATGTCTATCTGATGCGCGTCGAGCAGTTCTACCCGCTGCCCGCTGGCTCCCTCATCAAAGAGCTCAGGCGCTTCAAAGATGCCGAGATGGTCTGGTGCCAGGAAGAGCCTAAGAACATGGGCGGCTGGTCCTTCATCGAACCGAACCTCGAATGGGTGCTCACCCAGCTCGACGCCAAGCACACCCGTGCCCGCTATGCAGGGCGGCCTGCTGCGGCCTCGCCTGCTACGGGGCATGCTGAACAACACCGAAACGAACTCGAGGCCTTCCTCGAGGAAGCCTTAGGATCCTGAAGAAGATGGTCGAAATCCGCGTACCCACCCTTGGCGAAAGCGTCACCGAAGCGACGATCGGCCAGTGGCTGAAGAAAGAGGGCGACACGGTCGCCGCCGACGAGCCCGTGGTCGAGCTCGAGACTGACAAGGTCTCGGTCGAGGTGCCTGCGCCCGCCGCCGGCGTGCTGTCGAAGATCACCGCCCAAGAGGGCGACACGGTGGAGCTGAACGCGCTCCTCGGCGAGATCGGCGGGGAAGGGGCCTCCTCCGGTGCTGTTGCTCCGAAGGCTGAGGAGAAGCCCGCATCCAACGGCGCTGCGGCGGTCAAGGAGACCGAAGCAGGCGCCGGGCAAGAGGTCGAGATCACCGCTCCTTCCTCGGGCGAGAGTGTGACCGAGGCCGATATCGGCGAGTGGCTGGTCAAGGTCGGCGACTATGTGAAGGTGGACGATCCGATCGTCAGCTTGGAGACGGATAAGGCGGCTGTCGACGTGCCCGCGCCGGTCTCGGGTACGCTGAAGGAGATCGTTGCCGAAGCGGGCGCGACGGTCGCCGTGGGCGATGTGCTCGGCATCATCACCAGTGGCGAGGCCGCCGAAGGCCGAGCACCGAGCGCGAAGCCTGCGGATCAAACACAGGAAACCGCGGCGCCTCAGACCGAAGTGCATCAGAACCAGCAGAGCCAGGGTGCCCTCAGCCCCGCGCCGCGCCGCATCATCGAGCAGAACGGCCTCGATGCCGGCTCGATCCAGGGCACCGGCCGCGGTGGCCGCATCACTAAAGGGGATGCCCTCAACGCGCTGAACCAGGTCAGCCAGCAGCAGGAAGCGAAACAGGCCAAAGCGCCCTCCGCGCCCAAGGAGCTCGGCGAGCGCGAGGAGCGGGTCAAGATGTCCCGCCTGCGCCAGACCATCGCCCGGCGCCTTAAGGAGAGCCAGGAGACCGCCGCTCAGCTCACCACCTTCAACGATGTGGACATGACCGCGGTCATGGCGGCGCGCTCTCAGTATAAAGACCTCTTCGAGAAGAAGCACGGCGTGAAGCTCGGCTTTATGGGCTTCTTCGTGAAGGCCGCCATCCAGGCCCTGCGCGAGGTGCCCGAGGTCAACGCTGAGATCGACGGCCAGGACATTATCTACAAGAACCACTACGACATCGGTATCGCAGTGGGTACGGAGAAAGGCCTCGTCGTCCCCGTCGTGCGCGATGCGGACATGAAGTCCCTTGCGCAGATCGAGAAGGATATCGGCGACTATGGCCGCCGTGCTCGCGATGGTGACCTCAAGCTCGAGGAGATGCAGGGCGGCACCTTCACCATCACCAATGGCGGCGTCTACGGCTCGCTCATGTCCACGCCGATCCTCAACATGCCCCAGTCGGGCATCCTCGGCATGCACCGTATCGAGAAGCGACCCATCGCTGTGGGCGACAAGATCGAGATTCGCCCCATGATGTATCTCGCGCTCAGCTACGACCACCGCATCGTCGACGGCAAAGGTGCCGTGACCTTCCTGGTCCGGATCAAGGAGAACCTGGAAGACCCGCAGCGTCTTCTGCTGGATCTCTAAGCACTACGAGATTCTTCAAATACGAAGAGGCCCGCGACGCAAGATCTCGCGGGCCTCTTCGTAATCAGCTAGATTCATAGTAACCGGCAAATTTATCGGCGCACAGAACGGAGCCGTCGGAACCGCTCGCCGTCACATCCGGTGCTTGAGGTAGTAGAAGCCTCGCTCAGCAACAGATGGGTAAAGGTCGTCCGTAAGCTGACGAGCAATCTGCTGCAACTCGGGCCGGTCTTTCGCTCTGTCTTCGATTAAGGCATTGCCAGCGATCCTTCTGACCCTCGGCGATGGATCCGAAGCTGCCTGGTTCAGAGTGTAGAGCCAGTCCACTGCAATAGTTAGGGGGCGATGCTCGGTCACCGAGCGCCGCTTGGCCTCGTTGAACCTTCGATCCACCCAGGCTTTCTCGAACCCATCTGCCCATTCAGCCCTGCCTCTCAGAAGCCATTGGGTCGCGGTAGCCCTCACGGCGGGCTGCGCAGCGCTTCTGCTGAGATTGGGTAGCTGGTGGTCGATTGCAGGAAGATCAGCCATGCTGCCCAGAAGCCGCGCCATGGGTCCAGCGTGCTGATTCTCAACTTGGTCGAGTATGACTATCAGAACTTCAGGAACTGCGCGCAAGGCGCGGAGGGTCGCGATTTCATTCTCTCCAATACGGCCCCAGTCGCGAAAGGACGGCAGCACATAGGACGCAGCTTCTGCCATAGTAGAAGCCGGGGTGCTGATTGCCGCGTGTTTGGCTGCCACAACGGCCGCCCTTCGAACCTCCGGCACCCAGTCGTTCAGACGTCGGAGCACCACCGTCATCAAAAAGGGGTTGGGAATAGGGTGCCGTGCGGCATATCGAAGGGCCGCTTCGCGCCGGAAACCATTCCAGCTCATGAGGTCTAGCCACGGTATGGTTTTCAAGGTCGGATCGAACTTAGGATCCCAGGGTTCATAAGTATGAACGAGTGCCTTCCGAAGAGTATGTTCGGCAGACTGTGCGTCTTTCGGGACGCATTTCTCGCACGCGTCTACAAAAGCACTGAGCCGCACGCTAGAAATTGGACCAGTTTCGTTCTCTAGCGCAACTGCAGCCCTTGATAGCGCCAGATATGCTCCATCACCTTCGTCAGTTGGCGAGGGGACATGAAGAGTACGCGGACGGGTCTTGTCGCTCTCGTTATGCTGGGCGGGGCGTCGGAGAAGGCCCAGTTTCTTAAGAACCTCTTGCCACACATCCGCTACTTTACTGCTGCTAGGTTCGGTGCAGTCGGTTACTATAGGTTGCCCGCCCTACCAAAGGAAAAGGCCGGGCGCTGCGGCCCGGCCTCCTCAGTCTTACTTAGTCGGTGAACCGATTAACGACGGGGTTCGTCGTCATCGTCGGCGAGTTCGTCGGTTTCTTCCTCGATCTCGTCACCGGCTTCTTCGGCTTCGTTCTCAATGTCGTCACCAAGTTCCTCGGCTTCCTGTTCGACATTCTCGGCACCAGCTTCGATGTCGTTGCCGAGCTCTTCGGTCTCACGCTCAACGTCGTTGCCGAACTCTTCCGCTTCCATCTCGGTAGTTTCAGCGCCGGCTTCGATATCGTTGCCGAGCTCGTTGGTCTCGCGTTCGATGTCGTTACCTAGCTCTTCCGCTTCCTGTTCGGTCGCATCGTAGCCGCGCTCGATATCGTTGCCGAGTTCTTCGGTTTCGCGCTCGACGTCATTGCCAAGCTCTTCCGCTTCGTACTCGACTTCGTTGCCGAGAGCTTCTGCATCGGCAGCAGTTTCGGCAGCTTCACGCTCGACATCGTTGCCGAACTCTTCCGCTTCCATCTCAGCTTCGTCGTAGCCGCGCTCGATGTCGTCGCCCATCTGATCGGCTTCGGTCTCGATGGCGTTTCCGGCTTCGTCGAACTCAGCTTCAGCCTCGTTCAGCGTTTCGTCCGTTTCCGCTTCGAACTCTTGGACTTCGCGTTCCGCGGCGGTCCGGTTGCCTTGGAAGGTGTTGTTCACACCGTCCTGCAGGCGACGGGTCAGCGGCACGGCGAGGGTACCTTCATAGGGCGTCATCGTGCCGAAGTTCTCCGGAGAGACGTCCACGGAGTAGCCGACATTGGTCTCCGCATCACCCTCGGCGACAGCGATGTCCGAGTAGGGAAGGGCGTAGCGCTGATCGTCATAGGCGATGACGACGTTCTCGAGACGACCCTCGGAGCTCATCACCAGATCTTCGACCTCGACGGTCTCGTCGGAGGAGGCGAGCTGGATCTCGGCGCTGCGCAGCTCGGAGAGGAGCGTGTTGCCGTTCTCGCCGATCACGAAGTCGTCGCGCGACCAGGGTGCGTAAGCAGCAATGGTCTCTTTGTCGGCGTCGATCTCGAAACGCAGCTTCTCGCCGTCACGAACCGGGGTCAGCTTGTCGAAGGCGACCACATAGGTCTCTTCGCCAACGCCCGCAAAGCCGCCACTCTCGATGATGGCGTCGGTGGCCATGCCGTTCTCGTCGACGATCACGTCGATCAGGTCGGCTACTTCATCGCCTTCAGCGTTGAAGATGTCGACGTCGATGAGCTGGTAGCCGTAGACTTCGCCGCCGAAATCGGTGCCCATGGACTCGGTGGAGGCGTCGACATTGGCGACGGCCATCTCGTCGTCGTCCATCTCATCCATATCGTCGCCATCGGCGAGGCGGGCCTCGTCGTCGGAGACGGGTATGTCGTACTCGTCATCCTGGGCAACGGTGGTGGTAGAGACTTCGCCTTCGTCCTCAGTATCGTAGTCCTGGGAGATCGGGCTTACCGCAGCGTCGGGTCCGTCTTCATAGGTCCCGGTGGCAGGGTCGAAGGCAGTGCCATCGTCCAGTTCGGAGCGGTTGTAGTCCTCGTCCTCGAGGGGCTCGCCCTCGTTCAGAGTGTTGTAGTCCTCGGCTTCGTACTCATCCGAGGTGTCGACGTCGTCCATGTCGTCATCGGACATGGTGTCGGCGTCGTCCGACATTTCGCCCATATCCTCGGGCGGGTTCATGTCGCCGGGCTGGGTCTCAGCCGGCATCATGGTGGGGTCGGCGTCCTCCATCTCCTGCTCGGGCATGTCCGGCGTGGTGCTCGAGTTCGGAGAGGTCTGCTGGAGATTGCCCTCGGCATCCATCTCCATGTCGCCGTCGGCAGCGTCGTCTTCTTCAGTGGTGGTCTGCAGAACGACGTCGTTCAGCTCTTCCGCGCTGTCGACTTCGTCAAGTTCGTCCTGTTCGAGTTCATCGACCTCGGCAGGGACGTCTGCGCCCGGCTCGACATATTCTTGGGGATCAACAGCCTCTTGGCTTTCCTGGGCATAGGCGCCAGCGATCATCAAGGTGCTGATAGCAGTACTGCAAAGAAGGGTTTTCATGTTCCGCCTTCAAAAGTTTCTACAGACCGGCCAACACAGCTTTCGCGGGAGGGTTTCACTGTCGCGCAGAGGTGAAAGCAGTAACTATAAAGGGTTGTTAACCTTCACGAACTGATTGTGAATTTACGGTGTTCTATGAAATGAGGTTGTGACTTTCACACCCTTTTCTGGTAGGGAAGACCATGGGCTGGTGGAAATTTGCAAGTTTAGTGCTTTTGGTGGCGGCTAGCGGCTGTCACACACGCTCGCCTGACGCCCGCGAGGGTATGGTTGGCGGCATCCGGGAGGGCGCGCTGGCGCCGCTCGAGGATCTTAACGTCCGTCGTGAACAGATCCCGCCGCTCCTGGCCGAGCTCGACGTCTACGAGAAACCCGTTCCTTCAAGCTGTACGGGCATTGAGATCGAGATAGCCGACCTTGAGAGCTACGTTGGCTCGGATATCGACCGGGTTGCACCGGTGGGCTCCACCAGCTTCCGCAGCCGCATGTCCGACATTGCCGACGACCAGGCCTACCGTCTGGTCAGCGATCTGACCACGGATTTCATTCCCTTCCGCTCCATGGTGCGCCGGGCCACTGGCGCTTCGGCTCATGACAAGGCCGTGCGTGAGGCCTATCGCCGTGGCCGCCTGCGCCGCAGCTATCTGAAAGGCGTCGGCTTCGCGATGGGCTGCGACAGCCCCGCCGCGCCGCGCTTCCCGCAGACCGTGGCCGAGCGCCGCCGTCTCGACGCGGAAGCTGCCTCGGTGAGCTTCGAGGTGCTGGAAGTTCCGCCTGCTTGGTAGCGGGCACGAACACCGCTGTCTTTGCTGCCTTTAACCGCTTGCGTCTCATGTCGCCTCTCGGCATCACCGCGGCAGCAAGCGGAGCGGTGCGATGGCGCGGAAAGTCTATAAGAGCGCGAAGGAAGCGCTCGAAGGTCTCACCTTCGACGGCATGACGGTGATGGCAGGGGGCTTCGGTCTTTGCGGCATTCCCGAGCAGCTCATCATTGCGCTGCGCGATTCAGGCGCCAAGGACATCACCGCCATCTCTAACAATGCGGGCGTCGACGATTGGGGCCTGGGGCTCCTGCTCCAAACGCGGCAGATCAAGAAGATGGTCAGCTCCTATGTGGGCGAGAACAAGACCTTCGAGAAGCAGTATCTCGGCGGCGAGCTGGACCTAGAGTTCAACCCCCAAGGAACGCTCGCCGAGCGCATCAGGGCAGGCGGCGCGGGCATCCCGGCCTTCTACACCAAGACCGGCGTCGGCACGAAGATCGCCGAGGGCAAGGAAGAGCGCGAGTTCGGCGGCGAGCGCTACATTCTAGAGACGGGCCTGACCGCGGACCTCTCTTTGGTCCGCGCCTGGAAGGGGGACCATGAGGGCAACCTCGTCTTCCGCAAGACTGCCCGCAACTTCAACCCGATGATGGCCACCGCCGGGAAGACCTGCGTCGCCGAGGTGGAGCACCTCGTCCCCACTGGCGAGCTCGACCCGGATCACATCCACACGGCTGGCATCTTCGTCGACCGGATCGTCGAGGCGGAGCAGGAGAAGCGCATCGAGCAGCGCACGACCCAGGAAGCAGCCGCCGCCAAGGCAAAGCAGGGCGCGACCGGCGGCAAAGCGGCTTGAGGTAACGGAGGAAAATCAGATGGCTACAACTCTACCAGCAGCCGAGGCATCTGCCGAACTCGCAGAGAGCTTTGTTGATCGTGCTTACCGGTACTTAGATGGTGCCGATGCTAGCGATGGAGAAAAGTTATTAGCCGCATCGCAGCTAGCGAATGTAATGGCGACGGTTTTCGCAGCCTCCGCTGGAAATCAAGATCTAAGCTCAGCATCTGTGAAAAAGGCTGCTGAAGTAGTCTCTCGGAGTAGATAAACGTGCCCTGGACCCGTGATCAGATGGCCGAGAAAGCCGCGAGCGAGCTCGAAGACGGCTTCTACGTGAACCTTGGGATCGGCATCCCAACCCTGGTGGCGAACTACATTCCGGGCGGCATGGAGGTCACGCTCCAGTCCGAGAACGGGATGCTCGGCATGGGGCCTTTCCCGACTGAGACGCAAGTCGACGCCGACCTCATCAATGCCGGCAAGCAGACCATCACCGAGCTCGACAAGACGAGCTTCTTCAGCTCGGCCGACAGCTTCGCGATGATCCGCGGGGGGCATATCGACCTCTCCATCCTCGGCGCGATGGAGGTGAGCCAAGGCGGCGACCTCGCCAACTGGATGATCCCCGGCAAGATGGTGAAGGGCATGGGCGGCGCCATGGACCTCGTCGCCGGAGTGAAGCGCGTCGTGGTCCTGATGGATCACATGTCCAAGTCGGGCGACCCGAAGCTCCTCAAGGAGTGCTCCCTACCGCTCACCGGTGTGGCCTGCGTCGACCGGGTGGTCAGCTCCCACGGGGTCTTCGATGTGGACAAGGCGGCGGGCAAGCTGAAGCTCATTGAGATAGCGCCGGAGGTGACGCTCGACGAGCTGCGCGCCAGCACCGAGGCTGCGTTCGAGGCTTAGGGCTGGTCTCTTGTCCCTTATGCAGTCATGATGATCTAGGGACGGCGATAGACTGCCTTTATCTTATCCGTCCCGTCCAACCTGCTCCGCGAAACCAATCAGATTGCCCGAAGGGTCACGCACATAGATCTCCCGCGCGCCATAATCGGTCATGCGGGCGGGCACCGCGATCGAGTGCTCATCAATCCTAGCTTCGAGATCAGCGAGAGAGGCGACTTCGATATAGATGACCGAGCGGCCCACGCCTTCGATCAGCGTTTTGTCCTGCGCCCGCGCGAGATCGAAGGACTGGTACATCACCTCTATACCGTCCGCAGACAGCGCGGCAAACCCGAGCCCCTCGCCGAAGGGCACGGTCATGGTCGTCTCGAAACCCAGCCCGCTCCAGAACGCAGCACAGGCCTCAACGTCCTCCGCCAGAAGAACGGGAGTGATCTTCAGAAAACGTTCCATGCGGTCCTCCTCTATGAAAGCAGGCTGCGCGACGGTTGCCTGGCCGCTGCCACAAGTGACCAGCATGCAACCGATCAGAACAAGTCGAAACATTCTCGCAACCCCTAGCTAGTATTAATAATACTAGTTTGTGTTCTCTGGCGCAAGGGGTTTTGCGCTTGGAACTGCCTTGCCGCTAGAACGCGGTCCATGAAGCTCACCGTTCCCGATCTCGTGGTTCTATCGGTGCTCGTGAGAGCAGGGCCGATGCACGGATACGACCTCTGGCAACGCCTGTCGGCTGCTGACGTGCGAGACTGGGTACGGGTGTCGCGTCCGCAGACCTACTATTCGCTCCGCAAGCTGACGGAAGGGGGTTACCTACAGAGGGTAGAGGCGTCCAAGCCTTCGGGCGGACCCGAACGCACCACCGTTCGCGCAGCGGCATCAGGCAAGCGAGCGCTATGGGAGGCGCTTGCGCTGGATCAATGGGTGGAGCGGCCGCCGCCCCATGCCTTCGTGACCTGGGCGGCCATGGCGGCGCAGGGTGATCCGGCGGTCGCGCAGCAGCAGATCGAACGACACCGTGCGATCCTTTCAGGGGAGATCACACGGGAGGAAGACACCCTCTTCGCGCTCGATGGAAAGGCGGGGGTCGACGCCGCCGTCGCCCGCGCTCTGGTGCGAATGGCCATCAGGCGAATGAGGGCAGACCTCGCTTCTCTCGACGAGGTAGCGGATGCGCTGGCGCTCGCGAGCTGGGCCGAAGACGGATTGAGCTGATGCAAGGGGCCTTCGCCTCTTGGACGGTTGAGCCTACCTCCACCCCATGCCGCGCTTCATCCGTACCGTCGATCTCGAGACCACGGGCTCGCGCCCGCCTGCCCATGCCGTCTGCGAGATCGGCTGGCAGGACGTAGTCGAGCAGCCTGACAGGACATGGGAAGTGGGCGGCGAGGACGGTTTCATTATCTGCGATCCCGAACGGGACATCCCGCCGGTCACCCAAGCCGTCCACCACCTCACCGATGAGGACGTGAAAGGCTGCCCGGTCTTTCGCGACGTAGCGCCTGAGGTGCTCCGTCCGGGGCCGGACTGTATCGGCCTCGCTGCCCACAGGGTGACCTTCGAGAGCCGCTTCTGCACGCCGGAGCTGACCGGTGGCCTGCCCTGGGTCTGCACCTGGAAGTCGGCACTTCGGTGCTTTCCGGACAGCCCCAGCTTCTCGAACCAGGTGCTCAAATACTGGCGAAAGCCCGAAGGCCTCGACCGTCAGCGCGCTTTGCCTGTGCACAGAGCGTTTCCTGATGCCTACACCACGGCCTTTCACCTGCGCGATATGCTCAACATGGTCGGCCCGGACGAGCTCTTCGCTTGGAACGAGGAGCCGGGCCTTCTCCCGCGCGTCCCGCGCGGCGAGCTGCGCGGGACCAAATGGGGTGAGCTGAGCGATGCCGAACTGACACCCCTCCTCCGGGACAGGGATGTGGACATCCGCTTCTCGGCCAGCCGCGAGATGGAGCGGCGCACAGGTCTTCCTGCGACGGAGAAGCGGGAGAAGCAGGGCGTGCTGCTTTAACGCAGCTCCTCTGAAAGAACATTCCGCTGATCCGTCATCCCGGAAAGCCGGTAGGCTTATCCGGGACCCATGGACCGAACGGAAGAAGTAGGTAGGAAGGTTCTGTCCATGGGTCCGTCGATCCGCGCTGCGGCTCAACCTCGTTTCAGTCGGCCGGGATGACGGTGGGAATACGCTGTACCCCTACCGTCCCATCCACCTCGCAACCCGCGTCGCCACCAATGCCGAGCCGCTCAGGGCAAAGAGCAGCGCGAACACTGTTGTCGCGCGAAGCCACCAGGAGTTGAAGTTTTCGCGGCTTGACCAGTCCATGATGTGAAGCCCCCACATGAAGTCGAAGCTGTACCACAGTGGCGTACGCACCTTTTCTAGTTCGCCGGTCAGGGGGTGGAAGTAGAGGGCGGCGCGGTCATCCGGTCCGAAGCTCGCCTCCCATACCGGACCGTCGCCGCCCACCGCGCGGGGGCGCTCTTCGAGATAGGTGAGGCCTGCGAGGGTGCCTCGTCCGGCATAGCTGCTTTCCGCCAGCCTGGCCATCGCTTCCTCGTTCAGAACCGGCAAGCGTTCGCCCGTCAGACCACTGACTAGCACCTCCTCGAGGCCGTAGCGGACGACCCAGACCGGCTCGCCCGAACGCATGGTCAGCAGAGCCTCGTTGGCGGGGAAGGGGGCGGCGGCCATGGCAATTTCGGGCGCGACGATGCCGCTTTCAGGCAGGAAAGGCGCCGAGCGGTCGGTACGCAGATGGTCGCCGCGCACGCGGTCGATGTCGAAGCCGACCATGAAGAGGCCCGAGGCGAACCATAGAAGCACTTGGGCGCCGACGGCGATGGCGAGCGCCAGGTGAAGCTGACGCAGGCGGCGCTGCCAGAGGCCTCTGGTCATCTCAACTCTCACCGAAGACGCGGGCGAAGATCGTATCGACATGCTTGGTGTGGTGGTTCATGTCGAACATCGCCTCGACCTCTTCGGCGGACAGCGCGGCCATGACCTCTTCGTCCGCCTTCAGAAGGTCGAGGAACTTGGCGCTCTCGTCCCAGACCTTCATCGCGTTGCGCTGGACGAGGCGGTAGGCGTCCTCGCGGCTGATGCCTGCCTGGGTAAGGGCGAGGAGCACGCGCTGGGAGAAGACGAGGCCGCCAAGCTGGTCGAGGTTGCGCTGCATGTTCTCAGGGTAGACGATCAGCTTCTCGATGACGCCGGCAAGACGATGGAGGGCGAAGTCGAGATGGGTGGTGGCATCGGGTCCGATCCCTCTTTCCACGGAGGAGTGGCTGATGTCCCGCTCATGCCACAGCGCCACGTTCTCCATGGCCGGAACCACGGCGGAGCGGACGAGGCGGGCGAGGCCGGTGAGGTTCTCGGTGAGGATCGGGTTCTTCTTATGCGGCATAGCCGAGGAGCCTTTCTGGCCCTTGGAGAAGAACTCGGACGCCTCCAGCACCTCCGTACGCTGAAGGTGACGGATCTCCGTGGCGAGACGCTCCACCGACGAGGCGATGATGCCGAGGGTCGCGAAGAACGCGGCATGGCGGTCGCGGGGGATGACCTGCGTCGAGACAGGCTCGGGCTTGAGGCCCAGCTTCTCCGCTACGTATTCTTCGACGGAAGGGAGCGTGTTTGCGAAGGTGCCCACCGCGCCGGAGAGAGCGCAGGTGGCGATCTCCTCGCGCGCGGTCCTGAGCCTCGTCAGCCCCCGGTCGAACTCTGCGTAGAAGGTGGCGAGGGTCACGCCGAAGGTCGTCGGCTCGGCATGGATGCCGTGGCTGCGTCCGATCTTGACCGTGTCCTTGTGCTCGAAGGCGCGGGTCCTGAGGGCGGCGAGGACCCGCTCGATGCCCTCGATCAGCATGTCGGCGGCTCTAGTGAGCTGCACGGCAAGCTGCGTGTCCAGAATATCCGAACTCGTCAGACCCTGGTGGACGAAGCGGGCGTCCTCGCCGATGAACTCGGCGAGGTGGGTAAGGAAGGCGATGACGTCGTGCTTGGTCTCCGCCTCGATCTCGTGGATGCGCTCGACGGAGAAGGTGGCGGCGTCGCCCTTCTCGCGGATGGTCCTTGCCGCCTCTTTCGGGATGATTCCCTCCTCGGCCATGGCCTCGGCGGCATAGGCCTCGATCTCGAACCAGATACGGTACTTGGTGGCGTCGGACCAGAGGTCGATCATGGGCTGGCGGGCATAGCGGGGGATCATCGGTTTGTCCTTGTCTTCATCGGCAGTGCGCCGCACAAATCTGGTGTCGCCGCATCAACGCTATACGAGGCCCCCGATCAAGACCCGCTACGACTGCATGAAGTGCCCGGCCTATTGCTGCTCCTACGCGCATATCCCGGTGACTGAGGACGATGTCGGCGTCCTGGCCGAGTATTTCGACCTGGACCACGACCAGGCGAGAAAACGCTTCACGAAGCGCGGCGACGAGGACAGCCCCCGCGTCCTGCGGCACAAGGCCGACGAGCATTTCGGTACGATCTGCCGTTTTCTCGATTCAGAGACCCGCGGCTGCTCCATCTACGAGGCGAGGCCGCAGATCTGCCGCGACTTTCCCAACCGGAAGCGGTGCGGGTATTACGAGTTTCTCATACACGAGCGTGAGACTCAGGAGGATGAGGAGTGGATCTCGACAACGGGCAACTGGAGCTAGCCCGACCGCAGGCGCTTCACGGCGTCGTCTCGCCTGAAAAGGTAGAGCAGCACGCGCAGAGCCTCGCCTCGCTCCGAGGTCAGCTCCGGGTCCTCCTCGCACACCATCCGCGCATCGGTGGCGGCCACCTCCAGAAGGCTCTGGTGCTCGGAAGGGTTGGCCAGGGCGAAGTTCGGCAGGCCGGACTGCGCCGTGCCCAGCACATCGCCTGAGCCGCGTAGGCGCAGATCCTCCTCGGCGATCTCGAAGCCGTCCTGGGAGTTTCGGAGCACGTTGAGGCGGGCCTTGATGTTCTCCGACATCTCCCCCGGCGCGCCGCCATAGAGGAGGATGCAGGTGCCGGGCTTGTCCCCGCGTCCCACTCGGCCCCTAAGCTGGTGGAGCTGGGCGAGGCCGAAACGCTCGGCGTGCTCGATCACGATGATCGTGGCGTCGGGGGCGTTGACGCCCACCTCGATAACGGTGGTGGCCACGAGAATCTTAGCATCGCCGCGGGAGAAGCGCTGCACGGCGACGTCCTTCTCAGGCCCCTTCATCCGTCCGTGTACCAGCTCGACGGTTTCGCCGAAGCGGGCGCGGAGGGCGGCATGGCGCTCCTCGGCAGCCGTGGCGGGGAACTGGTCGTTGGTCTTGACCAGGGGGCAGACCCAGTAGACCTGGCCGCCCGCCTGCACGGCCCGGCCCACGGCTTCGGTGACCTGGCCGAGCTTGGCGAGGGGCACGGCGCGGGTGTCGACGGGTTTTCTGCCTGGCGGCTTCTCCTTGATCTGGCTGACATCCATGTCGCCGTAGGCCGTCAGAGCCAGGGTCCTGGGGATGGGCGTCGCGGTCATCACCAGAACGTCCGTGCCCGAACCCTTCTCCTGCAGCTTGAGGCGCTGCTGCACGCCGAAGCGGTGCTGCTCGTCGATGATGGCGAGGCCTAAATCCGCGAACTCGACATCGTCGGAGAAAATGGCGTGGGTGCCGACGGCGAGCTGCACGAAGCCTTCGGCCACGGCCCGGCGCTTGGCGCGGCGCTCCTCGCCCTTGTCCCGGCCCGTCAGCAGGACGGCGGAGACGCCTGCCGCCTCCAGAAGCGGCTCCATCGTCTCCATATGCTGGCGCGCCAAGATCTCCGTAGGCGCCATGAAGGCAGCCTGCGCGCCCGCTTCGATGACATCGAGGGCGGCGAGAAGCCCGACCACCGTCTTGCCCGAACCTACATCGCCCTGCACCAGGCGCACCATGCGGCGGGGGGCGGCGAGGTCCTCCCGGACCTCGGTCAGCACCTTGTCCTGGTCGCCTGTTAGGGAGAAGGGGAGCGCGGCCCTCGCTATTTTCGCCAGCTCGCCGCCGGTCTTGAAGCTGCGGCCCGCCAGCGCCCGCTGCCGTGTGCGGATCAGCGCGAGTGCGAGCTGGCTGGCGAGGAACTCGTCATAGGCGAGACGCCGCCGCGCCGGGTTGTCCGCCTTGAGGTCGAGACGGGTTTCAGGGTGGTGCGCCATCGTCACCGCCTCGCGGAAACCGGGAAAGCGCTCGCGCTCGATGAGGTCAGGCCGCAGCCATTCGGGTAGCGCAGGCAGGCGCTGGAGCGCCTCGCGGTTGGCCTTGAGAAGCGTTTTCGCCTGAAGGCCTGCCGTCATCGGGTAGATGGGCTCGGCCGAGGGCAGGTCGCCGCCCTCCTCGGGATCGAAGATCGTGTCGGGGTGGACGATCTGGCGCTGGGAGCCGTACTGCTCGATCTTGCCCGAGACGATCCTTGTGTCCCCTTCGGGTAGCTGTTTGTGCAGCCAGTCCGCACGGGGACGAAAGAAGACGAGCCGGACGAAACCCGTCTCGTCCGAGCAGAGAACCTTGTAAGGGCTGCGCGGGCGGTCGGAGGGCGGCGGCTCATGGGCGTCCACCTTGATCGTCAGCGCGGCATACATGCCGTCCTCCGTCTCGGCGATCTTGGGGCGGAAGCTGCGGTCGATGACGCCCGTCGGCAGGCGGAAGAGAAGGTCGACCACCTGCGGTCCGGCTATCTTCTCGAACAGCTCGGCCGTCTTCGAACCCACGCCGGGCAGGGCGGTGAGGTCGGCGAAGAGAGGGTTGAGGATCGACGGTCGCACGGCCCCGTTCTGCCGCGTGTTCGCCTTTTGGTACAGGGTCCGGACTCCAAAACCGTGACAGTTTGTAGGCCCGGATCCTACTCCGTCATCCCTGCGCGAGGCTCTGGGCGATCCCCGCCCGCACCCGGTCGGCGCCCTCCGCTTCGGAGCGAGCCAGGCGGCGCAGATACCAGGCGAGGGCGCGGCAGTAGCCGTCCGTTCCCGCAGCCTGGCTACCGACGAGCTGGAAACGCGAGGCCTCTTCTTCGGAAAGCCCGGCAGGATCGTTGACCGCGGCGTAGTCCTCTTGACTGGGCAGGGCACGGGGCTCGCGATCGCGCCCGTTTGCCAGCACCCGGAACAAAGCGGCCACTTGGGCGTCGATCACCGGCAGGATGGCAGGATCGCTGGCGGCGGGACCGAGGGCCGCCGCGCCCAGCGTTCCGTACTGGCCGCACCTCGTCTCACCCAGCTCGCGCAGCACCACGTCGAGGGTATCGGCGGAGCGCTCCAGATAGGCGGTCAGCAGCCTGTCTTCGGCGGCGAGCGCGTTGCCGCTCTCCCTGAGACGAAGCTCCGTCGCGTGAGCGAACGCCGCCTCGCGGGCCGCCTGCTCGGGCTCGGGCAGCTCCCGTATATCCTTCAGTTCACGGAGAAGAACGCCGAAGTCCTCGGGGTACTCTTCCTCCATGACACGGTAGAGGGCGCTGGTCTGGGTCAGCTCCTCGCCTATCCGGTCGAGGCTGGCATCGCCCGAACCGCCGAAAAGGAACTTCATGGCGAAGAAGCCGATGACGGCGCCGACAATGGCGAAGAGGAGGCGGGCCGGGGTGCTGTTCATGAACAGGGCTTTCTGTTGCTGACGCTGTTGCCCCCTCCGCCCTTCGCGCACCTCCCCCACTTCGTAGGAGAGGGCATTATGACCGGCGTGTGCTCTCTAAGTCGCTCCCCCTCAATGAGGGGGAGCTGCCGGCAGGCTGAGGGGGAGCCTAGCCGATCGCCTTCTGGAAGTTCTCGTCGACCTTGTCGAGGAACTGGGTGGTCGTGAGCCAGCCCTGCTCCGCGCCGATGAGGAGGGCGAGGTCCTTGGTCATGTTGCCGCTCTCGACGGTCTTGATGACGGTCTGCTCGAGGGTCTCGGCGAAGTTGGCGAGCTCGGGCGTGTCGTCGAGCTTGGCGCGGTGCTTCAGGCCGCGGGTCCAGGCGTAGATCGAGGCGATGGAGTTGGTGGAGGTCTCCTCGCCGCGCTGGTGGGCGCGGTAGTGGCGGGTGACCGTGCCGTGGGCGGCTTCGGCCTCGGCGGTCTTTCCGTCCGGGGTCAGAAGAACCGAGGTCATGAGGCCAAGCGAGCCGAACCCTTGCGCCACCGTGTCGGACTGGACGTCACCGTCATAGTTCTTACACGCCCAGACATAGCCGCCGGACCATTTCATGCAGGCCGCGACCATGTCGTCGATGAGGCGGTGCTCATAATGCTGGCCCATCTTCTCGAACTGGTCCTTGAACTCCGTCTCGTAGATCTCCGCAAAGATGTCTTTGAAGCGGCCATCATACTTCTTCATGATGGTGTTCTTGGTGCTGAGATAGACCGGATAGTTGCGCTGGATGCCGTAGTTGAAGCAGGCGCGGGCGAAGTCGCGGATGCTTTCGTCGAGGTTGTACATCCCCATGGCGACGCCGGAGCCCGGCGCGTCGAAGATGTCGTACTCCTGGATTTCGCCGCTTTCGCCTTCCCACTTCATGGTGATCTTGCCCTTGCCGGGGAAGATGAAGTCGGTGGCGCGGTACTGGTCGCCAAAGGCGTGGCGGCCGATGATGATCGGCTGGGTCCAGCCGGGCACCAGGCGCGGCACGTTGCGGATGATGATCGGCTCACGGAAGACCACGCCGCCAAGGATGTTGCGGATGGTGCCGTTGGGCGAGCGCCACATCTTCTTGAGGCCGAACTCCTCGACCCTCGCCTCGTCGGGGGTGATGGTGGCGCATTTCACGCCGACCCCGTGCTCCTTGATGGCGTTGGCGGCGTCGACGGTGACCTGGTCGTCGGTCTCGTCGCGGTGCTCCATGCCGAGGTCGTAATAGTGCAGGTCGATGTCGAGATAGGGGTGGATCAGCTTGTCTTTGATCAGTTGCCAGATGATCCGCGTCATCTCGTCGCCGTCGAGCTCGACGACCGGGTTCTTGACCTTGATCTTGGCCATGCCTCTATCTCCTTGGTTTCCTGAGCCCCGCTTCGGGGCCGGGGAGCCGAAGCTCCCCCTCATCTTGGGTATTCCAGGCGTCCTGTGTCGGGGACCGGGCGCCTCAAATCAACGCTCGTCGTCATCTCCGGCGCCGGTGGCGATGCCGCCTAGATCGTCTTCGTCGTCATCATCGTCGAGAAGCGTGTCGTCGTCCTCGTCGTCGGGCAGGTCGATGTCGTCGATGTCGCCGAGGTCCTCGTCGTCATCGTCATCCTCTTCCTCATCGTCGTCCAGGGACTTGGCGCGCTTGGACTTGGTGGGCGTGGCCTCGTCGTCGGCGTCCTCGAGGCTGGTCTGGTTCGCCTCGCCGAGCTCCTCGACCTCGTCCTCGTCGGTCTCGCTGGTGTCCTCATTGACCTTCGCGGAGGGTTTCGCCTCCGTCTCGTCACGCTTCTTGCGGGACTTGAGCAGCACGTCGGGGGTGAACTCATGGTCGCATTTGGGGCAGTGCGCCGGGTCTTTCTGCAGGTCGTAGAATCGCGCGCCGCAGTTGGGGCAGTCGCGCTTGGTGCCTAGGTCTTCGTTCGCCACGGGGAATCCAGCTTCGGGTTAGGAAAATCGTCTCAAGGCGCGCTGGTTGGCAGAGGCCGGGCGCGCTGTCAAAGCGGCTCTGCCGAACAGCCCGAGGGGGAAGCTCCATGACCGTACTCACCGCCCATCCGTCGGGTCCGCTGAGGGGCACCATGCGCGTGCCGAGCGACAAGAGCATGAGCCACCGGGCGCTGATGCTGGGCGCGGTGGCGCAAGGGGTAACAAGGATCGCCAGTATCTTAGAGGCGGGCGACGTGATGAGCACGGCCTCGGCTCTTCGCGCCTTCGGCGTCCGGGTGGAGCGGCGCGGCGGGCTGTTCACCGTCAGCCAGCAGGGCTGGCGGAGGCCCGAGCGGGCGCTGGACCTCGGCAATGCGGGCACCGGCGCGAGGCTTCTGATGGGCCTCGTCGCGGGGCAGGCGGCGGAGGCGCGCTTCGTCGGCGACCCCTCCCTGTCGCGAAGGCCCATGAGCCGAGTGCTGGAGCCGCTCATGGCCATGGGCCTTCGCGCCGAGAGCCGCGACGGCAGGCTGCCGGTCACGATCCATGCGTCGAAGATCAAGAGCTTCACCTACGACATGCCAGTGGCCTCGGCGCAGGTGAAGTCGGCGCTGCTGCTGGCAGGGCTCGGCGCGGACGGGCCCGTCGTGATCCGCGAGACCGTACCCACACGCGACCACACCGAGACGATGCTGAAGGCCTTCGGGGCGGACCTCGAAACCGATGGCCACCGCATCGAGCTGCGGCCCGGCGCGAGGCTCATGGGGCAGACGCTGAGCGTGCCCGCCGACCCCTCCTCGGCGGCCTTCCCGATGGTGGCGACGCTCATTATGCCCGGTTCGGAGCTTCGCCTCGACGAGGTCATGCTGAACCCCCGCCGAACGGGGCTCTTCGGCTCGCTACGCCGGATGGGAGCGCGGATCACGGAGGCGAACCGGCGCTCATCGGGAGGGGAGGAGGTCGCCGACCTGACCGTCACCTCCTCCGCCCTGAAGGGGGTGCGGATCGAGGCCTCCGAGGTCCCTGACATGATCGACGAGATACCGGTGCTCGCCGTGGCGGCGGCCTTCGCCGAGGGTGTCACGAGGATTGAGGGGCTCGAGGAACTCAAGGTGAAGGAGAGCGACCGCCTGGCCGCCACGGCAGCGCTGCTGAGGGCGGGGGGCGTCTCCTGCCGCACCGGAGAGGACTGGCTGGAGATCGACGGAACGGGCGGCAAGGTGCCTGGCGGAGGCACCGTCGAGACCGATCACGACCACCGCATCGGTATGGCGGCGGCGGTCCTGGGGATGGGAGCGAAGGCGCCCATGGAGGTCCAGGGCGCCGACGCGATCGGCACGAGCTTTCCAAGCTTTGCCGAGCTGATGAGGGGTGCGGGCGCTAGGCTCAGCTCCTGAACCCCCCGGTCAGCGGAGGGTTACTTGGCGCGGCGACGCCGCAGGGCGGCACCGAGAGCCACGGGGGCGAACAGGAAGGCCGCCGCCGGAACCGGCACGGCGTCCGTGTCCACCTCGAGGTCGAAGCTCAAGATCGTCTGGCGCGAGACATCGCTGCCCGTACCCCCCGTGAAGCCGAAATAGACCACCGAGCCAAGATCGGTGAGGTCGATGAGCTGGGTCAGGATCGGCGCCGTGGGCCTGGCGGCGCTGTCCGATGCGAAGACCGAGAGCGTCGCGCCGTCATACTCGACCCAGCCGTAGCGGGTGGCCGAGCCCTCGATGGTGAAGCTGGGGGTGGCCGTCGCGCCAACGGTCGAGCCGTCGATAATGCTGATATGGTTGCCGTTGGGGTCGCCGTAGCGGCCGCCGGGGCCGTTATCGAAAGTGTCGAACTCGACGGCGACCGCGTCGGTGATGCCGAGATAGCCGAGATTGCCGCCGCTCTGACCGATGGCGCTCGGGCCCTCGCCCTGCACGGTGAAGGTGATGCCGTCGGCCTCCCCGTTGGAGACGAAGCTGAAGCTGGCGGAGAAGGTGGTGGAGGCGTCGACCGTGTAGCCGGTGGTCCAGGCGCTGCCCGCCTGGTTGCCGCCATTATTGGTGAGCACGATCTCGGTCTGGCTCGTAGTGGCGACGCCGTTCGTGGTCATCGACGGGAAGCTGACCGGCGCGGCGTTCGCGGCGGCGGAGGCGATGACGGCAACCGAGGCCGTCAGGGCAAGGATCTGTTTCATGGGTTCCCCTTTTCTGGATGAAGTTCCTGCCCGCGCCTCCTCGCTTCTGTGAGACTAAGTAACAATGTCCCAGACGGTACAAGCGTTTGTTAGGATTAACCGCCCGAGCGGGTCGCGGAGCCTTGATTGACGCGCTCGTGTGCAGCGGCGCACGTGGCGATCTTAACCAATCTCGTTCATAAGAAGCGGAAGTGCGTCGAGAGGGTAGAGATGGCAGCGGCTGGTGGTTCTGAGTTTCTTGTCGATGCCGCGATCTATCTCGGTGCGACCACCGTCGCCGTGCCCATCTTCAAGAAGCTCAAGCTCGGCACGATCCTCGGCTTCCTGGCGGCGGGGGTCCTGTTCGGCCCTCACGCGCTGGGGCTTCTATCGTCCGGGGACGGCGTATCCCAGATCGCCGAGCTCGGCGTGGTGCTGTTCCTTTTCGTCATCGGCCTAGAATTGAGCGCGCCTAGGCTCTGGTCGCTCAAGCGCACGATCTTCGGGCTCGGCCTCCTGCAGATGCTGGTGACCGGGACCTGCATCGGCTTCGCCTTCGAGACCTTCGGATGGCTGCCGAGGGGGCCTGCCTTCATCGCCGGTTTCGCCTTGGCCTGCAGCTCGACCGCCTTCGCCCTCAGCCTCCTGGAGGAGCGAGGGGAGCTCAACACGCCCTTCGGCACCAAAGCCTTCTCGGTCCTCCTGTTCCAGGACATCGCTGTCATCCCGCTTCTCGCCGCCATCCCCTTCGTCGCGCGGGGCCAGTCCGGCGAGGAGGGAGCGTCCATGGACCCGCTCGTGATCGTGCAGGCCATCGGTGCGCTGATCCTGCTGATCCTCGTCGGTCGCTTCCTCCTCAACCGCTATTTCCGCCTCGTCGCCGTCTCGGGCTCGCGGGAGGCGTTCACGGCGGCGGCCCTCTTCGTCGTCGCCGCCACGGCGCTCCTTCTGGCCGAAGCCGGGCTCTCCATGGCGCTCGGTGCATTTCTGGCCGGGGTGCTCCTGGCGGAGAGCTCGTTCAAGCATCAGATCGAGGCCGATATCGAGCCCTTCCGCGAGCTGCTGCTCGGCCTCTTCTTCATCGGCGTGGGGATGCAGCTCGACCTGGGTGTGATGCTCGCCAACTGGTGGATCGTGCTTCTTGGAGCTGCAGCCCTCATCATCTTCAAGGGCGGCGTCCTCTACCTCCTGGTGCGGATGTTCGGCTCGAAACATACCGAGGCGTTGAAGGTCGGCGGCGTCCTCAGCCAGGGCGGCGAGTTCGGCTTCGTGGTCTTCTCGCTCGGCGTGGGCCGCGGCATCTTCGACAACGAGTTCGCGACGATCTCTTCTTCCGTGATCACCCTCTCCATGGTGGCGACCCCCCTCATCATGATGGCGCTCAGCCGGGTACGGACGAAGACCTCCGTCCCCACGCCCGATGCGCCGGAGGACGAGGAGGGCGAGGTTCTGGTGGTGGGCTACGGCCGGGTCGGCCAGATCGTCACCCAGATCCTGCGCGGCTCCAAGGTCTCGGTCACCGCCATCGACAACGACCCCGTCCGGATCGAGACGGCCAGAGCCTTCGGCGCCAAGGTCTTCTACGGCGACGGAACGGACATGCATCTTCTGGTGGGTGCAGGCGCGACCAGGGCCAACGCGGTGGTGTTCGCCATCGACGACGCGAAAGTGGTCGCCCCCGCCGTCGCCGCCCTGCGCGAGCGCTGCCCGAAGGTGAAGATCATCGTCAGCGCCTATGACCGCCTGCACGAGATGGAGCTGATGGACGAGGAGATCGACATCATCATCCGCGAGACCTTCGAGAGCGCCGTCCTCATGGCCAAGCGGACCCTGGGCTTCCTGGGCCTCAGCGACGGCATGATCGGCGAGATCGAAGCCGAGTTCAGAGACCGCGACCGCGACCGCCTCATGGCCCAGAAAGCGGGCGACCACCACTCAGGCCAGGAGCGCCTGGACGAGCCGTTCCACGCCAGGACCAAGCACAAGAAGGCGGAGAAGCACGAGCGCCGCGAAGAGCTGGTGCCGGAGGATGCTTAGGTCTCCTATCGAAGTGGATAGCCGTTTGTCTCGCATCGTTTCTCCATAGCGAACGGTGAGGCATCTTTCCTAAGGCTAAGAAGGCTACAGTAGCGGGAGGTGTCCGGGGGTTAAGCGACGGCTTTACCTTCGCAAAATCATCCGCCTCACCGCCGGTGGCGGGGTATGGCGGCGGAGCGTGTCAGGACCGCTGCGTTCTTCTCCTGCGAGGGCCAGCGGTGCTGGTCCTCCGGTGTGCGCTGGTCCTTGAACTTGATCGGGGGGTAGCGGGGGGCGAGCACGTCGCGGGTACGGCGGTAGGCCCCTATGGCTTCGAGCTTCGCCGAGACGTCGAAGGTGGCGTAGCGGGTCTTGTCGAAGAGAATATCCCGCTTGAAGGCGAAGATGACGGCGTAGGGCCATGGGCGCGGCGCGTCCTCGCTGCCGCCATAGCCGAGATAGACGGCCCTGAGGTCAGGCAGCGCGAGCTCATCCTCGTCCGTCCCCTTCGCGAGAACCCGGCGGATGAGGAAGCGGTCGTTCTCAGGGTCCAGCCTGTAGCCGAGGAGGTAGCCGGTTTCTTCGAAACGCTGCTGGTTTGTGCGCAGGAACTGCCTGGCGACGAGGAGAAGCATCACCGCAAGAAAAACCGAAGCAGCCCACCAGCCGGTCCCCGTCAAGGTTCCGGACAGGACGAACCCGAACTGGAAGAGGCAGAAACCCGCGACCAGGAACACGAGGAGGAAGACAAGCATCGTCCGGTCGTCCTTCGCCACGTCCTGGCGCACCTCTTCTTCCGTGTCCTCGAAGACGAGAACGCCCTGTTCCTCCCGAAAGCGCAGCATGACGACCCCCTAACCCTGCCGGTTCAAGCTAAAAGTAAAGGGCGGCATGATCGGCTGGTTTGCACAACATGGTCTTGGCCTTCGCAGTCGCCTAGCGGGATGGCTGCCAGGATCATCAGTTTCAACCTGCCCATTGGTTCGATGCCGAGCGGAGCTTCCGCCCGTCGGCTCCCTTTTCTCTTCCTCGGCTGAGATGCTAATCGGCAGGGCGGTTCGGTCAACGGCAAACCGGTCCGGCAGCTTCCCGCCGCAGGGGCTGTCGAGGTTGATAGGCTTCGTGGGCAGATGGCTGGTTTGTGGGTCTGTCTAGCAAATCAGCGCCGCCCCTACCTCTCCCTTCGGGAGAGGTCGAAGGCTGCGTCAGCAGGCTTCGGGTGAGGGCGTTCATTGCACTCAGGTTAGTCTGCTACTAGCCCTCACTCGACATCATAGATGTCGATCTCTCCCGGAGGGAGAGATGAGCCAGCGTGCACTTCTAAAGGGGGGACCGCGCGCCTCGTTCGAAGCCGACCCTCGGCTGGGCTTCGTGATAAACGACAGCATCTAGAGGCTTGCAGACGGACGGGTTTGGCGCCATCGCCCCGCCCATGCGCACGGCTCTTCCTCTGCTATCCCTTCTTCTCGCCGCCGCCCTCCTAGTGGGGAGCAACGGGATGCACTCGACGCTACTGGGGGTGAGGGGGACCTTGGAGGGGTTTGGCGCGACGGAGATCGCTCTTCTTCTCACCGCCTACTATGTCGGCTTCGTCGCCGGTTGCCGAAAGGCCCCCGCGATGATCCGCGATGTGGGCCATATCAGGGCGTTCACCGCCTTCGCCTCTATCGCCAGCGCCGCCGCCATGGGGCATGCGCTCATCGTGGAGAGCTGGTTCTGGATTCCCTCCCGGCTCGTCACGGGTTTCTGTTTCGCCGGCATCCAGATGATCATCGAGAGCTGGCTCAACGACCGCGCCACCAACGAGAACCGGGGCAAGGTGCTGTCGATCTACCGGATCACTGACTTCACCTCCGCCACCCTGTTCCAGGCCATCCTGCCCCTCTTTGATCCCAGAAGCTTCGTGCCCTTCGGCGTACTGACGATCCTCATCAGCTTCGCCCTCGTGCCCGTGGCGCTGACCCGCGTAAGCGCGCCCACCGTGCCGAGCTCCGCCAAGCTGAACCTGCGCAAGCTCTGGCGCGTCTCGCCGCTGGCGGCCGCGGGCTCGGCGCTGGTGGGTCTGGCCGCGAGCTCCTACTGGGCGATGTCGCCGCTCTTCGTGACGGGGCTGGGCTACAGGGCGGATGTGACGGGGTACTTCATCGGAGCGCTGATCTTCGGCGGAGCCCTCGCGCAGTTCCCGATCGGCTACCTCTCCGACCGGACCGACCGGCGCTACGTGCTGATTGGGATGAGCGCGCTGGCCCTCGTGATCGCCGCCTTCCTGCCCGTCATCGCCGGTCTCGGGGTGCCCGCGCTAATCGCGAGCGGCCTTCTCTTCGGGGCTGCGGCGGTGCCCAATTTCGGGCTCATCGTCGCTCACGCCAACGACCATGCCGAGCCGGGGGAGGCGGTCTCCGTCAACGGTGCGCTGCTCCTTCTCTTCGGCAGCGCCGCCGCCTTCGGCCCCCTCATCGCGGGCCAGCTCATCGGCCTGTTCGGCTCCGCAGCGCTCTTCTGGTGGATCGGGGCCATCTACCTCACGCTGACGGTCTTCGGCCTCGTCCGCCTGGCCAGCCGCCCCGCCCCCCAGGACGCCGGCAGCTACGTCCTCGTCACAAGACAGCAGCCCACTACCTTCGAGCTCGACCCGAGGGTGGCTGAGGACGAAAGGCCGCGGGAGTCATCACCGAGCGCTTGACATCGTATATACGATAGATGAATGATGCGAACGCGAAAGCACGGTTGTGAGAGGCCGGAACCAAAAAGAGGAACACGATGATCAATCTTCTTCGAGGAGCCCCTCATGATACAGCTCACTTGGAACGAGGAAAAGCGCGCGAAGGTCTATGAGGAGCGAGGCGTCGATCTACTCGCGGCTGCGGAGATGTTTCTCTATCCCGAGCGGACGGTTGGTCGCCGAGATGACCGGCAGGACTACGGTGAAGAGCGGTTCAATGCCGTCGGTCCCTCATCGGAGGGCGTATGGTACCATCTGACCTATACGCGGCGGGGCGAGGTGATCCATCTGATCACCGCTTGGAGGCTCAATGACGAAAGCCGACGAAAATATCAAAAGCGCTACGCTGGAAGAGCTGAAGGCGATGCGGAAGAGGGGAGAGATCCGTCCTGACGCGGAAGACGCTCCTCGCTATCCCGTGCCGGAAGGCTTCTGGGAGGAGGCGGTTCCTCTCTCCCGCCTACACGAGAAGACACCGGTCAGCCTGCGCGTGGACCGGGACGTTCTCGACTGGTTCAAGGCGCAGGGCAGTGGGCACCTGACCCGCATGAACATGGTCCTACGGGCCTTCTACGAAGCGCATCATGGGCGAGAGACGGCTAGTACGGACGACATCCCGCCCGAGCCGCCCCTCGCCGGGCGCTCCGTTTAGTCGAACGCCGCGCAGGCGATCCTGCCGCCGGCGCCGCCGATGGGCTGGGTGATGTGGTCGTCCTCGTTCTCGTGGATGATGAGGGCGAAGCCGTCCTCGTCCCTGGCCTGGTCAAGGAGAAGGCCGCCCGCGAAGATCTCGGCGCGCAGCCCCTCCGCACCGGCATAGCTGTTCGGGAAGTCCGCGCCTGTGTGGTAGCCCTGGCGGTTGAGAAGGCCGTGGACGTTGTCGTCGATATTGATGTGGCTGCCCGACGCCTTGAAGCCCTCGGCTGCGTCGGAGCAGTCGCCGACCTGGTGCAGGTGGACGCCGTGATAGCCTTCGGGAATGCCTGAGGCGTCGAGGCGGATCACCATGCCGTTCGCGCCTGCGCGCAGCTCGGCCTGGCCAATGACCTCCCCGTCCGTGCCGACGATGTCGGCGGTCTGCATCTCGTCCGGTGCCACTGGAGGCGGGGTGAACTCCTGGGAGCGCGTCTCGCCCTCAGGGGACGTCTGAGGTCCCTCGAGCACCACCTCGGGCACCTCCTGGCTGCCGGATGCTGCATCGCTCTCCCCTCCGCCGCAGGCGATGAGAACCGGAAGAATTGCTGACAGAACAAGGGGTTTACGCATGGGAGGCTCCTCTCAAACACCGTGTGGCGGTCGCTGGCGAAGACTGCTAACGCGTGGCCACTTGATTCATGAACACCGAATGACAGCGAAAGCGCCCCGTGGCCGATAACGAAGACGACATCCCCGAAACCGGTTCCCCCGACGACCTAGGTGAAGTGGCGCCCGAGAACATGCTCCCCGCCGAGCTTCCCCCCGGCGTGAGCACCGTCTCGATCTCCGGCGAGATGGAGCGCAGCTATCTCGACTACGCCATGAGCGTGATCGTCAGCCGCGCCATCCCCGATGCGCGCGACGGCCTCAAGCCCGTGCACCGGCGTATCCTCTGGTCGATGCACCAGAACGGCTTCACGCCGGACAAGAAGCACAAGAAGTCCGCCAACGTGGTCGGCGACGTGATCGGTAAGTATCACCCCCACGGCGATACGGCGGTCTATGACGCGCTGGTGCGGATGGCCCAGGACTTCTCCATGCGACTGCCGCTGATCGACGGGCAGGGCAATTTCGGCTCGATCGACAACGACCCCCCCGCCGCCATGCGCTACACCGAGTGCCGCATGGACCACCCGGCCATGTCGCTTCTCGCCGATATCGAGAAGGACACGGTCAACTTCCAGGACACCTATGACGGTGAGCGCAAGGAGCCGGTCTGTTTGCCCGCGCGCTTCCCGAACCTGCTGGTCAACGGGGCAGGGGGCATCGCCGTCGGCATGGCGACGAACATCCCGCCGCACAATCTCGGCGAGATCATCGAGGCGACCACGACCCTGATCGAGGATCCCGAGACCTCGGACGAGCGCCTTCTCGAGATCGTGCCGGGTCCTGACTTTCCCACGGGCGGGCAGATCCTCGGCAAGTCCGGCGCCCGGTCAGGCCTGATGACAGGCCGCGGCTCGGTCGTCATGCGCGGGCGGACGGAGATCGAGGAGATCAGGAAGGACCGCTACGCCATCATCGTCTCGGAAGTGCCGTTCCAGGTGAACAAGGCGGCCATGGTGGAGAAGATCGCGCTTCTCGTCCGTGAGAAGAAGATCGAGGGCATTGCGGACCTCCGCGATGAGAGCGACCGTCACGGTATCCGCGTGGTCATCGAGCTGAAACGCGACGCCAATGCCGAGGTGGTGCTAAACAACCTCTACAAGCAGAGCCCGCTTCAGACCTCCTTCGGCGTCAACATGCTGGCGCTCAACGGTGGCCGTCCTGAACAAATGAGCCTCCGCTCGGTGCTGATGAGCTTCATCGCTTTCCGCGAGGAGGTGATCACCAGGCGGACCAAGCACGATCTCGGCAAGGCCCGCGACCGCGCCCATGTCCTGACCGGCCTCGCCATCGCGGTGGCCAACATCGACGAGGTGGTGCGCCTCATCCGCGCTTCGCAGACCCCTGCCGAGGCCCGCGAAGCCTTGATGGCGCGTTCCTGGCCAGCGGCGGACATGGCCCCGCTGATTCGCTTGGTGGCGGACCCCCGCCACAAGCTTTCCGATGACGGAACGCTGAAGCTCTCCGAGACGCAAGCGAGGGCCATTCTCGACCTGCGCCTGCAGCGCCTCACCGCACTTGGTGCCGATGAGATCGGCGACGAGCTGAAGAAGCTGGCGGGCGAGATCGAGGACTATCTCGACATCCTCTCCAACCGCGGCCGCGTGCTGCAGATCGTGACCGACGAGCTGAACGAGGTGCGCGAGAAGTTCGCCACCCCCCGCCGCTCGGAGTTCATCGACGCAGTGGAGATGGAGGACGAGGACCTCATCACCCGCGAGGATATGGTGGTGACCGTCAGCCACTCTGGCTACGTCAAGCGCACGCCGCTCTCCACCTACCGGGCCCAGCGCCGGGGCGGCAAGGGCCGCTCGGGCATGTCGATGAAGGACGAGGATTTCGTCAGCCAGCTTTTCGTCGGCAACACGCATACGAACCTTCTCTTTTTCACCGACCGCGGCATGGTCTACCGGCTCAAGCTCTGGCGTCTGCCAGAGGGCGGGCCGACCTCGCGCGGCAAGGCTTTCGTCAACCTCCTGCCGCTGGAGCAGGGGGAGCGGGTCAACGTGATCCTTCCGATGCCGGAGGATGAGGGGAGCACCGAGCTCGTCTTCGCCACCCGCTCGGGGGGCGTCCGCCGCAACAAGCTCTCGGATTTCGAGAACATCAACCGCGCCGGCAAGATCGCCATGAAGCTCGACGAGGGTGACGAGTTGGTCGGTGTGCGCCTCGCGCGCGGCGGCCAGGACGATGTGCTCCTGACCACCGCCGAGGGCATGGCCATCCGCTTCCCCGTGGACGCAGTTCGGGTGTTCAGCGGGCGGACCTCCACGGGTGTGCGCGGCGTCAGGCTGGCCGACGGCGACGAGGTGATCGGCATGTCGATCATCCGCCACTTCGATGCGACGCCTGAGGAGGCAAGGGCCTATCTCAAGCACGCCGCCGCCATGCGGCGCGCGGCAGGTGACGGCGAGACCGAGGGTTCAGAAGAGGAAGGCGCCGAAGCGGCCCTCAGCTCCGAGCGCATCGCGTCGATGGCGGCCGCGGAGACCTTCATCCTCACCGTGACTGAGAACGGCTACGGCAAGCGGACCTCGTCGTTCGAGTACCGAACATCAGGGCGCGGCGGCAAGGGCATCATCGCCATCGTCACCTCCAAACGGAACGGCCGCGTGGTGGCCAGCTTCCCGGCGGAGGACGGCGAGGAGGTCATGCTCGTCACCGATGGCGGCCAGCTCATCCGCACCCCGGTGGACGACATCCGCATCGCTGGCCGCAACACCCAAGGGGTCACCATCATCAACACCCGCGAGGGCGAGAAGGTGGTCAGCGTGGAAGGTGTCGGCGAGACCGGCGAAGAGGCGGAGGCGGTGGAGGAGTGAGCCGCAGGCTGACCATCTCTACCCTGCTCGACGCGAAGCCGGACCTGGTCTGGCAGCACGTGAACACACCTCGGCTTCATCAATACGTGGCCAGACCGTTTCTCTCCTTCACCCCGGTCGAGCCTTCGGTTTGGCCGAAGGTCTGGGATGACGGGGACTACCTGGCCTCCATGAAGCTGGGCGGCGCACTGCCGATCGGGCGGCAGACGATCTCGATCTCGCGCCCCGCCCCCGAAGGAAGCTCGCGCTTTCTGCGAGACAACGGCCACAGCCCTTCGATCAAACGCTGGGACCACCTCATCACCATCAGGCCGGAGGGGCAGGCCGCCTATTACGAGGACCAGCTGGACCTTGATGCGGGCTTGCGCACCCCTTTGGTCGCAGCGTTTTCAAAGCGGTTCTACACCCATCGGCAAGCCCGGTGGCGCGAGCTTGTCAGCAAGAGCTTCGACTACGGACGGGTTTGATGGGGGAAGCGCTCCGCCCCCTGATCGGCATCGCCGCCGCCAGCGGTGCGCTCGCCATCGCGGTGCTGAGCTTCACGGGCGCCATCTGGCCCTATGCGCCGGATGATGAGGGGAGGGCCTATCTCGCCTTCGCCAACGCCTTCGCCGCGATCACGTTCTTCTCCTGCGTTCTGATACTGATCAGCGCGGTCGTTGCGGCCGCCCATCGCCATCGCTGGCGCATGCAGCTGTTCGTCGCCCTGTCGGCGATCGTCTTCCTTGTGGGCTTTGTCGGCACCTCCTTCCAGCTTGTCGAAGCCATGAACACCTGGTTCGAGCAGGCGCCGCGCATGGGTCCTGGCAGCGTGACGACGGTGCGGCTCCTATCCCTTTGCGGGGTAGACGCGATCTTCCTCGGCCTCGCCTTCGGCATTGTCGAGCTCGTCCGCAGGCTGCGGAACGCTTCCTAGGGGAACCGGTAGAGTAAGGAGGGAAAAGCGATGGCTGGGCTCTGCCGACGCTACCGACTTTTAACCGTGAGCTGACAGCTTTCTTCGATACGCTCTACGCTCCTACTCTCGTGACTTTTGCGTCTGTCACAGGATGCTCACAGCGTCCGAACAGGCGGGCAGGTTTCGTCACGGAGGCTCCTATGCCCAAACTTCTGACCCTGTCTGCCGTCAGCCTGATGGCGCTCACCGCCTGCACTACTACCGGCAACACGGAGCGCAACGCCCTCGGCGGCGCGGCGATCGGTGCGGCTGCGGGCGCTTTGATCGGCAACGCCGTGGGCGGCGGTGCATCGGAGGGCGCGGCCATCGGCGCCGTTCTCGGCGGCGGCGCGGGCGCTGCCCGCGGCCAGGCCCAGGACCGCGAGCTCGAAAGCCGGCAGAACGCCCAGCGCAAGCTCTTCTTCGACGAGAAGGCGCAGCGTCAGTACTATTTCGACGAGCGCTCCGGCCAGACCTTCTGGGCCAATGGCGAGTTCAGGAGCTGACACAGCTCCGACGGGAGGTTCGCCGAGCGAGCCTCCCATCTGTCTTTTCGGTCATCAAACCTTCACGACAGGACCGGGCTGTGGCAAGGCGGGGTTGTTTCTTCAGCCACCCTTAGCAAGGTCATGACCAAACCCCTCATCGGCCTCTATCCCGGCACGTTCGACCCGATCACCCTCGGCCACCTCGACATCATCAAGCGGGCGGTGAAGCTCTGCGACGAGCTGGTCATCGGGGTAGCCAAGCACTCGGGCAAGGACCCACTCTTCACCCTGGAGGAGCGGATCGAGCTCGTCCGCGCCTCCATCGCCGAGACCGAGGAGGGGGCGAGGGCCACGGTGCGGGTCGAGCCCTTCGAGGGGCTTCTGATCCACTATGCCGAGAGCCTGAACTGCAACCTCATCATCCGTGGCCTGCGCGCCGTGTCGGACTTCGAGTACGAGTTCCAGATGGTGGGCATGAACTCGGCCATGAACGACGACATCGAGACCGTCTTCTTGATGGCCGACGCCCGCTACCAGTCCATCGCCAGCCGCCTGGTCAAGGAGATCGCCAAGCTTGGCGGCTCCTTCGAGCATTTCGTCCCCGATGCGGTGGCCGAACCCTTGAAGGCGAAGCTTACCGCCTGACCAGCGTGTAAGCGCCGGGCCGCTAGCGCCCGAAGATGTGATCGGCTATCAGACAACCATGCGTATCTTCGCCTGTCTTGCCGCCGCTGCGGCTGTCCTCACCGCTCCCGCCCTGGCTTTCCAGCAGCGTCCGCCGACCGAGGCCGAACTGCTGCTGCAGAACGCTCCCGACGAGGTCTGGCAGGAGGTCGATCCGGAGAACCTTCTCGTCATCGACCTGCCGTCGGGTCCCGCCATCGCGGAGCTGCGCCCCGACTTCGCGCCGCTCCATGTGGAGCGGATCAAGCAGCTCTCCCGCGACGGCTTCTACAACGGCACGATCTTCCACCGGGTCATTGACGGCTTTATGGCCCAAGGGGGGGACCCGACAGGGACGGGGACCGGCGGCTCGACCTATCCCGACCTCAAGGGCCGTTTCGTCACCGAGCGCGGCAAGCTGGGCAACTTCATCCCCGTGGGCCGCGACGACCGAGCCTCGGTCATCGGTTTTCTCGGCACCATGCCGATCGGTGCCCAGACCACGGCGCTGACGGAGTTTCTGAACACAGAGGCGGTGGGCGCCTGGCCGCTCCACTGCCCCGAGGTGCTGTCCATGGCGCGGGCCGGAGACCCCGACTCGGCCAACAGCCAGTTCTTCATCATGCTGGCCGACAACCGCCGCTCCCTCGATCAGCAGTACACGGCCTGGGGCCGCATCATCGACGGTGAGCGCAATGTGCGCCGCATCAACCGGGGCGAGCCGCCCGAACGCCCGACTCCCATCCTGCGCATGAGGGTGATGAGCGACCTGCCCGCCGGTGAACAAAAGCGGGTCGAGGTCTTGAGAACCGACAGCGAAACCTTCAAGGCCTGGCTTCAACAGACCGGCAACATGACCGAGGACGGCTTCTTCCCTGACGCCTGCGCGGTCAAGGTCCCGGTGCGCATCGACGATAGGATTAGCTGATGGGTAAGCTCAAGCTGAAGCTCGAAACGGGCGACGTGGTCATCGAGACCTATGAGGACAAAGCGCCGAAGCACGTGGCGCAGATCACCAAGCTCGCCGAGGACGGCTTCTATGACGGGCTGACCTTCCACCGGGTGATCGACGGCTTCATGGCTCAGGGCGGCGACCCCAAGGGCGACGGCACCGGCGGCTATTCGGAGAACCTACCTGCCGAGTTCAACGATGTCAGCCACCAGGAAGGCGTCTGCTCCATGGCGCGCGCCCAGGACCCGAACTCCGCCTCCAGCCAGTTCTTCATCTGCCTCGACGACGCCAGTTTCCTCGATAAGCAGTACACGGTATGGGGCAAGGTGGTCGAAGGCATGGACCACGTCCACGCCATCAACAAGGGCGAGCCGCCTGCCAACCCGACGAAGATCCTCGAGTTCCGCAAGGCGGACTGAGTTTCCTCAGACTGCTGAGGTTTCAGAACCCGGTTGCCGACGGCAGCCGGGTTTTTGTTTGGGCAGGGCTTTTCTTACAGGTCATTCTGAAGCAGGCGAAGTGTGAGCCTAGTATCCAGAATTAGTCCGGGTGGGTTTGCCGGGCGGTTCTTCTTTTTCTATCATTCCGATTCTGGATTCCGGGCTCGCTCTTCGAGCGCCCCGGAATGACGGCCCGTAGGGTGGACGCCGGAGGCGGCCACCTTTCCTAGGTACAACGCATGGTCCTACCGCCGTCATCCCGGACAGCGAAGCGGATACGGGACCCAAGGCCGGACGTTACGAACCGCTCGGTCCGGGGCACGTGGGGGAAGCGCTCGGTCCATGGGTCCCGGATAGCCTTCGGCTTCCGGGATGACGGTAGGAGCGCGCAGCACGAGCATCCGCTTGTCGCGGACAGTTCATCGGAACGGGGACCCGGCGCGCGGCGCTGCCGCAGCTTGGGTGTGAAACTGTGAAAGGTGCTTTGGCATGAGGGGAGCCCATTCCCCTACGCCGCGCGCCAGCTTGGTAAGGCTCTGAACAGGGGCCAATCCTTAGCTCGCCCTGCTCGGGTCCAGCTTGCGGGCAGACGGTAAGCGGACGAGCATCTGCTGCGCCGCCCCCAGGACCACCCGCCCCGAAGCCTCACCAAGGCAGCAGACCAGGTAGGATGGCGCCTCCCGCCCCGAACGCCTGCTGCGATGGGGGAACATAGGGGATGGGGAGAGGGCGGGGATAAGTTGCTCACGCCGCAGCCCCCTCCGCCCTTCGGGCACCTCCCCCATGGAATGGGGGAGGGAAGCAGTGACCGGCGTTGGCTTACTACTTCGCTCCCCTACGCAGTGGGGGAGCTGCCGGCAGGCTGAGGGGGACGGGGCCAGATCTTCCGATGGTGCTTTCACACGGCGTAGCGAAGCTGAGACCGTGGGACCCAGCTCCTGCTCGCGACGCCTATCCTGCTGTTGGGAGATGGGTCCCATGGATCGCTGCGCGACCATGGGAAGGCGCAAAAAGGAGGTGTAGGCTTTAGGAGGAGTGGGAGACCGTAGGGCGGAACACCATAGGTGATCCGCTGTGACGCGGTTGCGCCCAGGAACGGCGGCACGCTTCGCNCAAAAAGGAGGTGTAGGCTTTAGGAGGAGTGGGAGACCGTAGGGCGGAACACCATAGGTGATCCGCTGTGACGCGGTTGCGCCCAGGAACGGCGGCACGCTTCGCGAGCCGCCCTACGGAGCTACTACTATCCCCCCAATATCTTCACCAGCGCCGCCAGTAGTCCCACGGCCCCGCCGATCATCACGCCGAACTTGATCGTCATGCGCTGCTCGAGGCTGATGAAGCGGTCGTCGAGCCGGGCGAGGTCGCGCTTGGTCACCAGATTGTCTGCAGCGATGTCGCGCAGGACGGCGATGTGCTCCTCCGCCTGCTCCCGGTCGAGGCCAACCCTTTCCAGGCGCCTGACAAACTCAGCCTTTTCGAAACCCGTTCTCATCAGACCGTCAGTGTGACTCATATATGAGAACATTGCAAGAACAAATGATGCCGTAAGGGCGAAATGCATTTGATTTGAATGGTTTAGATCAGGTTCGTTCAGCCCGCCGCCTGGCTTCCGCGCTGTCGGTGTCTTCGAGATAGATCAGGCCGACGAGGCGCCGGATCACCATCTCTTCGTGAGGGTCGCGGTGGTCGTCGGTGAGGACCACGCGCCACATGTCTTCGATGAGCTTCATCTTCTCCTCGCGGGAGAGGCCGTCCTTCACCACGCGGCTGAACTGGTAGAGGTCGTTGGCCTCGGCCTGGGCGGCTTCGGCCTCGGCGAGGAGGGCTTCGGTTTTCTCCCTACCCAGAGAGAAGCGGTCCTCGAGAAGGGATAGGATCAGGCTGCGCTCCTCGCCGGTATAGTCCTCATCGGCGGCGGCGGCCTCGACCAGGAGCGCCGCGACGGCGCGGGGCAGGTCGTCCGTCTTGTCCTCGGCGGACTGTTCAGTGTTACCGCGTAGGCTGTTCAGTAGACGGTCGAGCATGGCTCTCTTCCCCTTCGGCGTGGTTGATGTAGCAGCTCTGGGCCTCAGGTGCCGAGACCCTTCGCCCCGGCAGGTCCAGCACCTCAAGCACGAAAAGCTCCTTCCCGCGCATGACGGTCACCTGATCGCCGATGCGAAGCTTGAAGCCAGGCTTGTCCGTGCGCAGGGTCTGCCCGTTCCGAGCGATACGGGGGCTCTTGCCTGAGATGATCTTGGCGGCGAGCGCGCGGGTCTTGAAGATGCGCACGGCCCAGAGCCATTTGTCGAGGCGTGCGCTCTCTTCCCCCTCGCTCACGCGGCGGCGAGCTCCCTCGCCCGGGTGAGGTCGGCTAGGAACTTGCCCTCTTCCACTTTTCGCTGGCCGGGGTCCTCGATGCGCAGGAGGTAGGAGGGGTGGAAGGTGGGCACGCAGACGCCGCCGACATCCTTGGGCAGCTCGATCACCTCCCCGCGCACCTCGCCCAGCTTCACCGGACGGCCGAAGAAACCGCGCAGGGCCGTAGCGCCCAGGGTCACGGTGACCTCGGGCTGCACCAGGCGGTGCTCGTGGTGGAGGAAGGGCGCCCAGACGTCGATCTCGCCCGCCTTGGGTGTCTGGTGGATGCGCCGCTTGCCGCGGGGGGTGAAGTTGAAGCGCTTGACCGCGTTGGTGATATAGACCGCGTCCCGCTCCAGCCCGGCCTCACCGAGGAACCGAGTGAAGAGCTGACCGGCGGGGCCGACAAAGGGGCGGCCCTCCTTGTCCTCCTGATCGCCGGGCTGCTCGCCGATGAAGAAGAGCCTAGCGTCCTGAGGGCCCTCACCGGGGACGGGGGTGACGCCGGTGGGCGTAAGCCCCTCACCGTCATGCTCCCGCACGGCCCGGTGGAGGCTGTCAAGGTCGTTGAAGCTCGGCTCCACACGGATCATCTTGGCGGCGATCTTCGACTGATCGATTGCGGCTGCTGCGGCGACCATCTTCTCAACCCTCCTCGGTGCCTGCTCGATCAGCTCGGGGATGAGCTTCGCCTCGGGCAGGTTCTTCCAGTACTTCTTCGGCATCTCCGCGCGCATCGCGTCGGTCATGATCCGGGCGGGGTTGAAGATGCTGGCGTAGTAGGCGCGCCAGGCATCCTCGAGTTGGTCCTCGTCCGGCACGTCCTCGCGGCGGCCGCCTTCCCGGAAGAACACCTCGCCGCCGCGATAGATCGCCGTCTTGCGCGGTGTCACGATGGCCCAGTCCATGTTCGCGAAGCGGCGAACGAAAAAGCCCGCCTCGCGCTCGACGATGTGATGGTCGGGCTCGAACCAGGCGGCGTACTGCTCGCGGCCGTCTTGCTCTCCCACGAGGCGGAAGCGGACGAAAGCGTGCATCTTGTGCGCATCGCGGCGGATGGCTTTCTCCAGCCGATGGACGGCGGCGGTGTCCGCATCGGCCTTGTTGTCGGCGAGGCCGGGCTCGCGGGCGGCGCGGTGGAGGAAGCGGTAGAGGAGGGAGAAGCGGGATGGGTCGGAGTGGTGGATGGCGGTGCTGGTCAGCTCGACGGCTTTGCGAGGGAGTTTGACGGGCGCGCCACGGAGGGGTGCGCGCTCGTCACCGCTGCCGAAGAGATCGCCCTCACCGCGGGTGCGAAAGACCACCTCGTCCGGCGGCACGCCTTCCGCGAGAAGCGCGCGTGCGTGCCGCTTCCAGCCCTCGGCATCATCCTCGGCGGCGAGGGTCACGACGCGGCTCTGGCTGAGGGGAGCCTCGCTCACTCAACGATCCGGGGGCGGAAGCCTCGGGCAGGCGGGGGAGGGGGTGCGTCCTCCTCGTGGGCCTCGGCTTCCTTCGCGGCGCGCTTGGCCTCCTTCGCCTTCTTCTTCATGGCGGCGACCACGCGCTTCTGACTGGCGGAAAGGGCATCGCCGGGGCGGCCGAGCTCTGGGTTCTGGAAGGCCGAGCCGTAGCGGTCCAGACGCTCGGTCACCGAATCGGCGAAGCTCTCCTCGAAGTCGTTCAGCTCACCGGCTTCGTCCAGCTCACGGCGCAGACGCTCGATCTTGCGCTGGGCGTTGCGGGCGGAGCGCTCCCGAGATTTCTTCTCGCGCTCGCGCTGCTTCTCGATCTCTCTATCGCGCGCGGCCTGGTCGGCAGCCCAGCTTTTGCGGTCCTTCCACATGGGTGAACATGTAGGGAACAGGGGGCGGGAAGTCTAGTTTCTGAGGGTCACAGCTCGTAGGGCGGGCGGCGAAACCGACCGCGCAATCCGGGGCGCCGCGCATCCAACGCGGTCGGCTTCGCCGCCCGCCCTACTCTTTCCCCAGCAGCCCCTTCAGCGCTTCCGCCAGCTTCGAGCCTGGCGGGGCGGCGGGGGAGGTGGTGACTTGCGGTTTCGCTTTCTTCTCGGGCTTCGGCGGTTTCTCAGCCTTCCCGCCGGGTTGCAGGATCGCCGAGATGAAGCGCTGCCCCGTTTCCTCCGACAGCGGAAGGAGGTGCTGCGAGGCGGGGCCGATGCGCGCTAGGAAGTCGCCTAGCCAGCCTTCGCGCTCTTCCTTGGCGAAGTCGCGCAGCACGTGCTTGGTCACCGCGTCCTTGTGGCCGGGATGGCCGACGCCGATCCTAAGGCGCCAGACATCGGGCGAGAGGTGGGCGGCGATGGACTTTAGGCCGTTGTTCCCTGCCAGCCCACCGCCCTGCTTGATGCGCAGCTTGGCGGGGGCGAGGTCGATCTCGTCGTGCAGGACCAGCACGTCCTCAGGTTCGATCTTGTGGAAGCGGCAGGCCTCACGCACCGCCCGCCCGCTGTCATTGTAGAAGGTCTGCGGTTTCATCAGCAGCGCGCGTTCCGACCCTAGCCGCGCCTCGGTCACCTCCGCCTGGAACTTCGAGCGGAAGGAGGGCGCGCCCGCGTGCTCGGCCAAGGCGTCCACCGCCATGAAGCCGACATTGTGGCGGTTGCCCTGGTACTGACTGCCCGGATTGCCGAGGCCCACGATCAAGAACATGGGCGGCCTAATAGCTTCTGTTTGGGATGGAGGCTAGCGGGGTGCCTTGTCATTCCGGGGACGCGAAGCGGAGCCCGGAATCCAGACTCGAAACGTTGCATTTGCTTGCGCTGTGCCCGGTATCCTAGCCCGGACCGATTCTGGATTCCGGGCTCACCCTCCGGGCGCCCCGGAATGACGGAAGGTATGTGATCGGTAGCGCGCGGTTCCTATATCTGTGCCTATGAAAAGACCCACCCGGCCCGAACTGACCAAGAGCCTCGCCCGCGTGCGCGAGGTGAACCCGCTGCGCCGTCTGCCTATCGTGGGGCGGGAGGCGCAGGCAGCCGAGGCGGCGCTGGATCAGGCGAAGACCCAAGACAACCACGTCCTGACCATGACCCTGGCGCCGGGCGAGGCGGGCTATGTGCGCCGCTCCTCGCTGATCTTCGCCGACGGCGATTTCGGCATGACGACGAGGCGCATCGCCTCGCGAAGGGTGCCGTTTTTGGGGCTCTTCTCAGGCCAGAACCTTTGGGCGAACCGTTTTGAGGCGGGGGAGACGCCGGTCACGGTGATCGCGGGCCGCGACTATCACGGCACGGTGCTGGGGCTCGAGGTGGCGGAAGGCGAGCCGGTGTTCCTGCAGCCCGCCCTCTATCTGGGGCATACGGGCGCGCTGTCCTTCACGGTGCGCCGGGTCGCCAAGCGCGAGTTCTGGACCCTGACCGAGGTGACGGGGAGGGGCACGGTCTATGTGAAGGTGCCCGGCCGCACCCTGCGCCGCGAGCTGTCGCGGGAGCGGGCGGTGATCGTCGACACCAACTACGTCGCTGCCGTGCGCGGCACGTTCGATGCCCACGGCAAGGTCTTCACGGGGGGTCAGTACTTGCGCTCCGGCGAGGCGGAGAACGTGAAGCTGACGGGCGCGGGCGATGTGCTGATCCAGAGCGAGCTGCCGCCGGAGAGCGGCGGGGGCGGCTTCTTAGGCGGGCTGCTGGATCTGTTCGTGTAGGGCGGTTTGCGAAGCCAACCGCCGTGCAACGTCGTAGCGAAGAACGGCGGAAAGCTTCGCGTTCCGCCCTACCTCACCTTAACTCAGTAATCCGCCGCAACCCTGCCGGAGATCAACTCGCCGCGCTTACGCACCGCGGTGATGAAGGCCTCCGTGTCGCGGTCGATATCGTCCGGGGTGAGGGAGCTCAGCAGGGACACCGACATGGCGTTGCGGCTGTTGCGGTTCTGGGTCCACTTGCGGACGGTCTTGTTGAAGACATCGAGGTTCACGAGGAACGTGCCCGCGGTGATGCCGTGATCGGCGATCAGGTAGCGCGAGAGGATCGTGGCACCCGAGAACGTGTAGGCCATGGTGGCCGGGGTCTGCTGGTTATAGGCGTTGATGGCCTGGGAAGGGGCTGAGCCCTCCATCACGACGACCATCAGAAGGCCCGTGCAGTTCGGGTTGCAGACGCGCGGGCGCAGCATGATCACATCGCCCTCGTGGCGGATGGCGATGCTCTCCCGGCCCTCCATCTCGATGATCTCGGGGTAGTAGCCCGCGTTGCGCAGGACCGGCGCGAGGGTGCGCGCATCGGTGCTGGGCAGCACCTTCCTCGCTTGAGCGTTCGAGAGGTTCGAGGCATCGGCTGCGCCGATAAGGGATACGGCCAGAGCCGCGGCGGCAGCGATCAAACGAAGCATGGGTGCCCTCCTGCAAGAGAGGGCAAGGTTAAGCGCTTGTGAACTTCACTGCAAGGTCGGAGGTGGGGAACGTTCCGAGCCTATTTCTCCCTGCGGGAGAGATAAGCACCTACCCCTTCTTCGCGGGCTGGGGGCGGGTAAAGACGTACCTCTTCTCGTCCGACAGCTTCGGCTGGAAGCGGTAGCCACCGCCGCGGAAGTCCTTGAGGCCCTCGGGGTGGTCCAGACGCTCATCGACCGCGAAGCGGGCGATCTGGCCCCTCGCCACCTTGGCGAAGAGGCCGAGGGTCTTGAGCTGCTCGTCCTTCTCCTCCTTGAACTGACAGGTGACGACCGGCGCCTTCAGTCCCTTGGCGGCTTTGAAATACTCGTTGGACGCGCAGTTGACGAGGGGTTTTCCGCCCAGCTCTTTGTCCAGGCTCTCCGACAGGCGGCTGCCCCAGAAATCGTAGAGGCTCTCGCCGTGCCCCACCTTCAGCTTGGTGCCCATCTCCAGCCGGTAGGGCTCGATGGCATCGAGGGGGCGCAGCACGCCGTAGAGGCCGGAGAGGATGCGCACCCGCTCCTGCGCCGTATGCAGACCTTCGGCATCGAGAGTACCTGCGTCGAAGCCGCGATAGACATCGCCGTTGAAAGCGAGGATCGCCTGCTTCTTCGACTGCTCGCCGAACGCCTTGTAGCGCTCGGCGTTGAGGGAGGAGAGCTTCTCCGATAGGCCCATGAGCTGGCCGATCTGCCCGGCGGACTTCTTCTTGAGAACGCCCGCGAGCTTCTCGGTCTGGTCCATGAAGCGGGGCTCGGTCGCCTTGAGGCGCCCGTCGGCGGGTTCGAAGTCGAGGTTCTTGGCCGGGGAGAGAACGATCAGCATGGCAGCGGTGTAGCGGGGGTTCCCGCCCCTGGGTAGGCCCAGCGGCTTGCCCTTATGCCGCGCTGGGGCCTAGGCCGTGCGAATGACCGAGCAAGCCTCTGCCGTGACCGCCGACGAGCTCAACGCCTTCTTCGAACAGGGATTCGCGGGGGTGGGGGCACGGCCCCTCGTGACCCTGGCCGAGCGGGGGAGGCTGGTGCTGAGCCTTCGCGCCGATGCCGGCCACCTCAGGCCCGGCGGCTATATCTCAGGGCCGACGCAGATGGCGATGGCGGACCATGCCGCCTATGCGGCGCTTTTCACAGTCACCGGCATCGTGCCCATGGCTTTGACCTCGAACCTCAACATCAACTTCCTCCGCCCCTGCATCGGCGAGGCGGTGCTGGCCGAGGCCGAGGTGCTGAAGGCGGGGAGGGTGTCCGCGGTGATGGAGGTCAGCCTTCGTGCGGAAGGCGCGGAGAAGCCCTCCGCCCACGCCGTGGTCACCTATGTCATGCCGAAGGGCTAGGCCTTGCCGGGGCGCCGCTTGCGGGCGTGCAGCGACATCCAGCGGATCATCTTGCTGCCGGTCCTCGTGAAGAGGAACGGGAAGACCGCGTGGAGGAGGCAGGCGCAGCCGGCCGCGATCATCACCACGCCCATGCGGCCCGCCACTTCAGCGTGCTCGACATAGGTCTCACCCACAGTGTCAGGGTGCTCCTTGAACGGGCGGGTGAGGCTGGTCTCGGCGGCGAAAGACATGGGGTGATCTTAGCACGGCGGCACGGTTCTGGGGAGCCTCTTTGTCGCGCCGCCGCGTCAAACCCGCGCCAGCCGGAACAGGGACAGCGCGAGGCTGTTTTCCCACGGTCTAGCAAGGAAGCCGTTCATGATCGCTCTCACCGCCGCCGCCGTTCTCGCGCTCTCATCCAGCATCGCCCTTCAAGACGGCGCTGCGCCGCTCGAGCAGGAGGTCGTCAGCACCTCTTCCGGCGCGCTGCAGGCTACGCTCTACGACCTGATCGCGCTGAAACACGCGGTACATCAGGAGCACTGGAATATCACCGGCTCGGACTTCTACCAGCTTCACGAGTTCTATGGCGAGCTCTACACCGCGCTTGACGCGCCCATCGACGAGGTCGCCGAGCGGCTGCGAGCGCTGGGCCAACCCGCCGATGGACGACCGGCGGCGGTGGCGCAAAAAAGCGGCGTCAGTGCTCCGCCAGCCGATACCCGCGCCCAGGAGGAAACGCTCCGCGCGCTGGCAGCGGCCTATGACGGGGTGAGAACGCGCCTCTACGAGCGGATCGGCAACACAGGCGGCGACATGCCGACCCAGGACCTGCTGATCGGCACGGCGTTCATGCTGGACAAGCAGGCCTGGATGGTCCGCTCCCACCTTCAGTAGGCCGAAGACCGGGGTGTCGAAAGGGGGCGGAAAGCTTCGCGTTCCGCCCTACTTAGCCTTCAGTTCCAGCCTCGTCCTATGAAGGATCGGCTCGGTGTAGCCGGATGGCTGGTTGGCACCCTCGAAGATCAGCTCGGAGGCGGCGCGGAAAGCCAGCGAACCATCGAAATCAGGCGCCATGGGGCGGTAGCTCGGGTCGCCCGCGTTCTGCTCATCCACCTTGGCGGCCATGCGGCGGAGGGTGTCCTCGACCTGCTCGCGGGTGACGATGCCGTGGGCGAGCCAGTTGGCAGCATGCTGGGAGCTGATGCGGCAGGTGGCGCGGTCTTCCATCAGGCCGACATCGTAGTAGTCCGGCACCTTCGAGCAGCCGACCCCGTGATCCACCCAGCGCACCACATAGCCGAGGATGCCCTGGCAGTTGTTGTCGAGCTCCTCCTGGATATCCTCCGCAGACCACGAAGAGGGATCGCCGAGGGGCACGGTGAGGATGTCGGAGAGGGGCGCACGCGGACGGCTCGCAAGCTCGTCCTGCACGGCGTCCACATCGACCTCGTGATAGTGCAGCGCATGGAGCGTCGCGCCGGTGGGGGAGGGAACCCAGGCGCAGTCGGCGCCCGCTTTCGGGTGGCCCGCCTTCTGGGCGAGCATGTCCTTCATCAGGTCGGGCATAGCCCACATACCCTTGCCGATCTGTGCACGTCCCTTGAAGCCCGCGGCGAGGCCGTTATCGACGTTCCACGCCTCGTAGGCGGTCATGAACGGGGCGGACTTGATCTCCGCCTTGCGCTTGAATGGCCCGGCCTTCATGGCCGTATGGATCTCGTCGCCGGTACGGTCGAGGAAGCCCGTATTGATGAAGATGACCCGGTCTTTGGCCTGGCGGATGCACTCCTTGAGGTTCACCGTGGTGCGGCGTTCCTCGTCCATGATGCCGATCTTAAGGGTCTTGGCGGGCAGGCCAAGGGCTTTCTCGACCTCTTCGAACAGGGTGACGGCGAAGGCGACCTCTTCGGGGCCGTGCATCTTCGGCTTGACGATATAGGTCGATCCGTGGGCGGAGTTGCGCTTGGCGCCGACGTCGTACTTGGCGAGAAGCCCGGTGACGCAGGCATCGAGCATGCCCTCGAAGATATCGTCGCCGTTCGGCAGCTTGACACTGGGGTTGCGCATGAGGTGGCCGACATTGCGGATCAGCATCAGCACGCGGCCCTTGAGGAGCAGCTCCGAGCCGTCCGCGGCGGTGTAGGTGCGGTCCTCGGCGAGGCCGCGCTGTACTGTCTCGCCGCCCTTCTGGAAGGAGGTGGTGAGGTCGCCTTTCAGGAGGCCAAGATAGTTGGCGTAGACCTCGGTCTTGTCCTCGCCGTCCACGGCGGCGACGGAGTCCTCGCAGTCCATGATGGTAGTGATCGCGCTCTCGAGGATCACATCGGCGAGGCCTGACGCATCGTCCTTGCCGATGGGGTGGGAGCGGTCGATCATCAGCTCGGCGTGGAGACCGTTGTTCCGTAGAAGGATGGCAGTCGGCTCGCCCTCCTGACCCTGATAGCCGCGGAACTGATCGGTGTTCTGAAGACCGACGGTCGCGCCGCCGCCCAGCTCGGCTAGGAACTGGCCGCCTTCTACTTTGTAGGCAGAAACGTCGGTGTGGCTCGCGCCCTGGAGGGGGAAGCGTTGGTCGAGAAAATCTTTGGCAAACGCGATGACCTTCCCGCCGCGCACCGGGTTGTAGGCCCCGCCGCGCTCGGCGCCGTCTTCCTCACCGATCACATCCGTGCCGTAGAGCGCATCATAGAGGCTGCCCCAGCGGGCATTAGCGGCGTTCAGCGCATAGCGAGCGTTCTTGATCGGCACCACGAGCTGCGGACCGGAAATCTGCGCGATCTCCGCATCGACGCCCGAGGTCTCGATGGTGAAGTCGCCGCCTTCGGGCACGAGGTAGCCGATCTCGCGCAGGAAGGCCTCCTGCGCCTCGGGACCTTGCGGGCCGTTCTTCTCGTACCAGGCGTCGATCTGCTGCTGCAGGTCCTCGCGCTTCGCCAGCAGCTTCTCATTGGTGGCCGCGTGCGCCTGGGCGATCCGCGCCACAGCATTCCAGAACTCGTCCCCGGTCATCCCCGCACCGGATGCCGCCCCTTCGATAAAATCGTAGAGCGGTTTGGCAATCTCTAGCCCGGCGGCGGAAACGGTATCGGTCATGTGGTGAAGCCCTCTCAAAGCATTTGCTCGCGAGGTAGCGTGCTGCGATGCGAAAGGCAAAATAGCTAGCTTGACAATTAGCTAATTCGCTAATTAGTTTAGGGCATGGATAAAGTGTTCGAAGCCCTCTCCTCGACGCCGAGGCGCAAAATTCTCGCTTATCTGTCTGGATCCGACCTGACGGCGGGGGAGATCGCAGCGCGCTTCGAGATGACCAAGCCTTCCATTTCGCGGCATCTTTCCGTTCTCGAAAATGCAGGTCTCATCGAGGGAACTAAGGAAGGGCAGTTCATGCGTTACAGCTTGGTTCAGGAGAACCTCGTGAACACCCTCAACGGTTTCGTGCAGGAGGTCTGCCCGGTCTCGCGGCCTCTCAAGAAGGAAAGCCGTCAGAAGGGCGACAAATCACAATAGCCGAAGGAGGCGAAGATGGATTGGCGTGAGGGTTCGGAGAGGTTGGTTCCCGCTCCTGGCACGGATGTCTCGAAGGCACAGGTTGCTTGGAAGCCTTCGAAGTCTCTCTGGATAGGGTCGATGACCGCCATCGCACTGGTCTTCGGCCCACTGACCTTCAGCCTAAGTGCCTTCGCGGTTTTCCTCGTACTGACGGGAGTGACGCTTCTTTTCGGTCACTCCCTTGGCCTTCATCGCAAGCTGATCCATGGCAGCTTCCAGTGTCTTCGCTGGCTTGACAGGCTGATGATCTATCTCGGCACCTTGGTGGGGATGGACGGTCCGATCGGCATGATGCGCCAGCATGACATCCGCGACTGGGCACAGCGCGTGCCGGGCTGCCACCCTTATGTTCGCCACGGCTCGCCCATGCTGAAGGACTATTGGTGGCAAGTGCACTGCGATGTCGCCTTTGACGTTCCTCCCGCCTTCGTCCTCGAGCCGGAACGCCGCAGCGACGGCTTTCTGCATGTGATGGAGCGAAGCTGGATGCTGCAACAGCTTCCCTTGGCGGTGCTGCTTTACCTGCTCGGCGGGTGGGGTTTCGTGGTGTGGGGCGTGTGCGCCCGCGTGGCACTCAGCGTGACCGGGCACTGGTATGTGGGGCACCTAGCCCACAATCACGGCCCGAGCCGTTGGCATATCAGGGGAGCGGGTGTGCAGGGGAGGGACGTCCCGCTCCTGGCAGCGCTATCCATGGGTGAGGGCTGGCATGCGAACCACCATGCCTTTCCCGGTTCGGCTCGCCTGGGCTTGGACGACGACCAGCCCGATCCCGGCTGGTGGGCACTGAAGGCGATGCAGCGGGTTGGCCTCGTATGGGGTCTCGTCACGCCCAGCGATCTGGAAGCCCGCAGCACGTTGGTCCGATTGCGAGACCGGCGTTCCGGCTGCGCGGTCGTCCGCCGTGTGCTGAGGGTCGAGGTCTGAAGCTTAGACCCCGTCGAACCGCTCCAGCGCTGCTTCGGCGATCTCCTTGCCCCATTCCTGAACGAAGTGGCCGCCTTCCTCAATGATCATGGGTTCGGGGCAGCCTTTGATCTCTGCTCGGAGCGCTTCCATGGCTTGGACGCCCAGCACGGGGTCGGCGGCGCCGATGGCCATGAAGCTCTTCCCGTCCCACTCGTTCCAGAACCCTACCGCGCGGCGGCCTATCGCGTAGCCGTCCTGCGCCTCGGAGAAGGGGACGAGGCGGGGGAAGACGATGGCGCCCGCCTTGGACCTCTTGTCGGGGAAGGGGGCGTCATAGGCCGCGATCTCCGCCTCGGTCAGCTTCTGGCCCGCGCCCATATTGACGATGTGCCCCACCGGCATGTCGTCCGTACGCTGTGAGATAGCGTGCCACTTGCCGAAGCCCGTCTTACGCTGGTCCTCGGGGCGGGCGAGGTCCTCGGCGACGATGCTGGAGCCCGGCTCCAGCGGCAGCGAGGTGTTCATCACCAGAAGCCGCCGCCACCGCTCCGGCTCCTCCATCGGCAGGGTCAGGCCCAGAACGCCGCCCCAGTCCTGGCAGACCAGGGTGATGTTCTGAAGGTTCAGCTTACGGATCAGTGCCAGAAGCGAGCCGCGATGGAAGCTGTAGGTGTAGTCCTCCTGGCGGATCGGCTTGTCGGAGCGGCCGAAGCCGTAGAGGTCGGGCGCCACGACCCTGCCGCCCGCTTTGAGGAACACCGGGATCATGTGGCGGTAGAGGAAGGACCAGCTCGGCTCGCCGTGCAGGCACAGAAAGACCGGCGCGGTGCGTGGCCCCTCGTCGATAAAGGCCATGCGCAGGCCTTCATAGCCTTCGAGGTCCTCGGCATAGCGGGGCTCGTAGGGGAAGTCCGGCAGGTTCCGAAAGCGGCTGTCCGGTGTACGCAGGGCTTCGGGCGGCATGGCGTGGCTCCTGTCCTTGATCGGCCCGGAGGGTAGCCGCTGGACCGGCACGCGGCTACAGCCATCCGCATGACGCCGCGCCGCATCATTCTCCAGCTCCTCGCCGAACGCGGAGAGGGGAAGAGCATCTGCCCCTCCGAAGCGGCCCGCGCGCTCGCGCCTGAGGACTGGAGGCCGCTGATGGACGAGGTGCGGGCGGCCGGGCGTATGCTGGCCGAAGAGGGCAGGATCGAGGTCACCCAGGGCGGCGAGCCGGTCGATCCGATCAGCGCGAGGGGGCCGGTGCGCTACCGGTCGAGGGGGGAACGATGACCGATCTCGTCAAGGCCGAAGCCCTGCTGCGCGAGGCGGCGGAGACCTTCATCATGCCGCGCTGGCGCAGCCTCTCGGAGGGGGAAGTGGAGGAGAAGTCCGGGCCGCAGGACCTCGTCACCGTGGCCGACCGGGAGGCGGAGCTGTTCCTGACCCGCGCGCTCGAGGACCTCTTGCCGGGCTCCAAGGTCATCGGCGAGGAAGCGGTGAGCGCAGGTACTGTTTCCGCCGCGGCCCTGGCCGGTGAGGGAACGTTCTGGCTGGTGGATCCGGTGGACGGCACGAACAACTTCGTACACGGCTCGGACCGGTTCGGCGTGATGGCGGCGCTGGTCCGTGATCAGAAGGTCCGGGCGGGGCTCATCTACCTGCCGGTGGATGGCCGCTGCGCGGTCGCGGAGGAGGGGAGCGGCGCCTTCTTTGGCGGCGAGAGGCTCCGGTGCGGCGGGACGAAGCCTTTCTCGGAAGCCTCGGGCGATTTCTCCCGCACCTATGTGGAGGAGCCCTACCGCAGCACCTTCGACCTCGCGACCAGAAAGGGCCGGGAGACGAGGCAGGGACGGTGCTCCGCCTACGCCTACACCGATACGGCGCGCGGGATCATCGACTACGTGATCCAATACATCATGACCCCCTGGGACCATGCGCCGGGGCAGATCATTGTCGAGGAGGCAGGCGGACGGTTCGGGTTCCTGCCGGATGGCGAGGCCTACACGCCGGTAGCTAGGGAACCACGGCCGATGCTGGTGACGGGGCGTGCGGGTGACTGGGAGGGGTATGCGGAGGTGTTGGGGGAGGTTTGAACTCTCTCAAACCTCACCCTCGACCCGAAGCTCGCCCACGAACTCTTTCACCGCTTCGTCGATGCGGCGCCATTCGGGTAGGTAGACTTCCTTGAAGATGTACCGTACCCAGACTTCCTCGGTGACATCGTAGATGCGGAAGCAGTCGGCGGGGACGAGTTCCTCGTCGTCGTAGTCGTAGCAGAAGATGACCGCTTCCTCGCCGCCCTCCGTCGTGCCGGTATACATCACACGGTTCTCGTAGCCCGCGCCGGGGGTCAGGCTCGAGCCCTTGCCGAACTCGTAGCGGGTGAGCCCGTTCTCGGCCGGAACGCCGCCCGCGCTCGTCGTATGCTGCTTGTAGAGGATCTCGAGGCGCTGCTTCTCGTCGAAGGGTGTGTTGTTCTCCTCGATCAGCACGTCGATCCGCCGCGAGTTGGGGCGGTTCTCCATGAAATCCTGCTTGCGGGAAGTAGTGTAGCCGTCCATGCGCGGCCAGGCTGCGTAGAGCGCCAGCGTGTCGCGCGCGCCGGGGCGGCGGTCCTTGGGGAAGACCGTGTGGTTGGCCGGAACCTCGAACTGGAGCCCGCCGACGGAGAGCACCACGGCATCGTCCGACAGGCTCGGCCTTGGCACGTCGCCGGCGAGCTCGTCAGGGCTCGGGCCGAGATAGTAGAAGAGCACGAAGCCCGACAGGACGAGGGTGAAGAAGAAGATGAGGAGCGGGTAGCGCCACCCTGATTCCTCGCGAACCTCCTCGCCGCCCATGGTCTGGCTGCTCTGCCGTCTCGCCATATCTCCAAAGCCCCTGAACTGCCTTTTCCGGAGGGTTCTAACCAAGAATGCCTTGCTTGTCCCCTTACGGCTGTCAGAGATCGGCGGGGACAAGTTTCAGGAGCCTTCCATGACCGACCTCACCCTCGTCATCGGCAACAAGAACCTCTCCTCCTGGTCGCTCAGGCCATGGCTTCTGATGAAGGTTCTGGAGGTGCCGTTCCGTGAGAAGCTGATCCGTTTGGATCAGCCGGGAAGCCGCGAGGAGCTTCTGAAGCACTCCCCCTCGGGCCTCGTGCCCTATCTCTCCTGGGGGGAGGGCGGCATCGGCGACAGCCTGGCCATCGCCGAGACGGTGGCTGACTTCTATCCCGAGAAAGGTATTTGGCCGGAGGACCTTAAGGCCCGCGCGTGTGCCCGCTTCGCTGTGGCCGAGATGCATGCGGGGTTCGGTCAGCTTCGCGGCACCTGGCCGATGGACATGATCCGCGAGCACAAGGGGCTCTCCTGCCCGCCGGGGGTGGCCAAGGACCTTCGCCGTATCGCCGCGATCTGGGACGAGGCGCTCAGCCGCTCGGGCGGGCCGTTCCTCTTCGGGGGCTTTACCGCGGCGGATGCGTTCTACGCGCCGGTGGTCTCGCGCATCAGGACCTATGGCCCGGTGAAGGCCATGGCGCCGTATCAGGAGTACATGGATGCGGTCTGGAGCCTGCCCGCGATGGAGGAGTGGCGCGAGGGGGCGAGGGAGGAGGAGCGGCTCGGTTGGTATGAGTGAAGCGCCGCCGTCATCCCGGAAGCCGAAGGCTATCCGGGATCCATGGCCTACGGTCAGGTTTCTTTCCAACAGTTGTTCTGCGTAGCCCGAAAACGGTCCATGGGTCCCGGATAAGCGCGACGCGCTTTCCGGGATGACGGCGGCTAGATCTGCTCCACCATCTTAGCGACCAGCGGGTGCCTAACGATGTCGCCCCGTTCGAAGCGTGTGACGCCGATCTCCTCCACCGCCTCGAGCTTGTCGGCGATCTCGGCCAGCCCCGACATGCCGGGCAGGAGGTCCGACTGGTCCGGGTCGCCCGTCACCACCATGGTGGAGTGCCAGCCGAGCCGCGTCAGCAGCATCTTGAGCTGCGCATAGGTGCAGTTCTGCGCCTCGTCGATGACCACGAAGGCGTTGTTCAGCGTACGGCCTCGCATGAAGGCGATGGGCGCCACCTCGATCACGCCCTCACCCATAAGCTGCCTGACCCTCTTGGCACTGAGCCGCTCGGTCAGCACGTCGTAGAGGGGGCGGAGATAGGGGGAGAGCTTCTCCTCCATGTCGCCGGGCAGGAAGCCCAGGCTCTCGCCAGCCTCCACGGCGGGGCGGGAGAGGACGATGCGCCCGATCTTCCCGGCCTCCAGCGCTTCGACCGCCTTGGCGACCGCGACATAGGTCTTGCCGGTCCCGGCGGGGCCTAGGGCGAAGACGACATTGTGCTCGTCGAGCTGGGTGAAAAGCTGGCCTTGCGTTTCGTTCTGCGGTCTGAGGTTCTTCTTGTAGCTGCGGTCGCGGGGCGCTTCGGGCACGCCTTCGATCGGTGACCATCCGTCCTCGAAGAGGGGCCGGACATTGTCCTCCATGGCTCTGCGGTCCTGCTGTCCTTGTGTACCCGATCTCTTGACCAGTTTCTTTGCGGATCGACGAGCCATGACGCATCTCCTTTACGGTGCGGCTACTGAAAGCTTGGGCGGGGGGTGAGGGGTGCCCGCTGCGCTCCTTGCGCTGGGGGCAGATCGCCTGGGTGTACGCGGCGTTGTCCTCATGGGTCACAGTGAGACCTGATTCGCGCGCAAACGAAGTGAAGAAATCGCGACGGCCTTTTCGCTCGGGGCAAACCTGCCTTGCTGCGATGGGCGCTTGCGGCCCTCGCCGATGGGCTCGAAAGTGCGCGGATGAGCACCGAAACACAGCGCTATTCGAGCGTCGCCAAGGCGCTGCACTGGCTGATCGCCGTGATGATCATCGTGCAGATTCCCACCGGGTTCATCATGCACAACCTCGCCTTCTCCGAGACGAAATACACGATGTACCAGCTCCATAAGAGCTTCGGGCTGATCGTGCTGACACTCTCGCTGCTTCGCCTCGGCTGGCGGCTGACGCACAAGGCGCCTGCATTGCCGGACCATATGAAGCCTTGGGAGAGGGTGCTGGCGCGGATCACCCATGTGGGGTTCTACGCCCTCATCATCGGTATCCCGCTCACCGGCTGGCTCATGGTGTCGGCCTCGCCGCTGGGGATCGACACGAAGATCTTCTACGTGATCCCCGTGCCCCACTGGCCCGTGCCGGTGGGCGAGGCGGCGGAGAGCTTCTGGATCGAGACCCATGAAGTGCTCGCCAAGATCACCATCGGGCTTCTGGTCCTGCATGTGGGCGGGGCGCTGAAGCACCATTTCGTCGACAAGGACAGCGTCCTGCTGCGCATGGTGCCGAGCGCCCTGCATAGCAAGCTGCGCCGTGATAGTAGCCCTAAGGAGGCTCACTGATGTTCCGTTCCCTTCTCATTGCGTCTAGCGCTCTCGTTCTCGTCTCCTGCGGAAGCGGAGAAGAGGCGGCGGAAGCGCCCGCTACCGAGCTGAGCGAGGCAGAGCTGGCGACGGCCGGCCTGTCCGGTGCGCCGAACTGGGAGATCGACCGGGGGGCCTCCAGGATAGGCTTCCGCGCGACCCAGAACGGCAACAGCTTCGAGGGCAGCTTCGGCCGCTGGAACGCAGGCATCATCCTGAATCCCGAAGCGCCGGAGGAGGAGGGCGAGATCGAGGCGGTGATCGACCTGTCCTCTGCCGATGCAGGCACTTCCGAACGCAACGAAGCGCTGCCGCAGGAGGGGTGGTTCAATGCGGCGGTACACCCCACCGCGACGTTCCGCTCCGCCGATATCAGCTCGACAGGCGAAGGCAGCTATGTCGCCGACGGTACACTGACGATCAAGGGCGTGAACCGCGATGTGTCGATGCCGTTCACGCTGACGATCGACGAAGCTGGAAGGGCGGTCGCTGACGGCAGCGTCATGCTCAACCGATCCGACTTCGGCATCGGCCAGGGCGAGTTCGAGGACGACCGCTGGGTCGGCTATGAGGTCGAGGTGCTGCTCCATATGGAGGCTACGCCTGCGGGGTAAGCCGCGCAGCACCAAGGACCGCCCGTAGGCGGCTGCGTAGGGTGGAGGCTGGAGCGGATGGGTCATCGTCGCTTCAGTTGCATAG
>NZ_JANIBC010000005.1 GCF_024505085.1 Parvularcula maris
TCCGCCGCTGGCTACAAGACGGAATGACATCAAAACGCTCTAGCGATCAGGCAGGCTTCGTATCGCTTTCGTACTGCTGAGACCTGCTCAGACACACCGTCATTTCGGTTTGCGCGATGATCTGGAATGAGTTGTCTAACATGTACGGTACGGCGAGCTTACCCTTGCCGTGATACGCACCGTCGAGATCGACCCAAGTATCATCTAAAGCAACGATCCCGTCAGGTGCGAGCCGCTTCGTCAGCGTCTTCGCACAAGATAGATGCATTTTCCAGCAGTCTTCATCGCTGATTCTTGCGCCTAGATTCCTCTCATAGCTGTCCTGACGCTGGTCGGAGTGCTTGCCGTGGTCAAAATCGTAGGCATCGAGATAGACAAAATCGATGCTGCCCGTATGAAGCTTAAGGAAGTCCTCGCCTTTACTGACGAAAACCTGCGCGGCCGGGTTGAGATACGGGAGTATATCCTTTGCGGCGGCAACGTTCTTCGTATCCATATCGACGCCGATGTAATGCAGGTCCAAAAGTGCTGCGAAGAGGCTCAGTTTCTGGGTGGATCGCTGACCTTGCCAGAGTTCGCGGGTCATACCGATTTCGATCAAGCTTCTGCCAGAGAGGGTTCCCGGTGAGCGGCGCTCGAGGTCGATGAGCGCATCCATCAGAAGGATATGGCCGTGCTCCTTCTCGACCTCGAATTCTCGCCGATCGAGGCCTGAACCCCCTAGCCACATAGGTCGTAGAGACCTAGCGACCACCGCGAGATCGGTTCCAATCGACGTTGTCTGAAACTTGCGGAATTCTTTGATTGCTTCTTCCGATGCCTTCTGCAGCGTGTCAATCTTACTGTCATGGTTAGCTTGCGCTTGAGAAAGAGCGTTTGCAGCTTCTTCCACCCGACGAGCGATCGTGTTTGAGCTCAAAGCTTGCGCTGTTGCTTCTGCAACCTGCTGCGCCGCATCGGAAAGCTCCTTACTGAGCGCCGTGCTCTCTTCGGCGAGCTTTTTGACCTTAGCCAATTGCTGTCGAAGCACTTGGTCCACGGAGGAGAGGCGGGTCTCCACACCGTTGATCCGTTCGCGGTCCGAGCAAATTTGCTGATCCAAGCGAGCGATCTTCTCCTCGGCTGATTGGTGCACCTCTCTTGCGAACTTTTCGACCTGATCGATCCGCTTTGTCAGTTTGGAGAAGGTTCGCTCGGACTCGCGCCGGTAAGCCAGTTGTTGTTCTTGGCGGTTCGTCAGATCTTGCAATCTTGCCAGCACATCATCCATGCGGGCGCGTCCGGCGACGGCTTCGCCCGTAAGAGCACTTAGCCCTACGTAAGTCCGCAGAGCTAAGTAGAACAGGCCGAAACAGAATACGAGAAGTACGGATAGTCCGATAAGGGGTGCGCCCCAACTGGTTGGCACTGGCCCCACCCTCTCCAAAGCAAACGCCCCGACCAAAGCTGGAAGCAGTGCCAGGACGATCGCGGGGACAACCCAAGTACGCCGACGCCATCCCCCGGCTAAGCCTTTCCTACCTAACCGCAAAAGCCCAAAACTCCGCGGCGAGCGTTTCTGCAACCAGTCACCGAAAGGGGCATAGAAGGGGCGCTTCTCCGGGGCGCCAGCCTGTGACCGTTTTTCTTCACCACTTGCTACTTTCTGCTCAGGTACCGGAGCAGATGCAGTTGGAGGTTTTGTTTGCACTACCGCTGCGGGACGCACCTTCGGTTTTGGATCCTGCACAGCAGGTGTTAGCGCGTAGTTCTCCTGGCTAGAACTCCAATTGCTGGGCTTCATATCCAGAAGAGATTGGAGGCGCATTTTCGGGAACTGGGTTATGAGAGAGTGTGGACTTAAATTAAAGACACTTACCTCAGCAACCTTCGCAGCCTTCGCTTTCTCCTTCCAAGCGTATCTGTGACCCTTCGCTTGAGGAAGAGAGTAAACATCTCCTTTCCTTTGGTAATCGTCAAAGAAATAATTAGGATTGAAGTTTGGCGAATTCTCAATAATAAGAAGTTTCCTTAGATTTGGGGCAAGGTTGATATCTTCATAGCCGAGCTCCTTGAACTCGGATTCAGTAAGAGGTCTCGATTCAGCAATCTCTTCTACATAGCTTCCCTCTACACCAATCAAATATATATGCTTGTATCCCAGCTCCACTGCTTTCTCGAAACAAAAGTCCCCTGTCGAGCTGTGAGGTATCTCAGTCAACCGAGGATGATCGGTAAGAGGGCGTGAGAAGAAAAACTGGCGAGTAGAGACTTGCTCGCTTTCAATGATCGTTTTCAACCGGTCTCTGTGCGAATGAACGACTTTGCTGTCGGCACACGCATAGTAAGTGGGCCACCAATTAATACGCGAGAAATACCGGTAGGCAATACCCATTCCGAACGTGTCCATGTCGGCTGGAAGCCTATCAAAACCGATAGCGGCAAGCTCTCTCGTCGATGGCCCGTTGCCAATAATCAGCATGCGGCGGCCCTCACTGAGCTTCCTCAATTGCCTAGTACGCGGCAGGTCGACCTCGTCTAGCGACGGGGTAATATACAAGGTTTGTTCAACCGCTTCAGCAAGCTGAGGTAGACGCCCGCCGAGATTAGCTTGACGCATGAACGCCGCAATTTCCTCGCGATCAATTTTTGCTGATAGTTTAATGTCCGTAGTTGGAATGCGGAATATGCGAACCGCAATCCGCTCGACGAGGTGCGCGCATGCAGCAACACTTTTCTTTCGCATATAGTCGACGAAAGCTTGTTCCGCCATAATCGTATCGAAATCAGTCTCGCTGCGACCAAGAATCGACCAAATCAAAGGGCCCTCTAAACGGCCATAAAGTATTTGGTCGCGAGGCGGTTCATTCAGGCCCTCCCTAAACTCGTCAGCAATCTGAGGTCGCCCATCTCTCGAATAAACGTAGTCGATTGCCGGAATAAGATTCTTTTCATGCCTTAGAATACTCTGATATGTGTTAGACGCGCTATGAACTCGATATGTACAGGTTCCTTCTGGAACATAATAAGACTTTACCCCGGTTCGTAATATTTCTGCAAGATACATCCAGTCCTCACCATTGGCGAGGTTCGTCGGAAACCTAAATTGAGACATGAGTTCGGCGCGCCCCATCAACGTGGTGATTTGCGCAGCGTTCCCATACATGTCTTTGAACGTTATATCGCGTCCAGCACCATTATGTAGTCCAAGACTTCTTCCGTACTCGTCGGTACGCCTAAGCCGACTGTGGACGAGTTCAATATCAGGGTTGTCCAAAAGCTTTTGCGCCCGTGCGCGGAGCGAGCCACGATCCATTTCGTCGTCAGCATCTAGAAAAGTTATAAAACGGCCAGTTGCTTCAGCAAGCCCTCTGTTTCGAGCGTGAGAAACACCAGCAGCAGGTTCACTCACTACACGAATGCGCGGATCACGACCCGACCACTCTAGCGCCAAGTCTTCTGTCGTATCAGTCGAGTTATTGTTAACAATGACTAGTTCCCAGCTCGACATGTCCTGATGTCGGATCGATAACACCATCTGCTGTAGAAACTGTTCTGCATTGAACGCAGGCACGATGATTGAGACTAACGGTCTTGCCTGATTATCCAGCTCGTTCTCAGATGGGTTTTTGACGGAAGGAACGCTGCGCTTTTGAAGCGCGGAGATAAATGAAGGCGTCATATTGACAATTCGATGACCTTTTTCTTCAGCGGCGGAGAGCCAAGTCTCTAATGTCTCGCAATGACGAAGGTAATAGTCGTTATAGTCAATGGCGAAGAATGCCGGATGAGCCTGTCGAATGACTGGCATTTGGTCATTAAATTGACTCGCTGTGTCGTGGCTCCAAAAATAGTCGTCTGAGGAAACGGGACGCCCGTCGCAACCAGCAATGGCGATTTCATCGAAAAAGGTTGTGGCAAGCGGAAGAAGAAACAGCGTAAGGATGTTACTGGTAGTTGTAACCACGTGGTTCGAGAGTAGGTCGAGTTGGGGCTCCTCGCCTTTTTTGAACGGCATCCCGATGATCTTGGTTATGAAACGTTCCGGGAGATGATACTCATAAATATGAAAGTCGCGCATTGGCACCATGAGATACGCACTATACTCATCAAGCACTTCTACAAGACTCGCGCGGAACGCAGCGGCGTACGAGGAAGGACCCGCATGGAATATTGGATCACCTACTACAACAAGCGGAGGCTTCATCCGCTGCAGAAGCGGTTTGTTTCGCACCATACTGTTGCAAGCTATGGCTACGCCGTCCGAGAAGTCGTGGTCGGACATCAGACCTAGCCCAGGCCCCGTGCCGAAAATATAACCTTTAGAGGAAGTTAACTCTCGGCTGATGGTGTCGAGGGCAGTTTTCGATCGTTCTAGAGACTCTTGCTGACGATCTGGGAACCACTCAGCGAACTTCAGATAAAACGACCCTGCGTTCTGGACGTTGTCGTGGTCAACACGGATAACAGACTTTCCCTTCAGTTCGGTGGGAATACCGTTCGCACTAGCGTCATCCGTTCGCCACAGAAGCACGAGGTCGGCTCTCTCCAACTCTTGCTCCAGATCACTGGTAGACAGCTCCATTTGCCTGACCGGTAACGTTCCGTTTAGCAGCCTAAGTTGCTCGTCCAGGTAGGTTGGTACCTCACCGACTGTGACAGCATCGGTTACAACCGGGAGGACGATACTGGCGATCTTTTCAGCAAACGGAGCAAGGTACCAATGCAGTCTATAAAAATGATCCGTAAGCTTATCGGAATTCTCAAATGCTGGGTAGAAACAAACTTGCATCAACGTTCCTCACGCCGCTTGCGGGCGGCAAACTGCTACGATCCTAGACTGGACCTGATTGCAGGCTTCAACCACCTTGCCATCGAAATGGGAAGCCCGCGTTTGCCAGCAATGCGAGCGTTCCAGATCGACGCGGGCATCCGTTGACTACAGTCCTGTCCAGAAGCCTATCATCCTCGCTTCGGGCTACCCAAGGAGGCGAATTGAACGGCTGCGTGATGATCCTAGAAACCCGCAAAGCAACTGACCCTATTGTAACGCCTCCGCTACTGGCTCCACTTCTCAAGGTAACGCGTTTGTGCGAGAAGCCCCCCATAGAACCAGATCGGTAGAGGACTTCCATGGGGCATGAGAAGCGTAGCGTCAGCATCGTCTTTCGGGCGCTCAACGAGGAGAAGTGGTTTGCGGACGCGCTTCAAGCGTGTCGTGACCAGGACCTTTCCGGCAGCGATATTGAAACGGAAATCATCTTGGTCGACTCTGGCTCGACCGATGGTACGCTCGAGATCGCCGAGCGTTTTGGCTGCCGCATCGTCCATATCAAGAAGCAGGACTTCACCTTCGGCCGCTCGCTGAACTGGGGCTGCGAGGCGGCCACGGGCGAGGTCCTCGTCTTCATCTCAGCCCATTGCATCCCCGCTCACCCCCGGTGGTTGGTCAACCTCACGGAGCCGCTTCTGGCGGACAAAGCCGACTATACCTACGGCAAGCAGGTAGGGCACGAAGTCAGCCGTTTTTCCGAGAAACAGATATTCGCTAAGTACTTTACCGAACACGACAAACCGGACCAGGGCGATTTCTTCGTCAACAATGCAAACTCGGCGATACGAACGTCGGTTTGGGAGCGTTATCGGTTCTGCGAGAAGGCAACGGGGCTGGAGGATATGGTCCTTGGAAAAGCGCTCAAGGCTGATGGGGGCCGGATCGCCTATATCGCCGATGCGCCTGTGGTCCACATCCATGAAGAGACGTTGAAGCAGACGAGGCGGCGCTACTACCGCGAGGCGCTGACCCTTCGGGAGATCATGCCGGAGGTCCAGGTGACGTTCCGGGATTTCTGCCGCTATTTTACTGCGGCTGTTTTCCATGACTGGGGTGAGGCACTGAAAGAGCGGTGCTTTGCGAGCGTTGCGGGGGAGATACTACTGTTTCGCTTCAACCAGTTCTGGGGCACCTATAAGGGCCATAACGAGCACCGAACCCTCTCGCGCACTCAGAAGGAAGCCTACTACTACCCTGCCAGCCACAAGCGGAATGAAAAGGCACACCGGTCTCTTATCGGCGAGGCGGCGGAGACGTCCTGAGAGGGCCTTGATTGCAGGTCCCCGAACTAGCCGCTTAGCGGCCTTGGCCGTACTCAGTTTGGCTTTCCGTTCCGATCTCGCTTCCAAAATATGGTCTTGCCTTGCTTCACGGTCTCCAACCGCCGAGCAAAGAGTAGGGCCTGCATGCAGGCGCCTACCGTTTTCGGACTAAGGCGCTGCTGCACAGCCTCTTTCGAACGCCGTCCAAGCTGCTGACGCTCATGCGGATGCTCTGAAAGCTTCTTCAGCGCTGCTGCCGCCTCGCTTGGTGAGGGCTCGGCCCATAGCTGACCTGGTGCGGTGTAGACGCCATAGGGATCGGATACGGGGATGAGTTCATAAGGCACAAGGGCAGCGGTGCCCTCGCCCGCGAAGTCGCGGCTGCCCGACCAGTCCGTGACCACGCACGCTTTGCCCAGAAGCATGGCCTCCGCGATGGTCAAACCGAACCCTTCGGCCCGGTGAAGAGAGAGAAAGATGTCGCACGAAGCCATCAGCCCCCAACGGTCCTCACTGGTCAGTGCTTCGTCGAGTATCAGGATGTTCCCTGATCCGCTCACAGCCGATCGCAGGTCCGCTTCCGCCTTCGGGTTCTGGGACAAGTTTCGGGTCTTGACGATGAGGACATGCTCGTCGCTGTCGCCGAACGCGGCCCGGTGCGCCTCGATCGCACCGAACGGGTTCTTCCTCGTGAAGGAGGAGAGCGAGTCCGCCATGGTCAGGGTCACGAGCGCGCCGGGCGGCAAACCAAAGCGTTCCCGCATGGGATCCGCCGCCGGTGGAGCGGCGATGGCGTGATTGACTGCGGGAACGGCACCCATGTCCGGATGCGTCATCAGCGAGCTCGCCGTGTAGGAACTGATCGCCCAGACTTCGGACAGAAACCGGTGTGCCCGTTGCCACCCCTTCGGAAAGCAAGGCAGCTCCCAAGCCCAGTAGCCGATCGTGTACCACCGCCTGCCTTTGTTGAAGCCAAGGTGATGAAGAGCGGTGGCGGTCTCGGGCGCGTTGAGCTGGATGATCATCACGCCCTCCTCCTGTGAGGGCATCGAGGACAGGGGAATATCCGGCTCCAGATCGACCGATGACAAGACCTCCGACACGTCCACCGCCAGCGGGTTCAGTCCCGCGGCCTTGAGCGCATGGTAGGTCAGCCTGGCGGCCTCTCCGATACCGTTCGCGGTTCGGAAAAGCCCAACGATCACGAGCGGTGCATGAGCAAGGTCCGGGAAAACAGGCGACGGCCGCGCGAGGAGGCGGTAGGCACGGTAGTCGCGAAGCTGAGGACCGAGGGCCTGCCAGACTGCATGACGGACAGGTTCCGGGATCGTCCGCCACAACCGGCGCAGCGTTTGCGGGCGCTCCGGATGGTCCTGCCCGCCTGTCACGTCCTACCCTTCATGAACTTTCCCCGACTTCTCGCCCCTTGCCGCTGCCGCAGCCGCGAGGCTCCTGGTTCCTCGTTGCGCCCGATCGTCCCGCCAGCCGGCTCGCGTTTCTGGACGGGTGTCCAGCAGCTTCCCAGATCCTTCGCGTGACTGCATGACGGGGTCCGGCGGGGAAGTTGATAGCCTCGTACAGGATATGCGAACAGACCCTATGACCAACCTCCTTCAAGGCATCCGCGTTCTCGACCTCACACGGCTTTTGCCGGGGCCGCTCTGCACCTTGTACATGGCCGATCAGGGGGCGGAGGTCATCAAGGTCGAGGATGAGGGCGCGGGTGATTATGCGCGCTCGGAGATGGCGATGGGGGTGTCGATGTCGCACCTCTTCCACCTTCTGAACCGTCAGAAGAAGTCCGTGACCCTCGATCTTCGCGAGCCGGAGGGGCGGGCGGCGCTCCTTCGTTTGGTCGAAGCGGCGGATGTTCTGGTCGAGAGTTTCCGGCCCGGCGTGATGGACAGGCTGGGGCTGGGATCGGCGGTCCTGCGCGAGGCGAAGCCAGACCTGATCGTCTGCTCCATGACCGCCTACGGACAGACGGGTCCGTATAGGAGCCAGCCTGCCCATGACAACAACATGCTGGCCCTCACCGGTATCGCCGATCAGCTCCCTCGTGCGGCAGGCGGTGAGATCGGCTCTCCCAATTTTCAGATCGCCGACATCGCCGGCGGGTCGCTGACGGCGCTTTCCTCCATCGCCATGGCGCTGTTCCGCCGTGAGCGGACGGGCGAGGGCGCGACCCTCGACATCAGCCTGGCCGAAGCCGCCCTCGCCGCGGCGGTCATGCCCCTTGCCACCATGCAGCTTCGCGGCGGCGAGACCCCTCCCCCCGGCGGCGACATGCTGACGGGCCTCCTGCCCTGCTACCGCTACTACGAGACGAAGGACGGCCGACAGATCGCCATGGGGGCGCTCGAGGGCAAGTTCTGGCGGGCCTTCTGCGAGGCGGCCGGAAGGCAGGACCTTGCGGACAAGGGCCGCGACATGACGAGGGGCGAAGGCTCCACCCACCATCAAACCGAACTGCTCTTCCGCTCCCGGACTTTCGATGAGTGGAGAGCCCTCCTGGAGGGTTTGGAGGCTTGCGTTACGCCTGTCCTCACCCTCAGCGAAGCGTTGAACGATCCGCATCTGGAGGAGCGACGCGTCTTCTACGACGTGCACGACCATGAGGACGGAGCGATCCGCCATGTGGCCTCCCCCATCGTCGTCGATGGTAAGCGCGCAAGACCGGGGCAGCCCGCACCGCGACAGGGCGAGCACAACGAGGAGATTCTCGGCTCTCGCACGCCCGGCGCGAAGGCTTGACACCCCTCCCCGCTTCCTTCGCAATTCTCGGCAAAGGATAAAGGGAGGAAACCCATGCTGAAGCGCGATGTCTATGAGGAGGAGCACGAGCTCTTCCGCGAAACCGTGCGCCGCTTCTTCGAGGAGGAGGTCATGCCGCGCCACGATGATTGGGAGGAGCGCGGCCATGTGGACCGGGAGGTCTGGCGGAAGGCCGGCGAGATGGGCCTTCTCTGCGCCACGATGCCGGAAGCTTACGGCGGCTCGGGCGTGGACCGCCGAACCAGCGCGGTTCTGATCGAGGAACAGCACCGGTTCGGCGCATCGGGCATCGGCTTTTCTCTGCACTCGGACATTGCCGCACCTTATATCGCCCACTACGGCTCGGAGGAGCAGAAGCAGCGCTACCTCCCTGCCATGGCGCGCGGCGAGATCATCGGCGCCATCGCCATGACCGAGCCTGGGACGGGCTCGGACCTCCAAGCTATCACGACGCGGGCGGAGGAAGATGGCGACCACTTCGTCCTCAACGGCGCGAAGACCTACATCACCAACGGCTATCTCTGTGACTTCGCCATCGTCGTCGCCAAGACCAGCCGGGGCGGCGGCGCCAAGGGCATGTCGCTTCTTCTGGTCGATGCGGACAGCGAAGGTTTCCACAAGGACAAGCCTTTCAAGAAGCTTGGCCTCAGAGCCCAGGATACCTGTCAGCTCACCTTCGACGATGTCCGTGTGCCGAAGGAGAATCTTCTCGGCATGGAGAACGGCGCCTTCCCCATGCTGATGAACGAGCTGGCCTGGGAGCGGCTCATCATCGCCATCGGCTGTGCTGCCTCCATGACCGAGGCGTTTCGTCTGGCCAAGGAGTACACGCAAGGCCGCACCGCCTTCGGCAAACCCATCGCCGCGTTCCAGGACGCTCGCTTCAAGCTTGCCGACCTCAAAACCAAGGCGCAGATCGCCCAGGTCTTCGTCGACAAGTGCATCGAGGAGGAGGTAGCAGGCCGCCTCCAGCCCGACACCGCCGCCATGGCCAAGGCCTGGACATCCGAGACCCTAAGCGAGGTCGCCGACACGGCCCTCCAGCTCCACGGCGGCTACGGCTTCATGTGGGAGGCCCCCATTGCCCGCCTCTTCGCCGACGCCCGCGTACAGCGCATCTATGGGGGGTCTACGGAGATCATGAAGGAGATCGTGGCTAGGAACTTGTAGGCGCCTCTCGAGGCCCTAGTATCTACTCGATACACAGCTACCGCCGTCGTCCCGGAAAGCCGTAGGCTTATCCGGGACCCATGGAGCGGCTACTAGCAATTCCGAACAACGGTGGTTTGGTGCCAGAGGCTAGGCTATGGATCCCGGATCAAGTCCGGGATGACGTGCCCTACTACACTTCCTTTGCCGTCCCCTCGATCACCTCGCCCTCATCCTCTTTTACCGCCTTCCGCGCAGCGCGCAGCTCGGCCAGGGCGAGAAGCGTCAGTGTGGGGACGAAGCCGTCGATCTGGTCGGTGACCTCCACCACTTCCCAAGCCTGGATCAGGCCCTTCCAGCCGAACAGCGCCACGGCGAAGGCGGTGGAAACCACATCGAAGGCGGTGCCGAATCCGATCACCCTCCCCGCGGTGAAGTCGATCAGGTCGATGACCACAGCGATCACTAGTTTGACTTTGGCTTTGGTCAGCGGCGTCATACGCTATCCCCCAGGAAACTCTGTACTCGTTCGATGAACCGATCATACTGGTCGTGGTGAAGCCAGTGGCCCGCGCCTTCGAACAGCTCGAACTCGGCGTTCCTGAAAGGTTTCAGTCGTCCGTCTTTCGAAGGGTCCGACGCCCAGCTATCCGAGCCGTAGAGAAGAAGAACCGGCGCTTCGATGGCTTCGTGCACGTCGGCATACTCCGCAGGCGGAATGGGCCGCAGCGGCATAAACCCGAGCTGCGGGTCGTGCTTCCAGCGGTAGCCGCCTTCGGTCTCGCGCAGCGCATGAAGCGCTAGGTGCCGCGCTTGTTCGGGGCTGAGCTGCTGGTGGAGGCTCGCCAGCCGCTTCACTGCGTCCTCTTTATCCTTGAAAACCCTCGGCCCCCTACCGGCGAGTTTCAGCCGCCGTTCCATGGTCTCGCCCATCCGCCGTGCAGTGGGTTTGCCGACCAGTTCGTCATAGCTTTTCTGACTGAAACCGAGGCCTTCGATGGAGACGACCTTCCGCACACGGTGCGGCTGGGCTGCCGCGTAGTTGAGGACGATGTTTCCGCCTAGCGAGTGACCGATGAAGTCGAACGGCGCCTCGAACCCCAGACCCACCAGATGCTCGACCATAAAGGCCATGTCGGTAGCCATGTCAAAGCCGTCATAGCCCCCGCCTGCGGCCCAGTCGCTGTCGCCGTGCCCGCGCAGGTCCGGCACCGCGACGCAGTACCGGTCGAGGAAGGCCGCGACCGTCCAGTCCCAGCTCCGCCCGTGATCCTTGCCGCCGTGCTGCAGAAGCAGCAGCGGTTTCGTCCGGTTACCCCATAGGCGAAGATGCAGCTTCAGACCCGAAGCCTCCACCTTCTCCTCGTGAAGGAGAGCCTCGTCGGGGAGCGCTGGCGAGGCCACCCCTATCTCGGCAACGGCGGCAGCTCGGTCGCCCGTTCGGCGTCGAGGTAGCGCGCAGAAGTCGGCTTCAGGGTCTCGTCCAGCTCGATCAGAAGCGGGTTGCCCGTCGGAATCTCCACCTTGTTGATGTCGTCATCGGCCACTTGGAACAGCACCTTGACCAGCGCCCGCAGCGAGTTGCCGTGGGCCGCGATGATAAAGTCCTGGCCCTGACGAAGGGCGGGGGCGATGGCTTCGTTCCAGTAGGGCTCGGTCCGGTCGAGGGTCAGCTTCAGGCTCTCCGTCTTCGGAACGTCGATGCCGGTATAGCGGCGGTCACCGAGGGACGGAAAGGGTGAGCTGTCCTCCAAGACCGGCGGCGGGGTGTCGTAGCTCCGGCGCCAGATATGCACCTGCTCGTCGCCGTGCTTATCGCGGGTCTCTTGCTTGTTGAGGCCCGTCAGCCCGCCATAGTGGCGCTCGTTCAGGCGCCAGTCCTTGATGACCGGCAGCCAGGGTTCCTCCATGGCATCGAGCGCAATGTTCAAGGTACGGATGGCCCTGGTCAGCATCGAGGTGAAGCAGCCGTCGAACTGGACGCCGCTCGCTTTGAGAAGCTCGCCGGCCTTCTTGGCCTCCGCCTCGCCCTTCTCGGTGAGGGGCACGTCGACCCAGCCGGTGAAGCGGTTCTCGAGGTTCCACTGGGACTGGCCGTGGCGCAAAAAGGCTAGCGTTCTGGGCATGGGAGGCTCCTTCGGATCGTTCCTGACCGCCAGTTAGCCCGCCTGCTCCCCTTGCGCCACCTCTGCCTTGCGCAAGTCGGGCACCGTCAGGCAGCGGGGGTGGATGGTGAAGGAGATCGCCTCGCGCGAGGTGCCGGGCTCACCATCCAGCGTGTAGTGCAGCTCCTTGCCCATGGGCTCGACCAGCACCTCGTCGGCCTCGTAGCGCTGCAGGTCGTCACTCCCTTCCAAGCCTACGGTCAGCCCGTCGAGAATGTGCTGCATCAGCCCCAGAAGCCCGCGCTGCTGCGAGACGTAGACGATCAGCTTGCCGCCATCCAGTTTGTTGCGCCGCGGCGCCACCCCTTTGCCCGCCCAGACCGGACCGTTGACGATGAAGACGGCGCTCGTCTCCGTCTCGATCACCTCGCCGTCCAGGGTGAAGCGGTAGGCGTCGCTTTGGGCACTGAGGAAGTGCTCGATCATGGTGGTGGCGGCACCCAAGGCATCACCGAAAGTGGGTGCATGTCGAAGCTCCTCGCGGTCCTCGGCCATCTCGGCGAAGGTGCCGAAGAGGGCACTGTGCAGCATGGCGCGCTCACCCATCCGTACCAGGTCGATCTTGCGGGGCGGGGCGGCGAGCGAGCGCTTCAGCGCCACATCGGCGTCGAGCGGCATGTCGAGGTCCAGCGGCACGAGGTTGGCGGTGCCGTAGGGTAGCGGGATGAGCATGGGTGCCTGCTGGCGCTTCTGCAGGACACCAGCGATACCGCCGATCGTGCCGTCGCCGCCCACGGTCACCACCGCCTTGCCGCCGAAACCCTGGGCCGCCTCGGCAAGCTCCGTGAACGCACCGCTAAGAAACCGGGCGTCGCCGTGGGAAGCAAATGCCGGGCGAAGATCGGCCTCGATGGCCTCGGCACCGAGCTCCTTGGCACGGCCGGACTTGGAGTTGATGAGAACGAGATAGTCGCTCACGAACTGACCTCCTGCCATCCCGCCTTTGTGCGCTCGAAACGGTGGGCCACCTCCTTGGCGAAGCCCCCCTCCCCCCAGCGGTGGGTCGAGAGGCGCAGGCGGTCTTCGCCCTCCTGGGTCAGGACGTTGTAGCTAGCCGCCTCGCCGCGCAGCCTGGTGGAGACCGCCGTGCCCGCTTGGCTGAGAATGAAGGACCAGCCGTCCTCCTCCACCACGGTGATGCGGGCCTTGTGCACATGCCCGGTCATGACGACATCGACCTTGGCATCGGTCAGCGTCCTCATCACCTCGTCCGCCTTCGGAAGAACGGCGCGGCCCGCGCTGCCGCCGTCCTCGAAGCCTAGGATCGGATGATGGAAGCTGCAGATGCGCAGTCGCCCCTCCGCCTCGGCATAGGCGGCGCCGATGGCGTCGAGCTGACGCCGGGACAGCTTCCCCGTCGACCAGTCGAGGGAGGGGCGGATGCGGCGGGCGCTGTTCAGCCCGGCAAAGACGAAGCTGTCCCGCTCCTCGATGGGCTCCTCGGCAAAACCCGCGATCCGCTCATAGCGGCTCCACGGTTTGAGGAAGCGTGAGGCGAGGTTGTAGACGGGGGTATCGTGGTTGCCGGGGACCACCATCACGTCCATGTCGAGGGCCTCGAACCAGCGGGCGGCGTCCGCGAACTCGTGCTTGCGCCCGGACTGGGTGATGTCGCCGCTGACGACGATCGCCTCGATCCCGTCGCTCGCCAGAATGCCTGCCAGCGCTTCAAGCTGGGCGGGGTCGGTGCTGCCGAAGTGGAGGTCGGAGAGATGCGCTATCCTGCTCATGGCCGAACGAACACGCCCGGAACGGAACCCTCTCAGCCTAGCAGATAGCCTAGGGCAGCGCGATATCGACCCAGACGAGGCGGTGGTCCGAGCTCACCGGCGGGTAGCCAGGCCCCGTCAGCCGGTAGAGCGGCTCGTTCTCGGCTGGCCAAAACACACCTGCATCCACCACATGGAGGTTGGCCGACGGCAGCACATAGTCGATGCGCAAATTACCGGCGTAGCGGTCGTTGAAGTCGCCTGTGTCGAGCGCTGGGTCGCCCTGGTGCCGCTCGTTGGTGCCGCCCTGCCGCCTGGCTGCGTCGGCCCCGCCCGCGCTTTTCGGCTGGGGGTCCTGGATGAGGGGATGGCCTAGGAGCTGCTCGATGGCCCGCTCGCTCCGTCCCGCGACCACATCGCCGTCGGAGGGGTCTGCGTTGAGGTCGCCCGCGATCAGGAAGAACGCGCCTCTTTCCAGACCGCCTCGCCTGCCTTGATCATCCATGAGATAGTCCGCACCCGCCACGATATCGCTTAGCAGCCTGACCTCGTCATAGTTGCGGCGGCCGTTGCGGTCCTCATCGCCATCGAAGCCCGGCGGGGTGGGGTGTGCGAGGACCAGGTTCAGGACGCTCCCCTTAGCCTGGACTGGCACCACGGCGTGGGTCTTGGACGAAAGCCGAAGGACATCCGCCGCCTCCTCGCTGTAGAAGCCAGCAGGCAGAAGGTTGCCCGGCATATCCTTCCACCGCAGCATACGGAAGGTCCGAACGGCATCTTCGTCCACGGGCAGACGGGACAGCACCGCGATGCCGTACTGGCCCGGATGGGTGCCGTAGCCGAAGCTGTCATTGCCGTACTCGCGGCTGCCGGGCTCATGGTCGGCGCGGCCGTCTCCGTCGAGATCGACGCCGCTCGCCGCACCAGTGTTCGATGGCAAGGCCAGGCGGTGCTCGTAGCCGAGGTCTAGCTGCTCGGCGAACAGCGCCAGCGCCTCACCGCTCTCCTCATAGTCGAACTCGTTCAGCACCAGGACGTCCGGCTCTACCACACGGATGATCTCGCGGACGGCCTCGATCTGCTTGCTACCGGCTTCGAGGTCAGCCAGCAGCGCCCCCGGCTCGTCGCGGTAGAGGCTGACATTGAAGGTCGCCACACGGATGGTCTCTTCGGCTACCAAGACGGAAACCTCCGCGTCCGCCTCATTTTCGGCGGCGCAGGCGGCTATGGCGAAGAGGACGAGGGCTAGCAGTCGCACGTGCGGCAACACTCTTTCGCTATCGGGACTTGGCTGCCTAGTGGACGAAGAACGTCTTCGAGAACCCCAGAACGCCGAGCCAGGTGAAGAAGGAGATGATGAGGCTCAGGAACCAGTTCGTGTCCATCAGCAGCAGCGTGAGGAACATTACGATCGCCAGGGTGATGGGCAGGCCCCAGACATAGCCGATATCCATCATCCGCTGATAGGTCTTACCTCGGTTCTCGACGGTCTGTGCGGGCAGTTGGTCGTTCGGGTTCTTCTCGATATGCATGGCTGCGTCCCCATGGGTCTTGGATCTGGCGCCGCCCTTAGCGCAAGGGGGGTTACAGGTCCATGAGCACCCGTCGGGCGGATTGCGTAGCCACCCCCCTTCACCCGCGGCGGCGGAAAGCTTCGCGTTCCGCCCTACCGCCTCAATCCATCGCCTTGACGATCTCCTCGCACATCTTCTTCGCGTCGCCGAACAGCATCATGGTGTTGTCGCGGAAGAAGAGCTCGTTCTGCACCCCCGCATAGCCCGAGGACATGCCCCTTTTGACGAAGAGCACCGTGCCCGCGTTCTCCACATCGAGGATCGGCATGCCGTAGATGGCCGAGGACTTGTCAGTCTTGGCCGCGGGGTTCGTCACGTCGTTCGCGCCGATGACGAAGGCGACGTCGGCGTTCGAGAACTCCGAGTTGATGTCCTCTAGCTCGAAGACCTCGTCATAGGGCACGCTCGCCTCGGCCAGGAGCACGTTCATGTGCCCTGGCATTCGGCCCGCCACGGGGTGGATGGCGTATTTGACGTCGACGCCTTCGGCTTTGAGCTGGTCGGCCATCTCGCGCAGGGCGTGCTGCGCCTGGGCGACGGCCATGCCGTAGCCCGGCACGATGATGACCTTGCCGGCGTTCTTCATGATGAAGGCCGCATCCTCCGCCGAGCCCTGCTTGACCGGTCGGTCGTCCTCACCGCCTCCCGCTGCCGCCGCCGCATCGTCACCGCCGAAGCCGCCCGCGATGACGTTGATGAAGCTGCGGTTCATGCCGCGGCACATGATGTAGGAGAGAATGGCCCCCGACGCCCCCACCAGTGCCCCGGTGATGATCAGCGCCATGTTCGACAGGGTGAAGCCGATCCCCGCCGCCGCCCAGCCTGAGTAGCTGTTCAGCATGGAGACCACCACCGGCATGTCCGCCCCGCCGATGGGCACGATGAGCAGCACGCCGAGCGCCAGGGCGATCAGCGTGAGGAGGAGGAAGAGAAGCGGGTTCTGCGCGCCTGTGCAGAGAAGCACGATCAGAAGAAGCGCCGCCCCGGCCAGCGCCAGATTGATCACATGCCGCGCGGGCAGAAGGATGGGCTTGCCCGACATCCGCCCGTCGAGCTTCAGGAAAGCGATGATCGACCCTGTGAAGGTCACCGCGCCGATGAAGACGCCGATTGACATCTCGATGATCGCCTGCGCCTCAACCTCGCCCGGCACGCCGATGCCGTAGGCCCTAGGCGCGAGGAACGCCGACCAGGCGATCAGGACCGCAGCTAGACCAACGAGGGCGTGGAATGCCGCGACGAGCTGCGGCATGGAGGTCATGGCCACCTTCCGCGCGATGAACGCTCCGGGCACCCCGCCCGCCGCGATGGCCAGCAGCACCAAAAGCCACGCCCCCGGCCCGGCGGCGCCGAGGAACGCCTCGGAGAACAAGGTCGCGAAGACGGCGATCCCCATACCGATCATCCCGAACTGGTTCCCGCGCCTGGAGGTTGCTGGGCTCGAAAGCCCCCTCAGCGCAAGGATGAACAGGATGCCGGAGACGACATAGAGAATGGCGGTGAGGTTGGTGGACATCTAAGAGCTTTCTTCCCGAACTGGCAGCAGGCCCTCTCCCCAAACTGCCTTGCAGTTTGGACCTCTCCCCAGGGAGAGGTTTCCGTCTCTCCCTGGGGAGAGACCGGCATCTAAGATGCCGAGAGAGGGGTTCGTTGAACTCATGCGGCTATCTTTTCCACGGCAGAGCGAAGGTCATCGTTCAGCGGCGCAGGCCGCCGCCCCTCCCGCGCCACATAAACGTGGGTGAACTGACCTTCCGCCGCTGCCTGCTCCTCATCGTTGCGGAACAGCCCCACCCCGTAGGTCACGGAGCTGTTGCCCACCCGGTCGGCGCGCAAGCCCGCCGTCACCCGGTCGGGAAAAGCCATCTCGGCGAAGTAGTGGCACTCGGTATGGACCACGAGGCCGATCTGCTCGCCCTTATGAATGTCGAGCGCCCCCCGCTCGATCAGCCACTGGTTCACCGCCGTGTCGAAGAGAGCGTAATGCACCACATTGTTCATATGTCCGTAGACGTCGTTGTCCGACCAGCGCGTGGTCAGCTCGACGAAGGCCTTGTAGGCATCCCTTGTCGAAGGGGCTCGCCGCTCGGCCATCAGTAGGCCTGCTCGTAGATGAGGCGCGCATCCGCCTCGGTCATCTCGCGTGGGTTGTTCACGAGGAGGCGCGTCTGCTTCATCGCGTCGCCGGCGAGCCCGTCCAGATGTCCTCGCCCGATGCCTACCTCGCGCAGCTTGGTCGGCAGGCCCACATCCTTGGCGAGCTGGGCGAAGCGCTCGGCGAAGGCGGCGGCGGCGGCCTGGCTGCCGTCCGCCTTGGGCAGCCCTGGAAAGGCGAAGGGGGAGAGGTCGCTATAGGCCCGCCTCGCCTCCTCGGACCCGGCGGCGTTGAAGCGCAGCACATGGGGCAGGACGAGGCTGTTGGAGAGGCCGTGGCTGACATGGAAGCGCCCGCCCAAGGGGTAGGCGAGCGCGTGCACGGCGCCCACGGGGGCGTTGGCGAAGGCCTGCCCGGCCAGCATCGCGCCGAGCAGCATCGCGCCCCTGGCCGTGATGTCACCGGGACGCTCCACCGCCGCCTCGATGTTCTGGCCTAGAAGCTGCAGCGCCTCCCTCGCCATGCTCTGGGACAGGGGGTTCTGCGCGTTCTTGGAGGTGTAGGCCTCCACCGCGTGCACCATGGCGTCGATGCCGGTGGCGGCGGTGACATGGGGGGGCAGTCCCAAGGTCAGCTCAGGGTCGAGGATCGCCGCGTCGGGAATGAGAAGCGGCGAGTTCACCCCGCGCTTCTCCTCGTCCGGCATGGTGATGATCGCGACCGGCGTCACCTCGGAGCCGGTGCCGGCGGTGGTCGGCACCATGGCGAGGGGGAGCCTCGGACCCTTGGCGTTGCCCACCCCCCAGGCCTCGTCCAGATCCTCACCGGAACCCGCAAGCAGCGCGACGAGCTTGGCCACGTCCATGGAGCTGCCGCCGCCGAAACCCAAGACCCCCGTGACGTTGTCGGCCTTCGCCTTCTCCACCGCCTTCATCAGCGTGCCGAGGGAGGGGTCGGCCTCGACTTCGTGGAAGATGGTCAGCTCAGCCCCCGCCTCCTGAAGGCTTCGCATGGCGGGGCCTGGCAGGCCGAGCTGCATGAGGCCGGGATCGGTGACCATCATCACCCGCTCGCCCAACATGGGGCAGACGGTTTCGGCCAGCCTTGAGGCTGCGCCAGGGTCGAAGAGGATCGTCTTCACGGCGCGGAACGCGAACGGGCTGACCATGCTCGCCTCACCCGGCCTTCTTCTTGTACATGGAAAGCATGCGGCTCGTGACCATGAAGCCGCCGACGATGTTCACCGATGCCAGCGCCACGGCGATGACGCCGAGGGTCCGGCTGAGCCCACCTGCGGGCGACTGCGCCACATCCGCGCCCACCGCGATCAGGGCGCCGACGATGACCACCGAGCTCACCGCGTTGGTCACCGACATGAGCGGCGTGTGAAGCGCAGGCGTCACCGACCAGACGACATAGTAGCCGACGAAGCAGGCCAGCGCGAAGGCAGCGGCCAGGTAGACGAACTCGCTGACCCCGGAAGAGTGCGCCAGGGTATCGAGCGTGTTCAACGCCTCGGTGGCCCGGTCGGCGGCGAGGTCGGCCGCCTCCGAAGCCTCGGCCAGCTCGGCGGAGGCACGGCGCAGCTCCTCGGCGGCGGCCTCGAGCTCTTCCGTGGTCTGTTCTGCGTGGGTCTCTTGCATCATCGGTCTCCGTCAGTTCTGGAGAAAACGTTCGTGGACGACATCGCCGTCGCGGGTGAGCTGCACGCCGCGGACGATCTCGTCTTCGGGGTCGACATGGATCGCGCCCGCCTCCTTGTCGGTGATCAGGGTCACGAAGGAGAGGAAGTTGCGCGCGAGAAGGTTCGAAGCCTCGCCGGGGAGGCCGGAGAGGATGTTCCTGGGTCTGAGCACCGTGACGCCGTCCGCCTCGCCCTCGACATTGCCGCCCCTGGGGGCGGCTAGGTCCACCACCACCGAGCCGGGCTTCATCGCCGACAGCATGGCCTGGGTGATCAGCTTCGGGGCAGGCCGTCCGGGGATCAGCGCCGTGGTGATCACCACATCCATCTTCTTGAGGTGCTCGGCGACGAGATCGCTCTGCGCCTTCTGCTGCTCGGGCGTCAGCTCGGAGGCGTAGCCCCCTTTCCCCTCGCCCGCTTCCAGCGCCTCCTTGGCGAAGACGAAGCTGGCGCCGAGGCTCTGCACCTGCTCACCGGCCGCGGCGCGCACATCGGTCGCCGAGACCACGGCGCCCAAACGGCGTGCCGTGGCGATGGCCTGAAGCCCCGCCACCCCCGCGCCCATGACGAAGGCCTTGGCCGGGGGCACCGTGCCCGCCGCCGTCATCATCATCGGAAAGGCTCGCCGGTAGTGGCTCGCGGCATCCACAACCGCCTTGTAGCCCGCTAGGTTTGCCTGGCTGGAGAGGACGTCCATCGCCTGGGCACGCGTGATCCGGGGTAGAAGCTCGAGGGCGAAGGCGTCGATGCCGCCATGGGCAAGCGCCGCCAGCCGGTCGGGGTTGTCATAGGGGTCGAGCACGCCCACGAGCCTTGCGCCCCTGGCCACCTTGCCGAGCTGCGCCTCGTCCGGCGGCCCCGCAACCAGCACCACATCGGCGCCCTTGACGGCATCGGCGGAAACTTCGGCACCGGCATCGGTAAAGGCGCGGTCAGGCAGCCCCGCCTCGGCGCCGAGCCCCGGCTCGATGGCGACATCATAGCCCAAACCCTTGAGCTTCTTGGCCGTATCGGGGGTGAGGGGGGAGCGGTTCTCGTCTGCCGCGATCATCCCTGCTAGTTTCATAGGTACTCAACCTCACCGGTGCGCTGCGAAGACGTGGTCCATCGTCTCTAACGCTGCTGCGGGCCTCGCTGAAAGCACGGAGCGCAGGTGAAGTGCAGTGAAGGGGCGGCATTGCGCCTCTTCGGTGAACCCGATCTTTACGGCCTTTCCCCTAGAACCCGGCTTTCAAGGCCGCAGCCGGATACGCGGCTCGAGGGGATTTCATGCCGAAGACAGTCCTGATCGCCGACGACGATCCGACCCAGCGCCGCCTGGTCCAGTCCGTGTGCGAGCGCGCCGGCTACCGGGTGAAGCTCGCCGATGGCGGCGACAGCGCCCTCGACCTTCTGCGCCGCGACAAGGCCATCGACGTCATGCTCCTCGACCTCGTCATGCCCGAGGTGGACGGCATGGCCGTTCTCGCCGAGCTGCCCTCCATCGCACCGGATCTGCCCGTCATCATGCTGACGGCCAAGGCGGGGGTCGATGTGGTAGTCGAGGCCATGCGTGCGGGCGCCTGCGACTTCTTCGTCAAACCCGCCTCGCCCGAGCGCATCACCGTGGGCATCGGCAACGCCCTCAACGTGCAGAACCTCAAATCGGAAGTCTCTCGCCGTAAGCGCAAGGAAGAGGGCTCGATGGGCTTCGGCGATGTGGTGGGCACCTCGCCCGCCTTCACGCGCTGCCTCAAGCTCGCCGAGCGTGCCGCCGCCTCCACCATTCCGATCCTCATCACCGGTGAGAGCGGCGTCGGTAAGGAGATGATCGCCCGCGCCATCCAGGGCAGCTCGGAGCGCGCAGGCGCGCCCTTCGTCACGGTCAACTGCGGCGCCATCCCCGAGAACCTTGTCGAGTCGATCCTCTTCGGCCACGAGAAGGGCGCCTTCACGGGCGCCACCTCCAAGCATGTGGGCAAGTTCCAGGAGGCGAACGGCGGCACGCTCTTCCTCGACGAGGTCGGCGAGCTGCCGCTCGACACCCAGGTCAAGCTGCTCCGCGCCCTCCAGGAGAACGAGGTCGACCCCGTCGGCTCGAAGCGCCCGGTCAAGGTGGATGTCCGGGTGATCTCGGCCACCAACCGCGACCTTCAGGACTGCGTCGCCGAGGGCAGCTTCCGCGAGGACCTCTACTACCGCCTCAACGTGTTCCCCGTGGAGGTCCCTCCCCTGCGCCAGCGCCGCGAGGACATCCCCTCCCTGATCGAGCACTTTATCTCCCGCTACAACGCCGAGGAAGGCCGCGACGTGCAAGGGGTGGTCGCCTCGGTCATGCGCGTGCTGCAGGACCAGGACTGGCCCGGCAACGTCCGCCAGCTCGAGAACACCGTCTACAGAGCGGTGGTCCTAGCCGAGGGCAAGCAGCTTACCGCAGGTGACTTCCCGACCATGGCTGCCATCTTCGAGGACGCCGGCCTCCCCATCGACGCTCCGTCGTCCGAGGATCAGGAACCGGCACCGCGGCCTGTCGCTTCTTCGGCCAATACCGGCGGCATCGACCTCTTCGACGAGGACGGTCACTTGCGCTCCCTCGATGCCATCGAGCGCGACCTCATCGTCGCCGCCATCGACAAGTATCGCGGCCAGATGTCCGAAGTGGCCCGCCGCCTCGGCATCGGCCGCTCCACGCTCTACCGCAAAGTGCAGGAGCAGGGCATCGAGGTGAAACGGGCGGGGTAGTCCCCCACTATGCGCTTTCCCACGGCGGCGCAAAGCGACGTCCGCGGGACCCATCCCCTAACGATGGAGAAAAGCGCACCGTCGGGAGTTGGATCCCACGGATCGCTACGCGACCGTAGGAAGGCGGACCAAGGAAACTAACTGTAGGGCGGACAGGGTAGCTGGCCGCGGGATACTGGTGAAAGCGCTTCGAACGCGGTCGGCTCCGCCGCCCGCCCTACGACCGCTCACCAATCGGCACGAACTTCCGCTGCGCCTCGCCATTATAGGCGGAGAGCGGACGGATCAGCTTGTTGTTCTCGAGCTGCTCGATGACATGGGCGGTCCAACCGGTGATCCGGCTCATGACGAAGAGCGGGGTGAACATGGGGATGGGGAAGCCCATGAGGTAGTAGGCAGGCCCAGCTGGGAAGTCGAGATTGGGATAGATGCCCTTCGCCTCGACCATGGTGTCATCGAGGATGCGGCTCATCTCCCAGTACTTCTTGGCTTCGTCCGTGCCGGTCACTTCGACCATCTTCTGGAAGTAGTCGGTCATGGTCGGCACACGGCTGTCGCCCGAGCGGTAGACCCGGTGGCCGAAACCCATGATCTTGCGCTTCTCGGAGATCGCACCCTGCATCCACTGCTTGGCTTTGCCGGGCTCGCCGATCTCCTTCAGCATATGCATCACCGCCTCGTTGGCGCCGCCGTGGAGCGGGCCCTTGAGGGCGCCGATACCGCCAACGCAGGCGGAGTAGAGATCCGAGGTGGTAGAGCCGATCACCCTGGCGGTGAAAGTGGAGGCGTTGAAAGAATGCTCGGCATAAAGAACCATGGAGACGTCGAAGCACTTGACCACCTCGGGCGCGGGCACCTCGCCGAAGCACATGTGGAAGAAGTTCTCCGACCACGAGAGGCTGTCATCGGGCGCGATAGCGTCCTTTCCCTCACGGTGGCGGAACTCGGCGGCGACCATCTCCGGGATCTGCGCGAACATCCGTACCGAGAGGTCGTAGAGACCTTCCTTGTCGAAGCCCGCTGACGTCATGCCGGAGCCGGTATTGGCGTCCTTGTCCTCCTGCCCCGCGAAAGAGAGCGAGGTACGGATCATATCCATCGGGTGCGCACTCTTGTTGTAGCGCCGGATCGTCTCGTGGAGGTCCTTCGAGATACCGCGCTCGGAACGCTCCTTCTTGCGGAACGCTTCAAGCTGGCTGGTGGTCGGCAGCTCGCCGTTCCAGATGAGGTAGGCGGTCTCCTCGAAGCTGCCGTTCACCGCCAGGTCCTGAACCGCGTAGCCCCGATAGGTCAGCGAGTTGGTCTCCGGTACCACCTTCGAGATCGCCGTGTCGTCCGCCAGGACACCGGCCAGGCCGTACTTCACCTCATCAGACATGCTCGCGCTCCTTCGTTTGTTGCAGCGCCGTTAGCAGGACGCGGGCGAGCGGGGAACCCTGCAGGCGGGGCGGTTGTCCGCCCTATCGCCCTGACGCCGCTACCTCTCCCTTGGGAGAGGTCAAAACCTGACCATAGGCAGGTCTTGGGTGAGGGCGTTCGACCGTCTAAAACTGCTCGCCCCCACTCGACATCGAAGATGTCGATCTCTCCTGGAGGGAGAGATGAAGCTCACCGCTTGAAACTGTAGCTCCGCGTCACCTCCGCCACCTCGACCCGGTAGTGCTCGTACCAACGCTCCCGACCCAGCTTCTGCGCGCCGAGATGCTCCGCCTCACGCTTCCAGGAGGCGGCATGGGCCTCGCTTTCCCAGGCCGAGACCGTGATGCCGAAGCCGTCCTTGTTGCGGGCGCTGTCGATGCGCAGAAAGCCGGGCATCTTCCGCGCCAGCTCGTCCATGCGCTGCGCCATCCGCCCATAGCCTTCCAGGTCGTCGCCGGTCTGCTTAGCGGTGAAGACGACAAGGACGGTCATGGCTTTCTACTCCGTAGGCGTATCACCTACCTCGAAGTTGAAGATCGACTGGTCGAAGCGCGAGTACTCTTCGTAGCGAAGGTAGTCGTAGAGCGTCTTCCGGTGCTGCATCCGGTCCAGAAGCGCGTTCTGGTCCCCTGCTTCTAGAATGTGGTCGAGCCCGCGCTCCACCTCGCCCATGGCCAGACGGAAGGTCGTGACCGGGTAGATGACGAGGTTGAAGCCCAGATCCTCCAGCTCCTTCTTCGTCAGCAGACGGCTTTTACCGAACTCGGTCATGTTGGCGAGGATCGGCACGTCGATCGCCTCGCGGACGGCCTCGAACTCCTTCTCCGACTTCATCGCCTCGGGGAAGATCATGTCCGCGCCTGCATCGACATAGGCCTTCATGCGGTCGATGGCCTTGTCGAGACCCTCGATGGCGCGGGCGTCGGAACGGGCGATGACGACGAAGTTCGGATCACGCTTGGCGTCCACCGCGGCGCGGACCCGCTGCACCATGACCGACTCCTCGACGATCTCTTTGCCGTCGAGATGGCCGCAGCGTTTGGGCATCACCTGGTCTTCGATGTGACAGCCGGCGAGGCCCTTCTCCTCCAGCATACGGACGGTGCGCGCGGCGCTCATCGGCTCGCCGAAGCCCGTGTCGATGTCGATGAAGGCGGGAAGGTCCGTCACCCGCGCGATCTGCTCGCCCCTATCGGCGAACTCGCTGAGGGTGGCGATGCCGATATCGGGCAGGCACAGATCGGCGGTCAGCATGGCGCCGCCGATATAGACCGCCTCATAGCCCTTGCGCTCGATCATCTGCGCCACGAAGGGGGAGAAGGCGCCGGGCACCTGATGCAGCTTGCCGTCACTCAGTAGGCGGCGGAAGTCTTCACGTTTCTCGGCAGCGGTCTTCTTGGTAAAGAGCACAATCTACTCCTTCGCGTTGGGAATGGAGGCCTCGTCACCGGCCTTGGATTTGGGGATAACGCTAATGGTGCCGTCGGTCTCGAGCACCATGGCCGCCACCTCGCCGATGGAGCCGAGCGAACTGTCGCGCAGCGCGCTGTCGAGTTCGGACCGCGCCACCCGCTCGTCCTTCATGGCTTTCTCGATGACCTGGCCATGGTGGAAGAGGAGCCGAGGCTCCGCCTTGATTAGCTTGTCGAACTTCTCGAACCGGCTCGACATCCATGTCAGCGCGTACTGACCGAGGATCAGCACGCCGAACGCCGCCAGCCCCTGGGCGAGGCTGGTGGACTTCGACAGCATCATGCTCGCCAGCACCGAGCCGAAGGCCACGGTGACGATGAAGTCGAACATGTTGAACTTGGACAGCGTTCTCTTGCCCGAAGCCCTCAGCAGAAGGATGATACCGACATAGCCCAGCACGCCGACGATCAGTGTATGAAGTATGGGTTGCCACCCTCCGAACAGCATCTAGCCCTCGCTTCCATGGCAGAAGAAATTCAGCTTGTTGCCGTCGAGGTCGCGCACATAGGCGCAGGTGACAGCGCCCTTCAGCCTCGGTCCGGGCGGGCCGTCACAGATCGCACCCAGCTCGATGGCTTTGTCGTAGAGAGCCTTGGCCTGGGCGGGGTCGCTCGCCTCGATAGCTGCCATGATGCCGCTGCCGGGATGGGCCTCGCCGCCCTCATACGGCTCGGCCACGCCGAAGCGCCAGACGCCTTCTTCCGTGCCGAAGCCTACATAGCGGCCGTCATAGCGCTCGAACGTCTCCCTCACGCCGATCAGGGCGAAGAGCTCGCGGTAGAAGCCGCGAGCCCTCTCCAGATCGTTGGTGCCGACGGTGACGTAGGCGAGCATAGCGGGTCCTTAGAAGATGCCCTTGAGGCCGTTCTCTTCGAGGAAGCCGTTCGGGGCCACGGGGTTGAGGGTCAGCACCTCTTCCGCGGAGAGGTTGGGCAGGCGCTGAACGAGGTCGAGGAAACGCTCGCTCTCGGAGGCTTCCAGAATACCCTCCGTGAGCGTCTTGAACTTGTGGATGTACTGCTCGCGCTCGAAGGGGCGGGCGCCGTCGGGGTGGGCGTTGGCGAGGGCCTTCTCGTCCTCGAGCACGGTGCCGTCCTCCATGGTCACCACGACCTTGGCGCCGAAGGCTTTCTCCTTGGGGTCCTGGGAATGGTAGCGGCGCGTCCACTCGGGGTCCTCGGTGGTCGAGATCTTGTGCCAGAGCTGCACCGTGTCGCGGCGCTGGGCACGCTCGGGGGCGTAAGAGCGGACATGGTGCCACTCGCCGTCCTGAAGCGCCACGGCGAAGATATACATGATCGAGTGGTCGAGGGTCTCGCGGGAGGCGTTCGGGTCCATCTTCTGCGGGTCGCCCGAACCCGTGCCGATCACGTAGTGGGTGTGGTGCGAGGTGTGCAGAACGATCGACTTGACGTTGTCGAAGCCGCCCGCATCCTTGATCTTCGGCCCCATGTCGAAGGCGAGGTCGATGAGCGCCTGGGACTGGTACTCGGCCGAGTGCTCCTTGGTGTAGGTGTCGAGGATGGCGCGCTTGGCCTCGCCGCGGCCCGGCAGGGGCACCTGGTAGGTCGGCTCGTAAGGGCTCTTGCCCTGGTCGCGCGCCGTGCGGCCGTTGAGGATGAAGCTCAAGACGCTGTCCTCGCCCTCATAGATCGGGGACGGAGCACCCTCCCCGCGCATGCAGCGGTCGACCGCCTCTATAGCCTGCTTGCCCGCATAGGCGGGGGCGAAGGCCTTCCAGGAGCTGATTTCGCCCTTGCGCGACTGACGCGTGCTGACCGTCGTGTGAAGGCCCTGCTGGATCGCCTGGAAGATGACCTCCTTGTCGAGACCCAAGAGCGTGCCGACACCGGCAGAGGCTGAGGGGCCTATATGGGCGATGTGGTCGATCTTGTGCTCGTGGAGGCAGATGCCCTTCACAAGGTTCACCTGGATCTCGTAGCCCGTCGCGATGCCGCGCACGAGATCGCGGCCGTCCTTGCCCGTCTGCTGCGCGACGGCGAGGATCGGCGGAATGTTGTCGCCTGGGTGTGAGTAGTCGGCCGCCAGGAACGTGTCATGGAAGTCGAGCTCGCGGACGGCCGTGCCGTTGGCCCAGGCGGCCCATTCGGCGTGAACACGCGTGTCCTGGGGCAGGCCGAACAGGGTCGCGCCGCCGTTACGCATATGCGCCTTGGCCTGCGCCCGCGCGGTCTTGATCGGGCCGCGGTTGAGGGACGCGATGGCGACGGAGGCGTTGTCGATGATCCGGTTGATGATCATCGAGGTGGATTCCTCGTCCACCTCCACCGGGTCGGCGGCCACCTCGGCCATCTTCCAGGCGAGCTGCTTCTCGCGCGGAAGCTCGTCCTTGGACGGATGGGCGCGGACGTCGTGCATTTCCATGGGTATCGTTCCTTACTCTTTGATCTTGTGACGAAGCGGACGCCTCGGCGTCTACTGCATCGTCGGGATGATGAAGCTCTGGTCGCCGATATCGCCCTCGGGCCAGCGCTGGGTGACGGTCTTGACCTTGGTCCAGAAGCGCACGCCCTCGGGGCCGTGCTGGTTGACATCGCCGAAGGCCGAGCGCTTCCAGCCGCCGAAGCTGTGGTAGCTGACGGGCACCGGGATCGGCACGTTGATGCCGACCATGCCGACATTGACCGACTGCGCGAACTCCCGCGCCGCGCCGCCCGAACGGGTGAAGATCGCCACGCCGTTGCCGTACTGATGGTTGGACGGATAGGAAGCCGCCTCCTCCAAGCTCTCGGCACGGACGACCTGAAGGACGGGGCCGAAAATCTCCTCCTGGTAGGAGCGCATCTCCGGCTTGACGTTGTCGAACAGCGACGGGCCGATGAAGAAGCCTTCCTCATGCCCCTGAAGCTTCAGGCCCCGCCCGTCGAGCTTCAGGTCCGCTCCCTCACTGACCCCCATCTCGATGTAGCTCTCGATCTTCTCTCTATGGGCGGAGGAGACCACGGGGCCGAAATGGGCGTCCATGTCGGTGGACGTGCCAACGCGAAGACCCTGGGCAGCATCGAGCATCGCCTCGACGAAGGTGTCGGCGGTCTTCTTGCCCACCGGCACCGCCACGGGCAGCGCCATGCAGCGCTCGCCGGCCGAGCCGTAGGCCGCGCCGACAACGTCCTTGACCACCTGGTCCATATCGGCGTCGGGCATGATGATGCCGTGGTTCTTCGCCCCGCCCATGGCCTGGACGCGCTTGCCGTTCTTCGTGCCCTCCGAATAGACGTAGTGGGCGATGTCGGAGGAGCCGACGAAGCTCACCGCCTTGATGTCCTGGTGCTGAAGGATCGCGTCCACCGCCGCCTTGTCGCCATTGACCATGTTGAGCACACCGGCAGGCGCCCCCGCTTCCATGAACAGCTCGCAGAGGCGAAGGGGAACCGAGGGGTCCTTCTCCGAGGGCTTCAGGATGAAGGTGTTGCCGCAGGCGATGGACACCGCCGCCATCCAGCAGGGGATCATGGCGGGGAAGTTGAACGGTGTGATCCCCGCCGTCACGCCGAGGGGCTGGCGCATGGAGTAGACGTCGATGCCGGGGCCCGCACCCTCCGTGTACTCACCTTTGAGAAGGTGCGGAATGCCGCAGGCGAACTCGACCACGTCGAGGCCGCGCTGCACGTCGCCGCGGCTGTCCGAGACCACCTTGCCGTGCTCGGAGGAGAGCAGCTCGGCGAGCTCGTCCATATGCGCCTCGACCAGGCGCTTGAACTCGAACATCACCCGCGCCCGGCGCTGGGGGTTGGTCGCGGACCATGCGGGCTGCGCAGCCTTGGCGTTCTCCACGGCCTTCGCCACCTCCGCTTCGGTGGCCAGCGCCACCTGGCCCTGCACGCGGCCGAGATTGGGATCGAAGATGTCGCTCGTGCGCCCTGAGGTCCCCTGGACCCTTTCGCCGCCGATGAAGTGGGTGACCTCGTACATATCTCTCTCCCAAGAATGAGCGGTGCGGCTTCTCTCAGCCGGGTAGGCGGCCGCTTGTCGTGGCCAGCACCTGCCCCAGGCGAAAGCGCGGCGCAAGCTGGGTGCGCGACTGAAGCGGCGGGTCCGAAGGGCGCGATTTTAAGGCGCTTCCCGGCCCGCTATGAGCACAAACGGCCCCCGCCGCAGCGCAGCGCCGAAATAACCCCACGCTAAAGAGGGTAACCGGGCGTTAACCGTTTCTCCACAGATTGGGCCTCGGGCAGGCACGGCGAGAATCACGTGCAGTCCGAGAGAAGTTTTCTCGTCAAGAGAGCTTCACCCCGAGTTGCAATCACCGTAACCCAGGGGTTCTTTGAGGAGTCCTGGTGCGGACCACCCGCGCCGCTTCTCGGCTGTAGATGAGGTCTGGCTCGATGAGCGCGAAGTCCAACGTCCCCTGGAGCGTCAAAGGTATCGACCCCGATGCGCGCTCGGTGGCGAAGGAGCTGGCGCGCCAGAAGGGCATGACCCTCGGCGAGTTCATCACCGACATGATCCGCCAGAAAGGGCTCGACGCCGCCGGTGAGCCGAGCGAACAGGAGAGCCCGCGAGAAGGCCCCAAGGGCAAGGTCGTCTCCGGTGTCACCACCGACCAGCTCCACGCCGTCGTCGACACGCTGAACCGCCTCAACGAGCGCCTGAAGAGCGCCGAGCTGCAGCTCTCCGTCTCCGGTAGCCAGTCTCGCGAGGTGATGGGCGGGCTCAACCGGGGTCTCGAGACCGTCTTCGAGCGGGTCAAGCGCCTCGAAGCCGAGGCTCGCGGCGAGCAGTCCGAACAGGTCCATGCCCGGCTCGAAAAGCTGGAAACGGCGGCCGAGAAGAACTCCTGGGTCAAGAGCCTCGTCGCCCTGGAGCGCGCCCTCTCGACTCTGGTCGAGCAGGTCGAGACCTCCCGCGAGGACGCCGACACCCGCCTCACCCGCAACGAGGAGCTGATCGAAGCGATCAAGGCGCGGCTCGACCAGGAGGACGAGGTTCTGGAGGCCGAGACCCGCGCCCTCAACCAGGCCATCGACAGCACCTCCGAGCGCCTGACCGAGGCCGAGCGCCGGGTGCAGGAAGCGCTGAGCCTCGCCCGCGAGGCCTCCGAAAGCCACGACGAGACCTTCATCGAGCGCACCAGCCAGCGCCTTCAGCTCCTGGCCGGAGAGATCAAGCGCACCTCCGACCAGATCAGGACCCTGGAGGGCTCCGTCGGGCGCCTCTCCGAGAAGATCGAGGCCGGCGAGGAGCGCAGCGCCGAGGGCATCGCCCGCGTCGCCCAGAGCGTCGAGACCCTGCGCCAGTCCTATCAGGAGGCGAGCCTCGCGAAGGGCGAAGACACCCCCTTGGGCGAGATCAAGCGCGCGGTCGAGGAGGCGGGCGAGCGCGCCGGCGACCTCGACAACGCCTTCGCCGCCGTGGTCGGCAAGCTCGAGGAGCGCAACGCCCCCGAAGAGCGCGCCACCGTGCCCCCTGCGGCCCCGCCCCTGCCCCAGGACGCCTTTCTCGACGACTTCAAGTCGAGACAAGCCAGGAGCGAGCTCGATGATCAGGCCTTCGACCGGGTCTTCGACGACCCCCTCAAGCTCGGCGGGGGCAGCATCGGCACGGTCGAGACCGCACCTGTTACCGAGCCGGACTCAGAGACCGAGCCGCCCAAGGACGAGCTGGACCACCGCTTCAGCGCCGCCCCCCTTCTTGCCGAAGACACCGCCCGGCCGTCGAGCTTCTTCGACCGCGACCCAGAGCCCTCCGCACGCAAGCCGGAGCCCCTGCCAGGCTGGGACGGCGAGCCGTCCAACCCCTTCGCCCAGGGGGAGGATGACGACGAGGCTGAAGTCCGCTTCGAGGGCGACGGCCTCTTCGAGGAGGCCCCCCTCTCCTTCAACGAGCGGCTGCGCGAGGGTCTCGGCCGCCTCGTCGCCCAGCCCGTCGAGAACAACCCGACCCTCGGATGGCTTCTCATCGCCGTCATCGTCGGCGCCATCGGTCTCACCGCCTACCGGCTGATCGACGCCCCCGGCGAGGAGCCCATGGTGATGGAGGAGATGACCTCCCCCTCCGGCTGGCCCGGCGCCCCCGGTGCTGCGCGAACCAGCGAAGGTTCCGATGCCGAGGCGCTCTATACGGCTGCCAAGACGAGGCTCGCCGCCGCCCGCAGCCCCGACGAGACCGCCGCGGCGATCGGCGATCTCCGCCGCGCCGCCGAGGCGGGCTCCAGCCTCGCCCAGCACGATCTCGGCGAGCTCTACCTCAACGGCGAGGGCGTGCCGCGCAACGACATCCTGGCCCGCTCCTGGTTCGACCGGGCAGCGGAGAACGGCCATCTTCGCGCCATCCACCGCCTTGCCTTCCTCGACGCCACCGGCGTCGGCGGCCCCCTCGACACCGACGCGGCCCTCTTGGGCTTCGAGCGCGCAGCCAATGCTGGCCTCGTCGCGTCAATGTTCAATCTCGGCCGCTTCTACGACCCCTCCCAAGCCTTCCTCGCCAGCGAGGAGCGCAGCGCCCAGGAGAGCTACTACTGGTTCCGCCTCGCCTCCTCCCGCGGCGACGACCGCGCCGGCGACGAGGCCAACCGCGTCTCCCAGCTCCTAGCCCCCGAAGAGATCCTGGAAGCCGACGGTCGCGTCCAAACCTGGCGCCAACGCCCCCTCCGCCCGTAGGGGTGACCCCGGAAGGCGGCTACCAGCCGAGCTCTCCGCCCCAGAACAGGTGGCCGCCTGCCAGCGTCCACCCTACGAGAAGGTATGATGCCGGGACCACACCCGTAGGGCGGACAGCGAAGCTGGCCGCGGATGCTGGCGATGGCACTACGAACGCGGCCAACGGCTGCGCCGCTGTCCGCCCTACGGCCTGGCTCATCTTGCACCGCACACTTTTCCCCCCTAGCGGCAAGCCATGGCAGCGCCCCCTCCCCTCAAGAAACCCGAACGCGGCGACTGGATCGGCTGGGCGATGGTGGCGGTTGGCGGGGGGTCGGCGCCTTCGGCCATCAACCTCGCTATCGAGAGCGCGCCGCCTGCGGTGATCGCGGCCTTCCGGATCTGGGCGGCGGCGGTGCTGCTGCTGGTCTACACCTATGCCACGGGGCGCAGGCTCGTCATGCCGACCAGCCCCGCCGGACTAGAGCTCTGGCTCTATGCGGCGGCGGCGGGGTTCGTGGGCTACGCCATGCCCTTCTTCCTCTTCCCCTACGCCCAGCTCCAGGTGAGCTCGATCATGGCGGGGATCGTCATGGCGTTCCTGCCCGTGATGGCGGTGGTATTCGCGGCGCTCTTCGCAGGCGAGCCGATGACCAAGCGCTCTTTGGGCGGCGTCCTGGTGGGCTCTTTGGGAGTTCTCTTCCTCCTCGGTCCTGCGGTCTTCGGCGGTATCTCGGGCACGGCCCTCGGCATCCTTCTCCTACTCCTGGCCGTCCTGGGATACGCGGTGATGGGGGTCATCATGCGACGGGCGCCAGACCATCCCGCGCGGAGCTTCGCCACCATGATGATGCTCGCGGCGGCGGTCATGGCGACGCCCTTCGCGGTGGGCGCGGAGCTAGAGGGCATCTCGGCCGCGAGCTGGTCGGCGATCCTCTTCCTCGGCCTCGTGCCCACCGGCATCAACGCCATCGTCATCGTCACGGTCGTCAGGCGGGCGGGGGCGGGCTTCCTCGCCACGAGCGCCTATGCCTCGCCGGTCATCGCGGTCTTCTTCGGCATCAGCTTCTTCGGCGAGCCCTTGGCAGCGACGCAGATCCTCGGCCTTCTGACCATTCTCGCAGGTGTCGCGCTTACCCAGTCCGGCGGCCACAAGACCGCCCCCGCCTCCTCCCAGGCGGGCATCACGGCAGCCGAGGAGAAGACCCCCGGCGGGCCGAACTCAAAAGAACAGGCTGCCCCGCATGGTCAGCACGGCCTGCCCCCGAAGGATCACCCGGCCATCCGCTAGCTCGCATTCGGCATCGCCGCCGCGGGCGGAGGCCTGGTGCGCCGTAAGAGTGTTCCGGCCAAGCTTCTCCGCCCAATAGGGCACCGCGACGGCGTGGAGCGCGCCGGTAAAGGGGTCCTCGGGAATACCGAGCTCAGGCGCGAAAAGGCGGCTGACGATATCGGTCTTCTCACCGCGTGCCGTGATGCCGAGCTCCGGCACCGGCAGGGCGGAGATCGCCGCCTGGTCTGGCACGACGGAACGCAGCGCTTCTTCGCTTTCCAGCACAGCAAGGCAGATATGGCCGAACACCAGCACCTCCTCGGCCTCCATGTCGATGGCCGCCTTGAGGCTCGGCGGGTTCTCCATCGGCTCTGGCTTCTGGGCAGGCAGGTTGAGGACGAAGCGCTCCCCCTCACGCCGAACCGTCAGCGTACCCGACTTCGTTTCGAAGGCGACCTCATCGCCCTCTACCCCGTACTCGGTCATCAGGGCGAAACCGGACGCCATGGTGGCGTGCCCGCAAAGGGGCACCTCGCCGCCGGGGGTGAACCAGCGCAGATCGTACTGCGCCTCCCCCCGTTTCACGAGGAAGGCGGTCTCGGCGAGGTTGTGCTCAATGGCGATGTTCTGGAGTAAGTCGTCGGGCAGGAAGGCGTCCAGCACCATCACCGCCGCCGGGTTGCCTGCAAAGGGTCTGTCCGTGAACGCATCGACCACGACGTAAGGGTACTCGTTCATGCTGCGCCTCGCTCCTTCAAGATCTTCTCATAGGCATCGTTGATCGCCGCCATGCGGTGCTCTGCGATGGTGACGAGCTCGGCGGGTACGCCGCGGGCCATCATCGCGTCGGGGTGGTGCTCCTTGGCGAGCTGGCGATAGGCGCGGCGCAGCTCCTCCGTTTCGATCTCGAACGCAACGCCGAGCACCAGATAGGGGTCGTCATCCGCGAGCCCCACATGGGCGCAGCGGATCCGGCGATAGGCGCCCTCGTCGAGGCCGAAGGCATCGCGCGCCGCCTCCAAAAGCTGCTCCTCACCCGGATGAAGAATGTCGTCCGCCATCGCCACGTAGAAGAGGCAGTCGAGGACGTCCTCAAGCACGGTCGGCTCGCCGCGGAAGAGCTTCGCCACCTGCCGCGCATAGCTCTCGAACCCGGCCACATCCGAGGTGGCCAGGCCGTAGACCATGGACACCTTCGCCGCCTCCTCGGCGGGCACGGAGAAGAAGCGGCGGAAGGCCTCGAACTCGTCATCGGTGGCGATGCCATCCGCCTTGGCCATCTTGGCAGAAAGCGCGATCAGCGCGATCGAGAACACCGCCGCGTCGCGCCTGCGCCGCCGCTCCTCCATCGCATCCATGACCGCGCCTAGGGTTCTCTCCCGCGCGCTGTCGAGGATGGCCCCGATCCGCTCCCACATCGTCATGGGGTCCTTCTGCACCAAACCCTCGCGCTGGGCCAAGCCTTGTGTTGGAAAGCTTTCATGACGATCCAAAGCCGCAACCCCGCCACGAACCAAGCCTTCGAAACCTATGAAGAAACCAGCCCCGACGCGCTAGAAGAGGCGCTCGCCTGCGCCGAGGAGGGCACCGAGGCGCTGCGCCTGATGGGCGTGCGGGAGCGGGCCAGGGGGCTCGAGCGGCTGGCGGACCTCCTTGAGGAACGGGCCGAAGAGTATGGCAGGCTGGCGAGCCTGGAGATGGGCAAGACCCTGCGCGAGGCGAAGGCCGAGGTCAGAAAATGCGCCCTCGCCTGCCGCTACTACGCGCAGGAAGGACCGGGTTTTCTTGCCGACGAGCCGGTGAAGATCGACGAGGGCTCGGCCTATGTGGCGCATCTGCCCCTGGGGCCGATCCTCGCCGTCATGCCTTGGAACTTCCCCTTCTGGCAGGTCTTCCGCTTCGCCGCCCCGGCGCTGATGGCTGCCAATCCGGGGCTCCTCAAGCACGCCAGCAACGTGCCCGGCTGCGCCCTCGCCATCGAGAAGGTCATCCTCGATGCAGGCTTCCCTAGGGGCAGTTTCAAAACACTGCTGATCGGCTCGAAGAGGGTGGAGGGGGTCATCCGCGACCCGAGGGCCAAGGGCGTGACCCTGACCGGCTCAGGCCCGGCCGGCGCGGCGGTGGCGAAGGCGGCAGGCGAGGAGATCAAGCCCTCCCTCCTGGAGCTAGGCGGCTCGGACCCCTTCATCGTCATGCCGAGCGCCGATATAGGCGCCGCCGTGGACGCCGCCATCACCGGACGTACCCAGAACAACGGCCAGTCCTGCATCGCCGCCAAGAGGTTCATCGTTCATGACGAGGTCTATGACCGCTTTAGGGACGCCTTCGCCGAGAAGCTAGGCGCGCTGCGCCTCGGTGATCCCTTGGCGGAGGATACCGATATCGGACCGCTCGCCTCGGCGTCGGCGCTCGACGAGGTGCTGGAGCAGATAGAGAAGAGCGTGGGAGCCGGCGCGAAGCTCACCCTAGGCGGCACCAGGGGAGAGGTCGAGGGCTGCCCCGAAGGGAACTGGTTCGTACCCGGTATGCTCGAGGACATCCCCGAGGAGGCCCCCGCCTTCAGGGACGAGATCTTCGCCCCGGTGGCTCTTCTCTTCCGCGTACCGAGCTTAGATGCCGCCATCGAGCTCGCCAACGACAGCGCCTTCGGCCTCGGCTCGGCGATCTTCACCAAGGACCGGGCCGAGGTGGACCACGCGGTCAGGCGGCTAGAGGCGGGCGCCACGGCGGTCAACCGGATCGTGGCGTCGGACCCGCGCCTGCCTTTCGGCGGCATCAAGACCTCCGGCTACGGACGGGAGCTCGCCAAGGACGGCATGATGGCCTTCGTGAACAAGAAGACCGTGACGGTGAGCGGGCTATAGTCAGTACAAACCCTCACCGTCATGCCGGCCGTAGCGAAGCGGAGAGCCGGGACCTATGGACTGACTATCATTGTCGACCTTACCAACGGTCAGGTCCATGGGTCCCGGATAAGCGCTATGCGCTTTCCGGGATGACGGTGCGGCGTGCGATAGCGTTAACCAAGAAAAGCTCATACCTTATCCGTCGAAATGCAAGGGGCCATCACCATGCTACTCACCACTGCCATCGCCGCACTGACCCTCGCCGCACCAGCCTACGAGGTCGAGGTCATGGTGCAGGAGAAGAAGGGCCTTTTCGGCTCGCAGAGCGTCCGCGTCTCGCGCATCACTCCTTTGGAGGAAGGCCCGTTCGAGATCGGCACCAATGCGGGCGATCCCATGCTGGAGGGTACCATCGCTATCGACGGCGGCGTGGCCGAAATCCAGATGACCGTCTGCAGACCGAAGACGTCGCCCTGCGACCCGGTCGGCGAGCCCAGCATCCTCTTCCGGGTGGGCTCTTCGGCAGAAATCGAGGAGCGTACCCTGAGCGTTGTATGGAGCGTGTCGTTCGAGCCGGAGTAGAACCTACTTCCTGAAGGCAAGCCCTCTGATCAAACGCTTCAACGCCACGCTGACTGGAGCTGCAAGTATTTGAGTATGTGGAACGATCTGACCGCGTCTGACATCAGCTTTTGTATGAAGGACGTTTGTAAAACCTTCCCAGGTCAAGACTGCCGAAGATTCCTGAGAGGCAATCTCGCGCTGAATGATTGTGTAGACGTCTCCTGCCGTGATCGCATCTAGAAACGCATCCTCGGCAAACTCGACTGCAAACGCCTGTTCCAGCGCGTTCGTTAGGTCCTTATCATCACCGTCGCCGACAATGCCGAGATCACGCAATTCGCCTCTACCCATAATCCTTCATGAGCCGCTGCTTCTGCCTGCCCCACTCGCGGTCCTTCTCCGTCTGGCGCTTGTCGTGGAGCTTCTTGCCCTCGGCCACGGCGATGTCGAGTTTCACGCGGCCGGACTTGTCGAAGACCATGCGTAGGGGGACGATCGTTCTGCCCTGCTTCTCGACGCTGCCGGTCAGCGTGTTCACCTGGCGCTTGTGCAGCAGCAGCTTGCGCGGGCGCTTGGGCTCGTGGTTCTCGCGGTTGCCGCCTGAATATTCGGGGATGTTGGCGTTGATGAGCCAGATCTCCGGCCCGTTCGGTCCGCGCTCGGGCGAGCAGTAGCTCTCGGCGATGTTGGCCTTGCCCTCGCGCAGGGCCTTTACCTCCGTACCTTGAAGAACGATGCCCGCCTCGATCACGTCGTCGAGCTTGTACTCGTAGCGGGCGCGCCTGTTCTCCGCGATCAGCTTTCGCTCCGGTCCCTGCTTCTTCGCCATCAGATCATTCCGAGGGCGGAAAGAGCCTTGTTCACCTTCGCCCTTGCCGCCTCGCCCGCAGGCATCATGGGCAGGCGCAGCTCCTCCTCGATGAGCCCCAGCCGCGACAGCGCGTATTTCGCGGGTGCAGGGGAGGCATCGGAGAACATAGCGTCGTGAAGCGGCGTCAGCGTGTCCTGCAGCGCGCGGGCCTTCTCATAGTCTCCCTCGGCACAGGCCGCCTGGAGCTCCGCACAAAGATGGGGCGCGACATTGGCGCTGACCGAGATGCAGCCCACACCCCCCATGGCGTTGAAGCCCACCGCAGTCACGTCCTCGCCGGAGAGGAAGGCGAAACCCTCAGGGCAGGAGAGGCGGTGCCGCGCCATGCGGGCGAGATCGCCGCTGGCATCCTTGAGCGCCACCATGTTCGGCAGGCCCGCAAGCTCGGCGATGAGATCCTCGCGAAGGTCCGAGGCTGTCCGTCCGGGCACGTTGTAGACGATGACGGGCAGGTCCGTCGCGCCGCCTAGCGCGCGGTAGTGCTCGATGATGCCCGCCCGCGGCGGCTTGTTGTAGTAGCCGGTGGTGGCCATGAGGCCGTCCGCCCCGACCTCGGCCGCCCGTTCGGCCAGCATCACCGCGTCGCGGGTCACATTGGCGCCGACCCCGCCGATGATCTTCGCGCGGCCTGCGGCAAGCTTCACCGCCCGGCCGATCACGCCGATATGCTCGTCATCGGTCAGCGCCGCCGCCTCGCCCGTGGTGCCTGCGATGACGAGGGCGGAGGTGCCGCCCTCGATCTGCCGCTCGATCAGGGTCTCGAAGGCCGCCTCATCCACCTCGCCCTTCTTGAAGGGGGTGACCAGGGCAACCATCGATCCGCGCAGCCAGTCCGGAGCCATCATCGGCCTCCTCTTCCTTCGGGTGAAAACGAAGCCAGGGGCTACGCCGCGAGACGGCACTTCGCAAGCCGCGCGGTCTGCAGCGGCTTTAGCAAAGCGTGCATAATGTCAGGTGGCACTGCGCTGCAAAACCGCTAGGCTTTCCCCAATGCTAGGGCGCGTACTTCTTCTGATCCTTCTCCTGACGGCGGCGACGGGCTTCGCGCCTGGCCCGCCACGCCTCAAGCCCGAGCCCCCCGCGCCGCCCTACCTCTCCCGCGAGGAGGCCCGCGTGCTGCGCGATGTCTTCGAGAGCGTGGATGACCGCCGCTACACCCATGCGCGCGAGAGCCGCCTCGTGCTGCAGGACCCGCTGGCGCGGGCCATGGCGAACTGGAAGCTGCTCTCTTCCAGCGCGCTCGACCTGACGCTTGCCGAGTACGACGTCTTCCTCGACCAGCACCCGGGCTGGCCGAACCCGATCACCCTGCAGCGCAAGGCCGAGGCGCTGATGGACGAGGACACACCGCCCGAAGAGGTCGTCGCCTTCTTCGAGAGGCGGGAGCCTGTCTCCGGCTTCGGCAAGCTCCATCTCGCCCGCGCGCTCTATGCGCTGCGCAACGAGGAGGCGGCGCGCGGCTACCTTCTCAGCGCCTGGACCGAGCACAACTTCAACGCCGCCGACAGCCGCGCGCTCCTGGCCGATTTCGGGCGCTATCTCGGCCCCGACGACCACTTCGCCAAGGCCGACCGCGCGCTCTTCCGGCGCAGCACCGGGGGCGTCGAGGATGTGCAGGGCCTTCTGAGCAGGACCCGCGCGGCCGAAGTCGCCGTGCGCGTCGACCTTCTTCGCGGACGCCGAAGGGGATGGCAGGCCTATGAGCGCCTGCCGCGGGAGACCCGCATGGACCCAGGGGTCCTCCACGCCGCGGTCCGCTATCTGCGCCGGGCTGGCCGGGAGGAGGAGGCGGTGCAGCTCGCAGGGCTCGCCCCCTTGAACCCCGACGAGCTCCGCAGCCCCGAAGGCTGGTTCTACGAGCGCAAGCTCCTGGCCCGATGGGCGCTGAAGCAGGGCCGCTTCTCCGACGCCTACGCGCTGTCCGCCTATTCAGGGCTGAAGGAGGGCGCGGACTTCGCCGAGGCTGAGTTCATGGCGGGCTGGGTGGCGCTTCGGTTCCTGGGCGATGCCGAGCGCGCGCGGCAGCATTTCGGCTTTCTGACCCAGGGGGTGAGCTCGCCCATCAGCCTGGCCAGGGGAAACTACTGGCTCGCCCGCGCCTATGAGGCGCTAGGCGACGATGTCCGGGCGCGGGCCTACTACCTCGTAGCGGCGGACTACCCCTACACCTTCTACGGCCAGCTCGCCATCGAAACGATCGGCCAGGGCGCGCCGCTCTTCGCCTTCCCCGCGGCCGAGCCGGTCACCGAGGGCGAGCGGGCGCTCCTTCAGCAGCGCGACCTGGCACGTGCCATGCGCATCCTCGACCATCTCGATGCCGATACGGACTTCCGCCGCTTCGCCCTGGCCCTCGATGATCAGCTCACCCGCCCCGGCGAGGTGAAAGCCTTCGCCGAGCTCGTCCGCGATGCAGGGGAGTTCGACCTCATCGTGCGCGCCGGTAAGACGACGAGGCGCTCCGGCGCCATCGTGCCCGAGGTCATCTACCCCCTAGTCCCCGTCCCCGCCCGCGCAGCGGCTTTCACCGAGAAGCCCCTTATTCTCGGCCTCAGCCGCCAGGAGTCGGAGTTCAAGGTGGACGCCTACTCCTCCGCCCGCGCCAAGGGGATGATGCAGCTCCTCGATTCTACCGCCAGGATCACCGCGAGGAAGGAGGGTATCCCCTTCTACTCAGACCGGCTTCTCACCGATGCGGACTACAACTTCACCCTCGGCGCCGCCCATCTCAGCCACCTCGTGGAACGCTTCGGCGGCAGCTACGTCATGGTGCTCGCCGCCTATAACGCAGGGCCGCACCGGGTGGACGACTGGGTGGCCGAGTATGGCGACCCCCGGCGCCGCGATGTGGACCCCGTCGACTGGGTCGAGCTGATCCCTTTCTCCGAGACCAGGAACTACGTCATGCGGGTTTTGGAGAACACGCAGGTCTACCGCTCTCGCCTCGACGGTCTGCCCTTGGGGCTTCAGCTCTCCGAGGACCTCACCCGCGGCAGCACGGCGAGCTTCGCCGCCATCGGTCAGCCCGTGCCGGTGCCGGTCCTCTGGGGCAGGGCCGCCGATGCAGGCGGTCCGCTGATCGACATCGACACCCTAGGCCCCTCGCTCAGCGCCGTGTGGGAGCAGGGGACGCTCAGCCAGCCTTCTCCCACCGCCCCCTAGCGTCCTGGCGCCAATAGGTGACGTCGAAGCCCTCGGCCTTGAGCGCCTTCCAGCGCTCGCGAGCATCCGCCGTGCCCGCCTGATCGAACAGCAGCACGCAGCGCTCGAAGCCCTTCATCGCCTCGGCGTCCATCTCGGTGCCCGGCGTCAGGAATGCCGCCGCTGCGCCGTTGGGCGCCTCGTCACTCAGGCTCAGAAGGACGGGCTCCTCCGCGCCGCTCGTGCCGTGGGGCAGAAAACTCTCGTCGCGATAGGTCCAAAGCGCCTCGTCCAGCGCCTCCAGCGCTTCGGGCGTGTCCGCCTTGACCAGCGCCCGCCACCCCTTGGCCAGGGTCTTCTCCAGAAGGCTCGGCAGTGCCTCCTCAAGCCGGGAGCGTTCGAGCTGGTAGAAGAAGATTTCGGTCATCGTCCCGGTTCACCTTGTTCGGCAAAGGGGTTCATCAGTCTGAGACCACACCCCTCGAAGTCACGTGTGTTCCGCGTGGCGAGCCGTAAGCCTCGCTCGAGCACGATCCCGGCGATCATCATATCCACCATCTCCGCATGAAGACCTGCAGCTTCCCGCGCGGCCGAGGCTTCGGCGGTTCGGTGCGCGGCAGCCCGGTCGAAGGCCAAGACCCGACCGGCGAAGGCCTCGTCGGCGAAGTCTGTAAAGCGCGCCAACAACGCACCGCGTTTCTTTCCTTCCGGCAAGCGGAGAAGGCCGCGCTGAATCTCCGCCATAGAGATAGCCGTGACCGCAAGCTCCGTAGCATGAAGGCCGCGCAGCCATTCCATCACCGAACGGTCCGGTGATGGCCGCATCGTTTCGGACACAATATTGGTGTCAAGCACGATCATCAGGAGAAGTCCGCTTCGCCTCGCCTGCTCTCTCTCGGCGGCAGTTCAAGCTCGACCCCGTTCTCACCACCGAAATAGCGCTCGGCCATGTCCGCCAGCGAGGGCGCTTCGTCCGGCTCTCGTAAAGCCTCCCGCCGCAGCGCCTCCCTGGCGAAAGCCTCGAGAGAGAGACCCGCCTTCGCCGCCTTCACGCGCAGGGCTGATTTCGTCTCGTCCGACAGTCCGCGCACGTTGATGTTGGCCATAGGTCCTCCTGGAAACACACTTACGCAACGCACCCATTGGACGCAATGACCCCACTGCACAGCACGGCTCGTTGGTCCTTCGTTAGCCTTAACGATTTCTCGTCAGTTCTGCGGCAAATCGCTGTTAGTGATGACAGCCTGGGTGCCGATTGGCCATGGGAGGGGACATGCGTAGCCGCCACAGTTTGCGATTTGGATCGGGCCTCGGCGCTGAAACCAGACGAAGGAACGTCTCCATGACCGAGCGGCGGCGCATCGTCATCTGGGCCGTGAGCGACGGGCGTGCCGGGCTCGAGAACCAGGTGCTGGGTCTTGCCGAAGCCGTTCAGCGTAAGACCCCCGCCTCCATCGTCACCAAACGCATAGCCGTCGACGCCCGCGCCGAAAAGCTGCCCCGCGCCCTCTGGGGCGACCCCTTCTCGCGCCTGACGCCAGAGAGCGACAAGCTGCAGGCCCCCTGGCCGGACCTTCTCATCGGCTGCGGCAGGCGCATCGTGCCCTTTACCCGCGCTTTGAAGCAGCACTGCTTCACGGTGCAGACCCAGGACCCCAAGGCCAAGCCGGGCGATTTCGGCATGGTCGTCCCCCCCGCCCATGACCAGCTTCGCGGCACTAACGTGCTGCCCATCCAGGGAAGCCCCAACCGCCTCTCCAAGGAGCGGCTCAACCTCGAAGCCCAGCTTCTCAGCCTCTCCCTGCCCCGCGACATCCAGTTCAAGAACCCCTACGCCGCGGTGATGATCGGCGGGCCGAGCCGCGACTACCGCTGGAACGCCGAGGCGGAGGACAAGATCCTCTCCAGCATCGCCGCCGTCATCCAGCGCGGTCATTTCGTCCTCGCAACGGTCTCGCGGAGAACACCGGCATCCTTTGCGACCAGGCTGAAGAACGCCTTCAAGCCCTCCAAGCTCTGGCTATGGGACGGCGAGCCCGTCGGTCCCGTGGACAACCCCTATTTCGGCATGCTCGGCATGGCCGACCGGGTGCTGGTGACCGAAGAGAGCGCCAACATGATCACCGAAGCCGCCTTCACCGGCGCCCCTGTCCACCTTCTCCCCCTCCCCGGCGGCGGTGCGAAATGGCAGCGCTTCCACGAAAGCCTCGAAAGCCGCGGCGTCCTCCGCCCCAAAGCGGACTTCAGCGAGGAGTGGACCTACCCCCCGCTGCGCGAAACCGACCGCGTCGCCGAAGAGCTCGTCAAGAAGCTCGTCGCGCGAGGCATCATCGAGGCGGGGATATAACCCAACTGCTTCACGAAAAAGGGCTCGGCAACGATCAGTTGCCGAGCCCTTTTGTATTGCGGGAGGGACGCTCATAGCGCCCCTCCCGTCGGTCTTAGAACGTCGCGTTCACGCCGAGGAAGAAGAACCGGCCACGCGGACCTGCCGGGCGAGACAGGCTGCCGAGGTACGGTTCGACTTCGGTCAGGTTGTTCACACCGCCGTAGATCTCCAGACCTTCTTTGATCGTGTACGACGCATTGATGTCGTGTACGAAAGAGCCGTCATTGGAGAGGATGTTGGCGAAGTTATCGTCTTCGGCATCGCGGTTGGTGATGCCAACCAAAAGCTGCTCGGATTCGAGGCGACCGCGCCATCCGATGCGGTAGTTGTCACCCAGTTGCCAGTTGGCTCCGAAGTTGACGATCCAGTCAGGACGGGTGGCTTCTCCTTGGTTGTCGAAGACATCGTCCGGCTGCGACGGATCAGGCACCGACTCGTTCTCAAGGAACCGAGTGCCCTGCGAGTTCAGACTGACGGACGACCCCATGCCGAACACATCCGGTGTATCGAAGCTGTAGTCGACGCGCCAGTCGAGGCCAGACACTTCCACCGCGCCGAGGTTGATGAGACCGGAGCGGAAACCGGTGATGAAGCCATCGGTCGGGTCACGATCAATGGAGTCGCAGAACTGGTTGTTGATCGACGGAAGGTCGACGCAGTTTTGAGCGATCTGGAAGGCAGAAAGGCTGTCGATCAGTCCTTCAATCTCGATGTCGTAGTAGTCGAGGGTAACGATCAGTCCGTCGAACAGACCGTCGAACTCACCCGCCGGACGCCACACACCACCGATCGTCAGCGTATCGGCTTCCTCAGGCTCTAGGTCAGGGTTGCCGCCGCTGAAGCCAGGAATGAAAGCCGACACGAAGTTGGTGGAGTCGTAGTTCTCTAGATCAGAAATGAACAAGGCACAGTTCTGTGCACGGAACTCCGAACCGCCATCGATGAAGTTGGGGTTACAGGGGTCGTCGCCAGCATTGAGGCTCACAGTGAACCTGGGCGCGAAGGCTTCGCCGATATTCGGGACACGGATAGCACGAGACCGGGTTGCACGGAAGGTCAGCGAGTCGAACGGAGACCAGCGACCACCCACGTTCCACGTGTCCGTATCTTCGTACACGTCATAGTCGGAGTAGCGGTAGGCACCATTGATTTCGAGCATCTTGACGAAGGGAAGATCGGCCAGAAGCGGAACTTTTAGCTCCCCGAAGAACTCAGAGACCTCGTATTCGCCGTCCGATGGGAAGTCCGGACCACCGCGGGACTCGATCGAACCGAAGGTGAGGCCGCTACGGATCAGAGCATCCGGAGTTGCCGAGGACTGCTCGTTACGGAACTCGTAACCGAGAGCATAGCTGACGGGACCTGCGGGAAGTTCGAAGAACCAGCCGGTATCACCAGCGAGCGTTGCGAGGAAGTTGCGCTGTTCGATATCGTTGCGGGAGACGACTTCCTGAAAGACGAAGGCGGCACCCTCCTCGGAGATCGAGTTCTCACCGAAGATGCTGATCGGAACGCACTGACCGTCGCCCGGCACGAAGGTCGAGATCTGGAAGTTGTCGTTCTGACGCGGGAAGGTTGAGGCGGGCGGGACCACCGCATCCGGGTCGATATCGGCACGGCACACGATCTCACCGGAGTCCGGATCGACGACCGCATCAAGCGCAGCGAAGTAGCGGTCCTCTACGCGGCTGAAGCTGCTGATATCAGCATCCGTACGGCCGTAGTTGAAAGATACCTCGTAGTTGAGGTTGTAATCCTCAACCTGACCTTCAATCCCGCCGACGATACGGAAGGTCTGCCGCTCCGCGACCGGATTGGAACGTGCCGTGACGTCGAGAACGTCCCGCGAGATGACGAGGATCGGGTCTATACCTTCGCCCTCAAGCTGCGCGATCTGGGCTTGCAGCGGTTCAGGAATGAAGGGGTTGTCCAGTGCGATCGGGATATCATCGTTGAAGCCGTTGACCTGGTTCGACTCCTTGGTCCGCGTGGAGACGAACTTCGCATCGAGGAACAGATTGGCGAATTGGGACAGCTCGTAGTTCGTCCGTGCCTGGAACAACACACGATCGTTCTCAGGAAGCAGCAGCTCATCATCGGGTTCCGCCGACACACCGTCGCCGCCTTGGGCATCGAACGCGCCGAGGAAGATGTCGCCAGGATTGTAGGCGCGCAAGACACCACTACCGGAGTCGAAGAACTGACAGGTCGGGATCTCGGCCGAGCCGATCGTGTCACAGCCAACGGTGCCGCCCGAGCCTGCAACTTCGACGAAGGCGCTGGAGAAGCCAGCGGTGTTGCCATCGCCAAGCGCAATCACGCCGCCAGCCGATGAGATGGGCAGGCGCTGATCGACAAGCCAGACGTTGCGGATATCAGAGCTGATACCCGTGGCGTCTTCATTGTTCGGTCCGAGGAAGCCGCGGCCGTTACCTGCGAAGTCGCGGTCGCCAGCGAAGACCGGTTCGGTCATCTGATACTCGATAGCGAAGACCGCCTGACCGCGGCCATCGGCAGTCTCAAAGCCGTTTGCCACAGAGATGAAGAACTCTTCGGCATCGCCGTCATCGGTGATGCCGCCCTGGGTACGAACCTCGAAGCCGTCGAAGCTGGAGCCGTCGCGGAGAATGAAGTTCACGACGCCCGAGACAGCGTCCGCACCGTAGATCGACGACGCACCACCCGTGGAGACATCAACACGGTCAAGAAGGGCTGTGGAGATCGTGTTCACATCGACCGAGGCAGTGCCTTCGATACCGGCCACGTGGCGGCGTCCGTCTTCCAGAACGAGAGTCCGAACGGTTCCCAGCCCACGCAGGTCCAGAAGCGATGCGCCGAGCGGCGTTCCATTGAAGGCTGAGAACGATCCTGGGAGCGACGATTGAAGTTGAGGCGACTCGCGCAGCAGAGCTGTGATGTCGATCTGACCGCTTTCGCGAATGGTCTCGCCGCCAACGGCGATGATCGGGCCAGCAGCATCGAGCGTGCTATCGCTCGCGATGCGCGAACCGGTGACGACGATGACGTCGCGGTCCTCGGACTGCTCCTCGGTCACTTCCTGAGCGGCGGCGTAGTTACCGGCAGCCAGCACGAACGCGCTAGCAGCTACGCTCGCACCCAATGAGAGTTTGTAGGACGACTTTCGGTTTCTCATGAGAACCCCTTCCCGATAGATCGGCCGGATGGCCAAGTCAGCTCATGCACGGCACGCGTTTGGTGCACTGCACAATCATGAAGCTGCGATTAAGGGGGTGTTAGAAGCGGTGTTCAAGTCGCTTACGACATAGTCCGGCAATTTTCGGACGAACCAGCCGTTGTTGTTGTAGTTTTGTCACACGGTTTTGTGTTGGCATGGTCGTCCGAAAGTGTGGCGTCGACCTATCAGAGCTTGAACCCGTGCGCTGGGACCCGCACATAACCGCACCCACAAGATTCGAGGCGTTCCATGGCAGAGACCAAGCACCGCAAACTGCTCATCATCGGCTCCGGCCCTGCTGGCTACACCGCGGCGATCTATGCCGCCCGCGCCATGCTGAAGCCGACCATCGTGCACGGGCTCCAGCCCGGCGGGCAGCTCACCATCACCACCGATGTCGAGAACTTCCCCGGCTTCGCCGATGTCATCCAGGGCCCCTGGCTGATGGAGCAGATGCAGAAGCAGGCCGAGGCCGTGGGCACGGAGATGATCACCGACATCATCACCCATGCCGACCTCTCCCAGCGCCCCTACCGCTTCACGGGCGATAGCGGCGACACCTACACCGCCGACGCCGTAGTCATCGCCACCGGCGCCACCGCGAAGTGGCTAGGCCTGCCCTCCGAGCAGCACTTCCAGGGCTTCGGCGTCTCGGCCTGTGCGACCTGCGACGGCTTCTTCTACCGAGGCAAGACCGTGGCCGTGGTGGGCGGCGGCAACACGGCTGTCGAGGAGGCGCTGTTCCTCACCAACTTCGCAGAGAAGGTGGTTCTCATCCACCGCAGGGATAGTTTGAGGGCCGAAAAGATCCTGCAGGAGCGTCTTCTTAAGCACCCTAAGGTGGAAATTCTTTGGAACCGCGAGGTGGAGGAGGTCCTCGGCACCGAAGAGCCCAAAGGGGTTACCGGCCTGCGCCTCGCCTCGACCACCGGCGAGGAGACCATCGAGATCGACTGCCACGGCTTCTTCGTCGCCATTGGCCACGCCCCGCAGACGAGCCTCTTCAAGGGCCAGCTCGAGATGAACGAGAGCGGCTATATCGACACCGCACCCGACAGCACCGCCACCTCGCTACCGGGCGTCTACGCGGCGGGCGACGTGACCGACGAGATCTACCGCCAGGCCGTCACCGCGGCGGGCATGGGCTGCATGGCGGCGCTCGAGGCGGAGAAGTACCTGGCCGCGCAAGAGGAGCTGGGCGACAAAGCCGCCGAGGAGCAGCACGAGATCGAGCGGCACCTCAGCGAGGAACGGGTCGCGGGCTGAACCCTCCCCCACCCGGTAGAACGAGCCCTCGTTTCGGCGTCGAGACGAGGGCTTTTCTTTTCAGATCACCGCGCCGCCATAGAGCAGCGTGCCTAGTCCGAGGAACACCACCGTGGTCACGGCGCCCGTGGCCAGCACATAGACCCACTCTTTGTCCTTGTCCGCGAACATGGCGAGGCTGATTACCCGGGCCAGGGCACCGGCGGCGAAGGGCAGGACGGAGAAGGCCAGGACGACGAGGAAGATCGAGCGCTGGGACTGCTCGTTGGCGAAGTTCGCCATCGGGATCGCGCCGACGAACAGCACCACGGCGGCCGCGAGGAAGACCAGCGCCACGCTCATCTTCTTGGTGGCGAAGGGCAGGCCGAAGCCGCAGGCGAAGACGAGAGCGAGGGTGATCGCGTAGAGCATGGAGATGGCGTCCTTTGTTCGGTCGGTCGGGCTATGGCCCGCCTTGGTGGAAGAGCCTTTAACGGCCTTGCCCCGAAGTGCAAAGCTTCCGCCAGTCGGCTCTACCCCCTCAGCCTACCGGCAGCTCCCCCACCAGTGGGGAGCGAAATAGAGAGCGAGCGCTGGTTCTCCTTTCCTCCCCCACTGGTGGGGGAGGTGCCCGAAGGGCGGAGGGGGCTGCGCTCTCGATGGGAGAAACCCAGACTTCCTAAAACACCCCGGCAAACCGCTCCAAGGTCTCGTCATCGGTGAGCTGCAGGTGAAGCGGCGTGATGGATACCCGCTTGTGCCAGAGGGCGTGGATGTCGGTGCCCTCGGCAGGCTCCTGCGGCTTCCCCTCGAAGCCGAACCAGTAGTAGCGGCGCTGGCGCATATCCATGCGCTCCTCGACGAAGAGTTCGAGACTGTCGCGGCTGCCCTGACGGGTGAGTTCGACCCCCTCCACCTCCTCCGGCTCGCAATTGGGGAAGTTGAGGTTGACGACCACCTTGTCCCCCCAGCCCTTCTCCAGCAGCTTCCTGAGGATGCCCGGCGCGTGCGCCTCGGCGGTGTGGAAGGGCGGCTTGTTGCGGTCCTGGCGCACCTGGGAGAGCGCTACCGAGGGGATACCGATGGTCATACCCTGGAAGGCGGCGGCGATGGTGCCCGACATGGTGACATCCTCGGCGACATTGGCGCCGTTGTTGATGCCGGAGAGGATGAGGTCCGGGCGGGCATCCTTCAGGAGGTGCTCCACGCCGAGCTGGACGCAGTCGGTGGGCGTACCGTCAACGGCGTAGCGCTGCGGCCCTACCTTCCTGATCCGCAAGGGCCTGGTCAGGGTGATGGAGCGGGCCATACCGGACTGGTCCTGCTCCGGCGCTACCGTCCAGACATCGTCCGAAAGCTGGCGGGCGACGGTCTCGAGGCTGGAAAGCCCCTTGGCGTTGATGCCGTCATCGTTGGAGCAGAGGATGCGCATGGATGGTCCGCCTTTGGTCTCGAGTTGGGCGCCCTCTAACCACTCGCCGCTCTTCACGCGCAAGCGTTCACCTGAACACAATCGTGCCTTGTCTAACCTGTAGGCCGGGCCGACATTACCGGCGAAGTGGACAAGCTCATGGACGACAAGTCCGTCGAAGATTTCTGGCTCTCGGGCCTCGTGATCGGCAACCGCATGTGGCGCCTCTCGATGGGCGACGCCGCCGCGGGCAAGGAGGCCCAGCGCATGGTCAGCGAGAAGGTCGCCGCCGCCGCCCAGGGCTATCTCGACCTCTCCATGGGCCTGATGACCGGCGACAAGAAGAGCTGGGAAGACCCCTACGGCACCTTTGCCAAGGCGGGCCGGAAGACCCTGCGCAGCAATGCGAGAAGGCTGGCGGGGTATCGCGGGCGGTAGGGCGGCGCGGGAAGCTTTCCGCCGTCAGACCGGCTTGCAACACGCATTCGGTCGCGAGCACCGCCCACATTTCATAACAGCAAAACTGTCAACGTCATCCCGGCCGAAGCGAAGCGGAGAGCCGGGACCCATGGACCGCTCGGTTGTACCAGTTGCAACGTCCGGTCCATGGGTCCCGGATAAACCTTACGGCTTTCCGGGATGACGGTGGGAAGCGACTACCCCCGCTCGATCACGTCCTTGCCCATCAGCGGCTTCAGCACGTCGGGCACGGCGATCGAGCCGTCTGGCTGCTGATAGTTCTCGAGCACCGCGACCATGGTGCGGCCCACCGCCAATCCCGAGCCGTTCAGCGTATGGACGAACTGCGGCTTCTTCTCGCCTTCCCTGCGGAAGCGGGCGTTCATGCGGCGGGCCTGGAAGGCTCTCGTGTTCGAGCAAGAGCTGATCTCCCGGTACTGCCCCTGGCCGGGCAGATGCACCTCGATGTCGTAGGTTCTGGCCGCGCCGAAGCCCGTATCGCCGGTGCAGAGCAGCATGGTGCGGTAGGGCAGATCGAGGCGTTTCAGCACCTCCTCCGCACACCCCGTCATGCGCTCATGCTCCTCGTCCGACTTCTCGGGGGTCGTGATCGAGACCAGCTCCACCTTGGAGAACTGGTGCATACGGATCATCCCCCGTGTGTCCCGGCCAGCCGAGCCAGCCTCGGCCCGGAAGCACTGGGTCCAGGCGGTCATCCGCTTAGGCAGCTCCTCCTCGGACAGGATGCTCTCGCGCACGAGGTTAGTGAGGGTGACCTCGGCAGTGGGGGTGAGGTAGAAATGATTAGTTCTCTCGGTCCATTTTTCTGGTGCAATCTCACGATACTTCGACACCGCCTTGGCTCGAGATTTGGCGAACTGGACTTCTGACATAAAAATATTAGCAAACGCCTTTTCCGAATCAAACTCGTATTCGAGAAGCTTACCGGCATCTTCTTCTGTGAACTTACCCCCTTGCGTTACACGCTCATAAATCTCGTCGACAACTTTCGTATCGTCTTCCGTTATATTAGAGTTATCGACGATAGCTTGAAAGGTAAGCAAGTCCTTCTGCTTGATAGCTGCGGTCAAGGCTTTCAGTACCGTTTGCTCAGCGACGTGGGCTGATCGCAAAAGCCAATCTGACGCCTCAAACAAGTCCTCACCAAACTTCGGAAGCTGTCCAGTGCCAACCAGTGACTCCGGATTAGTCAAAACCGGCGGCAGCACCTCCTCATAGCCGAACTCCTCCGTATGCAGGTTCAGCATGAAGGTGGCGAGGGCCCGCTCCAGCTTGGCGAGGTCCTTCTTCAGCACCACGAAGCGGCTGCCGGAGATCTTGGCCGCCGCCTCGAAGTCCATCATGCGTAAGGATTCGCCGAGGTCCACATGGTCGCGCGCCGCCTCAATCTCGCGCGGCGTGCCCCAGCTCTTCAGCTCCTTATTGTCCGCCTCGTCTGCGCCCTCGGGCACGTCGTCATCCATGATATTGGGGATGGGCAGCAGCTCCTCGCGTAGCTGGGCGGCCAGCTCACGCTCGCGCTCCTCCAGCTCCTTCACGCGGGCTTTCAGCGCGCCGACCTCCTCTAAGGCGGCCTGCGCTGCGGCCTCGTCGCCCTTGCCCTTGGCCATGCCGATCTTCTTGGAGACCTGTTTTTGCTCCGCCTGCGCATCGTTCATCGCCTTGACGGTGGCCGCGCGCTCCTCGTCCAGCGCGACGAGGGAAGCCGAGCGCATCTCCGCCCCCCGGCGCTCCATGGCGCGGTCGAAGGCGGCCTGGTTCTCCTTGATCCAGCGGATGTCGTGCATGGGGCTCTCCTTGATCGCGCGCACCATAGGGAGAGATTTTGTGGGGGCAAGCGGGCGGTTCCCGTGCCTCCGTCATCCCGGAAAGGCAAAGCCTTATCCGGGACCCATGGACCATCCCGTTCGGATCATTTCGGCGGTTCGGTCCGTGGATCCCGGATAAGCCTAGCGGCTTTCCGGGATGACGGTCTTGGTGGCCGTCACCTCACTGAGCCGGGCCAGCATCTCCTCCGCCCCCTCCCCTGTCAGAGGGTGCACCCATTCCGATGCCACATCCCTCAGCGGCAGCAGCACGAAATCACGCTCGGCGAGCCTTGGGTGAGGCAAGGACAGCGCCTCCCCCTCCCGAACCTCCCCGCCCAGCGCCAAGAGGTCTAGGTCCAGGGTCCGCGGCGCATAGCGCAGCGCGGGGTCATCATGACGAACCCGCCCGAAGCCCGCCTCGATCGCCTGGAGCCCCGTCAGAAGCGCTTCCGGCGAGAGCGCCGTTTCGAGCCGCGCCACCGCGTTCACGTAGGGCGGCTGTGAAGGGTCGGGCCAGGCCGGGCTGCGGTAGAGCGGCGACAGCACAACATCCGTACCAAGAGAAGAAAGAGCCGCCGAGGCCCCCCTCATCACCTCCTCGCAAGACCGCCCAAGGAACGGCTTGTTCGAGCCGAGGCCGATCAGCGCCGCTCTATTTGTCACTGACCCGCTCCTTTGCTAAGGCGCGATTCGATACTTGAACCTGAGCTGATAGAGCAAGCATATTATGAGTGACTGGATGGGGCTCGACCCCGATGACCGCACCGCTGTCTTCATCGACGGCGCCAACCTCTACAAGACGGCGAAGACCCTGGGCTTCGACATCGACTATAGAAGCCTCCTCGCGCGGCTGAAGCGCGAGACACGGCTGGTGCGCGCCTCCTACTACACGGCAATGCAGGAAGATCGGGACTCGGAGCACTCGCCCCTGAGGCCGCTCGTGGACTGGCTCGACTATAACGGCTTCACCATGGTGACCAAGCCCGCCCGCGAGTTCGTGGGCCAGGACGGGCGCAAGCGCTATCGGGGCACGACCGATATCGAGCTCGCCGTGGACATGGTGCTGATGGCCGAGAAGCTCGACTGCATCGTGCTCTTCACCGGGAACGGCGACTTCAAGCCCGCCATCTCCCGCATACAGAGCATGGGCTGCCGGGTCATCTGTGTCTCCACCGTCAAAACCCAGCCGCCCCTCGCCAGCGACGACATCAGGCGGCAGGCGGACCTGTTCGTGGACCTCACCGAGCTCGAGGACGTCATCGCCAGGAAAGACGCCCCCCGGCGCGAGCCGCGAGCCTCCTTCGAGGAAGAGTGACCACCACCGCCCCGCCCGAGGCACCAGCGGACTGCCCCCTCTGCCCCAGGCTCGTGGAGTACCGGCAGGAGAACGAGCGGCTGGAGCCCTCCTGGTTCAACGGCGCGGTGCCGAGCTTCCTACCCGAAGGCGGAGAAGAGGCCGTGCGGGTGCTGATTGTCGGGCTCGCACCTGGCCGGATGGGGGCCAACCGCACGGGCCGCCCCTTCACCGGCGACTGGGCGGGGGATCTTCTCTACGCGACGCTTCTCAAGTTCGGCCTGGCGGCGGGCGAGTACGACAAGCGGCCCGATGACAGCCTTCGCCTCAAGCACACCATGGTGACCAACGCCGTGCGCTGCGCCCCGCCGGAGAACAAGCCGACGGGCCACGAGACCACCACCTGCCGCAACTTTCTCAGCTCTCGGATTGAAGCTCTGCCCAACCTTAAAACGCTGGTCTGTCTGGGCAAGATCAGCCACGACAGCACCGTGCGCGCGCTGGGCGCGAGGGTCGCGGCCCACCCCTTCGGCCACGATACGAGCTACGCCATCGAGACCGGTGGCAGAGCCCTCCGCCTACGGTCGAGCTACCACTGCAGCCGCTACAACACGAACACCGGCAAGCTGACCACGGAGATGTTCGAGACCGTCATCGGTAGGGCGGCGGCGGATGTCGGCGCCGCCTGACAGACGTCAGCGCGCATCCGCACACGCACCGTACTGATAGGTCGCGAGCATGGAGAAGTCCTGCGCCTTACCTAGTGCACTGACCTCTCCTGCCATCTGCCAACGGACGGGGCGGGGCCAGCCCTGGACTACGGCGAACTCCGTCTCCTGCTCGAAGCGCTTCAGCTTGGCCACCATCTTGACCCGTTGTGGTTTGGTCAGTTCGGCGCGGTAGCTCTCGACGAATGTCGGCGAGGCTTCATCGGCGAGCCGAAGGGTGAGAAGCGCGTTCTTCGATAGATCGACCCCGCCCATATCGGCGCTGCCTTTCGGAAGGTCGGCGGCGATATAGATCGCAGGGTTGTCCGTCGCCCTCCAGGGCAGGTCCAGCTTCTCGGCGACATCGGCATAGGTCGGAAAACCCATCATGGGCTTCTCGCTGTCATCCCCGTCCCGCTCACTTTCGATCTTCTCGCCATCGGCATCGAAGGCTTCGAGCTCGTCCGTCTCCTGATCGTAGCGGATGGTCATGAGTTCGGTCTCGCCGTTGCTGTTGCTCTCCATGGTGATTTCATAAGAGCAGGCTGAGGGATCGGGCGCATCGCTGACAACGTGGTCGGTGAGCGAAGAGATCGCGAGGAGAAGGAGTAGCATGGTGTGATCTCCAGTGCCGCTCTAGGAGCGGGCGGCGTTCCAGACCGTGTGGGCGATAGGACCGTGGCCTCGCCCGAAACCCGGCGCCGCTTCGATCGCGTCATGGACGTAGCGGACGGCGCGCTCGGTTGCTGTACTGACGGAAAGACCCTGGGCGATCCCCGCGGCGATGGCGGAACAGAGGGTGCAGCCCGTGCCGTGGGTCGAGGTCGTCTCGATGCGAACGCTCTCGAAGGTCTCCTTGGCGCCGACGCTGTAGAGCCGGTCGGTCACGGTCTGCTCCTCCTCATGCCCCCCTTTGACAAGGACATGCTTCGCGCCGCGGCTGAGAAGCATGTCGACGGCCTTCTGCTCGTCAACCTCGCCCGTCAGCGCGCGCAGTTCGGGAATGTTCGGCGTGATGATGGTGGAAAGAGGAACCAGGCGCTTCAGAAACAACTCGGCCAGACCCTCGCCCGCCAGCGCATCGCCGGAGGTAGCCACCAGCACCGGGTCGAACACCACCGGGACGGCAGGATTCCTTTCCAGTATACTGATCACCGCCTCTGCGACACTAGCCGTTCCGATCATGCCGATCTTGAAGGCGTCCGCTCCGATATCGTCGAGCACTACTTCGATCTGCTTACGAACGATCTCGGGAGACATCTGAAAGATGTCGTGCACCGCCACCGTGTCCTGAACGGTGATCGCCGTGATCGCCGTCGCCGCATAACCGCCCAGCGCCGTCACCGCCTTGATGTCCGCCTGAATACCGGCCCCGCCGCCCGAGTCAGAGCCAGCGATGATGAGGACCCTGCCTCTCACGAAGCCTTCTCGACCGCTTCGCAGATATCGTCCACGACGTTCTGGACGAGGGCTTTGTCCTCGCCCTCGGCCATCACGCGGATGAGGGGCTCGGTGCCGGACTTGCGGATCACCGTGCGGCCCTTGTCGCCGAGCTTCTCGTCCGCCGCCTCGATCGCCTTCTTCACACTGTCCGCCGCAAGCGGATTCCCTTCCGTGTAACGAACGTTTTTCAGAAGCAAGGGGTAGGGCTCATAGTTGCTCGTCACTTCGGAAACGGGCCGCCCGCTGTCGTGCATCACCCGAAGGATGTTCAGTGCCGTGATGAGCCCGTCGCCCGTTGTGGCGTAGTCCGAAAGGATGACGTGGCCGGAGGGCTCACCCCCGAGGTTGATGCCGCGCTCGCGCATGGCCTCTACCACATAGCGGTCGCCCACCTTGGTGCGCACGAGGTCGAGCTTCTGCCGCGTAAGGAATTTTTCCAGGCCCATATTGCTCATAATGGTCGAGACCACGCCGCCGCCGGTGAGGTTGCCGTGCTTCTTCAGCGAGCAGGCGATGGTGGCGAGGATCTGGTCGCCATCGACAATGCGGCCCTTCTCGTCGGCGATGATGACCCGGTCCGCGTCGCCGTCGAGGGCGATGCCGATATCGGCGCGGTACTCGCGAACGGCGGCATGGAGTTTCTCCGGGTGCGTCGAGCCCACGCCGTCATTGATGTTAGTGCCGTTCGGCTCTACACCGATGGTCTTCACATCGGCACCGAGCTCCCACAGCACCACGGGCGCTACCTTGTAGGCGGCACCGTTGGCACAGTCGAGCACCACGCGGACGCCGTCGAGGTTGAGGCTGCGCGGCAGGGTCGCCTTGGCAAACTCCGTGTAGCGAGGACCCGCGTCATCGATCCTCTTGGCACGGCCGAGCTTGCCCGCGGGCGCCAGCGCCTTCTCCGCGTCCTCCTCCATCAGGGCTTCGATATCGAGCTCGGTCTCGTCGGAGAGCTTGTAGCCGTCGGGGCCGAAGAACTTCAGCCCGTTATCGTGATAAGGGTTGTGGCTGGCTGAGATCATCACGCCTAGATCCGCCCTCATCGAGCGGGTCAGCATCGCCATGGCCGGGGTCGGGATCGGCCCGAGAAGGAGGACGTCCATCCCCGCCCCGATCAGCCCGGCGGTCAGCGCGGGCTCGATCATGTAGCCTGAGAGCCGCGTATCCTTGCCGATCACCACCCGGTGGCGGTGCTCGCCGCGCAGGAAGTAGCGCCCCGCCGCCGTCCCCAGGCGCATCACGCCCTCAGGCGTCAGATGCCCCTTGTTCGACATGCCGCGCACACCATCGGTGCCGAAGACCTTGCGCTCGCGCAGCTTCTCGTCTCGGGCCATGTCTCTTGTTCCTTCCAGGGCTTGTCCGCCCCCTCTAGCGGAAGAACCTAACCGTTAGAAGAACGGGGCGGGGCAATCGCGTCGGCTACGCGCAGCGCCTGTCTGGTCGCTTGCACGTCGTGCACCCTGACCCAGTCCCAGCCTGCCTGCTGCGCGCGAAGGGCTGCGGCCACCGAGCCCCCCAGCCGCTCTCCCGGACCGGCGATGGCCTCGATGAAGCGTTTGCGGCTCGCGCCCATGAGGAGGGGCACGCCCAGTTCACCGAACCGCTCAAGCCCGCGAAAGAGAGCGAGGTTGTGCTCCAGCGTCTTGCCGAAGCCGATGCCTGGGTCGGCGATGAGGCGGCTCTTAGCGATCCCGACCTCTATACAGGCGTCGATACGAGATGAGAGATACCGTATCACCTCCGAAATGACATCGCCGTAGCATGGGTTCTGCTGCATGGTCTCCGGCAGCCCCTGCATGTGCATGAGGACCACTTGGCAGCCGAGCCGGGCCGCTGTCTCGAGGCTTCGAGGCGAGTGGGTCAGGGCCGAGACATCGTTCCAGATCGTGGCCCCTGCGGCGACGGCGGCTTCGGCCACCTCCGGCTTCCTGGTGTCGATGGAGAGGGGTGTCCGGCTGCGCTTCGCCAAGGCTTCGATCACGGGCAGCACCCGGAGAAGCTCCTCATCGGCAGGCACCTTGCCAGCGCCGGGCCTCGTGCTCTCGCCGCCGATGTCGAGGATGTCCGCCCCCTCGGTTTCCAGCTTCAAGGCGTGCTCCACGGCGGCATCTACTGCGAGATAGCGCCCGCCGTCGGAGAAGCTGTCCGGGGTGACGTTGACGATGCCCATGATCTTCATGGGCGCCGCCTATCAGAGGGCGCCTAGCCGCGGAAGCGGCGGCGCACGAAGGAGATCGAGCTGCGCTTGCCTTGCGGCTCCGCCCGCTCGCCCGAAGCGGCGGCGAACATGGCGCTGGCAGGCCCCTCTTCCGGCGCGCGGTCACGGCGCATCATCACCGGAGCCTCAGCGAAGTGCTGCTCGCCGGTATCCGCGAGGTCGAACTCGTCGTCGTCCTGGGTGTCGAGGGAGATGTCATCGTAGCGGCCGGGGTTCTCCGGATCGACCAGCAGGTCGCCGATGATGCGGCCGTAAAAGCCCATCTGCGCGCTCGTCATGTAGAGCATCAGGAGGCCGTAGAGGCCCAATGCCGGGATCACCAGGTCCGTGGCGAAGAGGCCCAGCATGACCATCTGAACGACGAGGCTCAGCACGCCGATCAGGAGGGCGAAGAGGATGAAGCTGCCGAGCAGTTTCCAGAACCGCCCTCCCGACAGACCGAAACCCCGCTTGAGGCTGAGATCCTCGGTGACGGCGGCGATCCCCGGCCAAAGATAGAGGCGGACCGAGAACCAGATCAGCGTCAGGATAGCCGCAAAGCCGAGCACACCGCCGATGATCGCTGCCGGCACGCTCTCCGGGCCGCCAAGGGCTGCCGCCGCGCCGAAGAAGCCACCGATGGCCGCGCCGGTCAGCACCAGCATGACGAGGACGAAGAGAAGATAGGCCAGGATCCACCCGGCGATCAAGTAGAGCTCCGCGCGGCCGAAGAGAGGCAGCACGCCGCCCCGCGGCTCACGCCCGGCACTCGCCCTGATCAGGGCGGTGTAGGCGGGGACCATCAGGATCGAGGAGCCGAGCGAGACCGCCAGTAGGGCGAAGGTCTCGGCGGGGCTCGCCTCGTCATAGGTCACGGTGCTGCCAGCGCTGCTGGTCGTGCCGATCCAGCCCGCCACCGCCGCGCCGACATCGACGCCGAGCTCCTGCATCGCCACGGCATAGGGTGCGAGAATGGCCTCGGCGCCGCCGAAGGCGTGGGCGATGATGCCGATGCCGATCCCGTAGAGAAGGATGGTCGGCCAGCCGAGCCGGAGGAGAATGGAGAAGCCCTTGAACCCAAAACCAAAGGCGAAGGCGATCGCATCGATCGCTTGAAAGTTGCGTTTCATCGGTAAGGGTTCCCTGCCCTGAGAACGAAGTAACACCCCGTTAACATCCCAGAGCCGTGAGGGGAACCCTGAAGCGCCGGTTTGGTAACCGGCGCTTCAGGCTCGGTCAGACGTTCTCGGCGGCGAGGTGCTCGCGGGTAGCCATCAAGTCGCCAACGACCCTGCCAGCGAAGCCGGTCTGCGCGACGCTCTGATAGATCTGCGAGACGAGCTGCAGAAGCAGCGGCAGGAAGACCATGTTGAAGGCTGCAAAGCCGAGGCCGATCAGCTCGATCAGACCGCCCAAGAGGCCGACAACGATCGAGATCAGGACCCAGGAGCCGAAGAGCTTCCAGAACCTCCCGCCGGTCAGACCGAACGCTTCAAGCGGCGCGATGCGACCCGTCACGGCGGCATGGTAGGAGAAGAGGCTGAAGCGGGTGCCGAACCAGATCAGAAAGGCGATGAACGCCAGGATCAGGATGATCGCGATCGGTCCGATGGAGTCCTCGGTGAGCTGTCCCTCGAGCAGCGCGCCGGAAATGCCGAGCGGCACGGCGATGCCGAGAGCTGCGACGAGGATCACCAGCAGGAAGATCAGGACGGAGAGGATGACGGCCACCAAATAGGCCACCTCAGGACTGCCAAAGGCAGGAAGGAAGCCGCCCCTGACCTCCACCCCGGCCGCCTCACGGGTCATGGCCACGAGAGCCGGAACGAAAAGAATCAGCGCGAGAAGCGCTCCGGCGCTGGCGAGGATGACCGAGCCGGTCCACTCCTCGGGATTGATCTCGAAACCCTTGTTCATGAACACCGAGCTGGAGCCGAACATGCCCTCCTCGGTCACCTCGACATTAGCGCCGGTCTCCGTGCCGCCGAAGTTGAAGTCCACGCCCTGCTGCATGAGGAAGAACGCGATCCCCGTCAGCAGCAGCAGCGGCAGCCAGCCCAGCCTGAAGAAGGTCGGCAGGCCCTTGATGCCGTAGCCGAGGCCGTAGGCGATGGCCTCGATGGCGTGAAAGTTCGGTCTCATGGTGGCGGGCTCCCTTGATCTCTTACTTGAAGGTAAGAATGCCTAGGGGGTCGCGCAATGCTCTTTTGCGGAAGCGTGAAGTATCGGAGCAGGTCGGTGAAAGGCGTTCACGTACTTTGTCGGGCGCCGCAGCCCCTCCGCCCCTCCGGGGCACCTCCCCCACGGGGTGGGGGAGGAATGCAGAAGAGCTGCCTCGCCGATACTTCGCTCCCCCTCACTGAGGGGGAGCTGCCGGTAGGCTGAGGGGGAGCGGCCACTAGCGCCCTCTGTCCGCCAACAAAAAGCCGGCCCGAAGGCCGGCCTTTGTCGTTCTATGCGCCTTGCGGCTCCGGTCCGCCTAGGGGACCCTGACGCGGCTGGCCTGCACTGGGCACCGAGCTCGGCGGCGGCCCGGAGGGCTCTGAAGGCTCGTCGCGAATGATCCGCTCTCCCTTGATGAGCGCCTTGATCTCCTCGCCGGTCAACGTTTCGTATTCGAGAAGACCCTGGGAGAGCTTCTCCCAGTCCTCGGCATGGGTCTCACCGAGGATCTTCTTGGCGAGCTCGTAGCCCGTGTCTACGAGGTGGCGGACCTCCTCCTCGATGATCTTCGCCGTGTCGCCGGAGATCGACTTGGAGCGGGCGATGGACTGGCCGAGGAACACCTCGCCCTCATCCTCCGCATAGGCGATGGGGCCGAGCTTCTCGGACAGGCCGTACTGGGTGACCATGGCTCTTGCGATCTTGGTGGCTTGCTCGATGTCCGAGGAGGCGCCCGAGGTCACGTTGTCCATGCCGAACTTCAGCTCCTCGGCCACGCGGCCGCCCATGAGGATGGCGAGGCGGCTCTCCATCTCGATCTTGCTCATGGAGAAGCGGTCGCGCTCAGGGAGCTGCATGACCATGCCTAGCGCTCGGCCACGGGGAATGATCGTGGCTTTGTGCACGGGGTCGGTCTTGGGCACGTTGAGGGCGACGATGGCGTGACCAGCCTCGTGATAGGCGGTCAGCGCCTTCTCGTCCTCGGTCATGACGGTGGAGCGGCGCTCGGCACCCATCATGATCTTGTCCTTGGCGTCCTCGAACTCCTTGTTGGTGACGATGCGCTTACCGCGCCTTGCCGCCAGAAGCGCTGCCTCGTTGACGAGGTTGGCGAGGTCCGCACCCGAGAAACCAGGCGTGCCGCGGGCAATGTCGCGGATCTTCACGTCGGGGCCGAGGGGCACCTTCTTGATGTGCACGCCGAGGATCTTCTCACGGCCCACAAGGTCAGGGTTCGGCACCACCACCTGGCGGTCGAAGCGGCCTGGACGCAGGAGCGCCGGGTCGAGCACGTCGGGGCGGTTGGTGGCGGCGATGAGGATGATGCCCTCATTGGCCTCAAAACCGTCCATCTCCACCAGGAGCTGGTTCAGGGTCTGCTCGCGCTCGTCATTGCCGCCGCCGAGGCCCGCGCCACGCGAGCGGCCTACCGCGTCGATCTCATCAATGAAGATGATGCAGGGCGCGTTCTTCTTGGCCTGCTCGAACATATCGCGCACGCGGCTAGCGCCCACACCGACGAACATCTCGACGAAGTCCGAGCCGGAGATGGTGAAGAAGGGCACGCCTGCCTCACCCGCAATGGCCCTTGCGAGCAGCGTCTTACCCGTACCGGGAGGGCCGACGAGGAGCGCGCCCTTCGGGATCTTCCCGCCCAAACGCTGGAAGCGCATCGGGTCGCGTAAGTAGTCGACGATCTCCTCGAGCTCTTCCTTGGCCTCGTCGATGCCGGCCACGTCGTCGAAGGTGACCCGGCCGTGCTTCTCGGTCAGGAGCTTCGCCTTGGACTTGCCGAAGCCCATGGCCTTGCCGCTGCCCGACTGCATCTGGCGCATGGCGAAGAAGATAATGCCCAGGATCAGGATCACCGGCAGAAGGTTGATCAGCACCGACAGGAGAAGCGGCGGGTCCTGCTCGGGCACGACCTCGACGGAGACGTCGTTCTGGTAGAGGAGCTCGGCCACCTGCGCGCCGGAGGGCACAGCCACCACGTAGCGCGTGTTGTCGGCGAGCGTGCCGGAAACCGTGTTCTCCTCGATCACCGCCCGCTCCACCGCGCCGCTTTCGACGCGGGAGCGGAAGTCGGAGTAGCTCATCTGGCTCACGCTCTGGGCAGGCGTGGCGGAGGAGAAGAAGTAGATGAGCATGAGGGCGACGGCGAGCATCAAGCCCCAGACCATCCAGTGACGACCGTTCATTCGTGGTTCCTTTCCAGCTCCCGGACCTCGGCTGATACCGGGAAAGCCCTAATAACGGATCACATCGCCTGCGAACCGCTCTGCCAACAGAGAGTGTGCAGGGAATGTGCCTGCCATGGCAGATAAGAAGCTGTCACATTGCTTCCAACCCGCGAGTGCCTTTGTCACAGCCTCCACTGCCTGTTCGGGCAGGTAGCGGAGCTGGTTACCCTCGTCAGCCAGGCAGGGCAGCGTCGAGATGCGCTGCCTGGCAAGGGTAGAGGTGGCGATATCGCGCGGCATAAGCTGGCCCAAAGGGCGGAGGAGAAGGCCATCGGCTGCTTCTTCGGGCACCGAAACGATGAACCGGCGGTCGTAGAGGTGCCTGGAGCCGGGCGGCGCGGGGACCGGGGCGAGGCCGGGGGTGCCGTCGGCTCGGCCCAGGAGGGCGGCAGGTTCTCGGAAGACGAGATGATCGTAAAAAGGGTCGTCCCGAATGGCGAGCATGGCGCCTGCTATGGTGGTCTCGATGAGAGGTTTGCCCTCGAGTGAACCGATATCGCGGTAAATAGCGGATCCCCCGCAAGCAAAGACAGCTCGGTTGAGGGCCGTATCCGAAGGATGCCATTCGAGTAGCATGGCGTCATCTTTGTCCATCCGCACCGAAGTCCATGAGAGGTCACGATCGAACTTCTCGTAGTGCTCAAGGGGCTCAGCGACACGTTCAGCCGTTCGGCACAAAGCCTCCATCGTCAGCAAATCCTGCTGCTCCAGCGCTGCGAGCAGCGCCCTTACTTGCACCCGCTCGAAGCGCTCGTCCTCGTTGGAGGGGTCGTTGGCGAAGGGCAGGCCCGCCGCTTGCGAATAGGCGCGCAGCTCGGCCCGGCGGATGCCCAGCAGAGGCCGGTGGAGGTTGATGAGGTCCCCCGGCCCCGCCGCGATCTTCCGCTCCGGCTTCATTCCGGCGAGCCCCCTGCCCGCCCCCCGGCGCAGGCGCATGAAGACGGTCTCGGCCTGGTCGTCGGCATTGTGCGCGGTGAGAAGATGCTCAAGCCCCATCCGGTAGCAGGCCTCACAGAGGAGCCGGTAGCGCGCCTCCCTCGCCGCCGCCTGGATACCCGTGTTTGGTTTCTCGCCGCGCCAGACCAGGGTCTCGTGGGGAACGTTTCGCTCCGAACACCATGTCCGCACGGCCTGGGCTTCAGCGGCGGAGCCTTCGCGTAAGCCATGGTCCACGGTGAGCGCCACGACCGGATGCCCCTGACCCACCGCCCAGTGCAAAAGCGCGAAACTGTCCGCCCCGCCGGAAACGGCGATAGCGGCGGGCTCGCCCTCGGGCAGGGGCCAGGTGATGGGCAGCGTGGTCACGGATTGCTTGTCGGGCGGCAACGGATCGAGCGCAACCTCGTAGGGTGGACGCGAGCAGCGGCCACCTTTCCCAGGACCGACCGCCGCAAGGTGGCCGCTGCTCGCGTCCACCCTACGAACTTATCCCCGCCCTCGCAGCTTCGCGTACAACCCTTCTTGTCCGGTCTTGCGGGGGAGAGACGTCACTTCTCTTGGGTTCGGACGGGTCTTCGTGCTGAACCAACGTTCCCCAGACACGCTTCCCACGGCGCAGCGCAGCGAAAACCGTGGGACCCATCACCTGAAGGCTGAACGAGAACACACACGCAGGAGATGGGCACCACGGTCTTCGCCGTGGTGAGCGCCAGAAAGAGACAGTCGGAAGAGAGACCCACCCCGTAGGGCGTCAGCGAAGCTGGCCGCGTTCGGTGCGCCGCGCTTCAAAACGCGGCCAACGGCTTCGCCGCTGTCCGCCCTACGGCGAAGCGCTTGTTGCGAGTCCCCCTCCGCCCTTCGGGCACCTCCCCCGGGCCGGGGGAGAAGGCAGCAAGCGAACCTCTCCCGCCAGGAACGCGAGCGAAGCGAAAGCGAAGTCGAGCCGGCGCTCAAGTAGCGAGCCCGAGCGAGCGGTAGCGCCACTTAGGAGTTACAAGTCACGTCGCGCATGTCCTGCATGCGCCGCCGCAGACTCTCGTCCATGTCGCGGTAGGTCTGGAGGCCCCGTGCCCAGACGCGGCATGCCTCGTTGACCTTGTCGGCGCGGGCGAAGGCCTGGCCGAGCTTGAGGTGGGCTTCGGCGGCGCGGGGGTTGTCGGGGTAGTTGCGCACGAAGTCGAGGAAGGTGCGGGCTGCAGCGCCAAGGTCGCCCTGGGCCAGATAGGTCTCGCCGAGATAGTAGGTGGCGTCGCCCGCCCGGTCGCTATCGGGGAACTGCTCCGTGAGCGCGAGGAAAGCCCGCTCGGCATCGGCGTAGCGCGCTTCGAGAAGCGCCGAGCGTCCGGCGGCGAAGGCTGCTTCCGCATTGGCGTAGGTGGGGAGGGCATCGCCTGCCGCGCCGCCGCCGACGAGGTCGACAGGGCCGCCGGTGACGGGGTCGAGGCTGCCGCCCGAGCGCACCACTTCGGCCTGCCCGCCGAGGCTGAGCCCAGGCCCGTCGCCGTCGGGATAGACGGCTGCGTAGAGCTCGCGGATGATCTGCTGCTGCTGGCGGAGCTGGAAGTTGAGCTGCTCGACCTGGCCGGTGAGGCTCTGGATCTCACGCTCCAGCGCGCCGATGCGCACCAGCGTCTCGGCGTTCATCTGGGGGTCCTGCGCGGCAGCGGCTGCGCGGCCGCTGGGGTCGGCGCCCTGGAAGCGAACCGGGGCACCCTCGCGGTCCTGGCCGAAGACGGCGCCCTGCAGGTCGCGGAGCTGCTCCTCGATATCCTCGAGCCGCGCCTCATCGCCGCCGCGCCGACGCTGCGCCTCGGCATCGGCGGGAAGGCTGCTGGCCGCCGCCAGGAGGGCCGCAAGGCCGAAGGTGATCGCTCTCATGGTGTTGCCCTTGTCACGTCGTTCGAAGGCTGTCGCCTAGCACACACGTTTGTGGCGCCCCAGTTCCAATGCCGCAAGGGGCGGTTTGGAACGCACTGCGCCGCTGGCGAGCCGCGGCGAAGAGTGATAGCGGCGCGCCAGTCCATGAAGTTCTTTCCCGCCATCCGCGCCAATCAGTGGCTCAAGCACTCCGCCGAGCGGGCCTCCGCCCTCAGCGACCTCAAGGTGTGGAGCCTCGCGGCGGTGACCGGTGTGCTGACGGCCTACGGGGTGATCGGCTTCACCCTGGCCATCGAGTGGATGACCGAGACCGCCTACGGCGAGCCGACGGCGATGCTGGCCGAGGGGATCAAGGCGCTGAACACCCAGCGCGCCTTCATCGTGCCGGTGATCGGCGGAGCCCTGGTGGGGCTGCTCCTCTGGGGGGCGAAGCGCAGCGGCATCCTGCCCGATATGCGCTGCCAGGGGGTGGCGGAGGTGATCGAGGCCCGCGCCCGGCCGCCGGGGGCGATCTCGCTGAGGGCCGGGCTCGTCAACACCGCCGTCTGTGCCCTCGCCCTCGGATCGGGATCGAGCGCCGGCCGGGAGGGGCCGGCCGTGCTCCTAGGCGGCGCCTTCTCCGTCGCGCTATCGAAACGGTTCGGTCTGTCGGCCAAGGACAGCCGCACCCTCCTCGGCTGCGCCGCTGCCGCCGCGGTCTCCACCGCCTTCAACGCGCCGATCGCCGGGGTGCTGTTCGCGCTCGAGGTGGTGCTGTCCAACTACGCCCTGTCGATTTTCGCGCCGATCGCGCTGTCCTCGATCGTCGCGACGCTCATAGCCCGCGCCCATCTCGGAGACCTGCACCGCTTCGTCATCCCCGAATATGGCGGCGCGGCGCCCCTCGACTTGGCGCTAGGCATCCCGCTCGGCGTGATCGCGGGGGCGGTGTCGATCGTTTTCCTCGTCGTCGCGGCATGGGGTAGAGGCGCGGTGCGGGGCCTTATCTCCAAACGGCACTTCCCGCCCGCCCTCCTGCCATTGATCGCGGGGGTGGGCATGGGCGGAGCGGGCATCTTCTACCCCGAGCTTCTCGGCTACGGCTACCAGGCCACCACCGAGGCTTTGGCGGGGGGCTATACGCTGCCTTTGCTGACGATCCTCCTCGTCGGTAAGATCTTCACCACGGTGCTCTGCCTCTCCTGCCGCTTCGGCACGGGGGTGTTCTCCGGCGGGGTCTATCTGGGAGCAATGTCGGGCGCCGCCTTCGGCATCGTCGCGGGCATGGTGTTCGGCAACTTCGTCGCCTCCCCCACCTTCTTCGCCATGATAGGGATGGGCGCGGTCTCAGGCGCGATCATCGGCGCACCGATCTCGACCACGCTGATCGTCTTCGAGCTGACCGGCGACTACACCATGACCGCCTCGCTCATGCTGGCGGTGGGGCTGGCCACCGTCATCACGCAGATCTTCTTCGGCACGAGCTGGTTCCACTACCAGCTCAACCAGCGCGGCTACGACCTCTCCGAAGGACCGCAAGGGGTGATCCTCCAGACGATCCGCGTCCGCGACGTGATGCGCCCGGTCCCTGCCTCCGCCGCGCCCCTGGAAGAAGACGCCGCCCGCCTCACCACCGGCCAGACCCTAGGCGAGGCGCTGGCCGAGATGGCGCGCCTGGACGTATCCGCCATGCCGGTGACCAAGGCCAAGGACGACAACCACCTCCTCGGCACCCTCACTCAGATCAGGGCGCTCAGAACCTACAACAAGGCGCTCGTGGACAGCCATATCGAGCATCACCGTTAGGCGGTCGGACAGGTCTCTGCCTCAATCTGACCGAGGTACCACTCCAGCGCCGCTGGCTCGAGACCTGTTGCAAGGGGGGCGTCATCCTGATGACCTCCCTGCTGGAGCGGTTTGTTCCCAAAAAGACGTTCTGCGGACTGCCGTTTTTGTTGGACCGCCGAGCGATACTGTTCATGCGTGCGGCTGTTCGAGGATGCGCTGCACCGTTCGCGCCAGGTGCGGAGGAAGCGTTGGCCTTGCGCGAAAGTAGCGTCGCAAGCATCCAGTCGGCCTTCTCCACCTTTTCGGCAAACGGCCGCTAACTGAGCATAAGGCTCATAAATGAAAGTCCATTTTCTGTTGGAATGCTGCTCCGTAAACGCCTCCATATCCTTGCGCAGCTCCTCTGCCGCCATTCCGTACACCTCGCAGGATGGAGACGTCGACACTGTAGGCATGGCAACCTGCCGAGCGAGCTGTGTTACGGCTTTGACGTAGAGCCCGTGGAGCGTCCCGCACCCGAGAAGCACATAGCCGTTGCTCGTCAGTCTGGGTCTGAAGTCACCACCAAACATCGCATTCGAGGCTTGGCGTATACAGAATAAGAGGTTGTCGGCGGACGCTGACGCATTCGAACAGGTTTGAACGAGGCGCTGCTTGAAGGCAACCACGGTCATGTCCCTGGACACTGACGGAGCGTCCTCAAGAAGCTGGAGGGTAGTGACCGGGAGAGCGCCCGGAGTGCTACATTCCGCGTCCATTGTGCTCGTGTCGTAGCGGCTCTGTTGGGTGCTTCTAGCTAGCGTGCGCTCGTAACCCTTCGCATACCCCCCACCGTCGATCGTCCAGACGGATATCGTGATCCGCACATCTGATCCGACCTGCGCTGCAGAGCAAAACGCGACAGCTTCAGGTGTTTCTCTGGCCGCAAACCCGCCGTTGAGCTCCGAACCACCGATCACGTCTATACTGTTGTGGACGCCCCGTTCGCCAAGCGTCACTGAAGCGTTGCTAAGGTGGCCGGACGACCGGTCGAGAATGAAAGCGTTCAGGCCCGTCAATTTGAAATAGGCGCCCCTCAACTCAGCTGCCGTCTCGAGCGAATACTTTAAGGAAGTCCGGTCGAAACTTTGCTCACCTATCGCCATCGAGCTGACGGAGACAAAGGGGTCGAGGTCAGGAAAGTTTCTCTCCTGCTGCTCAGCATACTGGGTGAAGATCTCAGGAGGCACCGGTATTTTGGCTTGGGAATGTCCTGTCATCCCGGTCGACAGAATCAGCTGGAGTTCTGCCCGATTGAGCGCCCGGCCAGTCAGCAGTTGCCCGACGACGAGTTTCACCCTGCACGAATCGCCACCTATGGGCTCTGTGGTGACTGCCATGGACATGTCGTACCATTGGCACCGACCGTCTTTGACGGGCTCACCATCGCTCATAGCCTGGGCCACAAAGTCACCTCGCACCCGAGTAACCTCGATGCCGACCTCACCTGGCACGGTGCCGCCAGTCATCTGCTCAGTCATCATCTGCGTCATGAGTGGAGTCAGCTCACCCATCATTGCCGTCGCCATGTTGAACGTTGGGATGTTGAGGCGTCGTCCGTCCCGTAGATGTGCTGAAAGCCAAGGGTAGCTCGACAGCCCGGACAAGCCTCCCATCCCTTGCCTCGCCACATCGGGCTGCACGGTCGCCCGAAAACGTTCGCAGTTCAGGGCTTCGTAGCGGACGAAAGCGCCGTCATCATTGCCGACCGTGAACTCGCAGGAATTCTTCCGCACCTGGTAGTTGGGCGGCCAGATGATACTGCCTTCGAAGACGTTCTCCGAAGAAGCCGACCGGTCGATCCTGAACTGGATCTGCATCGCCAGGCGCTCTTCTTCGATCGACGTGTTCAACATTTCCGTATTCGTCGCAATGTCGCGGGTCGACTGCGCTATGTCGCTCGCATCGCGGCTGATGGAGGACGTCTGATCCAACAGCTGAGCGATGTTCGACTCGTCGCTGTTCCCACCTAAGGCGATGATGACGCCAGAAGCGAAGACGATGCCGGTCGATGCGAGGAGAACATGGCTCAGAACCCGGCGGCGGTTTCGCTGGATCGGTCGAGAGACGAGCTCCATCGCCACGTAAAGGAAGACGACGACGCCGAGAAAGAGCAGCGGCCAGAGGACCCGCGGGATCGGCTGCACCAAATCGGCGCCCGCAGTGATCAACCCGCTCAGTGCAAGGATGGCGGCATCCGACGGCCCGAGGGACTCGCGGACATTCTGCAGAATGATCTTCCAGGCCTTCGCCGATCCAAGCCGCCCGAGTTTCCTTGTCAGCGAAACCTGGTTTCTTGGGTTTTGAGTCACGCCCTTGCCAACTCTGCGCTGCCTTCTTAGAGTTTAAGATGAGCAGCTCGAAGGCGGCAAGGTTCACAAGCAGTGCAAGGACCGCTCCAGCTGATCGCCGTTTGCGGTGCAAACCGCTCCGCGCTATTGCTTCCGTCATGTCCCAAGAGCACCCCTTCCAGGTCCAGATCGTTCCCGTCACGCCCTTCCAGCAGAACTGCTCGATCATCCGTGCCGCTAATGGCGATGCGGCAGTGGTCGATCCGGGCGGCGAGGTGGACAAGCTGCTCGCCGCCGCCGAGGCGATGAAGGCGGACATCAAGAAGATCTGGCTTACCCACGGCCATCTCGACCATGCCTCAGGCTCGATGGAGCTCAAAGAGCGCACCGGCGCCGTCATCGAGGGCGCCCATGAGGAGGAAGTGTTCTGGCTGTCCCAGATCGCCGAGCAGTCCAAGCGCTTCGGTGTGGAAGGCGAAGGCGAGAACGTGGTGCCCGACCGCTGGCTCGACGATGGCGACACGGTGGAGATCGGCGGCGTGGTGTTCGACGTCTACTTCACTCCAGGCCATACGCCTGGTCATGTCGTCTTCCACCAAAAAGAGGCCAAGCTCGCCTTTGTCGGCGACGTCCTGTTCAAGGGGTCGATCGGCAGAACCGATTTCCCGCGCGGCCACCATCAGACCCTGCTCGACTCCATCACGGGCAAGCTCTGGCCACTGGGCGACGACACGCGCTTCATCTCCGGACACGGTCCCATGAGCACCTTCGGTCACGAACGCGCCAGCAACCCTTTTGTGGCAGACAGCGTGCTAAGTGCCTGATCCAGGCAGCAAGGCAGAGCAGCAGCGGTTTCGTGACTGAGAACGATAAAGTCCTCGGCATAGGTGGTATGCTGGACACCCGCTGTGTGCAGCGGGCGGCCTGTAAAGGCTTGGAAGCGATGCAGTGACTCAGAACCTCTACATGCTCATCTTGGCCGGGATTGGCGGGGGCGGGGCGCTGGCGACGCTACTCTTCTTTGGAAGAGAGACGTTGTCATCCCAGGAGATCGTGCGGGTCGGCGTGGCCTTTGGTGTCTTGAGTGTGGCTTTCTTCCTCTCACCGCATCCGTTGATCTTCTTCTTTGGCGTCGTACTTACGATGCTGTTCTACACCCGGAAAACGAACTTCGCTGTAGTCTTCTTCATTATCATCCTTTCGGTACCGGGAAAGGACATCTCCTTTCTCCAACTACCAGGCATCAACTACGTCTTCGACCTTTCCACGCTTACCATCCTAGGCTTTGCGGGGCTCTGGACGGCTGCGACCAACAAGCAGAAGGACCGGACCTTCACGCTGACCGGCAAGCTGCTGCTGGCGATGCTTTTCTTCTACGCGATCTCGGTCACCAACCGGACGAGCCTGACAAACGATCTGAGGGCCATGCTGACCCAGTACGTCATCATCGCCGGAGCGTTCTTCGGTGTGGCGTCCGCCATCGATACTCGGGATAAGCTGATGAATGTCATCCACACGATCCTGGCGATGGCGATGGTGCTCGCCGGGGTAGCGATCATCGGCCAGCTGGTGGGCTGGAACTTCTATTCAGGACGGGCGAGGGAGCTGCTCGGTTTGCTGATCCGGACCAAGTCGCGTGGGGCCCTCCTTCGCATGACCTCCACCTTCGGCCAGGCCTATATCAGCTTCGGGATCATCCTTGCGAGCCTGCTCTATTTTGCCCTTCCGCTGATAGCCAAGCTGAGGGGAACGATTGCTAAGAGTGTCGTCATCATAAGTCTTGTGGTCGGATTTCTGATGAGCGGCTCACGGACTCCGTTTCTCGCCGCAGCAATCGGTTTTGGAACGCTGACGCTGATGGGTAGGAACGCCATGTCGCGGGCGTTCGCAGGAGGCGTCGTCGGAATAATCGCACTTCTTCTGCTGCAGCTCACTCCGTTCGGTGCTGGTCTTTTAAGCTACCTTCCGCTGGTTGGTGAGCGCGGTACCGACGACTACCGGGTTCGGCTTTTCGAGCGCGGCATGGACATCATCTGGGACGCTCCTTTGTTCGGCGATCATCTTTATAGAAACAAACTAGAGGACCTGCGCCAGGGAGAGGGTATCATCGACATGGTCAATACCTATCTCAGCAAGGCCCTAGAACACGGCATTCCCTATACTGTCTTGTTTGTCTCCATCCTTGCGGTTCCCACCATCAGGACTGCGACGACCCTTCCTAAGCTCAGGGCGGTCGATGCTGAGCTGGCCTTTATCGGTGCTTCCATCGTTGCCGGCATCTCCGTTCTGATGATCGGCTTCACCGCGACGTCCATGAGCGCTCACTTCGAGGTCATTATCATGGGCCTCTCCGGATTAGCCGTGGCCTATAACAGGATCGCGGCACGCGTTCTTACAGAAGCCCCCGGCGGCAAAGCGGTTCATGGGCTGGCCAAGCCTTGGCCCGGAACGGTTCCCGCATGAACGTTTCCGCGAACTCGCTGCAGAACCTAGCTGGGCGCTACCGCGAAAAGCTTCTCGGCAGCCCTGCCATGCGCCAGCTTTTCCGGCGTTCGGCCGGAGCGGGAAGCTGGCTAACGATCGACATAGCGGTCCAGACCCTACTGAGACTTCTGTCGAACTTCATCATGGTTCGTCTGCTCGCGCCGGAGGCTTTCGGCCTGGTGGCGGTGGCGTTCAGCCTGGTCACTCTTCTAGGGATGATGACCGATGTGGGGCTGTCAGGGAATGTAATCCGCAGCGATCGAGGTGAGGACCCCGCCTTCCTCAGGACCGTCTGGTCTACACAGATCATCCGCAACACGACGATCTTCCTTGTCGTGCAGTGTTTGGCGGCCCTCCTCTATTTCAACCAGGGCTCGGTACCGGCGGAAAGCCTCTACGCTCTCGACATCACACCGTTTTTTATCAGTGTGGCGGCGTGTTCGATCCTAATAGCGGGGTTCGCCTCAACCACTCTCCTTGTCTCACTCCGTACCCTGGAGCTGAAGCGGGTCACTCTCATACAGATCACCTCAAAGGTGCTCAGCCTCTTCGTGATGATCGGCGCGGCAGTGCTCGGATGTGGTCCGTGGAGCCTTCTGATCGGGACGATCTTCCAAACCGTCTTCATCACCATAGCCTCCCATACCATTATTCCCGGTGTTCGGATGGGCTTTGGTTTCGAACGTGCGGCGTTTGACGAGATCTTTTCGTTTGGCAAGTGGATCCTTCTGGCCAGTCTTTGCACCTATCTTCTCACCCAAGCCGACCAGGTGCTGTTCGGCTGGCTGTTCGATGCCCGTACATTCTCCTTATACGGTGTGGTGATGATCTGGGTTCGGGCTGGCACGAACCTCATCAGGACCATCGTTCAGAAGCTCTGTCTTCCTGCCCTTTCGGAGTGCAGGCGCAACAGCCCTCAACAGCTCATCGGTGTTTATAATCGTTTCCGGCTGATGGCGGACCTCGTCTGCGGCGGTGCGTTTCTGGGCTTTCTCTTCCTCGGTGAGTTCGCTCTCAATCTTTTCCTTCCTGCCGATTACGAAGAGGCGACCAAGTTCGTCCCCTTCGTCGCTCCGTTGTTCATCGCCCCTTCCTTCGGCCTGCTGAAGCAGCTCCTTCTCAGCGAGGGAGACAGTCAGACCCATGCGGTCGGCGAGCTGACCGGCGCTGTGCTGGCGCTTATCGGTATTCCCCTGGCCTATGTCTATTTCGGGACGCTGCCAACGGTCTTCGCCTTCGTCATCCTCAGCCTGGCTGCCGTCCCGATCACGCTCATCAATCTGCGCGCTATTCACCGCGTGTCGCTATGGGGCGAAGCTCGTATCCTGTTGATGGCAGCGGGCGGCGGTGCCCTCTACCTGATGACCCACTAGTCCCGGAACGCCAGGCGCCCAAGCCCCGTTGATTTCCGCTGCGTGCGGGCCTAACGGCTCAGCCGTTTACGCGCGCTCCGGAGAACCAAGCCCATGCCCAAACGCACCGATCTTGAGACCATCCTCATCATCGGCGCGGGGCCGATCGTCATCGGCCAGGCCTGCGAGTTCGACTACTCAGGCGTCCAGGCGGTCAAGGCCTTGAAAGAAGAGGGCTACCGGGTGGTCCTCGTCAACTCGAACCCGGCCACCATCATGACCGACCCGGAATTCGCCGACGCCACCTATATCGAGCCGATCACGCCTGAGTTCGTCGAGAAGGTCATCGAGCGCGAGCGCCCCGACGCGCTGCTGCCCACCATGGGCGGCCAGACGGCGCTCAACTGCGCGCTGGAGCTCGACCGCACCGGCGTCCTCCACCGCTACGGCGTGGAGATGATCGGCGCCAAGGCGGACGTCATCGACAAGGCCGAGGACCGGGAGAAGTTCCGCCTCGCCATGGAGAAGATCGGGCTCGAGAACCCCCGCTCGGCCATCGCCTCCTCCCCCGCCATCAAGAACGATGAGGGTAAGGTGGTCGATTACGACCGGGTGGCGGGCTACGCCACAGCCATGGCTGCCCTGCCGGAGATCGGCCTACCCGCCATCATTCGGCCCGCCTTCACCCTGGGCGGCACGGGGGGCGGCATCGCCTACAACAAGGACGAGTTCTCCGAGATCGTCCGTGCAGGGCTCGATGCCTCGCCCGTCGGGCAGGTCCTGATCGACGAGAGCCTTCTTGGCTGGAAAGAGTACGAGATGGAGGTGGTCCGCGACCGGGCGGACAACTGCATCATTATCTGCTCCATCGAGAACGTGGACGCCATGGGCGTGCATACGGGCGATTCGATCACCGTCGCGCCGTCCATGACGCTCACGGACAAAGAATATCAGAAAATGCGCACCGCCTCGATCGCGGTCCTGCGCGAGATCGGGGTGGAGACCGGCGGCTCCAACGTTCAGTTCGCGGTCAATCCCGAGAATGGGCGCTTGGTGGTCATCGAGATGAACCCGCGGGTCAGCCGCTCCTCTGCGCTAGCGTCCAAGGCCACGGGCTTCCCTATCGCCAAGGTCGCGGCCAAGCTCGCCGTGGGCTACACGCTGGACGAGCTCGGCAACGACATCACCGGCGGCGCCATCCCCGCCTCCTTCGAGCCGACCATCGACTATGTGGTCACCAAGATTCCGCGCTTTGCCTTCGAGAAGTTTCCTGGCGCTAAGCCGCTTCTCTCCACCGCCATGAAGTCCGTGGGCGAAGTGATGGCCATCGGTCGGTCCTTCCAGGAAAGCCTGCAGAAGGCACTGCGCGGGCTGGAGACGGGTCTGTCCGGCTTGGACCCCATCAAGATCGAGGGCCTGGGCGGTGACGATGACGTGGCGGCGCTGCGCCGTGCGCTCAGCTCTCCGACACCGGAGCGTTTGCGGGTCGCGGCCCAGGCCATCCGCCTCGGCTTCCCCGCCGATCAGATCCGCGCCATGACCGCTTACGATCCCTGGTTTATTGAGCAGATGCAGGGGATCATTGAGGCCGAGCGCGACGTGGAGCGGGACGGTCTGCCTGCGAACAGTCAGGGGCTGCACCGCCTCAAATCCATGGGCTTCTCCGACGAGCGGCTGGCTCAGCTCGCGGGCGGCACGCCAGCTGAGGTGCGTCAGCTTCGTGAGGAGACGGGCGTCGCGCCAGTCTTCAAGCGTATCGACTCTTGCGCCGGCGAGTTCAGGGCGGCGACCCCCTATCTCTACTCCTCCTACGAAGCGCACGGCACCGACGAAGCGGGCATTTCTGATCGCAAGAAGGTGGTCATCCTCGGCGGCGGGCCGAACCGCATCGGCCAGGGCATCGAGTTCGACTATTGCTGCGTGCACGCTGCTTTCGCCCTCAAGGAAGCAGGCATCGAGACCGTCATGGTCAACTGCAACCCTGAAACGGTGTCCACGGACTATGACACCTCCGACCGGCTCTACTTCGAACCCCTCACCTCCGAAGACACCTATGAGCTGATCCGTAGAGAGATGGAGAAGGGCGAGCTTCTCGGTGTCATCGTTCAGTATGGCGGGCAGACGCCCCTCAACCTTGCACGGCCCCTGGCGGATCTCGGCGTGCCCATCCTCGGCACCCCGGTCGAGGCCATCGAGCGGGCGGAGGACCGCGAGCAGTTCCTGCAGCTCGTGCGCAAGCTCAAGCTTAAACAGCCAGCAGGTGCCACCGCCTCCACCCGCGAGGAGGTGTTCGAGGCCGCCAGCAAGATCGGCTACCCCCTCGTCACCCGCCCTAGCTTCGTCCTCGGCGGCCGGGCCATGGAGATCGTTCGCGACGAGGCTTCTCTGACGAACTATCTCGATACGTCGAAGGTGCAGTTCTCCAGTGCCGCCCCTCTCCTCCTCGACCACTATCTCGACAACGCCATTGAGTGCGACGTGGACGCTCTTTGCGACGGCGAGGAGGTCTTCATCCCTGGTATCCTCGAGCATATCGAGGAGGCGGGCGTGCACTCTGGCGACAGCGCATGCTCCATCCCTCCCTATACGCTCTCCGCCGAAACCCAGGACGAGCTCAAGCGCCAGACCCGCGCGCTGGCCAAGGAGCTGGGCGTCCGGGGTTTGATGAACGTCCAGTTCGCGATCAAGGACGGCGAGGTCTACCTCATCGAGGTGAACCCCCGCGCCTCGCGCACGGCGCCCTTCGTCGCCAAGGCCACCGGTATCCAGGTGGCCAAGATCGGTGCACGGATTATGGCCGGAGCCAAGCTCTCCGAGTTCGACCTTCGAGAGCAAGACCTTCCGCATACGGCGGTGAAGGAAGTCGTCTTCCCCTTCTCCCGCTTCCAGGGTGTCGACACCGTGCTCGGCCCGGAGATGCGCTCCACTGGCGAGGTCATGGGCATCGACCGCGATTTCGACAAGGCGCGGCTCAAATCCCTCATCGGTGCAGGCACTCGTCTGCCTACGGAGGGCTGCGTCTTCATCTCGGTGAAGGATCAGGACAAGGAGGCCATCGAGCGGGTCGCGCACCGCCTCGCCGAGATGGGTTTCAACCTCATGGCGACCGGCGGCACGCAGAGCTTCCTTGCCGAAAAAGGCCTCACCGTGAAGCGCATCAACAAGGTGCTGGAGGGCCAGCCGCACATCGTCGACAGTCTCATCAACGGCGAGGTGCACATGGTCATCAACACCACCGAGACGGCGCAGTCGGTGTCGGACAGCCGCTCGATCAGGACCACGGCGCTGCAGCGGCGCATCCCCACCATTACAACGATCAATGGTGCGCGAGCGGTGGTCAGGGCCATCAGGGCCAGGCGGGAGGGCGGCCTTGAAGTCAGGCCGCTGCAGGACTACAACCGCTGACCCTGCTGCACTGCAGCACCCTTCTTTGACCGTGATTTCGAGGTGCACCCGATGGTGGACAAGTTCCCTATGACCAAAGCCGGATTCGACAAGCTCGAGGCCGACATCAAGCACCTGAAGAGCGTCGAGCGCCCGGCCATCATTCAAGCCATCGCCGAGGCCCGCGCCCATGGCGACCTCAGTGAGAACGCCGAGTACCACGCCGCCAAGGAGCGCCAGTCCTGGATCGAGGGACAGGTGATGGACCTCGAGGACAAGCACTCCCGCGCGCAAGTGATTGATGTTGCCTCCCTCAGTGGCCCCTCGGTCAAGTTCGGGGCCACGGTGACCCTGATCGACGAGGACACCGAAGAGGAGAAGCGCTACCAGATCGTCGGCGAGCTCGAAGCGGACCTCAAGCAGAACCGCATCTCCATCTCCTCCCCCATCGCCCGCGCTTTGATCGGCAAGGAGGAGGGCGACAGCGTCGAGGTGGCGGCCCCCGGCGGCAGCCGCGTCTACGAGATCGAGAAGGTCGAGTACGTCTGAGGCATAATTGGGCGTCATCCCGACCGTAGCGTCAGCGAAGAGCCGGGACCCATGGACCGGCTGGTCGCTATATCCCTGATGTTTGGTTCATGGATCCCGGATAAGCCCAAGGCTTTCCGGGATGACGGTGTTCCTGCGACCAACTGGCAGGCGACGTCCCGCACCCGCGCTCTACTTATCCGTGGGTGCTTCTTTCGACCCGACACCGCTTCGTCTTCATCGCCACCCTCAAGACGGCCTCGACGGCTATCGAGGCGGCGCTGGCGCCCCACGCTAGTATCCACATCGCCCACACACGCTTCGGCAAGCACATGACGCTGAGCGAGGTCATGGACCGCTTCGCCTATATCTTCGAAGAAGAGCCCTTCGAGAAGTTCGAGAGCTTCGCCGTGGTCCGCGAGCCTGCCGAGCGGCTTCACAGCCTCTACCGCTCGCACAAGGATAGCTGGTTCGAGCGGAACAAGCCCGATCGCTGGACAGGTAAGATGAGCTTCACGGAGTTTCTGACGGACTGGCTTCGGCGCTATCCCAAGCAGGCCGTTTCGCAGACGGAACAACTCACCGATAGCAGCGGCCATGCCCGCCTCAAGCGCCTCATCAGCTTCGAGCGCATGCCGGAAATCTTCCCCGAGTTTGCCGAAAAGCTGGTGCCGGATGCGGAGTTTGCCGCCCTACCGAAGCGGAACGAGAGCCGCTCACAGGACGAGATCAGCGAGGCCGACCGGCAGTCCGTCTACGACCTCTATGCCGATGACGTCGCCCTCTACCGCCATGTCAGGCGGCAGGAACAGGCGTACCCCCGGTCCTGCCGTAACGCGGCAGAGCTCCGGGGGCAGCCTGCCCCCAGGCCGGTGAAGGGGAGGAAGAGCTGCTCGCATCAGGGGGACGAACAGCACCGGCCAGGGGTAAAGGGGTAAGGCTAGTCAGAGCGGCTCACAGAACGTTGTTCGCTAGGCGCTCCGAAAAGGTTTCAGTCCTAGCCGAGAACTTCGGGCCATTCCTGATCGGCTTTCTTGATGAAGCCGGGCACGTCGGCGAGCCACTTCTCCTCGATCGAGTCGTTGTAGTTCAGGTACAGGACACCGTCGACGACATTGGCGTTTTTCGGGTTGCCCGGCGCCAGGTTACCTTGGGCGATCGCCCAGGCGCAGTAGCCGCCGTAAGCCGGGGCGTAGCGAGCCGGGTCCTCTTCGAAGCGAGCGAGGTTCTCGGCGCTGGCGAAGCGGAACTCGGCACCGTTATAGGTGGTGGAGAACTTCTTCGAGCCCTCGACGCCTTCGCCGTCATGGAAGCTCACGGCATCCCACCCGCCAACGGCGGTGTTGTTGAAGAGGCCGGTGTGGACAGGGTCGGCAGCATTGGCCGCAGTCGGAACGAAAGCGGCGGCGGAGAAGCCGAGAACGGCAGCGGAGATCAGTTTTTTCATCGGTGAGGCATCCCTCGTGGTTGCACATCCTCCTGTTCGAGAAGCGGGCACGAAGGTTACTTCTTTTGTCTCACGGCGCGCAGCGCCTCCGACGGGGCGAGGCATTCTTAGTAGTGCGCTACCGCTTCGCTACTTGAGCGCATGCGGTCCGGGCACCCGGCCGGGTGCCTTCCAGCGGCGGCGTTGGTTTACTGGGAACATATTTCGCCGCCGCGCTTTCCTCCCCCTCCTTGTGGGGGAGGTGCCCCATAGGGGCGGAGGGGGACTGTCCGCTAGCGAAATCGCTGGTTACGGTACCTCCCCTGAAGGGGAGCAAACAAAAGAACCTACCCCTCGAAGCGGTTGACGATGGGATAGCGGCGGTCGCGGCCGAAATAGCGCACCGAGACTTTCGGTCCGGGGGCGGATTGGCGGCGCTTGTACTCGGCGCGGAACAGCATGGTCTGTACCCGTTTGACTAAGGCTTCGTCGAAGCCGCGGGCGGCGATCTCGGTGACCCCCGCCTCCTCCTCGATCAGCCCGCGCAGGATCGCATCGAGCACGTCATAGGGCGGAAGGCTGTCCTGGTCGGTCTGGTCGTCACGAAGCTCCGCTGAGGGAGGTTTGGTCAGCACGCTCTCGGGCACCACCACCCCGTCAGGACCCAGCGCCCAGGAGGGTTTGGCCTGGTTGCGCCATCGGGCGAGGGCGAAGACCTCGACCTTGTAGACGTCCTTGAGCGGGTTGTAGCCGCCGTTCATGTCGCCGTAGAGGGTGGCGTAGCCCACCGCCATCTCGGACTTGTTGCCGGTGGTCAGCATCATCGAGCCGAGCTTGTTCGAGATCGCCATCAGCGCCGTGCCTCTCAGCCGGGACTGAAGGTTCTCCTCGGTCAGGTCCGGCGGGCGGGCGGCGAAGACCTCCGAGAGCATGCCGCTTAGCGCCTCGACGCCGGGCTCGATGGGGATCGTGTCCATCCGCACGCCGAGGGCCTTGGCGCAGGCCTCGGCGTCGGTCATCGAGCTTTCCGAGGTGTAGCGGCTAGGCAGTCTCACGCAGTGAACGTTCTCCGCACCCAGCGCATCGACAGCGATGGCCGCGACCAGCGCGCTGTCGATGCCCCCCGATAGCCCCAGCACCACCTGGGAGAAGCCGGACTTTCTCACATAGTCCCGCGTACCGGTCAGAAGCGCGCCGTAGACCAGCGCCTCGTCCTCGGGCCAGGAGGCGCGCTTGCCTCCCTCAAGGCTGCGCTTCTCTTCGCTGCGGCGCAGGGTCACGATATCCGTTCCCTTGCGGTAGAGGGGGAGGCTCGACGCCATGTGCGATCCGTCCACGGCAAAACTGCCGCCGTCGAAGATGAGCTCGTCCTGCCCGCCCACTTGGTTGACGAAGATGAGGGGCAGCCCGGTCTCGCCGGCGCGGTTCTCGGCATGTTCGCGGCGCTCGCGCTTCACCCCTTTGCGGAAGGGCGAGCCGTGGGGGGCGATGAGGACATCCGCCCCCGCCTCCTTTAGACTGCGGCTGACCTCCGGGAACCACATATCCTCGCAGACCATGACGCCGAGCTTGAAGCCGCGCAGCTCCATCGGCTGGGGGCCTGGGCCGGAGACGAAGGTCCGCGGCTCGTCGAAGGGGCCGTAATCGGGCAGATGCACTTTGCGGGCAATGCCCCTGATCCTGCCCCGGTCCATCAGCAGGACCGCATTGTAGGGGTGGGCCGCTCCGTCCTCGTCGCACCAGGGGCAGCCGACCAGGACGGCGGGGCCGTCGCGCATGGCCTCGGCCAGCTCCTCCGCCCTTCGGCGGCAGGCGGCGACGTAACTCGTGCGCAGAACGAGGTCCTCCGGCGGGTAGCCGGAGAGCGACAGCTCAGGCGTGACCAGAAGGTCCGCGTCCCCTGCCTCCGCTTGCGCCTTGAGAATACGCTCGGCATTGCCTTCGAGGTCGCCGACCACCTGGTTGAGCTGAACGAGGGCGAGTTTGAGGATGTCAGCCACGAAGCGCCTCCTCCACCTGAAGGGCTAGAGCGACAGCGCGGCGGCCGTCCTCCCCGGTAACCGTAGGCTCGGCTCGACCACGAACGGCGGCCAGGAAGCTTTCGGTCCCGAAAGAGAGGGGGTCGCGCAGCTCGGGCGGCAGGTCGTCGCCCTCGAACGCAGCCTTCACCGGCTCGGGCGTGGTGTTGCTGATCTCGCGCTTCAGAAAGTCGAGATGCACCTCGCCGTCCGGGTAGACGAGGCGCAGGTCACGGGTCGGCTCGTCCTCCAGGCGCGAGGCGGAGAGCTCCGCCCTCACCCCGCCGATGGTCATGACCGCATCGACCCGGTCGGCATGAGGCCCTTTCTCGTAGCGGCCCTTCGCCTCGACATGCTCGGCGCGTCCCTCTCCGGTCAGCTTGGCGAGGAGGTCGAGGTCGTGGATCATGAGGTCCATCACCACCGACACGTCCTTGGCCCGCACGCTGTAGCGGTTGAGGCGGCGCGAGACGATGCGCTCCGGCTTGCCGCGCCCGAGAAGGCCAAAGCCCTCAGCGACGTAGCGCTCCTGATGCCCGACCTGAAGAATGAGGCCCTTCTCGCGGGCCAGCTCGATCAGCGTGTCCGCCCGGCCAAGACCCAGCGCGACCGGCTTCTCGACCAGCACGTGGATACCTCGCTCCAGCGCCATCCTGGCGAACTTGTAGTGGGTGGTGGCGGGGGTGGCGACGGTGGCGACGTCCACCATACCCAGAAAAGCGTCGAGGTCGGAGGTGCCGAGGGCGCCGTGCCGCTCCGCCCCCTCCTTCGCCCGCGCGATGTCGAGGTCGAAGATCGCGACGAGCTCGGCCTGCTCGCTCTCGGCGTATTTCCCTGCGTGGTAGCCGCCGAACACACCGGCGCCCAGGACGCCTGCCCTCAGTTTCTCCGCCATCTTGCGACCCTCTTCGAACGCTGAGGCGTCCATGCGCGGGAGAGCCCCCCCGGCGCAAGCCCTCACCTGCCTCAATCGGGTCCCTCTTGCCTCAAAATCGCCCCATTTTCTTCGGCGGCTGGCCTTGTTTGTCCGCAACAAGTTTCCTCGGGAACGTGGTGGAGATGATATGCGGATGCTGTTCGCCAACAATAAGCTTTGCGAGGAAGCGCTGGAAGAGGCGCTGCGCGGTCTGCGCGAGACCCTAAGGATGCCGGCCACCGCCGCCGTGCGCCCCAACCCCTTCGGCCGGGCCATGCCGCTGCTGATCGACAAGGGCCGCTCGGCCACGGTGCTGCGGGTTTTCTAGAGTGGTTTGTTGATCGCATTTTCGAACCGCCGAACCGGTATCCACTTCGGCGGAGAATGCTCTGCCGGGCCAGGCTTCACGATGCGTTAACCCTGCGGTCACTAAGGTTAAGGCTCTGTTTGGGCTATCTTGGGGCAATGGGAATGAAGGGTTTTGCGCTGGCGGCGATCCTCGATGTGGTGGAGGCGAAATCGCCGCCCCCTGCCGCGCCGAAGCCGGAGGGCCGCGTCGTCCGCGCCTTCCCCGTGGGCGTCACCTACAAGAACCCTTTCCGCACCCAAGGCCTCGCCGACCCTCACCGCCGCGAGACCGAGCAGCTCCGCGCCTATGGCCGCGAGCTCTTCACCCGCTTCGCCGCGCAGCACCCTGAGCATTTCGAAGGGGTGGAGGGCGCTCTCGCCTATCTCGAGGGCTTCGGCAGCGGCAAGGTGCGCGAAGGCCGCCGCTGGACGGTGAAGGCGGACAAGATCGGCGACGGCGTGCTGATGATCGACTACCGCTCCGATGTGCCCCTCCCCGATATGTGCCGCGGTCTGATCGAGGGCTGCTTCGCACATTTCGGCGAGGAGGCGATGGTCCGTGTAATGCCGGTCGTGGGCGCCAACCCGCCGCGGTATTTCATCGAGGTGCGCAGCGAGGGTTGAGCTGTCTCTACAACCTCTCCCTGGGGAGAGGTCCAAATCTTCCGATTTGGGGAGAGGGGCAGTAGCTCTCTTCCAGTATCCTCCCCCTCTCTCGACATCAGAGATGTCGGTCTCTCGCAAGGGAGAGACTAACACACACCCTAAGCCGCCCGCCGCTCCCTCCCCTCACGGAGCTCCTCCGCCAGGGTGAAGGCCAGCTCCAACGCCTGACTGGCGTTGAGACGCGGGTCGCAATGGGTATGGTAGCGCGAGGAGAGATCCTCCTCGCCGATGGCCTGCATGCCGCCTAGGCACTCGGTCACGTCCTGGCCGGTCATCTCGAAATGCACCCCGCCGGGATAGGCGCCCTCGGCGCGGACGAGGTCGAAGAACTGCTGCACTTCTCCGAGGACGGAGGACACCCGGCGGGTCTTGTAGCCGCCCACCGCCTTGATCGTGTTGCCGTGCATGGGGTCGGAGGACCAGACCACGCGCCTGTCCTCCTTCGTCACGGCGCGGACAAGCGCGGGCAGGTGCTGGGCGATCTTGTCCGTGCCGTAGCGGGCGATAAGGACGATGCGCCCTGCCTCATTGTCAGGGTTCAGAACATCGAGGAGCTTTAAGAGCTCCGAAGGCTCTAAGGTAGGCCCGCACTTGATACCGATGGGGTTCTGGATGCCGCGGCAGAACTCCACATGGGCGCCATCCGGCTGGCGCGTCCGGTCGCCGATCCAGACCATGTGAGCGGAGGTGTCGTAAGGGTCGCCCGTCGTGCTATCCGTACGCGTCATAGCCTGTTCATAGCCCAGGAGAAGCGCCTCGTGGCTCGTGTAGAACTCGACCTCGTTGAGCGCCTTGCTGCCCCCGCCGGTCAGACCGCAAGCATCCATGAAGGCCATGGCGTCGGAGATGCGGTCGGCGATCTGCATGTAGCGCTCGTTCTCCGGCCCGCGCGCGAACTCGAGGTTCCAGCGGTGCACGTTGCGAAGCGAGGCATAGCCGCCCTTGGCGAAGGCGCGGATCAAGTTGAGCGTCGCCGCCGATTGTCCGTAGGCGCGCAAGAGCCGCTGGGGATCGGGAATGCGCGCCTCGGGGGTGAACTCCATGCCGTTGATGTTGTCGCCCCGGTAGCTAGGCAGCGTCACTCCTTGAATCGTTTCGGTGGCGGAAGATCGCGGCTTGCCGAACTGGCCAGCCATACGCCCGACCTTCACGACCGGGACGGCGGCGCCATAGGTCAGCGCCACGGCCATCTGCAGCAGCACACGGAAGGTGTCGCGGATATTGTCGGCGGAGAACTCCTTGAAGCTCTCGGCGCAGTCGCCCCCTTGAAGAAGGAACGCCTCGCCCCGCGATACCGCCGCCAGCCGCTCGCGCAGGGTGCGCACCTCACCGGCGAAGACCAGCGGCGGATAGCCTGCGAGCTCCCGCTCCACGGCGTCCAGCGCGCCCCGGTCGGGATAGTCGTCGGGAATGTGCTTGGCGGGCTTCTCGCGCCAGCTAGCGGGCTGCCAGGTCATCTCGGTGCTCCTACTGAAGCGGCGACGGTAGAGAGCGAAAGCGAGCAGTGCAACGTCGGGCGCCCCTCTCCCCGGCGGGGAGAGGGGCTGGGGGTGAGGGGGCTGCAACCTCAGCAAATGTGTTCGGGGTTCTCAGAACACTGCGTGAGCTGTCGATCACCTGACCGCCTGTAATTTGATGCTGTGGTCCCCCTCACCCTCGATCCCTCTCCCCCGTGGGGAGAGGGAGGAGTGCCTTACAGCCCCCCGATCGTCATCGTGCCCGCCCCCAGGAAAAGCCACACCGCCGCAGCGCCCAGCAGCCCTAGCGCCGCGAGCCTAGGTCCGTGCAGCTTCGACCAGAGCAGAATGCCCGACAGGCTCATCAGGAGGAGCGCCCCGCCCACCGCGTCGATCAGCAGGATCCAGACGATGCCGATGCCGTGGCCCTTGTGCAGCTCCTTGAGGAAGCCGAGAAAGCTGTGCTCGGTCCGCTCCAGCGCCACGAGGTTCGCCGCTGGAACGTAGCTCGCTTCCAGCACTGCGTTCGGCCCGCGGAAGCGCATGTCCCAGCGCTCGGCCGCGGCGATCTCCTGACCCTCGAAGCTGACCCGCTCAATGGTTGGGGCATCTCGTGAGGAGCCCGCCTCCTGCGCCACGCCGTAGCTGTCCTGCACCCAAGCGGCAAAACCGTCTCGGTCCTCAAACGGTGTGCCCTCATAGACGAACTCGACCGCCGAGACCGTGGGCGCGCCCGTGTCGATCTTCCACACCGCGCGGTGGTTCAAAAGAATGCCGGTGAAGCCCAGGAGTACGAAGACGCACGCCCCGAACAGCCCGGTCCAGGCATGGGTGCGCTTCAGCCAGAGGAGGAACGTGCCCCGCTGCAGCTCGCTCGGCAGGAAGGGGTACATGGTCTTCGCCCGCGGCTTGGCTTCGGAAGCCGCCATGCGGGGGGCGGTGGTGTCTGACATCGGGCCTCGCTCGTTTTGCGAGTGATTATCAGGAGCGGAAGCGTCTGCCAATCCTCCGTGACACCGAATCCAAAAAATCTAGCTAAGGCCCTCTGATCGAGGAGCTGCCATGACGACCTTTCACGCCTACGCCGCCATGGAGCAGGGGGGCGAGCTTCAGCCCTTCGAGTACGACCCCGGCGAGCTCCAGCACGACGATGTGGAGATCGAGGTGGAGAGCTGCGGCATTTGTCACTCGGACATGTCGATGGTGGACAACGAGTGGGGCATGTCGAGCTACCCGCTGGTTCCTGGTCATGAGGTCGTGGGCCGTGTGGCGAAGATCGGCGGCGCTGTCTCCTCGGTGAAGGTGGGCGACCGGGTCGGGCTCGGCTGGTTCGCGAGATCCTGCCGAAAGTGCCGCCCCTGCCTCTCCGGGCACCACAATCTCTGCGTGAAGGGCGAGGGACTGATCGTCGGACGCCACGGCGGCTTCGCCGACCGGGTGCGCGCGTCGGAGCTCTGGTGCATCCCGATCCCGGACAGCGTCGATGCCATCTCCGCAGGCCCCCTCTTCTGCGGCGGCGCGACGGTCTTCAACCCGCTGGTCCAGTACGAGGTCTCGCCCATGGACCGGGTGGGGGTGATCGGCATTGGCGGGCTCGGCCATATGGCGCTTCAGTTCGCGAGAGCCTGGGGATGCGAGGTCACGGCCTTCACCACCTCGGACGACAAGACCGAGGAGGCCAAGAAGCTCGGCGCCCACCACGTTGCCAACACCCGCGACAAGGACACGCTGAAGAGGCTTCGCGGCAGCTTCGACCTCATCCTCAACACAACCGCCGCCGAGCTGCCGTGGTCGCAGTATATGGGCGCGCTCTGCGCCAAGGGGCGCTTCGTCACCGTGGGCGGCTTCGTCGATGCGCCCCTTCAAGCGGGCGCCTTCGAGCTGATCGGCGGGGAGAAGAAGATGGGCGGCTCCTCCCTCGCGCCCCCCATTATCATGCAGCGCATGATGGAGTTCTGCGGCCGCCACGGGATCGCGCCGCAGACCGAAGTCTTCGCCATGGAGGACTGCAACGAAGGCATGCAGCACCTGCGCGACGGCAAGGCGCGCTACCGAGTTGTGCTCACAAGGTAACACTTGCCAAGCCTTTAGCTGCGCTATCTTTACAGCGAGCAGCCGCGCGACTATTCCCCTCGCGCGGCGGATGCAGCCTGCGCGTGGCGCGGGACAAAGTCAGACATTCGCCAGAGACCCGTCTGGCGTCTTGCTTGCTTCTTCGGAAGGTGGGCCGGGCGCTTTTGGATAAAGCTAACCCGATCCCACCAACCTGAACCGAGACCAGCAACAACTGCATGAGCACTGACAACGACAAGGCGGAGACGCCGACCCTAGACGATTCCCAGACGCCCGCCCCCGAAGTGGTGAGCGGCGCCGCCGAGATGGCGGAAGAGAGGCCCGCGGAGCCTGAGACGGCCACGCAGGACACCGTAGAACCCGAAGCGGAGGCTCAAGAAGAGACCGCCTCCGAGGACGAAGTGAACGTCAAGTTCGCCGATCTCGGCCTAGACGAGAAGCTCCTCAAGGGCATTCTCGACGCGGGCTACGACACGCCAACGCCGATCCAGGCCAAGGCCATCCCCGAGGCGCTTCAGGGCCGTGACGTCCTTGGCATCGCCCAGACCGGCACCGGCAAGACCGCCGCCTTCACCATCCCCATGATCCACCGCCTCAGCCGTGGCCGCGCCCGTGCGCGCATGCCTCGCAGCCTCGTGCTGGCGCCGACAAGGGAGCTGGCCGCCCAGGTCTCCGAGAGCTTCGAGAAGTACGGCAAGTACCACAAGCTCTCCATGGCGCTTCTTATCGGCGGGGTGAGCTTCAAGGATCAGGAGATGGCGCTGACCCGCGGCGTCGACGTGCTGATCGCGACGCCGGGGCGCTTGCTCGATCATTTCGAACGCGGAAAGCTTCTTCTCACCGGTCTCGAGGTCATGGTGGTCGACGAGGCCGACCGGATGCTCGACATGGGTTTCATCCCCGACATCGAGCGCATCTTCAACCTGACGCCCTTCACTCGCCAGACGTTGTTCTTCTCGGCCACCATGCCGCCGGAGATCACGCGCCTGACCCAGGCCTTCCTGTCGGCGCCTGCCCGTATCGAGGTGTCGCGCCCCGCCCAGACGGCAGAGACCATCCGCCAGCTTCAAGTCGTGCTGCCCAAAGGCGACGACCGTCTGAAGCGCGCGACCCTGCGCCAGGTGATCGACACGGCAGAGGGGCTGAAGAACGGTATCATCTTCTGCAACCGCAAGAAGAACGTCGATATCGTCGCCAAGAGCCTTCAGAAATACGGCTATGACGCCCGCCCGATCCACGGCGATCTGGCCCAGGCCTTCCGCATGGAGACGCTGCAGAAGTTCCGCGACGGCGAGCTGAAGCTCCTGGTCGCCTCGGACGTGGCCGCCCGCGGCCTCGACATCCCCGAGGTGAGCCACGTCTTCAACTACGACGTGCCGGTCAATGCCGACGACTATGTCCACCGCATCGGCCGCACGGGCCGCGCCGGGCGCAAGGGCACGGCGGTGATGCTGGTGACGGGCGGCGACGACAAGCAGTTCCGCGCCGTCCTCAAGACCACCGGCATGGAGGAGATCGAGGAGCTGGATCTCAAGGAGTTCTTCGAGGGCTACAAGGAAGAGGACCGGCCGCAGCGCGGCTCACGCTCCGGCGGACGCGGTGAGCGCAGCGACAGGGGCGAGCGTTCCGAGCGTGGTCGCGGGCGCGGCAGGGGACGCCGGGACGACGGCCCGGCCATGACCCATGCCGACGACGTCAAGGGTTTCGGCGACCACGTGCCCGACTTTATGAAGGTGGCCTAGAGGCCGGCATGGGGAAGCGCCGGCTTCTCTTTGTCTTCCTGTTCCTTGTCGCGGCGGCCTGCGGCGGGGAGCCCGAGCCGGTCAATAGAAGGCTTCCCCCCGACCCCAAGCCGTCTTCGCCCGAGACCACTATCTCGCCGACGAGAGCCGAGCGGCCCTATGTGAGCGGGTCGGACGTCCTCGACAGCCGCTGGGTCAGCGAGCGTGGTCGCGCCCGCTTCGGCCCCCGCAACGGCCCTCGCATCCTCGAAGTCCGCTGCGAGGCGGGTAATGAGGACCTGGTCATCAGCAGGAGCCTTCCCCTCGGCCAGGACGACGAGCTCGCCATGACCATCACGGCGGGCGAGGCTCGGGTGGTGGGGCTCTGGCGGGGGGTGAGCGACAACGTCGAGCGGGGCGTCACCCGCATCCCCGCGGCTCATCCCATCGTCGACGCCATGACCACGGCGGGAAGCATCACCTTCCAGGCGGAGGGCTTCGCCGACATCATCACCCCCAACAGCACGGTTCTGCAGGCCGTCACCCGGCGCTGCGCCGCTGCGGGCTAGCCAGAAGCCGCCCGCTACTCCGCGGGAGGGCAGCGCTCCTCCAGCGCCGCAAGCGCCTCGGCAAAGGCACGGCCCAGGTTCAGTTGGCCTTCCGCGCCGTAGTGCCAACCGTCCCCGAGTTCGGTCTTCTGGGGCAGGGCGGTGACGAGGGAGGCGCAGGGATCGGCCTCCGCCCATCTCGCCTGTGCGGCCTGGACCTCGGCAGCATAGGCCATCACCGGCTCGCCGCCTGGCGGGCGGGAGTCGACGATCCGCCCGATCACCACCGGCAGGTTCGCGCGGCCCATGGCCTCCCTCAGGCCTTCGATCAGGCGGTCGAGATTGGCTTGGTAGGCGGCGGCAGCCTCGGCGCTGCCGAAGGCATCCGCCTCTCCCTGCATCCAGACGATACCGCTGGGGACCAGCCTCTCCGCCCTGCCGTCACCGTCCACATCATCAGCGGCCCTGGCGGCTTCGAGAACGGCGAGTGCGTGATCGAACTGGTTCACCCCCTCGCCCTCGCCATAGGCCGGGTCCCACGAGCCGTAGCCCGACACCCCCGGCATGATCGCCGTGCCGCCGCGTGCGTATTTAATTAGCGCCACCGGCCCCCCGGAGACCACGGCGCGGCCGAAGGAGAGCTCGGGTCCGAACTGCTCCGTCACCCCCTCGGGCGGGTAGACGGAACCGAAGCCTAGTCTCAGTTCCCGCCACTCGGCACCCGCTTCCGACGGCTCGTCGTCCGGCGTCGATGCCAGATGGTAGATCACCGCCCCCTCAACCGGCCCGCGCAGGCCTTCGGGCAGCTCCGCTACGTCGCCGTAGCCTTCCATGTTGGACTGCCCCGCCAGAAGGTAGAGGCGGTAGCTCTCCTCTTCGCCCTTGGGTTCCGGCTCCTCTCCCTGGGTGCAGGACGACACCAGCGCCGCCAAGGGCAGCCACCAGGCGGCACTCCGTCTCGTCGCTCTACTCACGGCACTCTCCCCTTTTCGCGGTCCGGTAGTTCCTACCGTCTGCCGAGCGCGGGGCCTAGGAAAGACGGCAGGAGTTAGTGGATGAGCTCGAACACTTCAGCGGGGAACCGACGCTGCCCCACCTCTCCCTCCGGGAGAGGTCGAAGGCTGCGTCAGCAGGCTTCGGGTGAGGGTCGTTCTTACGGCCAAGCTCAGTCTTCTACCCGCCCTCACTCGACATCAGAGATGTCGATCTCTCCCGGAGGGAGAGATGGAGAAGGGTAGGCTCTCCGCGAGAACTACTCCCGCTTTCGGTCGAAACTGCCCCTAGCCTCCAGCATGGCCGTATTGATCCAGCCGCTCCTCTTATCATAGGATAGTTCCCGGATCGGCGGGCGCTCGAGCTAGCCGAGAAGGGGCGTCCGGTATGGAAGCGATCACGACGGTGTTCCGCCGCTTACCGGTTCTCGCCTGGATGGGTGTGCTGCAGCTTCTGCTGGTGCCCGTTTTCGCCGTTCTCGGGCTTATCGACGAGCGAACGGTGGACGGGCTGAGCACCTGGCTCAAACCGGTGAAGTTCGGCATCTCGCTCGGCGTCTTCCTTCTCAGCCTTGCCTTCTTCACCCACTGGCTGCGGGAGGGAGCGACCAGGCGCCTCTGGTACCGTCTCACCATTGCTGGGCTCGTCCTGGCTACCGCCTATGAGAGCATCTGGCTGTGGCAGGCCAGCGCGCGCGGCGTCCGCTCCCACTTTAACATCGATTCCGGCGCGGAAGCAGCGGCGTTCAACCTGGCCGGGCTTTTCGCCATCATCCTCGTTCTAGGCGCTTTCAGCATCGGTTTGGGGGTGCACCGCGCCAGCCGAGAACCAGGGCGGAACCGGGCGCTCTCGGCCTCCATCGCCTACGGCCTGATGCTGACCTTCCCCCTGACGCTTCTGACCGCCGGGCTGATCGGCTATAGCGGCGGTGCATGGGGCGGCTCGGTGCAGGGGCCTCAGCCAGGCCTCTTCGGCTGGCGGGTCGAGGGCGGCGATCTCAGGGCCGCCCACTTCTTCGCCACCCACGCTTTGCAGGCCTTGCCCCTCACAGGGCTTCTGGCCTTAGCGCTACCCAAAACCCTAGGGCTCTGGCTCGTCAGGCTCGCAGCCCTTGGTTACGCCGGCTTCGTCGCGTGGCTCGCCCATGGCGCGGTGACAGGACAGGACCTGCCGCCGGTGCTGGTCTGGCCGTTCTAGCTTGGAGCGGCGCAACCTTCGCGGGTCCGGATCCCAAGCTACTCGGCCTTGACCGCTTCGAGGATCGTTTCGACCGCGGGACGGTTGCGGTAGCTCTTGGCGTTCGTGGTGTAGTCCTCTTCGTAGAGCTTGGCTTCCACCACGCCGTTCTCGTCGACCACGATCACCGCCGGGTGGGGAATGCCGTAGGCACGGCTGCCTGGGCGGTGGCTCTCATTGAGAAGGCCGAAGGCCATGATCAGCTCGGAGCCCTCATCGGCGATGAAGTTGCCTTCGATCTCGCTGCGTTTCTGGAAGGCCGCCTGTTTTGCCGCCGCATCGTAGCTGACGAAGATGAGGGGCTGACCTTCCTCCGCGAACTCGGCCTTGACTTCGGACAGCTCGGTCACCTGCTTCTTGCAGAACGGGCACCAGTCGACGGAGCGGACGAAGACGATGGTCGCGCCCTCCTCGCCCATCATCGCCTCGAAGCGCTCGGCCTCAGGGATGGTCGAGCCGACAGCCGGTCCGAGTTCGGCGCCCATCAACAGGGCCATGATTGCTGCTAGGAACATGAATGTGCCTCCGATCGTGTTCGGAAACCCTGTTCGCGCGCGCGGAGGGGAAGTTACATCGCTTGGTGCAGAAAATGCGCTTTCAGCGCTTCGGGCGCCCCGAAGGACGGCCAGCCCGTCTGGTTGGAGAACCAGGTGGTCTGGCGCTTGGCGAAGCGGCGGGTCTGCTGAGCAGCTCTGGCCTCGGCTTCTTCGGGAGAGAGCTCGCCGCGCAGCATCGCCGCCAGCTCGGGCACACCGAGGGACTTCATCACCGGTAGGGAGGGGTCGAGCCCTCTCTCCAGGAGCCGCTCTACCTCCAAGGACGCCCCCTCCTCCAGCATCCGCCTAAAGCGAAGGTCGCAGCGCCGGTAGAGCTCCTCCCGCGGCAGGGCGATCCATGCGGCGGCGAAGCGAAACCCCGGCAGGGGCGGGACAGGCGGCTCCTCCTGCCAGGACGATAGAGGGCGTCCTGTGGCCTCCAGGACGGCCATGGCCCGCACATGACGCTGCCGGTCGGCGGGATCGAGCCTCGTCATGGCGGGGTCGCTCTGCAGAAGCGCGTCCCGGAAGCGAACGGGATCCTCGGACCAGCGCGCTTCAGCCTCGGTCTGGATCGGCGCGGGGACCTCAGGGATGGGCGAAAGCCCCTCCGTCAGCGCCTTCAGATAGAGGCCCGTACCGCCGCAGAGGATCGGCATCAGGCCCTCGGCGCGGCAACGCTCGATGGCCTCCACCGCTTCGCCGACGAAGCGCCCGGCGGAGTAGCGCTCCGCCCCGTCCACATAGCCGTAGAGGAGATGCGGCGCTCTCGCTTCCTCCTCCGGGGAAGGCCTGGCCGTGAGGACGCGCAGGTCGCGGTAGACCTGCATGGCATCGGCGTTGATCACCGCCCCGCCCAGACGCTCAGCCAAGGCGAGCGCGGCTGCCGATTTGCCGGAGGCGGTGGGTCCGGCGACGATCAGTGCGGAGGGGGCATCTTGCAGGGACACGGAAGGCTCTCTAGCTGAAGCCAAACGGAGATGACCATGACCGACACCGCTCAAGAGACCATCAAGTCAGCCATCGACCAGAACCCGGTCATGCTGTTCATGAAGGGCACGCCCCAGTTCCCGCAGTGCGGCTTCTCCGCCGCGGTGGTGCAGATCCTCGACTATCTAGGCGCCGAATACGGCTCGATGAACGTCCTCGCCGACGAGGGCGTGCGCTCGGGCATCAAGACCTTCTCCGACTGGCCCACCATCCCCCAGCTCTACGTCAAAGGCGAGTTCGTCGGCGGCTGCGACATCGTGAGGGAGATGTTCGAGAAGGGCGAGCTCAGGCCCTACCTGCAGGAGAAGGGCGTGCTGGAGGCGGCTTGATTCCCGCACGGGAATATTCGAGCGTAGTTCGTAATGGATGGCGCATTTTCTTCCCGATCGGGAATTATCGGTCTTGACGTAGCAGCACCGACCGCAAATATTCCCGTACGGGATGATCAGTGCGAACGATATAGGCGATAGGATCCGGACGGAACGGCGACGGCAAGGGTTGCGTCAGGATGAACTGGCAGCCGCGGCCGGTGTAGGTACCCGTTTTCTGGTCGAGCTGGAAGCTGGCAAACCCACCGCGCAACTTGCAAAGACCCTCCAAGTACTCTCCGCACTCGGCATCAGAGTTGAAGTATATCCAACAGGAGACGAGTGAGAATGACCACCTCGCTCGCCGTCTGGTGGATGGAGCATGTAGTTGGCTACCTCTCTGTTGATCAGAGCGGAGACCTAAGCTTCATCTATGATGGTGACTGGCTTGATCGAGCTGAGGCTCGGCCTGTCTCCCAGTCCCTCCCCTTGCGACGAGAGAGTTTTTCACGGAGCGAGTGCCGTGCGTTCTTCGAAGGTTTGCTACCCGAGGAGAGACAGCGCGAGGCTATTGCTCAGGCACTCGGCATATCAGAAGCAAACGAGTTCAAGTTGCTTGCAGAACTTGGGGGGGATGTTGCGGGAGCGATCAGTTTGTGGCCGGAAGGAATGGCTCCTCCTCGGCCCTCAAGCGCTCACGTGAGTAAGCCACTGGACGAAGACGAGCTTGCGACACTGATCGAAAACCTTCCCAAACGCCCGATGTTGGCTGGACAGGAGGGTATCCGGTTATCCCTTGCTGGTGCCCAAGGGAAACTTCCAGTTGTTCTCGATAAAGAAGGCAGTCTGGCACTCCCCGCTCCTGGGCAACCGAGCACGCATATCCTCAAGCCGCCGATCGACCGGTTTAATGGAACTACAGAGAATGAAGCGTTCTGTCTGAGTCTAGCTAGCGCCATGGGACTTAGTACAGCATTGGCACAGTTACGATACGTGCGAGAAAAACCTTACCTTCTTGTTGAACGATACGATAGGTTGGAAACTAGTTTTGATGTCTCGGCGCGGATACATCAGGAAGACTTTTGTCAGGCACTTGGCCTACCATCGTCGAAAAAATATGCTGGTGAAGGTGGACCGGGTTTACGAGATTGTTTCAACCTTGTGCGCAGGGTCACGACCCGCCCCGCTGCCAATGTCCTGCGCCTTCTCGACGCCGTCATCTTCAATGTGCTTATAGGAAACTGTGACGCCCACGGAAAGAACTTCAGCTTATTATATAGGGGTTTCAAAACCGAGCTGGCTCCACTCTACGATTTACTGTCGACTATCCAGTATCCTGATCTGAGTGATCGTTTCGCTATGAGGGTCGGCGGCGAGGTGCGTCTTGAAGACATCGGCAAACGATCGTGGACAGTTTTAGCAGAGGTGACCGGCATCTCCGAACCCTTCATCCGGAAGCGCGTTCAGGAACTGTCAGCTCTCGCTGCTCAACAGAACGAAGCTGTCGCTGAAGGTATATTACGCGACGGGGGAAAAGAAGAGTACCTAGCGCCTCTTACCATAACGATCGCACACAGAACTCAATCATTATCTCAACGCGTATAAAAAAGCCCGGCACAACGGCCGGGCTCTTCTTGGTTCTGATGATCCGCAGGCCTACGAAGCGTAGAACTCGACCACGAGGTTGGGTTCCATCGTGGCCGCGTAGGGCACCTCGGAGAACTCAGGCACGCGGACGTAAGTCGCCGTCATCTTCTTGGGGTCGACGTCCACATAGTCGGGAATGTCGCGCTCGGCGAGCTGCAGAGCCTCGAGGACGAGGGCCATGTTTTTGGACTTCTCGCGGATCTCGACCACATCGCCGGGGCGCAGGCGGTAGGAGGGGATGTTGGTCCGCCTACCGTTGACCATAACGTGGCCGTGGTTGACGAACTGGCGCGCCGCGAAAACGGTGGGCACGAACTTCGCGCGGTAGACGACAGCGTCGAGGCGGCTTTCGAGGAGGCCGATCAGAAGCTCCGCCGTGTTGCCCTTGGACGAGGCGGCGGTCTCATAGAGGCGCTCGAACTGCTTCTCGGAGATGTTGCCGTAATAGCCCTTCAGTTTTTGTTTGGCCATGAGCTGCTGGCCGAAGTCGGAGACCTTGCCTGCGCGGCGCTGGCCGTGCATGCCGGGCTTGTAGTCGCGCTTATTGATGGGGGATTTGGGGCGGCCCCAGATATTCTCACCGACGCGGCGGTCGATCTTGTACTTGGCGGAGATCCGCTTGGACATGTCGTCACTCTTTCATAGCGTCCCCGGCCGGTGCGTCGCCCCATGCGGCACACGATCTCAACGGCGGCTTTTCGGAGACTTCCCGTCTTGAAGCGAAGGCCCGTAGCAGGTCAGAAGGGCGGGTCAAGACCAAGCCGCCTAGGCGGCCTTCGAGAAGGGGCATGGATCCGATGAGAACACATCTGACGGGCGCGGCGCTGATTGCGCTGCTGGCGGCTTGCGAGCAGGGCGCAGTCGAGACCGATGCGGAGGCTCCGCAGAACGAGCAGGAAGAGGTCACGGCGGCTCCTGATGCTTCGACCCTACCCGAAGCCCTGAAGGCAGGCGAGATCACCCCGGCGGCGATAACCCAGCAGTATCTCAGCCGCATCGACGAGATCGACGATAGCGGCCCCTTCATCAACGCCGTGCTCCGTATCAACGACGAGGCCGTTTCGCAGGCGGAACAGCTTGCCGAGACCTATGGCGAGGCGGAAAACAAGCCCCTCCTCTACGGCCTGCCGATCCTCATCAAGGACAATATCGAGACGGCCGATATGCCCACCACGGCGGGCTCGCTGGCACTCCTCGAGAACGACACGAAGCGCGACGCACCCGCTATCGCCAAGCTGCGTGAGGCAGGCGCGGTGATCCTGGGCAAGACCAACCTCTCCGAATGGGCGAACTTCCGCTCGTCTCAGTCGGTCAGCGGCTACTCGGCGGTGGGCGGTCTGAGCCGCAACCCTCACGACGTCACCCGCAACACCTGCGGCAGCTCCTCGGGCTCGGGCGCGGCGGTGGCGGCAGGGCTCGCCTGGGGTGCGCTCGGCACGGAGACCAACGGCTCGGTCATCTGTCCCTCGGCCAGCAACGGCATTGTCGGCTTCAAGCCCACCGTCGGCCTCGTCTCGCGCCGCCACGTGGTGCCGATCAGCGCCAGCCAGGACACGATCGGCCCGATGACCACCAGCGTGCGGGACGCGGCGATGATCCTCACCGCGATGGCCGGGACCGATGAGGGCGACGAGGCCACCCTCGACGCGGATCAGTATGCAACCGACTTCGTAGCGGCCCTCGAAGGCGCCAACCTGGAAGGCGTGCGCTTAGGTGTCCTGCGCGGCGCGCAGTCCGACGACCCGCGCGAGCAGGCAGTCTTCAACGAGGCGCTGCGCCGCGCCGAGGAGGCAGGCGCCATTCTGGTCGATATCGAGGATCATGAGGTAAGCCTCAATGGCGGAGAGGCCTATCTGGTGCTCCAGGCCGAGTTCAAGGACGGGCTCAACGCCTATCTCGCCGACGCCGCCCCGGCGGTCACGACAAGGACCCTGGCCGATGTCATCGCCTTCAACGAGGCGGAGGAGCGTCAGCTCGCCCTTTTCGGCCAGGACATCCTCACCGGCAGCGAGGAGACCGGCGGCACGCAAGGCCAGGACTACCAAGAGGCCGTCGCCAACGTGCAGCGCGCCACCCGCGAGGAAGGCATCGACCGGCTGCTCGCCGACTACGAGGTGGACTTTCTCGTAGCGCCCAGCTTCGCGCCTGCCTTCGCCATCGACCTCGTGCGCGGTGACAAGATCGGCGGCAGCGCCGGGGCCGGCTGGATCGCCGCCATCGCCGGCTACCCGCACCTCACCGTGCCCATGGGCGATGTGCGCGGCCTGCCCGTGGGCTTTTCGATCATGGGCGCGAGATGGTCCGATGCCGAGGTGCTGGCCGTGGGCCAAGCCATGGAGGACATCCTGCCGGAACGCCTCGTTCCGACCTTCCGCGAGGGGCCTGAAGAGGACGAGGGGATAGCCGGGCTGCTCCGTCCGGTTCTCTAAAGCTGCGCCGTCATCCCGGAAGCCGAAGGCTGTCCGGGACCCATGGACCAGCGCTGCAACAGCGCCGACCCTCGCCTTCGAAGGGAAGGGACGGTCCATAGGTCCCGGATAAGCGCTGACGCGCTTTCCGGGATGACGGCGGGGTTTGTTGGTCCCCCGCCCTATCTCCTCCGCAAACCCCGCGGAGGCCCATGTCCGACGTATCCGATCAGTACGATTTCTTCCCCGCCACGCGGGAGCATGCCCTCTTGCGGCTGGAGCACTTCCTGCCGAACGCAGGCCGCCGCTACGCCGAGACCCGCAACACCGATTTCGGCCCGGACCAGCGCTTAGGTACCTCCTGCCTCTCCCCCTATCTCTCCCGGCGGATGCTGCTGGAGGAGGAGGTGGGGCGCGCTGCCGTTGCCGAGCACGGACCGGGGGATGCCGACAAGTTCGTCTCGGAGGTCTTCTGGCGCACCTATTTCAAAGGCTGGCTCGAGCTCCGGTCCCATGTCTGGACCCTCTACCAGGAAGCTATTGAGCTAGCCCTCGACAGCCTGAGCACCGAGCGCCGCCGTGCCTATGATCGCGCCGTCGCGGGCGAGACCGGGATCGCCTGCTTCGACGACTGGGCGAGGGAGCTCGCGCAGGTCGGCTATCTGCACAACCACACCCGCATGTGGTTCAGCTCGATCTGGATCTTCACCCTGCGGCTGCCCTGGGTGCTTGGAGCGGACTTCTTCTACCGCCACCTTCTGGACGGCGATGCCGCCTCCAATACCCTCTCCTGGCGCTGGACCGCCGGGCTTCACACGAGAGGTAAGGCCTATGCCGCCCGCGTCTCGAACATCCGTAAGCATACGAACGGCCGCTACGACCCCAGTGGGCTGAACGAGCACCCCGAACCCTTAGAGGACGACTGGAACGGTGAGGCGGAGGGCCTGCCCTCGCCTCCTCCCCCCAAGGAGGGCGCGAGGACGTTCTTCCTGCTTCACGACGACGAGCTCCACCCCGAGAGCCTCAACCCGAAGCGCTTCGACATCACCGGCCTCGGCGGTGTGACGGCGACGCCGGGACGCTCGCCGCTCGGGGTCGCAGAGCGTGTGCTGCGCTTCTCCGAAGAGGCCCTGGCCGACGCCCTCGGCCGCGGGTCTCGCCGTTTCGGTAGGGAGGGAAGACCCCTCCTCCCCGAGGAGATCGGTGAGGCGGCAAAGGCTTCTGGCGCTGAGCAGATCGTCGCCTTCTACCCGCCCCAGGGGCCGGTGCACGATCTTCTCTCCCGGCTTGCCCCCGAGCTGGAAAGCGAAGGCGTACCCTTGCGTTTCATCCTGCGCGACTATGACCGCCAAGCCTGGCCGTCCTGCGACCGCGGCTTCTTCAAGCTGCGCAAGCAGATCCCTAGGCTTCTCGGCGCTTAGGAAAGCTCCTTCGCCAGCCTCTGTCCCAAACGGTAGCCGCTGAGCCACGCCGCCTCCACCCGCGGGCCGATATGCCAGTCGCCGCAGGTCGCCAGCCCGCGATCCATATCCAGACCGAACTCCTTGCCGGTCGGCTCCGTCACCCGCGCATAGCGCCAGCGGTGGATCATGGTCAGGACGGGCTCGCCCAAGCCCGGTCGTTTCGCTGCGAGCGCCTCAAGCATAATGCCGGCAACCTCGTCGGGGTCGTCCTCCAGGTACCGCTCGGAAAACCGGGGAGAGGCATGGACGGTGAAGCGCGTCCCCTCCTCCCGGCCGCTCTTGGAGGACTGTAGGAAGACCGCGTCCAGATCACCGTCCGAGAAGGTTTCGGCTTCGAAACCGCCTTCTTGCGAAGGAAACGCTGCCATCAGTGTCCAGCAAGGTGCGTAGCGGGCCGCTGCAGCCTGTTCACTCAGCCTTCCTCGGGGCAGAAGATGTGCTGTCTGGGGGGCGGGGCAGGCGAGGACCACGAAGGGCGCCGCCGCGATCTGATGTCCGGCTTTGCTGCGCAGCTCGAAACCGCTTCGGCCTTCGCTCAGCGGGGCGATCTCCAGCCCGTACTCCGCGCCGAGCGCCTCCGCCTCATGGGCGATGGGAGCGCTCATGCTAGGGGTGCCGGCGTACCAGGGCTCGCGCTTCTTACTGGCTTCGCCGTCGCGGCCGGTGCGCGGCTCCCACAAGCCAACGGCCCCTGCCCCCTGCCAGACCTCTACCTGGGCGCGAAACGCCTCGTCTCTCACCGTGAAGTAGTTGGCGCCGTGGTCGAAACGCCCCTGCTGGCTCCGGCGGGTCGAGCAGCGACCGCCAGGCCCCCTGCCCTTATCAGCGATGGTCACCGGAATACCGTGCCGGGTCAGGACCCTGGCGCAGGCGAGGCCGGCAAGTCCCGCGCCGACAATGAAGACTGCTCGTTCCGCCACGCTGGCCCCTCCGGTTCAGGAGGGGACATATAACAGTTTAAGCGGCTGGCTACGGCTTATAGCTAGAAACGATAGGCGTGGCGAAGACGCTGCACGATGAGGGGCTGGCGGCTGGTCTGCATTTGGACGTTCCAGATGGGGTTCGGCCCGACGCTGGCGATGAACCGCTCCTCGGTGATGCGGTAGCCCTCCGCCTCGATCAGCAGCCAGAGCTCCGCCTTCTGGGCAGACGCGTCCATGCTGGTGACGATGCGCAGCGTGCCGTCATCATAGTCCATCTCCGCGCCGGAGTTGCGGAAGAGGTCGTATTTGATGCCGGTGGACTTGTTGTAGAGCTTGCCCACCAGCTTCTTGCGGCGGAGCATCTCCTGCAGGCTGCCCTCCAGCCCGTTGGAGAACTCCACCTGGATACGCAGGTCGTAGCTGCCCACCTCCTGCGCCGCGACTTTGGTGGAGCGGAACTGGGTGAGGCTCGCGGGCTCGAACTGCTCACGCAGGGAAGGATTGCTTTGCATGGACGGGCCGTAGTCCGGGGCCTGGAGCGGCGCGCCGAGGTCCGAGGGCGCCATGGTCATCAAGACGGCCAGCGCGCCGAAGCCCTGGACATAGGCGCCGCGCATGGAGATCGGCTCGGTCACGAAGATCGAGCCCGCACCGATCGCCATCAGGATGCCCATGACGGCGGAGAGCGGCAGCGCCTCGACACCCATCATCCCGGTCACTTCGAGAAGCCAGCGGTTCATCATGTAGAGAGCCGAGGCCTCGCGCGCCTGGAGGAGGTCGACCACCACCGCCGTCGCGATACCCAGCGCCGAGGCGGTGCCGAAACCCATGACGGATAGAGGCCCGAACGCCTTGTCCATCTGGTTACGCTTGTTGTCTCCGTACGACATCTCGTCAGTCCCTGCAGTGTGCCCAGTGAGAGACTAACACGAAAACCGGGCGGCTCAAGAGATGTTCATCTTTCGGTAAGGAACGGAACCGGTTCGATCCGGTGGCCGGAGAAGTCCCGGAAGAGCCGCTCGTGACAGGAGAGAACGATGATCTGCGTCTCCTGCGCCACCTCGTGCAGGATATCGAAGAAAACCCCCGCCCGGCGGTCGTCGCTATAGGTAAGCGCGTCGTCGAGGATGACCGGCACCGGCTCGCCGCGCGCCGCCATCAGCTTGGCGAATGCTAGACGGCTGAGGATGCCGAGCTGCTCGCGGGTCCCGGCGGAGAGCTGCGCCACCCGCATGCTACCCCCTGGTCGCTCAAGGCTTTCGGGGTTCCATTCGTCATCGAAACGAAGCTGGCTTTCGCCGAACAGGCGCTCGGTCATGGGAAGAAGCTCACGCATGACCGGGCCGGTGACTTGGCGGCGGCGCTCTTCGGCTTCCTCCCCCAGGAGGCCTAGAAGCAGCTTCAGCCCGCCCCGGCGCCGCTCCAACGCATCGCGTTTCTCCGTCGCCAGCTCCAGCTCGCCCGCCGCGGTGCCGAGCTGCTCCTCGATCCCCTCCGCTTGGCGCTCGCGCAGCAGGGTTTCGGTCGAGGCGATGTTCTGTAGCAGGCTCTCGCGGCGCCCCGCCCGCGCGGCAGCGGCTTCGGTCAGCCTTGCGAGCCGGGTCTCCGCCTCGCGCACCCGGCGCAGCGCCTTGTCGATCTCGGTCTTGCGGTAGAAGCCGCCAGCGATCTTCTCGCCGAGGGCATCGAGCTTCTCCTGCAGCTTCGCTTGCCTCGCCGGGCGATCCTCTTCAGGGCCAAGCCTCGCCTCCAACGACCTCAGCGCTTGCATGGCCGTGGTCGCCTCCACTTGGGCGTCGCGCCGCCGCTCCTTCAGCCCGTCCAGCTTCTCCGCCAGGGCTCTGATGCGCCCGGCAGCGTCGGCGGCCTCGTCCAGGGCGTCAGCGTGGCCCCGCTCCAGCTCTTCCTTCGAGGTGTCGGGCTGAGCCGGAGCTTGAGAAAGAGCGGCCCGGTCAGCCTCCACCCGTGCTGCGAGAGCCTGAAGCCCTTCGGGTGCCAGGGCTGTGAGGCTGGCTTCCAGTGCCTGACGCTTCTGCTCCGCGGTGCGCTGCTGCTCCGCCTTCGCCTCAGCCTCTGCCAGGCTCTTGCATTCGGCAGTGTCGAGGAGCGTCGAGAGCGCGTTTCCGGCTTCGGCGTACTCTTGGCGCAGCGCTGCTTTCTGAGAAACATGAAGACGCATCACCGCGCCGCCCGCCTCGATCCTGCCCTCCCCCGTTACGGTCCGCAGCTCACCCTGGTTCAGCGCCATGCCATCAAGGTTCACGCCCTCCCCGGAGATCACCTCCAGGCGCGGTGCTTCCGCCTCCAGCTTGGCCTCCACCCGAGCTAACCGCTCGGCAGCCTTGCGGAGGGCGGGAAGGTCGAAAGCAGCGGCCCGCGGCGGAAGCGCCGATAGGTCCTTCTCCACGAATTGCGCTTTAGCTAGACGCTCGGACCGCTCTGCCGCCCCCCGCCGGGTCTCCGCTAGACTTACAAAAGTCGCCCACTCCTGCAGCCCCGTATTAGTCTGCTGCACCTTCTTGTCAGCGGTGGTCCGGCGCTCCTCTTGAGCCGCTAGTTCGGTCTCGGTAGTACCAATATCCTCGGTGAGTTTCTGAACCTGCCCCGCGGCCATACTTTGCGTAGACCGCAGGTTCTTCGCGGCTTTCTGCTCCGCGTCGAACTGCTCGATCTCCTCCTCCAGCCGCGCTTTTTCCGCTTGGTCGCGACGCAGAAGCTCCTCGGTATGGCCAAGTTCCGCCTTGAGTTTCTGGCCCTCCTGCGCCTGCTCCTTCGCTTCCGCGAGATCGGCTTCGTCAGCTTTGCGGTCCTCGGGGTCGTCGAGCGAACGGAGGGTCGCACGTAGCTCGGTCAGCTTGCTCCGAAGCTCCTCACTCTCGCGCAGCCGGGCCGCAAGCTGGTCGCGTTTCGCCGTCAGATCGGCGACCCGCTCGATCGCGGCTTTCAGCTCTTTGCGGGGCTCTTGTTTCTTGGGTTGCTCAAGCTCGCCGAGCTCCTTGCGGCCGAGCTCCTCCACCCGCGAAGCCGCCCCCGTGCCCGACGCATCCTCGACCTCGCCGACGAGAAGCTGCGAGACCGTGCGGCTGTCATCCTTGCTTAGAAAATCCGCCTTGCTGCCCAGTGCGCCGTCGAGGGAGCTGCCCTGTTTCAGCCAGAGAAGACCGGGCGCCCCCTTGCCCGACGCCTCCGCGCCGACAAGCTGCCAGAGCTTCTGCTGCGCCTCGTCCGCGAGCCAGGTCGAGACGCCCGTTTCCAGCCTGGTTAGGCTGTCTTTCCGGCCCTTCGCGAAACGCTTGGCCAAACGGTAGGCCTCGCCGCCAGTGTCAAAGGCCACCTCGATATAGGGGTCGGCGTCGCTGCCCTGAGGTCTCAGGGCGTTGGACACCGCGCTGTTGGCGTTGTCCTTGACGAACAGCGCCTGGCTGAGCGCCTCGAAGATCGTGCTTTTGCCGAACTCGTTGGGCTCGCACAGAAGGTTCAGGCCAGGGGAGAGGCCCTCAAGCGCGACCCCCTCCTCGCCGAACCTGCCCACATGCTGCAGCTTGATGGAGGAGAAACGCATCAGGCCTGCCGCGCCAGCTTGGTCAGCTCCCGCAGGGCGGCCCGCGCTTCGTCGGCATCGGGGCCGTCCTGCATGGCAGCGAGCTTGCGCGCCACCCGTCCGAGCACCCCGTCGCCCAAAAGCTCCTCAACATTCTCCGCATCGGCGGTTACCGATAGTTCTTTCGTCCGCAAGTCCAGATGGAAAAGCCGGTCTTGGGCCTCGTTCAAAGCCTCATCGACTGCCGAGCGGGCCGCGATCTCCGTGCTGCCCGTGAGGGTGAGGCGCATCAGCGTTTCGTCCAGACGTTGGCCCGAGGGAAAGAGCCGATCCATCAGTTCGTCAGGTTTCTCGCCAGGGGACAGCCTCTCCTGCTGCGCCGACCAGGTGTAGCGGCTGATCCGGTGACTCACCGGGTTGTCGGCATCGGCGAGGTCCACGATCAGCGCGTTGCCCTGATCGGTGGTGCGGAAGTCGTCGGCCTCCGGCGTACCCGCGTAGAAGGCCCGCGGCCCCGCCTGCTTGGTCGCGTGCCAGTCGCCGAGCGCCAGATAGGCGAGCCCTGCCTTCTCGGCCCGTTCGGCGTCGATCACCCCGGCATCGTCACCGCTACCGAAGGCCTGCACCCCGCCATGGGCGATGCCGATGACGGCACCCTCGAAGGCCCGCCCCTCGAAGCCTTCGGTCAGGTCGCGGCCCGCCCGCCTGCCCTTGAGCGGCGCCGAAAGCAGCGTCACCCCTTGCGCGAGCTCCCGCGGCTGGCCGTCGAGCAGCAGCTCCACATTGGGCGGTAGGCCGATACGCTGCAGCCGCTGCCAAAGCCCCTCGTCGCGGTAGTGGTCGTGGTTGCCGGGTAGCAGCCACCAGCGCACGCCCTTCTGCTCACCCAGCCGGTCCAGCGTCCTGCGCAGCAGTGCATCCGAGGGTTCGAGCTGGTCCCAGACATCCCCCGCCACCAACACATCTGCCGCGCCCTCACGCCGCGCGAGGTCCGCCAACTTGGGGATGATCTCCAGCCTAGCACCTTGTAGCTGCGCGGCCCTTTCGGGTCCGAAACCGGCGAAGGGCTTGCCGAGCTGCCAGTCGGCGGTATGCAGGAAACGGTAGGCCATCAATTGGGTAGCGGGTGCCTCTTGGCATAGGTGCTGAAGAAGGCAAGGAAGGCCGCGTCAGGCCGCTTGGGCGGCTCCTTGGTCAGCGCCCAGCGCTTCCACTCCTCCAGCACGGCATATTTATCGTAGCCGGGGAAAAGGCGGCTCGCCTGCTCGATGGCGTAGGGGCTGACCTCCAGGTCGCTGGCCCGGCAGGGCTCGCTGGCGATCTGGGGCACGTCGCCTTCGAAGCTTCCCGGTGCCTCGATCTCTACCTGTTGGCGGCGGGGGCGGCCCTTGGGTTTGAACACCACCATGGGGTTGCGCTTGCCGGGAGTGACGCTGAAGCCGCCGGACTGGATCAGGCGCGCGCCGTCCGAGTGGGGGTCGTCCACCACGAGGAGATCGTATTCAGGGATGGGCTGGCGGGCCTGCACCTCCTTCAGCGCAGCCTTGAACTTCGCCGTCCGGTCCTCCGAGCCGACTTTGCGCTGCAGCTTCTCGAGGCCGATGTGGAAGAAGCGCTGCTGGCCGCAATGGACGCGGGCGATCTCGTAGAGGCGGCGCTCGATGGGTGAGAGCTGGAAGTAGCTGACGTCATAGGTGAGGATCTTCTGGTCCTTGATCAGCGCCCGGTAGAGCCAGTCGCAGAGCCGCACCTTCACCCGGTTCAGGCGCTTCGTGCCGTCGGCGGTCTTCGTGTAGCTCATCTTGGCTTCCGAGACCCAGGAGAAGAAGCCGTCCTCGCCCTCGCCGCCGGCCTCGATATTGGTCTTGATCTGCGTGCCCTGCAGCCGCTCCAGCGCGCCGTTGATGCGCTGGTAGGAGCGGGCCGAACGGTTGCCGCCGATCACACGGAGGAAGTCATGGGCGGTGAAGCTGTACTCCTGGCTCGGCGTCTCCATGCGCTTCATCTGGCTGACCAGCAGCGAGGCGATGTAGAGCAGGATCTCCTTGTCGTAGATCGTCGCCACCCCGGTCTGGCTGGGCCGTACCTCGATCGAGACATAGTCGTCCGAATAGGTGATCGGCTGCATACGCCGCCCCTTGGACAAGGCGAAGAAGGGGAAGGCCATGACTGAGCGCTCCCCCTTCACCTTGCCGTGAAGGGGGCTGTCGAGGTTGGTAAGGGCCATCTGCTCAGCCATGGGGTCTCTCTCTCGCCTTCGCCGTGACCGCTTATCGGAACGCGCGCCGCAGAAGAGTCCACGATTCGCTTTCGTGTCTTCGGGGATTCTTCCCCAAAAGCACGAGCATGGGGGGTGAGGAGCCTCTGGAATTCCGGGTTAGGCTAGGGAATCCTACGCTTTGAAAGACGGGTGGTGAAGAGTCGTGCTTTCGAGGACAAACGGCCTGTTTCGTCCCTGAAGGCACGAAGCTAAGCTTGATGACGGCGGAATCACTCGGATCGATTCTCAGCCGCGCTGCAGATTTCGAATCAACTCTCCAAAAACTCCAGCAAATCTCAGATTAGATTCCAATTAGGAAGGTTACTAGGTTAGCAGTAGGTGAGTGCATTGGATTCCCTAGGAGATTTCACGGACCTTTGCCCCGAAAACACGAAACCGGGTCCTCGAAAGAACGATTGGGGCGTCCGTGAAGACACGACCCTGAGGCCGCGATTGCACGAGGGGTGATCTGAGGACATCCCCCAAAGCACGAGGAGACTCCGCGCCGCGAATCGCGCTTCTTGCATGCGCTGCGGTTTTCGTTCTTTAGTCGGCGAAACTGCGGCGGGAGGAGTATTCTTGGTCGAGCAAGCGAAATCAGCGGCAACGCTGGAAACCATCAGCGGCCTCGTGGAGACGGCTGACGGCATTATCGCCACCATGCGGGACATGGCGGAGGACCGGGTGGCCGATACCGGGCCGCGGCGCTATCGGCTGACCGAGGCGGCCCAGCTCGCGGGCCGCTCGGTGGATGCGGTGCGCCGCGCCGAGGCCGCGGGAGATCTGCCCCAGCCCACCCTGCGCAGCTCAGGCCAGCGCGCCGGCTACACCCTGCGCGAGGTGAACCTCATGCGCGATCATTTCGGCACCAGGCCCTACCGCGCCCCCGAAGACCCGCCCCTCATTCTCGCCGTGCAGAACTTCAAGGGCGGCGTCGGCAAGAGCACCATTGCCGCCCACGCGGCCCAGTACTTCGCCGAGCGCGGCTACCGCGTGCTCATCATCGACACGGACAGCCAGGCTTCAACTACGACGTTGTTCGGCTTCAACCCCGATGTCGACATCGAGACCGATACGACGCTCCTGCCCTATCTCATCGCCGACCGCTCGGACGGGATCGGCTATGCGGTGAGGCCGACGAGCTGGGACGGGCTCGACCTCGTGCCCGCCAATCTTGGTCTCTACTCGGCGGAGTATATTCTCAGCCAGCAGGTAAAAGGCGACGTCTCGCGGTTGTCGCGGCTGAAGGCCGGTCTCGACGAGGCAGCGGCGAGCTACGACATCCTCATCATCGACCCGCCGCCTGCCCTCGGCATGATCTCGCTATCGGTGCTTCAGGCGGCCAACGCCATCCTGATCCCCACCCCGCCAAGCTCTATCGACTTCGCTTCCACCGCCGCTTACCTCGCCATGCTGGAAGAGGTGGTCGAGGCGCTGAACAAGCAGACCGAGAGCCCTGTGGAGTTCAGCTTCGTATCTCTGCTCGCCACGAAGGTGGTAGAGCAGAAGGGAGCCCACGAGACCATGCGCGAGGTCATGGGCCGAGCCTTCTCCGGCTCCATCCTTCCCACTGCGCTCCTCGATTCGGCCGAGTTCGATACGGCATCGGTCGAGATGCGCACCGTGTTCGAGGCTACTGGCGGTCAGTCGCGGACGGCTCGCCGCTGCCGCAACAATCTTCTCGCTGTCATGGGTGATCTGGAGATGAAAGTGCGCCAGACCTGGCCAAGCCACCGCGGCAAGCTACGCGCCGAGGGAATCGCGTAGTGTGCACATGTGCACAGCCCGTTATCGTGCACATGTGCACACCCGTTTGAGGACTAACCATGGCTAGAAAACGTGCCCGCATCTTGGCTGACGCTATCAGCTCGCGCTTGGAGGAGAAGAACGACGGTGATCAAGAACGCCGCGCCTACACTCCCGAACGGGAAAGCCTGATCGCCGAAGCTTCCGATGGACGTCTCAAGAACGGCAAGATCAGGCTGGTGGACCCCTCTACTTGCCGCATGTGGGATGGCCACAACCGTCTCTACGACCTGATGACGCCCGACAGCGTCGGCGACCTTATAAAGTCGATCAAAGCATCAGGACGCCAGGAAATGCCCGCCATTGTGCGCCCTCTGACTGGTGAGAAGCACCAGTACGAGGTCATCTGCGGCGCCAGGCGACATTTCGCCGTCAGCCATCTACGCGAGAAAGAGCACCGCCAGGACATCCTCTATTTGGTCGATATTCGCGAGATCTCCGACGAGGAGGCGTTCCGCCTCTCCGACCTTGAGAACCGTGAGCGGGAGGATATCTCTGATTTCGAGCGCAGCCGGGACTACGGGCGGGCGCTGGAAGCCTATTACGAGGGCAACCGCTCCCTCATGGCCGAGCGGATCGGCGTGGACCGCACCTGGCTTAGCCGGTACCTGCGCATCGGCGAGCTGCCCCAGGAGGTGATTCGTGCCTATGGGGACGTCCGCGAGATCGGCATCCGCCACGCTGCTGAACTGTCTTCGATCCTAGGCTCGGACAGCGAACCAGCGCTGCTGATGGAGGCGAAAAAGATCGCTGCCGAGCTGGGAGGGGGCGAGAAGCTTACCGCGTCGCAGACGCTCAAACGCTTAAAACATGCGGCCATACCGCAGCCATCCCGCGAGATTGAGTCGGTGTTCGACCCGGAGGGCCGGGTTCTGGCCACCATTGAGCGCCGCAGCCGCAGCCACGTGCTGACCATTCCCAAGGCGAGGCTCGCGAACAAAGACGACGTGCTGAAGGCGATCGAAAAACTGCTCAGCTAGTGCCCTCTCGGCGGATATTCCGGTCCAGCGCCGCATAGGCCTGCTCCAGCACCCGGTCGAGGGAAGCCGTATCGACCGTAGGGCGGATCTGAGCAGTGGTGGCCGTCGTGCTTTCACGGACCGACGGTGCGCCTAGGTTCGTCGCCAGATAGACAAGCCAGCGCTGGCGTTGAGCCATCTGCTGAACCACCCCTGCCTCTTCCAAACGGCGCAAAAGCCTTGCGGCGGCCTGCCGCGTAATCTTCAACGTCTCCGCCACGAAGCGGGGACTGAGGCTGTAGGTCGTCCCCAATAGCACGAGAACGTCGCCGAGACGGCTATCGCCGCGCGCATCGGGAAGCGCTGCCTGCCACCGAGCGAAGTCCCACTCCAGCTGCAGCAGCCTATCGTAGCTCCTCTCGGCAGCGTCCTTCAGGCCTTCCAGTATGACGATGCTCCACGCCTCTTCCTCCGGCGACGGCATGGCGGCAGCGCAGCAGGGCAGGGGGATGCAGGTGGATCGCGCCAGTCGCAGCGGGGCTTCGAGGGCTAAGTCACCGGGAGGCATTCCCTCCCGTGAAAGCCTGAACAGCTCGTTCGTGATTTCGGGGACGCTTGCCAGCGGCCTGTCGGTCACGCGGACAGACCAGAGCCGTCTGGCTCTAGCCCAGAAGCGCCGGGCGGCGTTCTCTTCGAGGCTCGGACGAGCCCCCGGAAGACCTGCCGCCAGCGCCATCAGTTCCCAAGGTTCGATCGGTGCCGCGCCGCGGCTGAACAGGTGGGCCACGGTTATCCCCGTTTCATGGCTGATCCATAAGGGGTAGAGGGGCGAGCGCTCGGCGGCCGATGAGAGGCGGCCTAGAGCCAGGGAGGCCTCCGCAACCAGCCCCGCAGGTGCTTGTTCTGAACCGCTTTCCATCATAACGGTTCCACTGATAGGCTGGGTCGCGACGGTTGCCAAGCTTCGAGGGCGCTGCAGATGCGCTGATGCGGCCCGAACGGGCCTCTTGCACTGCAGCATGGAAGGTCCAAGAAAGGCCCATGGAGAAGCCGCACCTACGCCCCGATCAGCCTTCTTTCTCGTCCGGCCCGTGCCCCAAACGGCCCGGCTGGCGAGCCTCGCGCCTGGAGGGGCCGAGCCTTGGCCGCTCTCATCGTTCTTCTGTCGGCAAGGCTCGCCTCGCCCACGCCATCGAGCTGACTAGGCAGGTGCTGGAGGTGCCGGCGAGTCATTTGATCGGCATCGTGCCTGCCTCGGACACCGGCGCGGTGGAGCTGGCCATGTGGAACCTGCTCGGCCCCCGACCCGTCACGGCGATCGCCTGGGAAAGCTTCGGCGCCGACTGGGTCAAGGACGCGACCGCCGAGCTGAAGCTGGACCCCACCGTGCTCGAAGCGCCCTACGGCGAGCTGCCGGACCTCAGCGAAGTGGATCAGGCGAGCGACATCCTCTTCACCTGGAACGGCACGACTTCGGGTGTTCGCGTGCCGAATGCCGACTGGATCAGTGAGGCCCGCGAGGGGCTGACGATCTGCGATGCGACCTCGGCGGCGTTCGCGCAGGAGCTCGACTGGGACAAGCTCGATGTTGTGACCTTCTCCTGGCAGAAGGTGCTGGGCGGGGAGGGGCAGCACGGCGTCCTCATCCTAGGCCCTCGCGCCATCGAGCGGATCGAAACGCACAAGCCCGCCTGGCCGATCCCCAAGATCTTCCGTATCAGGAAGGGCGGTAAGATCAACGAGGGCGTCTTCCGCGGCGAGACGATCAACACCCCCTCCATGCTCTGCGTCGAGGACTATATCGATGCGCTGGACTGGGGCAGAGGTCTCGGTGGGCTTCAGGCGCTCCAGGCACGCGCGGACCGCAATCTTCGTGTTTTGGCGGACTGGGTGGAAAGAACGGACTGGGCCGATTTCCTTGCGGCCGAGGACATCCGATCCAACACCTCCGTATGCCTCAAGATCACGGACCCGGCGGTGGCTAGCCTGTCCAAGGACGAGCAGTCCGCCTTCGTCAAGACGATGACCGGCGCCCTCGCCAAGGAGCACGCTGCCTACGACATCGCCGGCTACCGGGCCGCGCCGCCGGGGCTTCGCATCTGGTGCGGCGCCACGGTGGAGGCGCGCGACCTCGAGCTTCTCGTGCCCTGGCTCGACTGGGCCTTCGCCGAGGCCAAGGCCGAACTGAACTAGACAAGCATACTGACGGAAACTTCCATGACCAAAGTTCTCATCTCCGACGCCCTGGGCGAAGACGCGGTCCGTATTCTGAAAGCGCGAGACATTGACGTGCACTTCGACCCGGCTCTCGGCAAGGACGACGCTGCCCTGAGGGAAGCGCTGAAGGATGCCGAGGGCATCGCCATTCGCTCGGCCACAAAGATGACCGCCGAGATGATCGCCGCCGCGCCCAAGCTGAAGGTGATCGGCAGGGCGGGCATCGGCGTCGACAATATCGACATCGAGGCCGCGACCGCCGCGGGCATCGCGGTGATGAACACACCCTTCGGCAATGCCGTGACCACGGCCGAGCACACCATCGCTATGATGTTCTCGCTCGCCAGGCGCATTCCGCAGGCGGACGCTTCCACCCGCCAGTCCAAGTGGGAGAAGTCGAAATTCATGGGCCGCGAGCTCTTCGGCAAGACCCTCGGCCTGATCGGCGCGGGCAATATCGGCTCGATCGTGGCCAGCCGTGCACAGGGGCTCAAGATGAAGGTCATCGCCTTCGACCCCTTCCTGACCGAGGAGAAGGCGCAGGAAATGGGCGTCGAGCTCGTCTCCCTGAACAAACTTCTGACGCGGGCGGACTTTATTTCTCTGCACACGCCCCTCAACGACAAGACGCGCGGCATTCTGGGCCGTGAAGCGTTTGAGGTGATCCGCCCGGGCGCCTTCGTCATCAACTGCGCGCGCGGCGGGCTGATCGACGAGGACGCCCTGGCCGAAGCGCTCGATGACGGACGGGTAGCGGGCGCCGCCCTTGACGTCTACGAGACCGAACCGGCCAAGGACCACAAGCTCTTCTCTTATGAGAACGTGGTGGTCACCCCTCACCTCGGCGCCTCGACCCAGGAGGCGCAAGAGAACGTGGCGGTGCAGATTGCTGAGCAGATCGCGGACTATCTTCTGACCGGCGCCGTGCAGAACGCCCTCAACATGCCCTCGGTCACCGCTGAGGAGGCACCGCAGCTCCGCCCCTTCATCAATCTCGGCGAGAAACTCGGCAGCCTGACCGGTCAGCTTGCTGACGGTGCGGTCAAGGGGATCACGGTGCGCTTTGCCGGGCAGGTCGCCAAGCTGAAATCGGCGCCGATCGTGTCCGCCGTGGTATCCTCCGTCCTCAAACCGCAGCTCGCCACGGTGAACGCCGTCAACGCGCTGACCCTAGCCAAGGATCGCGGCGTCAAGATCACCGAAGAGAAGACCGAGACCTCACCCAACTTCGGCAGCACCCTCAGCGTGCGTGTCGAGACGGCGAGCGGTACGCTGAGCGTCACCGGCGCTCTCTTCGGCGGCGAGCCGAGGATCGTCCGTATCGACGATGTCCGGCTCGAAGCCAGCTTATCTGGCTGCATGCTTTACCTCGTCAACGAGGACAAGCCGGGCTTCATCGCGGCGCTCGGCGAGACCCTGCGCGAGGCGGACCTCAATGTCGCCACCTTCAATCTTGGTCGCCGGGCGGAGGGGGGCGAGGCGCTGGCACTGATCGCCCTCGACTGCCCCGACGGCACCCCGCCGCTCGATGCCATCCGCGCCCTGCCGCAGGTTCGCCAGGCGGCAGTGCTTCGCTTCTGAGGGGCTCGCCATGACCCACGCCGTCCTCCTTCTCGGACCGAGAGCGCCGGAGGCGCTGGCGCAAGCCGTCCGTAGTCTGCCGCTTTCTCCGGTGGTCATGGGAAGGGCGGCGGCGGAGGTCCATCTGCCTGAGGATCAGGCGGGGCGTCTCGCCGCCGCACTCAGCCAGGCCAAGGGGTTCGACGTGGCCGTGGTGCCGCTAGAGAGGCGTGAGAAGAAGCTGCTTGTCTGCGACATGGACGCCACCATCATCGCCGAGGAGAGCCTAAATGAGCTGGCCGAAGTGGTGGGCCTCAAGAAGGAAATCAGCAAGCTGACCGAGAAGGCCATGCGCGGCGAGATCGGCTTCGAAGAAGCGCTTCGCGTTCGCGTAGCGCTTCTCAAAGGGCTCGACATCGCGGCGGCTTCTGCGGCGCTGAAGCCGCGCATCAACGTCAATCCGGGCGCGGAAGTCCTCGTTCGCACGATGAAGGCGAGGGGAGCGGGGACCGCGCTTCTCACCGGCGGCTTCGATATCATCGCAGCGCCCATCGCCGAACGCCTCGGTTTCCGCGATATGTACTGCAATCGTCTTCAGTCAGCGGATGGTGTCCTGACCGGTGAGGTGGGCGAGCCGATCTTCGGGCGCGAGGGGAAAGAGGAGCGTCTTCGTGCTTTGGCGGACGCTTCCGGGATCACGCCGGAGGACGTCGTCTGCGTCGGCGACGGTGCCAACGATCTCGGCATGATCAGGGCCGCAGGCCTAGGCGTCGGCTACCGGCCCAAGCCTCTACTGGAGGCCGAGGCCGATGTGGTGCTGCGCTATGCGGACCTGACGGCGCTCCTCAGCATACAGGGCATTAAAGAGGATGACTGGTCCTGAGAAGCCTGCTCTCGGCTAGCAGACCCGCGACCAGCACGATGGTAGAGGCAGCGAGGACGTAGAGGAACGCGCCTTCCACACCGAGACGCCAGTCGAGAAGCGCGGTCAGGAGCATTGATGTGCTCAAGGCTACCACCACCGGCCACTGTCCGCCTCGTCTCGTCAAAAGACCGACGATCAGAGGCACCGCCAGAAGCCCCGCAACCCCCTCCCCAGTCAAGACAATGGCTCTTACGCTGTCCCCGCCCGCCGCAATCAGCATGGCGGCTACGGCTGCCAATGCCGTGGTCAGGCGGGCCATGCGCAACCGTTCGGCACCGCTCGTCCGAGGGCGGAGCTTAGTGAGGGCGTTCTCCGTCATCACCGCCGAGACCGCCAGAAGCGCACTGTCCACGGAGGAGAGGATAGCCGAGACCATCGCCCCGGCAATGATGATGTAGAGCCAGGGGGGCAGCACTTCGCGCGAGAGGCTGGTGAAGAAGCCGTCGTCCTGGGCCAGCTCGAGCCCCAGTTCAGGGCCGATGAGGCCGAGAAGGACGGGAATCATCCCCACGGTGAGAAAAAGCGCTGCGCCGATCAGGCACCCCTTGCGAGCGACCTCGGGGCTCTTCGCACCGAGCATGCGGGAGATGACCTCCTGGCTGGCGATGGTCCCGAAGATCGGCAGCGCCCAGAGCTCCAGGCGCAGCAGCCAGCTTTCACCTGCCCGGTTGAGAGCGAAATCGCTGACCGGAACGGCGGCAAAGGCAGGGCCGATACCGCCCGCCATCATCAGGACCAGAACCAGAAGGACCAGGAGCACGGCGATAATGATCCCGCCCTGCAGCACATCGGTGACCACATCGCCCTTGAGGCCGCCAACCAAAGCGTAGACGAGAACGATCCCCGTGCTGAGCAGCAGCATCCACCCAGCGGGCAGGCCCGTCACCTCGGCGAGGATCACCGACAGCGCGGCAAGCTGCGCCGCTGCCCAGACGGTCGCGGCGATGGCGGTGAAGAGCGCGGCTGCCAGCTCCGCCTTGCCGCCGAACCGCTCGCCGATGAAACTGGCCACGGTGACGTACCCACCCGCCCTCAAACGGAAGGCCAGGAACAAGCCGAGCGCGACGAGGCCTAGGCTGTAGCCCAGCGGCTCGACCCTGGCTCCGGCCAGGCCGTCGCTGGCGACCTCGGCGGAGGTGGCGATCACCGTCTCGGCGGCGAACCAGGTGGCGAAGACGGAGAAGGCAACCTGCAGCGTGGAGAGAGTGCGCCCCGCGACGAGGTAGTCGGTGTCGTCGCTCGTCCCCCGCGCGGCCCATGCGGCGAGGGCGATCTGTGCTACGACATAGAGAAAGAGAAGTGCTGCCGTCATGAGGTGCCCCTGCGCTGGGGAGTTTATGGCACGGAATATTCGGCAGCGTCATCTCGCAAGATGCGCGCCCACCTCTCCCTCTGGGAGAGGTCAAACCCCTGCCGAAGGCGGGTCTGAGTGAGGGCTCTCATGAGCCAACCACGTTTGCTGTTCGCCCTCACTCGACATCGAAGATGTCGATCTCTCCCGAGGGAGAGATGAGAACCGGGACGTTGCCACTCACTTCAGCCCGATCTCAGCCAACCGCTCCGCCAGGAAATCTCCTGCGGTGATGTCCTCTGCCGCACCTTCCCCCCTGAACTGCGGTAGCACGCTGAGCACCGCATCAGGACGGGGGTGGAGGAAGAAGGGCATGGAGTAGCGCGACGTGTTTGGACCGTCCGGGTTCACCACGCGGTGGGTGGTAGCGGGGATATGCCCGTTCGTGATCCGCGCCAGCATGTCGCCCGCGTCGGCGATGATGGCATCGGCGGGGGCTTCGATGGGCCGCCAAACGCCGTCCCTGTCCATCAGCTCGAGACCTGCCGCGGACGCGCTGACGAGAAGGGTAATGAGGTTGATGTCCTCATGGGCGGCGGCGCGCACGGCATTGGGATCGCTGCCTTCGGGAATGGGCGGGTAGTGAAGAAGGCGCAGCACGGAGTTTCCGCCCGCCGCCATCTCGTCGAAATAAGCCCTAGCCACCTCGAGCGGGCTCGTCAGGGCACGAAGAAGATCGAGCCCCACCCGGTCGAGCTCCTCGTAGAGCCAGGCGACGTCGCGCCTGAAGGCTTCAGGCTCGTCCGGCCAGACATTGGGCGCAATGGCGTCCCGGCCCACATGCCAGAACTCCTTGAGGTCAGGGACCGGGTTCCCCTTGGCGTTCTCCCGGCCGAACGGGGTGTAGCCCCGTTGGCCGTCACGCCCGACGACGTAGCGCTCCTTGGTCTGCTCGGGCAGCGCGAAGAAGCTCGCGACAGTCTCGTAGGTTTCGTGCAGGCGGGAGAGGTCGATGCCGTGATCGGTGAGCACGACGAACCCTGTTCGCATCAGCGCGCGGTAGAGTGCTTCCGCGTCGATGCCTTCGGCCAGAGAGAGAACGGGAACGGAAGGGTCTTGGGTCACGGCGGGCGCTCTCAGTTCTCTGCTTCGGGTCCGAAGCCCTAGAACCTCGAAGGTGTTCCCTCAAGCGGGGACGGAGTTTCTGCGGCCCATCGCTTCGTCCAGCACCTCGGCGCAGTGCTGGTAGAAGACGAGCTGGCCCGCCTCGGGCATCGTCCGCGTCTCGATATGGGGGCGCAGGGCAGTCAGGCGCTCGGCCGGGCGGCCGCCGAAGCGGGGGTCCTCTTCGCCGTAGAACAGCGTCACCGGTACCCCCTGGTCGGCGGTGAGCGCGTACCAGGGCAGGGCGGCCACGGCGAGCTCGTTGGCGGCCGGGTTAGGCTCTTCCTGGCCGATATAGGTCAGGGTGTTGCGCGCTAAATAGCGGAACTCGGCGTCGGCGATCATGGCCTGGTCCGCCTGGGAGCCGAACAGCATGCCGAGCACGAACTCCTCATCGAAGCCTGACCCCGTCATGTGCAGGACGGAGCGGCAGAAGAAGTCGAGCATGAAGGGGTAGTGCGCGGCGAAGGTGTGGGACAGCCGCGAGACCGGGTTCATGGCCCTGATCGCCTCCGTCTCCTTGAGCGGCAGATGGGCGCCCGCGCCCACCAGACGCTCCACCCGCAAGGGGGCTACGGAGGCGAGCGCGAAGGCGTAGGGGGAGGCGGCATTGGCGAAGATCACCGGCACGCTCGCCGCTCCGATCTCGTCCAGGAGCCGTAGAAGCGCTTCGGCATAGCGTTCCGCCTGCCCGTGAGGGCCGCCGCCGATCCGCGTTGCACCGTAGAAGGGCCGAAGCGGCATGATGAGACGCAGCTTGCGTCGCCTGATCAGGCGGCGATGCTGCGGTGTCAGCCCCGTTCCGCCGAGGAGCGAGTGAAGAAAGAGGACAGGCCTGCCGTCCTCCGGCCCGACCATCTCTATGTGAAGCCGTTCGTCATCGCACAGGGGCAGGGTCATGCTGGCGCGGTCAGCCTCGCCGGAGAAGGCCCAGACCTTGTCCGCCTCGGGGGGCAGCCGGGAGAGCTGGGCAAACCCGGCATAGAGGCAGGCGAGCTCCGTCTGGGAGTGGATGCCGAGCTTGGCGAGGAGCCGCTTCTTCTGGTTGCGCAGCGTGCCGATGGCCCGGCCCCTGGTCGCGGCCAGGTCCTCCAGGCTCTGACCCATGATGATAGCCTTGGTGATCTCGGTCTCCACCGGGGTGAGGCCGTAGGCGGCGGCGAAGTGCCGCCCCACATAGTCGAGCCAGATGACCGAGGCCGAAGAGAGCTTGCCGAGAAGACCCTCCGGGGTGGAGGTGGCGGTCAGCGCCAGACGCAGCAGCGGTTTGGCGGCCAGCCTCGTCTGGGCTTCGAACGTGTCGATGACGGTGTGCTTGTTCTCGCTTAGGGAGGAGAGGGCGCCTAGCAGCCGCCGTCTCACCGGCGGGGTGAAGAGGCTTTCGGGGAGCGCACGCTCTTCGGCGAGGCCGAACGCTTCGATGGCTGCCGCATTGGCGTAGCGCACCGTGCCGCTCGGGCGGAGAATAAAGGCCGGCCCTGGGTTCTCACGCAGGTTCCGCACGGCACCGGCAGCGGGGTCGCTGGTCCGCCCGCGCCGCTCCAGAAGGGCGGAGGCGCTTTCGAAGTGCTCCCTCAGGTGAAGAAGCGCTGCCGTGATCTCGGTGCTGCTCGCCGCAGAGGACAGCACGCCCTCCACCCGCATGGCCAACAGGCCCATCAGCTGAGGCAGGCTCTGGGGCTCGTTGACGACGGCGTAGACCGCCTGGACGATCTGCGCGTCCATCTGCGCTTGAGGGTGGTCGAAGGGCGAGGACACGGCCGACATCCGTAGCTGCGGCCTCGACCTAGAAAACAGGATCGCGGGAGGGGATAGCCCATATGGGCTAGTGTCGGCTCAAGAGCCGCTCTTCAGAGCCTCCAGAAGGCGCTTCACCCTTCTGGCGTTGACGCCGAGATCCGAGTAGCCGACCCGGCTGCGTGAGAAGACGGCCAGCGTGCTGCCTCCGTCTGCAGGCAGCACCTCCACGTCGACATCGTCCTTGAAGCCGAAGACCGGAATGGTCGCGACATAGGAGAGGCGGTGGCCCGCTGTCTCGATGTCGCTGACAGCCTTCTCAGCTTCCACATGAGAACGGAGCCTCGTCATCAAGGCATCAGGCGCAGCAGAGTAGACCGGCGGTACCATATCGGCCGTTTCGCTGGCGAGATAGTTCTCCGGTGCAGCAAGGAACTGGTTCGGCTTACCGCTGCGCGTGACGCTTCTGAGATCGATCACCCGGCGAACGCCTTCTCGATGACGAACTCCGCTGGCTGTGCGTTGGAACCCTCGGTGAGGCCTGCCTTTTCCAGCAAGGCGGCGGTGTCCTTGATCATCTCCATGGAGCCGCAGATCATCGCCCGGTCGGTTGCTGGGTCGAGGGGCGGCACGCCGAGATCGCTGAAGAGCTTGCCGCTTTCGATCAGGTCGGTGATGCGGCCCGTATGGGGGTGCTCCTCGCGGGTGCAGGTCGTGTAGTGCCGCAGCTTGCCCTCGGCCATCTCGCCGATCAGCGGGTCCTTGATCAGGTTCTCCGCCATCTCGACGGAGTAGGCGAGCTCGTTCACCTGGCGGCAGGTGTGGGTGATGATGACCTCGTCGAACTTCTCATAGGTCTCGGGGTCGCGCATCAGGCTGGCGAAGGGCGCAAAGCCCGTACCCGTGGAGAACATGTAGAGCCGCTTGCCCGGCGTCAGCGCGTCGAGCACCAGGGTGCCGGTGGGCTTCTTGCCCAGAAGCACATCGTCGCCGGGCTGGATCTTCTGAAGCACGGAGGTCAGCGGGCCGTCGGGCACCTTGATCGAGAAGAACTCCAGCTCCTCGTCCCAGTTGGGAGAGGCGACGGAATAGGCGCGTAGGAGCGGCTTGCCATCCTGGAGGAGGCCGATCATGACGAACTCGCCCGAGCGGAAGCGGAAGCTCTGTGGCCGGGTGATACGGAACTTGAACAGCCGGTCGGTATAGTGGTGGACCGACAGCACCTTCTCGACGCTGGCGAGCTTGGGGTTCACGGCAGGTTTCTCGGCGACGGTCTCACTCACGGGCGGTCTCTCATCAGTTTTTCTGTTGCGGCGCACATAGGGGTTCGCGCCGGGGGAGGAAAGAGTTTCGCTCTGCTAGGGTAGGGGGTTAGAAAAACTGTAAAACCACCGTCATCCCGGAAGCCGGAGGCTATCCGGGACCCATGGACCATTGCGTAGCACCTGCTGAAACGGAAGGTCCATGGGTCCCGGATCTTCGCTTCGGCCGGGATGACGGCGAAGCCTACTGCCCCTGACCCAAGCTGTACCCGCGCTCGCCGCCAAAGGTGTAGAGGTGCTCGGTCTTGATGAAGTCGATCCCCGCCTTCGCGAACGCGGCCAGCAGCTCGGCCACGTCAGCGTTGGTGATCTCACCGGAGAAGCGGCAGCGCCAGTGATCGGTGCAGAAGGTCTCGGGCAGGCCTTCAGGCCAGACCTTGACGCCGCGGTTGGTGATCAGCTCGAGCTTCACGTTAGAGGTCTGCGCCGCCTGCAGCTTCTCGGCCAGGGCATCGGCGCTGCCGTCCCAGTCGCAGAAAACGTCGATGCCGACGAGCTTCTTCTCCACCGGCGCGGGCTTCTCGATCTGCGGCAGGGCGAACTTGGCGCCGTTCTCGTAGGAGGCCTTGGCCAGCACCTTGGGCGCCTGGCCGAGGCGCTGGGCCACTGCGTCGGCGAAGGCCTTGGTGCCGACCTTCTCGGCGGAGCGGCCTTCCTTGTAGATGTCGCCCGTATGCACGCCGTCCTCGATGGTCTTCATCCAGGCGTTGTGGACCCGCTCGGCGACCTCGGACTGGCCAATATGCTGCAGCATCAGGACGCTGGCGAGGATCAGGCCGGAGGGGTTGGCGATGTTCTGACCTGCGATATCCGGCGCCGAGCCGTGTACCGCCTCGAACATGGCCGCGTGCTGGCCCACGTTGGACGAGCCGCCAAGGCCCACCGAGCCCGTGATCTGCGCCGCCACGTCCGAGATGATGTCGCCGTAAAGGTTCGAGGTGACGATGACGTCGAAGATCTCAGGCGTGTCCGCGAGACGCGCTGTGCCGATGTCGATGATCCAGTGGTCGGTCTCGATGTCGGGGTACTCGGTTTTGATCTCGTCGAAGACCTTGTGGAACAGGCCGTCGGTCAGCTTCATGATGTTGTCTTTGGTGAAGCAGGAGACCTTTTTGCGGCCGTTGGCGCGGGCATATTCGAAGGCGAAACGAATGATCTTCTCACAGCCGGGGCGGCTGATGAGCTTCAGGCACTGGTAGACGTCTTGCGTTTGGCGGTGCTCGATGCCTGCGTAGAGGTCCTCCTCGTTCTCGCGCACGATGACGAGGTCGACGCTCGGATGCTTGGTGTCGACGAAGGGTGTCAGCGACACGCAAGGCCGCGTGTTGGCGTAGAGGCCGAGGGACTTCCTGATCGTCACGTTGAGCGACTTGAACCCGCCGCCCTGGGGCGTGGTGATCGGCGCCTTGAAGAAGACCCCCGTGCGGCGAAGGCTCTCCCAGGCATCGGGCGTGATGCCTGCCGAATGGCCCGCATTGTAGACCCGCTCGCCGATGTCGATCCTCTCGAAGGCGATGTTCGCGCCCGCCGCCTCGATCACCTTGATCGCGGCCTCCATGATCTCGGGACCGATGCCGTCGCCGTAAGCGAGGGTGACGGGAACGGGGGAGCCTGCGGCTTTGGGGAAGGGGGCGGTCATGCGCATCCTCTGGAAGGTCGGTGTGTCAAGGAGAATGCGCAGCGATAGAGCACCGAGCGCGCTGCAGCGCAATATGGTAGCGCCTCAGCCGATGGTCTGGATGGGGTTCAGCCTATCGCCGGTACCCGTCTGGCGAAGAGGGGAGGGGCAGGATAAGGCGCCCCAAACGCCACCCAACGGAGCCCCCATGAGCATCAGTTTCAACGACCGCGTCGCCATCGTCACCGGAGCGGGGGCGGGGCTTGGCCGTTCGCACGCGCTGGCCCTGGCGAAGCGGGGGGTCAAGGTGGTGGTGAACGATCTCGGCGGTTCGGTCTCGGGGGAGGGGGCGTCGTCGGAGGCAGCGCTGAAGGTCGTCGAGGAGATCAAGGCGGCGGGGGGCGAGGCCATCGCCAACGGCGCCAACGTCACCGACGAGAAAGCCGTCGCCGAGATGGTTTCGGAGGCGATCTCGACCTTCGGCCACGTGGACATCCTAGTGAACAATGCCGGAATCCTGCGCGATAAGAGCTTCCACAAGATGTCCCTGGATGACTTCCGCATGGTGATGGAGGTCCATGTCATGGGCTCGGTCACCTGCACCAAGGCGGTCTGGGACCATATGAGGGAGCGCGGCTACGGCCGGGTGGTGATGACTTCGTCGAGCTCGGGGCTCTACGGCAATTTCGGCCAGTCCAACTACGGCGCGGCCAAGATGGCGCTGGTGGGTCTGATGAACGTGCTCCACCTCGAAGGCGGCTCCAAGGGCATCCACGTCAATACTCTTGCGCCGACGGCGGCCACCCGCATGACCGAGGGGCTGATCCCCGAGGAGGTGCTGAAGGTGATGACGCCGGAGAGCGTCACGGCGGCGCTTCTCTACCTGGCCTGCGACGAAGCCCCCTCGCGGCTCATCCTGGCGGCGGGCGCGGGCGGCTATGCGGCCACGCGGATCACCGAGACCGAGGGCATCTATCTCGGCGAGAGCGAGCAGACCCCAGAAGCCATCGCCGCCAAGATGGACGAGATCCTGAACGAAGACGGCGAGAAAATGCTGGAGGACGGCTCGGGCCAGACGATGAAGTTCGTGCAGAAGGCCATGGCGGCTAGGGGGTAGATTCTTTTAATTCCTCCCCTTCAGGGGAGGTGGCCGCGAAGCGGTCGGAGGGGCTTCGCTACTGAGGACTTCGCTAGTTGGGAGTCCCCCTCCGCCCCTCGGGCACCTCCCCCGAAACGGGGGAGGGAAGCGCCACACTACCATGGCCCGCCAAGAACGCGAGCGTAGCGGAGCGAAGTCGAGCCGGCGCTCAAGTAGCGAGCGCGAGCGAGCGGTAGCGCCAACTAATTCAACCTCACCCCAGCACTCTGCTCGCGGCGGTCGGGGAGGCTGATGGCTTGGCTTGTGCCGTCCTCGTCGGCGCGGGCTTCCTGCTCGCGCAGCCAGAGCTTCAGGGAGCCGAAGATATCGAGCTCTGCGCGGGCCTTGCTGCGGGAGAGGCCGCTGAGCTGGCCGAGGCTCTGGCTCAAGGTCTCGACCGTGCCGCGGGCGCCGTGGGCGGCGGCGTAGTCGATGAGGCGGGTCACCTCGATCACGAGCGGTGCGGCCTCGGCGCTTCGGTGGAAGCTGGGCTCGGTGCCTCGGGGCCGTCCGGCGAGCGGCACCCCCCGCTCGATGGCGAAGTCGATGATCGACGACGCACAGGTGGCCGGGCTCTCGGTGAAATCGACGAAGGGCACGCCGCAGTCGATGGCGGCGTAGGCGTAGAGCATGGCGGGGCCGATCTTGCGGTCCTGCTGGTCCAGCGCCTCCTCGAGCGCCCGCCTGGACTGGAAGGCCTCGGCGGCGCGCGAGGTGAGGAAGTCGGGGGTGGAGAGGTTCACCGCCACGGCTCGGCCGCCGACGGATTGTCTGAACCGGTCGAGATCGTCCTGTATGCACTCGATCCGCTCGCGGAGGGTGATCTCGCCGCGCTTGTGCTCGCCGCTGCAGCCCTGGGGCGCCCCGCCGTCCCCGGTCAGGGCGGGCCAGGGCTTCACCGCGCGCAAGGCCGCCTCGATCGTGCCGAGCTTCTGCGGGTCCACCGCCTCGTGACGGAAGGCAGCGTCGAGCACGCTGCCCCCCTTCATGTCCCAACCGGCGAAGCGGAAGCCGCTATAGGGCGCGAGGTTGGGACGGTCGCCGAGGGGAAGGTCGGCGCGGCTGCTGCGGCCACGCCGCGCCAGCTCGACCGTCGCCACGGCGGCCGACGCCGCCTGTCCTGATAGTCCGATGATCGCTACGCCTAGCTGGCTGGCCATAGGTGATGCCTCTCGCTGGTAGAGCGCCCGAGCGGCTGAAGCGCAGGGCACTGGGGGAAGGGTTCGGTTTGCACACGAAACGACTTCTACGCAGACGCTTAGAGGCACGCAGCTTGTGCGACCCCCGAAGTTTTAAACTCACCTTGAGACGACTGCGTTCCACTGGGAAGCTGTAAAAAGAGGTGCCGATGTCAGCTTCTGCGCTCCTGGTGGCTTCCAAGCCGGTTCAGACCGTTCGTCCTATCGTCAAGAACGAGGCCCAGGGGCAGGGGCTTCCCCAGGGCCAGCAAGGGTTTGCGGAGCTTCTGGGCGAGGTCGAGGAGCTGGCCGGACTGGCCGCGCCCCTCCTGCAGAACCAGCCTGTCACAACCCCGCTATCCAGCGAAGGGCAGGCTTCTGCAAAACTGATCGCGCAACCAGGGAACCTTGCTGCAGCCGCGCCGGAGCTTCAGCAGGCCGCCGCATCGGTCCTGGCGGGGGAAGTCCAGCCGAAACCCCAGACGCTGACCGAGGGCAGGATCGAACCTGCCAAGGGACCGGTCCGCCACGATGTTCGGCGTGAGGCGTTGGCCCCGCAGCCGCTGGTTCAGAGAACTGCCGAGCAACAGACCGCGGCAAACGCGCCCGTCATGCCTGCGGAGGAAGAGCTTCTCGGCGAGGTCCGTACCAAGACGGCCCCCGTCCTCCCCGAAGGCGGCGACACCGGCTCCTCGGCCCGCGCGGACGCGGCGCAGCTTCAGGGCCGCCCCGACCCTTCCGCCGCCGTGGTCCGTCAGGTGGCGACCAACCTCCAGTTCATCACCCGCGGCGATGTCGAACGCATGCGCTTCAGCCTTCACCCCGAAGAGCTCGGCCGGGTGCAGATCCAGCTTCAGAAATCGGGCACGGTGACCCGCGTGACGATCGTCACCGAGACAGCCCAGGCCTTCGATGCCCTTGCGAGGGGCGCGGGCGGTCTGCAGCAGAGCCTCTCCCAGGCCGGGTTCGAGACCGACGATTTGCGCTTCTCCCACCGCGAGGGCGACGACCAGGAGAGCGGCAGCCGCCGCGAGGCCTATGAAGAGCGCCGCGAACAGCACGGCGAGCGCCGCTCGGCCCGCGAGCACGCCGAAGAGCGGCGTGAAGTCTTCATCCGTCCGGCCCTCAGCGCCGACGACCGCCAGTTGTTCCTCTAAGGATACAAGCCCATGAGCACCATTACCCCGATCAGCCAGACCACCAGCGATGTCGCCGAACCGACCCGCGCCTCGGTCGCCCGCTCGGCCCTGACCGACAATCTCGACACCTTCCTGACGCTGCTGACCAAGCAGCTTCAGAACCAGGACCCGCTGCAACCGATGGACACGAACCAGTTCGTCGACCAGCTCACCCAGTTCTCCGAGCTCGAGCAGGGGGTGGAGCAGGGCGAGACCCTGAAGGAGATCTCCGCCAAGCTCTCGACCGGCGACCGCCAGGGCGACCTCAACCTTCTCGGCCGCGCCGTCGAGGTGGAGAGCGAGGAGCTGTCCATGGGCACCTCCGGCGTGCGCTTCAACTTCGAGATCACCTCGCCCACCGAGGAGGCCGAGCTGCGCATCTTCGACCAGGGCGGCAACCTCATGGCCCAGTTCGACGTCTCCGGCGATGTCGGCCGCTACGATGCGGGCTGGGACGGAGAGACCCTGTCTGGAGCGAGAGCTGCCCCCGGCGTCTACCGCGCCCAGGTCGTGGCGAAGAACGCCGAGGGTGAGGAGCGTCTGGCCGGCCGCATCCTCTCCGGCGGTCTCGTGCGCGAGGTCCGCTTCGAAGGCGGCGAGACGAAGCTGATCCTCGATGGCGGGGTCACCGTCAGCCCCGATCAAATCGAGCGCGTCGCCCTCGCCTCGGGCTCGTAAACGCTCAATCGAGAAGCGTCTTTGCACGGAACGTGCGCAATTCTGCTTTCTCCCTTTTGGGCCTTTCGCAGCTCTTCGCGCATCCCTAGATGCCTCCTTCACCGCTCGCGATACGAGGTCTGCCCCCTCCGGCGAGCGGCCAAGCAGGCTTCATCCGGAAGCTGATCTTTATGGTTGAGGCGGGACGTCTGTGCCCCCTGACCCCGCCTGCCTTCGGTTTCCGGGGGCGGCCAGTGCAACCTCCCCCTGACACGTGCACTGGCCGCCCAGCCTTTGCTTGCGGCAATTGTATCGTTTGCAAGCAGACGGAGATTGCAGGCGCTGCTGCTTCCTCCCCCTCAGCCTACCGGCAGCTCCCCCTCTAGAGGGGGAGCGAAGTAGGGAGCGGCGCTGGTGCTGTGTTCCTCCCCCACTGGTGGGGGAGGTGCCCCGAAGGGGCGGAGGGGGCCATCTGAGCTCGCAGAAGATATAAACGCCTTTCGGAAGAGACGGCAGCAGCTTCCTTCGTTTACCTCTTTCACTGCCTTGTGGGATTGCACCTCGCGGCAGCCGCGCTATCGCCCACCCGATGCGCGTTTTTGTCCTAGCCGTTCTCGCCCTTCTCAGCCTTGCCCATGCCCAGCCGCCCTCGGCGGAGATCGGGCTTTTGCGCGAGGAGGTAGCCGTCCGTACCCAGCGCCTGGCCGAGATCGAAGAGGAGCTGACTTCGGAGGTCTTGGGCACTGACGAACTCCTGACCTTGAGGGAGGAGCTGCGCACCCTCCGCACCGATGCCCAGACGGCCCTGGTGCCGCTGGAGCAGCGCATCGAGACCTTGCGTTCGGACCTCGACCGCCTCGGCCCCATCCCGGCCGAGGGCGAGCCGCCGGAGAGCGACGCGCTCAAGGAGGAGCGGGTCGAGATCAGCAAGCGGCTCGGCGATCTCGCAGCGCTCAGCGCCAAGATCGACCTGAACATCGCGGCCAGCACGAGGATCGGCGAGGCCATCGCGGCCAGGCGGCGCGACGCCTTCACCGGACGCCTGCAGCAGCGCGGCGACCTGCTGATCTCACCGCAGCTCTGGACGGGGGCGGCAGCGGAGTTCCTCGGCGGCGCGGAGGACGCGATCATGGCCGCGAACGGCTGGCGCGACGAGATGCGGGAGAAGGGAAGCCTGGCCCGCTCTCTCCTCTATCTCGGCCTGGCTGTCGTGATCGCGCTCCTGCTCCTCATCCCCCTGCGCCGCTTCACCGAGAGGCAGATCTTCCGCCGCATCGAGCCGCTTGAGCCCTACCCCTCGCGGCGCGTGCTGGTCGCGGCCCTTCGCACGGCCTCGAAGATGGTGCCCGGCATCGTGGCCGGGTTCTTCCTGATCGAGACGCTGAAGTTCATCGGCGCCGTGCCCGACGAGGCGGAGGACTTCGCCGAAGCGCTCTGGCTAGGCTTCCTCGCTTTGGTCTTTGCCGATGCCGCCGTCTCCGCGGTCTTCGCGCCCTTGCGGCCCGAATGGCGGGTCGCACCCCTGCCGCGCCGCAGCCTCCTCGCCGTCAGGCTTCTCGCCATCTCCGCGGCGGCGATCCTGGTGGCCAACATGGTGCTGGCGCGGGGCGCGGACCTCTTCGTCGGCTCGCCGCTTCTTTCCTACGCCCAGCAGGGGGTGGTGGCGGTGTCGCTGGGCGCGCTTCTCTACCTTCTCTCCCGCGACGGGCTCTGGACCCGGAAGGACGACGAGGAGGAGCCCGCCCCCACCAAGCTCGTCGAGGGCGAGGCGCCGCCGGGCGCCCCCGAAACCCCCGCCGTGGCGGTCGAGCCGGACGAGCCTAAGAAGCGCAGCTTCTTCGGCAAGCTGCGGACCCTGGGGCGGGTCCTCGGCGGTCTCTCCGCCGGAGCGGCGCTCCTCGGCTGGGTCAATCTCGGCTACTACGTCTCTACGAGGGCGTTCCTCCTGGTGGCGCTCTTCGGCGTCGTCATGGCGATCAGGGCCATGCTGCGGGAGACCGTGCGGGTCTTAGACAAGGACTTCTCCAGCACCGCCGACGAGGAGGACGAGAAGCTCCTCTACTCCTGGATCGGCATCTTCATCGACGCGGTGGCGGTGCTTATCTTCATCCCGCCCGCGCTCCTCATCCTGGGTGCCGAGTGGTCCGACGTGCGCGGATGGATCGTCGACGCGCTGATCGGCTTCGAGGTCGGCAATGTCAGGATCAGCTTCGGCAAGATCCTCTCGGCCATCGGCATCTTCGTGGTCCTTCTATGGGTCACCCGCCAGGTGCAGAAGACCGCCGAGACGCAGATCTTCCCCCGCTCCCGCATCGACCCAGGGGTGCAGAACTCGCTTCGCACGCTGATCGGCTATGTGGGCCTCGTCATCGCCTTCATGATCGGCGTGGGGACCTTGGGCTTCGACCTTCAGAACCTCGCCATCATCGCCGGCGCCCTCTCGGTCGGTATCGGTTTCGGCCTCCAGTCCATCGTCAACAACTTCGTCAGTGGACTGATTCTTCTCTTCGAGCGTCCCATCAAGGTGGGCGACTGGATCGTCACGGCCTCGGGCGAGGGCATCGTCAAGCGCATCTCGGTCCGCTCGACGGAGATCGAGACCTTCGACAGGTCCTCCGTCATCGTCCCCAACTCCGAGCTGATCGCCCAGGCGGTCACCAACTGGACGCATAAGGACAAGATGGGCCGGGTGATCGTCCGTGTGGGCGCCGCCTATGACAGCGACGCGGAAAAGGTCATGCGCATCCTGCAGCAGGTGGCGAGGGAGAACCGCGACATCCTCAACTATCCCGCACCGGCGGTTGTGTTCGAGGATTTCGGCGCGTCGAGCCTCGATTTTTCCCTACGCTGCTATATCCGCGACGTGGGGAACAGCCTCCGCGTCAGGACGGAGCTGAGGGTCGCCATCCACAAAGCCTTCCGCGAGCAGGGCATCGAGATCCCCTTCCCCCAGCAGGACGTCTATGTGCGGGAGCTGGCGTCCCAGTCCGGCGTCAAGGAGGGGGTGGAGGAGCCCTCAGAAGCTCCTGCCTAGCCAGAAGCGGGTGTCGGCGGGGTAGGCGCCGTTTCCGGTCGTTGCGAGGACGCCGACAAAGCCCCGCCAGTGCTCGCCGATGGGGATGAAGGCGTAGGGTCCGACCTGGAGCCTATCGGAGACGGTCTGGAAGTCAGCGGTCGATCCGTGCCCGTTATAGAGCTCGACCCCCGCCTGGACGCGGTTCTCGAAGCGGTACTGCAGGTTGAGCCGGGTCTCGAGAAGCACGCCGTCCGAGGCCCGGTCGCCGAACTGCTTAGTGGTCAGAAGCACGGCCCTGGTGATCAGCTTCTCGGACAGGGCGAACTCGTTGGTCCAGTTGACGCTCATCTGCCCCGGCCCGTCGCCCCTGACCCGGCCGTCGAAGCGAAAACCGGTCCGCCACCGGTGTTCCGGTCCGCGCAGCTCGGTGAAGATCTCCGCCTGCGCCGAATCGAACTCGGTCTCGCCGAAAGGGTCGCGCCTCACTTGGGCGAAGACGCGCCACATGATGCGGTCCGTGGGCGTGTCTTCCACGTGGAAGCGCTGTGCCCAGACGGTGTCCAGGCCGTCCGCATCGGAAGGGGAGACGGTGATGCGGTACTCTGCATAGCGGTGCCCCTTGTTCACCACCGGGCCGAAGACCCCGCCCGTGTTCTGGGCTGCGGCGGCGAGAGGAAGCATCCCGGCCAGGATGCCGAGCAGCGCGGTACGGAACATAAGACGGCCCTTTTTGGCGAAGTGTGCAGGAAACCCGCCGGTGATGCAAAGGATGGGCTCGACGGGTAGTGTCTTCAGTCGAAAGTTTGGCAAGTGCCGCCTCCCTCTCCCGCCTGCGGGAGAGGGACCGAGGGTGAGGGGGTTCTGAGCGCAGGTTTTGATACCAAGCGTTGCAGAACGGCTTCGCCGAGGCCCTCACCCAAAACCTGACTGCGCCAGGTTTTGACCTCTCCCGCCCATGCGGGAGAGGTGGCCGCCGGTTTCTAGAACCTACAGCGACAGGCTGCGCTGGCCCGAGCGGTAGACGTAGTTGATGATCTCGGCCACTGCTTTGAAGAACTGCGGCGGGATGGGCTGGTCCTCTTCCAACGCTGCGTGAAGCGCGCGGGCGAGGGGCGGGTTCTCGATGACCGGCACGTTGTGCTCCTCGGCCTTCCTCCGCATCTCCAGCGCGATGAGGTTGCGGCCCTTGGCGATACAGACCGGCGCGTCGCCCTCGGACGGCACATAGCGCAGGGCGACGGCGTAGTGGGTCGGGTTCATGATCAGGACCGTGGCGTCGGGCACCTTGCCGATCGCGTCCTTGCGCTTCTTCGAGCGCCTGATCTCGGCGAGGCGCTGCTTGATCTGGGGGTCGCCCTCGGTCTGCTTGAACTCGTCCTTGACCTCCTGCTTGGTCATACGCTGCTTCTTCTTCCACTCCATCTGCTTCCAGATGACGTCGATCACAGCGACGAGGATCATCACGATCAGCACCGCCGCCAGAAGCTTGATGACCATGCCCTGCATGCGGCGGGGGACCTCGTTGAGGTCGTAGCTCGCCATGGCGGTGAAGTTCTCCAGCTCGTTCAGGGTAAAGAGCGCCACCACCCCCGTGACCACGCCGACCTTGACCAGGTTCTTGGCAAGCTCGACCAGGCTGTCCTGGCTGAACATGCGCTTCAGCCCCTTCATGGGGTTGAGGCGCTCGGCCTTGGGCTTGATGCGGTCGACGGCGAAGACCAGCGCGTTCTGACCCAGGGTCGCCAGCAGCGCCGCCCCGGCGAAGGCCAGGAAGAGCGGCGACATGGCCGCCATGATCTTGGTGAAGAGCTCGCCCAGCACCGCCAGCACGTCGTACTGGGTGTTCTGCACGCGGATCTCGTGGATGCTGGCGACGAAGGGCGTCGTCTTGCCCGAGATCGTCCGTACCAGGGACGGCGCCAGGAACGCGATCAGCATGATCGCGGCCACCATGGAGCCTAAGGTGGCGACCTCCTTGGAGACGGGCACGTCCCCTTTCTTGCGGGCGTCCGCAAGCTTCTTTGGGGAGGCCTCTTCTGTTTTCTGGGACTCGTCCGGTTCGTCAGCCACGGCCCCTCCTTCACGCGAACGGCGCGGTCAGCCAGGCGGAGAAAGCTGCGCGGAACGCAGCCAAAACCGGGCCGATGGCGTAGGCGAGAACATAGAGCCCGCCGAGGATCGAGATCGGCATGGCGACGAAGTAGAGGGGCAGGCTGGCCATCATCTTGTTGGCGAGCCCCACGCTGATGTTGAAGATCAGCGAGAGGAGGATGAAGGGCGCCGCCATCTGAACGCCTAAGGCGAAGACCCCGGCGAAGATGCGCACCACGGCGTTCGCCGCGTCGCCCATGTTCGGGAAGCCGCCGAGCGGGATCACGTTGTAGCTGACCGCCATCGCGTCGAGCATGAGGTAGTGCATGCCGGAGACGAAGGTGAAGAGGATGGCCCCCGCCACGAACCAGGCGCCCAGGATCGAGCTCGCTTCCATGAGCTGCGCGCCGGACGCGAAGATGTTCGACAGGGAAGTGAGCTGCGAGGTGAGCTGGCCCGCGATCTGGGGGGCGGCGAGGAACATCCGCATGGCGCCGCCGAAGATCAGCCCCGCCACCACCTCGCTCATCATGGCGAAGACCACCGAGCCGAAGCCCTGCAGCTCGGGAATGCGCGCGCCGACGGTGACCGAGAGGAGAAAGCTGATGGCGCCGGCGATGAACAGCCTGATCCGCGGGCTGACATAGCCCTCGCCGAGCCCCGGCATCAGCATGCAGATGGTGCCGATCCTCGCGAAGGTGAGGAGCAGCACGGTCAGCTGATCGCTGGCGCTGCCGAGCGGGATCTCAACCATGGCCTTTCGCGGCTTTCTCCGGCTTCTCCAGAAGAGGACCTGCGGCGCGGATGAGGCGCTCCTGGTCCGAGGGTGTGAGATAGTCCTGCGCCGTTAAGAGAGCCTTAAGCCTCCTCCTCGTGCAGTGGTGCTTCGACCACGCCTCGCCTCTAGCGTGCGGCATCGGACCCTCTGTGCGCACGCAGTGGTGGATGACGTGATCGGCCAGCGCCACGGCGCGGGCGTAGACCTCGTTGCCGTAGGGGACGAGTTCGGCGTCCCCCGGTAGGGGAAAGCGGTCGACCATCAGGATGGGGCCGTCATCCACCTTGGCCGTCATCTCATGCACGGTGACGCCGTAATGGCTGGCGCCGTTGAAGATGGCGAAGGTCAGCCCGTGGGCGCCGGGGTACTCGGGCGGTCCGGGATGGATGTTGATGGGTTTGGGCCTCAGGCGCTGGATGATCTCGTCGGGGACGATGACGTCGGTCAGGAAGCTGATGAGCCTCGTGCGGTGGCCGCCGGACCTCGTGACGAGGTCGAGGCTCGCGACGGACGAGCACCAGACGGTCTCGAGCCCCGCGTCGAGCTTCTCGACATGGTTCTGAAAGGCCTCGCCCTCCGCCTCGCCGCAGAGGAAGATCAGTCGTCGTTCGAAACTCATGGGCTCCTCTTCGGCGTGCCCGGTCACGCGATCTGATCGACGGTCTTGATGGCCACCGAGCTGTGCAGCTCGTTATGCGAGATGATCGGCACGTGGGGTGCTGCGCGTTCGAGAAGGCTGCGCACGAAGGGCCGGGCATCGGCGGAGGTGAGGATGACGGGGGGCTGATCATCGTCCTTATACTTCGCGATCACGGCGCGGGCGGCGGTGATGAACTCCTGCACGTGGCCGGGGGCCATGGCGAAGATGCGCTCGCCGCCAGGCTCGCCCTGCAGGCTCTCGATGAAGGCGCGCTCCCACCGCCCGGACATGGCGATCACCGCGACGAAGCCGTCCTCGCCTTGAACAGCCGTCGAGATCTGCTTGCTGAGGCGCTGGCGCACATGCTCGGCGATGGTCTGCGGGTTGCGCGTGAAACCGGTGCTCTCGGCCACGGCCTCTAGGATCGTCGGCAGGTTCCTGATCGAGACCCGCTCGGCGAGAAGGCTCTGCAATACTCTCTGTAGGCCGACATTGGAAAGCTGGCTCGGCACGATGTCGGAGAGAAGCTTTCGGTACTCAGGCTCGAGCGTGTCGATCAGCTTCTGCATGGCCGAATAGGTGAGAAGGCTCGGCAGGTGGTCCTTGATCGTCTCGGAGAGGTGGGTGATCAGCACGCTGTCCGCGGAGACTACGGTGTAGCCCTTGCCTTCGGCCTCCTCGGAGGAGGTCTCAGGCAGCCAGCGTGCGGGCATGTCGAAGCTCGGGTCGCGGGTCGGCTCGCCGGGGAGGTCCACCTCGCCGCCGGCCGGGTCGATGGCCATGACGCAGCCGGGCCGCACGAGGCCCTTGGCAACTTCCACGTCCTGCACGGAAATTCTGTACTCGTCAGGCGGAACGTAGAGGTTGTCCTTGATGCGCACGGGCGGCAGCAGGAAGCCGAACTCCGAAGCAAAACGCCTGCGGAGCGACTTGACCTTGGCCGGAAGCCCGCGCTCGGGGTTGGAGATCATGGTGAGGAGGCGCGAGCCCACTTCGAGCTCCAGATCCTCGATCTTGAGGCTCTCCTCGGCGGGGATCTCCTTGGGCGCTTCCTGGGTCTGCGTCTGAGCACTGAGGACCGCTGCGGCCTTCTTCTTGCGCCTGGGCACCACGAAGCCGCCCACCGCGATCAGCCCGCCAATGCCGACAAAGGGCAGGAAGGGCAGGCCGGGGGTGAGGCCCATCACCGCCATCATGCCAGCCACCATGAGCACCGCCTTGGGGTACTCGCCGAGCTGGCTGAGGACCGCCTTCTCCGCCGAACCCTCGTTGCGCCCCTTGGTGACGAGAAGGCCCGCGGCCAGCGAGATGACGAGCGCCGGGATCTGGCTGGCCAGCCCGTCGCCGATGGTCAGCGTGGTGTAGGAGCTCGCCGCATCCCCCATGGTGATGCCCATCTGGGCCACACCGATGATCATGCCGCCGATGATGTTGATGAAGACGATGATCATCCCGGCCATGGCGTCGCCGCGCACGAATTTCGACGCACCGTCCATGGCGCCGAAGAAGGCGCTCTCGTCTTCCAGGGTCTTGCGCCGGTTCCGCGCCTCGACATCGTCGATCAGGCCCGCGGAGAGGTCGGCGTCGATGGCCATCTGCTTGCCGGGGATCGCGTCCAGGGTGAAGCGCGCGCCAACCTCGGCGATCCTGGTCGCACCCTTGGTGATGACGATGAAGTTGATGATCACCAGGATCGCGAAAACGATCAGACCGATGACGTAGTTGCCGCCCACCATGAGCTGGCTGAAGCCGTAGATGACCCCGCCCGCGGCATCCGTCCCCTGATGCCCGTTGGCCAGGATCAGCCTGGTCGAGGCGATGTTCAGTGCCAACCTCAAGATCGTCGCGATCAGCAGCACTGTCGGGAAGGAGCTGAAATCGAGCGGCTTCTCGATCCAAAGCGCCACCATCAGGATGAGGATGGAGAAGGCGAGGGAGAAGGTGAGCCCCAAATCCAAGGCCCATCCGGGGAGGGGTACGAACAAGACCACCAGAATGGTCATCACCCCGGCCGCGAACACCACGTCGCGGTTCGAATCGTTGCCGATCAGGCGCAGCGCTGCGTCCACGTTCTCGCTCTCCAACGCGCTAGGGACGGCTTCTGCCGACCCGGTGAAAAGGGCGTTCTGCCCCGGCGGCGAAGGTATGAACGGGGGTTTAAAGTGGGGTTTGAACCCTTCTGGAACGAGGCGCCGACGCACGGCGCCACCCTGGCGGGAGCGGTTGCGACAGGACGCCGCAACGGCGGGTGGCAATCGCGTTCAGTCACAAGCGAAGACCGCAAAAGCGGTCACACCGGCGTGTGTCGGTACCGCCGCGATATAGGTTTGGAAGAAGCCTTTCCCTACGGAAGGGGTGAAGCCTGGCCCTGCTGCCTATTCAGCCCGTCCAAGCACCGAACCAACGGTAACCACAAGGCATGGGAGCTGATCATGAGCCAGTCAGCAGGAAGCGCGGAGATGAACCGCATTCCCACCGGCGTCCGCAATCTCGACCACATCCTCAAGGGGGGGCTGCCGGGGCGCTACACCTACCTCGTGCAGGGGGAGCCGGGCACCGGCAAGACGACCTTTTCGCTGCAGTTCCTTCTTGAGGGTATGCGGCAGGGAGAGAAGTGTCTCTTCGTCACCCTCTCCCAGAACCGTCACGAGCTGGAGCTCATCGCCAGAAGCCACGGCTGGTCGCTGGACGGGATCGAGATCGTCGAGCTGCAGGCGGAAAAGCCCGAGGATGACGACCAGACCGTCTTCTACCCCGTCGATGTGCGCCTGGACACGACGAGACAGGCCGTCATCGAGGCCATTAACCGGCACGAGCCGAAGCGCCTCGTCTATGACAGCTTGGTGGAGATCAGGCAGCTCGCCCGCGACGACTACCGCTTCCAGCGCGAGCTGATCAACTTCAAGCAGCTCGTGCGCGACAAAGGGATCGCGACGCTGCTGATCGACACCGGCCCGCGCGAGCACACCGACCTCGAGGTCGAGAGCATGGCCCACGGCATCTTCCAGCTCGAGCGCGACCTGCCCGCCTACGGCAAGGCGAGGCGGCGGCTCGACGTCTCCAAGATGCGCGGCGTGGACTATTTCGACGGCTACCACGACATCGACATCCTGCAGGAGGACGGGGTCGTCACCTTCCCCCGCGTCGTGCCGGAGCTCGCGCCGGAGGAGACCGGCGGCGACCTCATCCAGTGCGGCATCGAGGATCTCGACGAGATGCTCGGCGGCGGCATGGAGCGGGGCACCACCGCCCTCGTCGTCGGCCAGGCGGGCACCGGCAAGTCCACCCTCAGTTCGCTCTACCTATGGGCGGCGCTGGAGCGGGGCGAGAACTGCGCCATGTTCCTCTTCGAGGAGCGGCCCGAGACCTTCTTCCGTCGCTCCGAGGGCCTCGGCTTTCCCATGCGAAAGTATGAGAAGAGCGGCATGCTGCGGCTCTACGACTTCAACCCGTCGGAGATCAGCCAAGGCCAGTTCAACGAGATGGCCCTCAACGCCGTCGACGAGAACGACACCAGGGTCGTCGTCATCGACAGCTTCACCGGCTACGTCTCCGGCCTTCCGCAGCCCGAGGAAGCCATCATCCAGATGCAGCTCCTCTTGCAGTACCTCGCGCGGCGCAACGTGCTGACCGTGCTGGTGGTGGCCCAGCGCGGGCTTCTCGGCCACAACATGGACACGGATATCGACGTCAGCTTCCTCGGCGACACGGTGATCTTCCTGCGCATGTATGAGTGGCCAGCGGTGATCCGCCGCACGATCTCGGTGGTGAAGAAGCGCCACGGCCCGCATGACCTCGACATCAGGCAGATCAAGATCAGCCAGAAAGGCATCTCCATCCAGGACTTCGTCCCGCCGCCCCCAGGCAGGCCCTCGCCCAAGCCGGACTACGACTAGCGTGTCCAATGGCGGGGGCGTCAGCTTGTCCGATGCCGGCCCTGCCGTAAGGGTGCCGGTCTGGCTTCTCGCCCCCACCGGGCGGGACGCCGACCTTCTGCGTGCGTCCCTCAGCCGGGGCGACGGCATCCGCATCGCCCGTGATGCCCGTGACCTTGCGCGCGGTTTTGCCGAACAGGGTGAGGTGGGGGTGCTGATCCTCACCCAAGAAGCGTTGGAGCCGGAGGTGATGGAGACCATTGAGCGTTATCTGATGAACCAGGAGCCCTGGCAGGCCCTGCCGATCATCCTCCTGGTCGACCCCGTCGGCAACACGATGAGCGCGCTCGCCCGTTTTCAGGAGGCGCTTCCGCGCACCAAGGTGCTGGTCCTGCAGCGCCCCGTGCGCCGTTCCGAGCTCGAAACGGCCGTCGAGACCATGCGCCTCTCGCGCAGGCGGCAGGCCGAGCTCGGTCTCCATATCGAACGTCAGGAGCTCCTGCGCCGGGAGCTGAACCACCGGGTCAAGAACATCCTCGCCACCGTGCAGGCCGTCTACACGCTGGCCGCGCGCAATGCGGAGGATTTCGACAGTTTCAAGGAGGTCTTCCAGCCCCGCCTTTCGGCCATGGGCAGTCTGCACGAGGTGCTCTTCAACAGCAATTACGGCGCCACCCCCGTCCGCGACCTGATCGAAGCGGTCCTGGCGCCCTTCAAGACGGCCGGAAGGTTCCGCGTGGAGGGAGACGATACGGAGGTCGGTGCGGAGATGGGCCAGAGCATCGCCCTCATCGCGCACGAGCTCTCCACCAACGCCATCAAGCACGGTGCCCTCAAATCGGACCGGGCCCATGTGAACCTGGTCTGGTCGGGCGGCGATGTGCTCAACATGGTGTGGCGGGAGGAAGGCGGCGCGCCCGCCCCCGAACCCACCAAGCGCGGCTACGGCATGACGTTCATGCAGGCCAGCGCGAAGGCGCTCGGCGGCTCGGTCGACTTCAGCTTCGGCTCGCCCGGCTTTCGCGCGGAGTTCAACCTGCCTCTGAGAAGGGGGGAGAGACGATGAGCCTCGTTCTTCTGGTGGAAGACAACATCATGGTGGCCATGATGATGCAGCTCGACCTCGAGCAGGCCGGTCACCAGGTGCTCGGACCTTTCGCCCGCAACGCCGAGGCGCTCGAGGCCGCCCATGCCGCCGTGGATCTCGCCCTCGTCGACATCGACCTCGCCGGCGGGGACAGGGGCACGGACCTCGCGCGGATGCTCCGCGAGACCCACGGCATCTGCTGCCTCTTCGTCACGGGCCAGGCCGCCGAAGCCGAGAACCACCACGCCTACGCCATCGGCGTCTTGACCAAGCCCTTCGCCTCGGACCGTTTCGTCAGTGTGGTGAACGCCGCCCTGGCCAAGAGCAAGGGCGTGGAACACGACCCCCTTCCGAAGGTGGAGGCGGTGAGCTGGTTCTAGAAGGCCTGCCCGCAAAGGCTCGCTCGGTAGGACGGCTCGGAAGGAAGGAAGTTTCGAGTGGCTAGGTTCTACGTGACCAACAGCGCGCCTGTCAGGCGGCGGCTGGAGGAGGGATGGAAGGAAGCGGGGCTGCGTTCGGCGCCGATGGAGGGCGACCTCTATGCAGCCTCGGCCAAGAAGCGCTCGATCGAGCACGTCAACGCCGCTAGCGAAGGGCCTGACCGCTGGCTCATCGCAACCGGCAGCTACGGCTCCTTCGAAGATGGCTGGGGAGGGGAGGCGCTGCCGCAGCTCCTGCGGCGCTTCGACCCGAGCGCCCCCCTCAAAAGCCGCTCGGACCTCTTCGGGCACTACGGCGTAGCGGTACGCCAGGGCGGCAGCGCCTTCGTCTTCTGCGACCCCATCGCCAGCTACGAAATCTACGTCGCGGCCTCGGTCAGCGGGGACTTCCTCGTCGCCACCTCGCTTTCGGACTGCATGAAAGCGCCGTGGGCTGGCAGCACCATCGGCGAGCGGCAGGCCCTCGTCGCCGCGTTCCATGGCGAGAGGGGGCTTGGCTGGCGCAGCACCGCGGAAGGGGTCCTCAGCCTGCGGGGCCATCAGTATGCCGCGCTGACGAGAAGCGAGCGCGGCTGGCGTCTCGATCTCCGCAGGGCCGAGCGAACCGAGCCCCGCCGCGCTCGGGGCCGCTTCGGCGACGCGGTCGAAGCCTACGCCCAAACGACCAGGTCCATGCTCCAGGTTGCGAAGCGCGCGGGCCGCCCGGCGGTCAACGCCACGGGCGGCCTCGACAGCCGGCTGGTCCTGGCCGCCGCGAAGGAGGCGGGGATGGCCGGCCATCTGCTCTACGGCAAAGGCAACAGCGCTCTGACGAACACCCGCCGCCAGGACCGGGTGGCGGCGCAGGACCTGGCCCGCTATCTCGGCAGCGAGCTGACGGTCATGGACTGGAGCGGCCATCACGTCCCCCACGAGAGGCGCCGCCGTCTCCTGCGGCAGCGCTACGGGTTCAAGCTCCCCTACGGCGGCACGGAGCGCATCATCGAGGCCTTCGAGGGGGGTATCGATCCCTACCCCGATCTTCAGCTCGCAGGCTACGGCCCCGGCTTCACCAATGCCCGCATCTGGTCGTGGCAGGAGCCAGTAGGGGTCAGGGAGTTCGCCAAGCGCTACGCCTCAGCCTATCTCGACGTCTTCCGAAGCGCGCCCGCCCGCGAGGCCTATCTCGACCATGTGGAGGAGGCCGTGGGGGAGATCGCCGAGGCGGCAGGGGTCCCGGTGAAGGGCGGGATGATCACGCCGGAGGCTGCCGTCGCCTTATGGGCCAGCACCAAGACCTCAAAGGAAAGCTTCAACGTCCAGGCCTTCAACGAGTTCTGCTACTACCTCGCGCCTCATTTCACGTCCCAGCTACAGGACCAGCTCCTCGCCGTACCTCCTGAGTGGCGGGAGGGGGACCGCTTCCAGCTCACCCTGATCGCAGCCCATGACAGCGGCATCCTCGACGTGCCGATCTACTCGGGCACGAGGCACTACGTGCTCGACCGGGCCAACATGACGGTCGGCCTTCTGGAGGGGAGGCGGGACCCGGCATCCCTCCTGCGCCGTATCCGGACGAAAGCGCTCGAGACCTGGGAGGCAAGGCAGGACAGGAGCGAGACGATCCGCGCGGAGCTTCTAGAAGCCCTCCGTCCCCTCTGCGGCGATGACATCGACCCGGAGAAACTCGCGACGAAGGACGCCCGTGCCGTCTTCCGCTTCATGACGGCGAGGGAGATGGCCAGCGAAGAGAGTGCCGCAAGAGAGATGGTACCGAACCGGCCCCCTACCGAGGAGGCCGCGGTCAAGACGGCCTAGAGCCCCCCGCCGCTCCGGATCACCTTGTCGCCGATCAGCGCCGCGTACATAGAGATGCGCTGGAAGGTGAGCGGCAGGCAGAGGACGATGGTCACGAAGATGGCCACGAATTTCGGCACGAAGGTCAGCGTCATCTCCTGGATCTGCGTCAGCGCCTGGAACAGCGCTACCGCGAGACCCGTCAGAGTGCCCGCGATGAGAGGCGGCGCACAGATGATCATCGCGGTGATGAAACCCTCGCGGATAATCTGGATGACGTCCGCTTCGGTCATCAGACGGGCATCCGCATGATTTCTTGATAGGCCTCGATCATCTTGTTCCGTACCGAGATCGCGGTCTCGACGGCCATCTCGGCCTTCATCGTGGCGCCGACGACCTCCTGAAGCGAGACCTTGCCGTGCATGGCGCCCATGGTCATCGCTTCGGAGTGCTGGACGGTCTGCACCTGCTCCATGGCGGCGGACTTCATCGCCTCGGTGAAGCTCATCTTCGGCGCGCCGGAAACCGCACCGCTGCGTGTGAACTCGGTGGAGACGCCGGTGGTGGAGGTGACGTTGGCGAGGGCGGAGACGGCTTCGATCATCGTTCAGTCTACCCCTTAGCGGTCGAGAAGGGCGATGGTGGCCATGGCCATGCCCCGCGCCTGCTCGATGACGTTAAGGTTGGCGTCGTAGGAGCGGGTCGCCTCGCGCATGTCGGTCATCTCGATCAGCGGGTTGACGTTGGGCACCTTGACGTAGCCGCGCTGGTCGGCAGCCGGGTGGGAGGGGTCGTAGGAGAGCTTGAACTCGCCAGGGTCCGTGCCGATCTTCTTGATGGTGACCGTGTCGGCGCCGAGCGCCTTGTCGAAGGTGGGCTGGAAGACGATGGTCTTGCGCCGGTAGGGGTCGGCGCCGGGGGCGGAGCCGAGCGAGTTGGCGTTGGCGATGTTCTCCGAGACCATCCGTACCCGCGTCGACTGCGCTTCGAGGCCGGAGGCGGCGATCTTCATGGTGGCGCTGATGGCGTCCATCATCCTGCTCCTTAAGTGCGGGTGGAGAGCACGGCCTTCATCATGCCGGCGTGCTTCTTCATCAGTTGGGTGGTGAGCTGGTAGTCGCGGCCATTGTCGGCGGCCTTGATCATCTGCTCTTCCAGCGTGACCTGGTTGCCCGAGGGGGCGACTTCCCAGCCTTGGACATGGGTGTTCTCGCGGAAGGTGGTGTTGCCGAGATCGGCGACCATATGACGGCCATGGGTCGCCTTCATGGAGGCGGGCTCCACCGTGCGCAGCGCCTCGGTGAAGGTGCGCAGGTCCTGGGCTTTGTAGCCGGGCGTGTCGGAGTTGGCGACGTTCTGTGCCAGGAGCGTGTGGCGGACCGTCAGATAGTCCATCTTGTTCGTCATCGTGGCGAACAGGCTGATGCCGTCGATCATGGGTGCCCTCCCGCCGGGCGGCGGCCCGGATCAGCGTTAACGAAGCGGGCAGGTTTTAAACCCGGATAAAAGGCGAGGGGGCAGGACCGAGGCTGCTTGCATGAAGGAGAACCGCATGCCTGGCGAGAGAAGCACGAGCCAAGCCCTCACCGCCCTCGACGAGGCGGCGTCGCGCCTGCGCGGGCTGCCCGGCCCCGTCTGGGAGGGAGAGATCTCCTCCGCCCTCGGAACGGTCTTGAGGGTCAAGGGCCTCTCCGGCATCCTCTCGGCGGGCGATCTCTGTCAGGTCGAGCGCCGGGGCATGAGCGCTCTGGACTGCCAGGTGGTGGGCGTCGAGGAGGAGGAGTCGCTCCTCATGGGCTTCTCCGACACCGAAGGCGTGGCGTCGGGCGCTAAGGTGACCTTCCCTGAGGCACGCTTCCGCATCAAGGTCTCCGACGGCTGGCTCGGCCGCGTCATCGGTCCCATGGCGCAGCCCATTGACGGCAAGGGTCCGCTGCCCGAAGGCGCGTTCGCCACCCCCCTCAAAGGCACCCCGCCGCCAGCCTTCGCGCGGCGCCGGGTGGGCGCCATGATCGACACCGGCGTCAAAGCCATCGACGCCTTCACCCCCATCTGCCGCGGCCAGCGCATGGGCATCTTCGCGGGCTCCGGTGTCGGCAAGTCGACGCTTCTCTCCATGCTCGCGCGTTCGTCGGCGGCGGATGTGAACGTCATCGGCCTGATCGGCGAGCGGGGCCGCGAGGTGCAGGAGTTCCTGCAGCGCGACCTCGGCGAGGAGGGGCTCAAGCGCTCCATCGTGGTCGTCGCCACCTCGGACGAGAGTCCTCTTGCCAGGCGCCAGGCTGCCTACCTCACCATGGCCGTGGCCGAGGACCAGCGGAAGCGCGGCCGCCACGTCTTCTGCATGATGGACTCGGTCACCCGCTTCGCCCATGCCCTGCGCGAGATCGGTCTCGCCGTGGGCGAGCCTCCCTCGGCCCGGGGTTTCCCTCCTTCGGTCTTCGGCGAGCTGGCGCATCTTCTCGAGCGCTCAGGCCCCGGCATGGGTGAGCAGGGGGACATCACCTTGGCTGCCACCGTGCTCGTGGACGGCGACGACCATGACGACCCCGTGGCCGATGCCACTCGCGGTATTCTGGACGGGCACCTCGTCCTGTCGCGGCAAGTGGCCACCAGGGGCCGCTTCCCCGCCATCGACGTACCCGGATCGGTCTCCCGCCTGGCCCCCGACTGCTATCCTGCCGCGGACGATGCCAAGGCGGCGGCCGAAGCCCGCAGGCTGCTCTCGGTCTACGAGGAGAAGCGCGACGTCATCGCCATCGGCCTCTACAAGCGAGGCGCCGACCCCGAGACCGACAGGGCCATCGAACGCGTCCCCGGTATCGAGGCCTTCTGCGCCCAAGACCGCCATGAGACCCTGCCTGCCGAGGCGGGGATGGTGGCGCTGAAGGAGGTGCTAGGCCACGTGGCGCCCGAGATGCTGCCGGCTGAGGCGTAGGGCTTCTTAGAAGAACGTCGCGCCGAGGGTGGCCGGGTCGATCGAGACGATCCCGCCAGCGCCGCCGCCCGCGTCGAGGGTCGGGTCGATGCCGTAGAGGGCGAGGGTGTTCGACACCTGGCCCGGTGCGCCGTTCCTGATGTCGTAGAGCAGGGTGAAGCGCTGCAGGAACTTCTTGCGGCCCTCGGGATCCTTCAGCTCGTCGAGGTCCAGACGGTCCTCGAAGATCTCGGCCAGCTTGTCCGGGTTCGTCCGCTGCATCTCGTCGGGCAGGTCGAGGGCTGTGAAGATCACCTCCCGCAGCGCCTTGTCGCCGAGCACGGAGAACCAGCTCGTCAGGCCGGGGGCCTTGCGGTCGAAGTAAGCGGCCAGGCGCACGCCGATATTGTCCTCGCCCGCATCGCCTTCGAGCTTCACCCGGCGGTACTTGCCGATGACCTCCTCGGCGAAGTTCGGGTTACGGACGTTCCGGTCACCGCTCTCCGCGAAAGCGAAGGCGCGAGCGAAGTCGCGAAACTTCTTGTCGACGAGCTTGTTGGCGAGGCTGTCAGGATCGGCAACGCCTTCCTCCAGCACCTTCTTGACCAGCGCGCGGCTGTCCACCTGGCTCTCGAGGTCGAAGGCGGTGAGGGCGAAGCGGTAGAGGCGTTCGTCCGCAAGGAGCTCCTCCGCAGACGACACATTGCCGATATTCTCGCGGAAGTACTGGATCTCACGCTCGTTGAACTTGGCGAGCGGGAGTTGGCGCCCGGTATCCTGCGCTGCCTTGGCCTCCGCCTTCAGGGTCTCGCGGTTGTAGTTCGAGACCACGCTGTCGAGAAACTTCGGGTTGCGGACATTGCCGTGCCCGACCTCGGCGAAGGCGAAGGCGCGGGCGAAGATGCCGTAGCGGCTGTCCCTTGCGGTGTTGGCCAGGGACTCCTCGGCGAGGTCCCCGGCGGAGGGGTTGTAGAAGCCCGCATCGAGCGCCCTGCCGATCAGCTCACGGTTTTCCTGCTCGCCGCCGAGACCGTAGGCGGTCAGTGCCACGGCCAGGAGCTTGTCGTCCTGAACGAGCTGCTTGCCCGTGGTGAGGCTGCCGACATTGTTGCGGAAATAGGTGATCGCCTCGGTCAGCGCCGCGCCGGTGAGCTGTGTCCGCGTGGCGAAGCGGCTGGCCACCGTGTCGATGGCGTTCTGCTTCTCGAAATCGAAGACGAGGTCGTCGGAGAACCAGAAGGCCTTGGCCAGGGTGTCGATCTCGTTCGTGCCGGTCTGCTCCAGCTTCGCATCGGCACTGAAGGGATCGAACACCCCCTCGTCGAGGATCTGCTGGATGAGCTCCGGATCGTCCGCCTTGTCCGAGAGACCGAAGGCGGTGAGGGCGTAGTTCAGGAGCCGCTCGTCGGCGATCAGCTCGGCACCGGTCGAGACGGAGCCGATCTTGGCGCGGAAATAGGCTTCCTCCGCCTCGAGGTCGCGGCGGCCCTCCGCCTCGGCAGTGTCGATGGGCTCCAGAGGGCGGCCGTAATTTCGCTCGAACGTCAGATAGCTGAGATAGGTCGAGGTCATGGCAGCTTTCCTCCGTTACCGGCGCGTGACCGGTTCCTAGCTGGCAGCCCTGAGCTGCTGATCGTTGATGCGCGCCTCTGCGGCGGCGTGGAACGCCTCGTTCTCCGCGGCCAACTCGCGCGGCACGTCGGGGGAGGCGGCGGGCGCCGCTTCTTGTTCCGTACCGAGCTCGAGCAGCGGGTGAAGGCGCACCAGGGCCTTGTAGAAGTCCTGAAGGTGGACCTGGTCCATCGCCTCGAGGATCGCCGCTCTGGCGTCGTTCTCCGTCACCTGGGTGAAGACATAGGCGCCCAGCTTGGACGCATGGCGCAGGGCCTTCTCGTCGGCGCCCGAGATCAGGAGCATCTGGATGGCGAAGTAGAGCTGGCGCACCGGGGTCTTCGCGTCCTCGGGCTGCAGCACGTATTTGCCGCGAAGCACCTGGCCGAAGCTCGACACGGTAATGGTGTTGCGGCGGTCGCCATTGGTCAGCACGCAACCGTTGACGATGATGCGCTCGTTGGGGCGCAGTCTCAGACGAAGTCCCATGAGGTTAGCTCGCTTCTTGTAGCTCCGCGCCTTCGGTCTTTTCTTCGGGCGCGGCTTCCGGTTTTTCTCCGGCGAGTCCTTTGATGATGTTGCGGTTGATCTCGAGAAGGGGCGCCATGGTCTTGTCGCCTGAGATCACTTCGGGGGTGTGGCGGTCGACGAAGAGCGCGAGCGAGATGATGCCGGCTTTCAGTTCGTCGGGAAGCGGGTTGTCCTGGAACGCGCAGTCGAACATCAGCTCACCCCAGAGCTTCTGGTTCCTGCTGAGCGCGTCGAGAGCGAAACTGGAGAGGGGGAACTGCTCTTCGCGCGAGGCGCGTTCGAGCTCACCGGTGATCTGGAGGAAGACCTTGCGCTCGATCGCGCGCGGATCTTCTGTCTCGGTGATGGTCTGCTTGTAGGCGGCTTTCGCCTGGGCCCTGCCGTACATAGATCGTTCTCGTCCTGATTGTTCTTGGTTTGATACCTAAGAAGGAAGGGGGTGGCCCCCGGGGATGATCCCGAGGGCCGGTGTTTGGGGCCTGCCGATTAACGGAAGAGGCTGAGCAGCGACTGCGGACGCTGGTTGGCGATGGAGAGCGCCTGGGTGGCAAGCTGCTCTTGCACCTGGAAGCTCTGCAGACGGCTCGACTCTTCGGTCAGGTCGGCTTCCGTGAGGGCCGCAACGCCGAGCTCGAGGCTGTCGGTGAGGTCCGAAAGGAAGTTCTGACGGCTGTCGAGGGTCGACTCGAACACACCGATGACCGTTTGCGAGATGTTGACGCGAGCGATCAGGCTGTCGGCGATGACGAAGCCGGCTTGAACGTTGCCGGTGGTCTCACCAGCGACGTCGATCTGACGAGCCACGGCGCGGAAGCCGGAGTCGTTGGCGAACGAACGCAGGTTGCTGTCGGAGAAGACAGCGTTCTGAAGGAACGCGGCACCCGAGGCGAACGCGTCACCGCCAGCGGTGGCGAAGGCGTTGGCTTTGGAGGCGTTGTAGTCCACCGCAGCAACTTCGTCACCGTTCGTGTAGCCCGCGACACCGGCGAAGGTGTAGGGGTTCGCGCCACCGGAGTCACCGTCCGTGTAGTACGCATCGACGAGAGCCTGGCTCGGCGCTGCGGTGATGTCGGTGATCTCGATCACGTCACGGCTGGTGTCGTTGCCGACCTTGCCGAGGTTGGACGTGGCAATACCGATCGAGGCCAGGAAGTTCCGGTCTTCCTCAGAGCCGTAGAAGGTGAAGGCGTTGGCGGAGGTTTCCGCAGCCGCACCTTGCTCGCGGGTGATGACGGAGTCGGAGTTCGCGCCCTGGGTCAGGTCGACACTGCCGTCGCCATTTTCGTCGAGCCGGTCACCGAAGCCGGAGTTGAAGGCACGCGACAGTGCGTCGAACTGAGCTTCAGCCTGGGCGACGGTGAAACCGCCTTGAGCCACACCGGCCAGCTCAAGGCTGTCGAGGTTTTGCGCTTGCAGGGTGAAGGTGCTGAGCTCGAACGAACCGTTGTCGCGGGTCAGGGTGGTGGTCAGCGTGGTGGTCTTGGAACCAGCAAGCAGGTTCACACCGTTGAACGACGTGGCGTCGATCTGGCCTTCGATCTGCTCGACGACCTGGCCGATGGCGAACTGAACTTCCTTCAGCGCCGTACCGGTCTGCGCGGTGGTCAGCGCGGACTGGATGGAGTTGATGTCTTCGGTGATGCCGCTGAGGCCGGCCGAAGCGGTTTTCGCCGTGTTGACGCCAACCGTCAGGTTGTCCTTCAGGCCGTCGAGAACGGCAACGTCACCCTTCACCGTCTGAGCGACGAGGAAGAAGGCGGGGTTTTCTTTGGGGCTGCGAACTTTCAGGCCCGTGGAGATACGGTCCTGGGTCTCTTGCAGGTTCGACTGAACCGAACGAAGAGTGCGAAGCGCGGTTTGCGCGGATGCGTTGGTAAGCAGAGATGCCATTGGTTTGGGCTCCTTGAGTTCTCAAGTTTGACAGGAGCGCCTTCTGACGCCGGGCAATGCGGTCCCTCACGAACCGAGTGCTGGGATGAAGCTAGGGGGGCTAGGTTAAGCGGTCGTGAAATTCAGAGCTTAACTTGCGTCCCGTTTAGGGACAGGTGCTGGAGACTTTTCTTAGCACCATCTTTACTATAGACCCCGTCGCCTTTCTCGTCTTCGAGCTTGCGGATGGCCTGGGAGCGGACCTGGCCGATCGCATCCTTCACCGCGCCGATCGCGCGCATATTGCCCTCGACGGTCTTGTTGAAGCCGCCGATCCTGGCCTGCAGCTCGCCTGGGTCGAGGTCCTCGACGGCCCGCATCGCGCCCCGGTTGTATTCCAGCCGCTCGGCCTGGCGGATCAGATCGCTCTTCTCCCGCTGCAGCTCGGCAAAGCCTTCGAAGTCGCCTGCCTTGATCACCTCGGTCTCGCGGCGAAGCACGTCGGCGAGCTTGGCCATGACGGAGAGGACCAGGGGCTCGGATTTGGGCTTGGCGGTCGGCTCCACCGCCGCTTCAGCTTCCGGCGCGGGCTGCGCCCGTTCATCGCGGCGAAACTCGGGGAAGAGGCTCTCACGCTCTTCCCGGCTCAGGCGCTCAACGTTCTCTTTCATGGTCGGCGTTCTCGCTGGTGGTGGCGTCCGGGTTCATCCCAGGCGTTTCAGTGGGGGAGGGGAGGTCTTCGGGCAGCTCGGAGATGCGGTTGATCTCGGCCATCACCATGTCGGCGATGCCGATCCCGCCCCTGGCCGCAAAAGCGTCGGCGATGTGCTGGACGAGGAAGCCCTGCCACATCTTCTCGGCATTGCCGCCGCCGAAAAGGCCGTCGGTCTTCATGCCCGAGAACATCGTGTCCACGAACTGGTTGAGGAACACGGCCTCGAAGCCTTCCGCCGCCTCGCGAGCCTCGTCGGGCTTGGCTGCCTGAAGGCGGCGGGCCGCGCCCGCGATGTCGAGCTCGGGGGAGGCTTCCGCGCCGAGGGGCTGGAGGGGGGCAACTTCCGTCATTGGACCACCAGCTCCGCCTGAAGCGCACCGGACGTCTTGATGGTCTGGAGGATCGAGATCATGTCGCGCGGGGTGACCCCCATGGCGTTGAGGCCGTCGACCAGCTCCTGCAGGGTCACGTTCTCCTCGATTACCTGGAAGCCGTTGCCGAGCTCCTCCTCGACCACGATGTCTGTGCGCGGCACCACCACCGTCTCGCCGACGCGGGAGAAGGGGGAGGGCTGGCTGACCTGGGGCCGCTCGGAGATGCGGATGGTGATGTTGCCGTGCGTGATGGCCACTGGCGAGATGCGGACATTGTTGCCGATGACGATCGTGCCTGAGCTCTCGTCGACGACGACGCGGGCCACCTCGTCAGCCTCCACGTCGATGCTCTCGAGGTCGGCCAGCATGGTCGTCACCTCGCCCTGATAGGCGGCGGGCACGGTGACCTCGACGGTGGCGAGGTCCACGGCGCGGGCGAAGCGTCCGGAGAGGCGCGCGTCGATGGCGCCTGCGATGCGGTTCGCCGTCGTGAAGTCGGGGTTCTTGAGGATCAGCCGCACCCGGTCGAGATCGTTGATCGGGAAGGCCAGCTCCCGCTCCACCGTGGCGCCCTCGGGCACGCGGCCTTGCGTGGGCACGCCGCGGCTGACCGAACCGGCGTTGCCTTGTGCCTGGAAGCCGCCGATGATGAGCTGTCCCTGGGCGACAGCGTAGACATTGCCGTCGGCGGCGGTCAGCGGGGTGACCAGCAGCGTGCCCCCCTGAAGCGAGCGGGCATCGCCCAGCGCCGAGACCGTCACGTCGATCCGGTCGCCGCCGCGTGAGAAACCGGGCAGGGAGGCGGTGACCATGACCGCGGCCACGTTCCTCGTCTGCAGGATGCGGTCGGTGGGCAGGGCCACGCCGAAGCGCTCCAGCATGGCGCGCACGGACTGCTCGGTGAACAGCGCGTTCTGCGTCCGGTCGCCGGTGCCGGGCAAGCCGACGACGATGCCGTAGCCGATGAGCTGGTTCTCGCGGACACCTTCGATCTTGGTGATGTCCTTCAGGCGCGAGGCGTTCGCGCCCAAGGGGGCAAGGGGTAGGAGGGCGCTGCCAAGGGCGAGCAGCGTCCCAGCCAAGGCGGTTCTCCGCCTGCGCAGTCGTGAAGCAGCGCTGATGAGCCAAGAAGACATGGGCGCAATCATAGGCGCGCTGATGAAACGGACTTTAAAGGATCACTCAACCGCCCGCTATCGGATAGGTTGTATGGCAAGGCGTGTGCCTACCCTGGATAGGCGGTATGCGAACACTTTCTCCACCAATTTACTTTCAAACAAGGTTAGCTCCTCGTCCCGGCAGAAGTTTCGGACGGCGACGGGCGCGGCGGCCCGAGGGCAAAAGGGACGCCACAGATACGGTGAGGAAGCATGCGGATTATCCTGTTGGAACCGAACGCCGTGATTGCCGAAGCGCTCAAGGGCCGCTGCGCGCAGTCACAGATCGACGTCGACATCCTGTCCACCAGCGAAGAGATCGAGGCCGTCGCGGGCCGCGACCTCACCCATTACGGTGCGATCCTGGTCGGCTCGGTGGAGGAGCCCTGCGGCCTGATCGAGGAGCTTCATGCTTCAGCAGGCGGTACACCCATCATTCTTTTATCTGACGTGAAAAACCCGGCGCTCGCCATCAGGGCCTTCAGCGCGGGCGCGGACGATTTCGTGGTCAAGCCGTTCAACGCCGAGGAGCTGAAAGCCCGCATCCTCGCCCGCTCCCGCCGGGCGCTGGGCCAGGCATCCACCGCCTTCAAGCTCGGCAAGCTGACGATCTTCTACGACGGGCGCGACCCCGAGGTTGCTGGCGAGCGCATCAAGCTCTCCCACCGCGAGCACGCCATCTTCTCCTACCTCGCCCAGAACATCGGCCGGGTCGTCTCGAAGGAGAGCGTCTACTCCGCCGTCTACGGATCCATGGACTGCGAGCCCTTCGACAAGGTGATCGACGTCTATATCTGCAAGCTGAGGAAAAAACTGTCGGACGCCACCGGCGGCCAGCAGTTCATCGAGACGGTCTACTGCCGCGGCTACAAGATGGACAAGCCGGAGAACACGGTCGTCCAACGCCTTGGCGGGGGAGGGCGCAAGGCGCTGACTGCGAAGAAGAAGGCAGCGTAGGGCGGCTGCCCACCCCCAAACATCTGTGAGCGCCGCAACCCTGTAGGGTGGACGCGAGCAGCGGCCACCTTGCAGCGTTGGGCCTTGGTACAGGTGGCCGCCTACCGGCGTCCACCCTACGGACTTATCCTCGCCCTCTCGCCCTGTTCTATGCTCCCCTCATCCGGCCTTGCGGGGGAGAGACGTCACTTCTCTTGGGTCCGGGCGGGTCTTCGCGCCTTGTGTAGTGACAGGCGGATGGCGAGAGCTGCGGATCGGCCGCCAGAAGAAGAAGACCTAGCGAGCGGGCGGTGGTTTGGTCACTTCAGGCCACGGCCGACCCTAGAATAAACAACCACCACCAGCCGTGGCCACGCCCGCGCGCCCCCGTATCCCCATAACTGCCCCCAAAGCGAAGGAGGGCAGCCACAAGTGCTGGGCGCTTCCTTCTAGGCGCCTTCCCACGGCCGCGAAGCGGTCCGTGGGACCCATCACCTGAACGCTGAACATCATCGCACCCACAGGAGTTGGGTCCCATGGACGCCGCTAACGCGTCGCCATGGGAAAGCGCCGAAAAGAGTAGGGCGGTCACCGAAGCTGGCCGCGCTCAGTGCTCGGCACTCAACAAACACGGCCAACTCTGCGAGCTGACCGCCCTAAAGTTACCTGACGAAGTTGAACAGCCTTAACTGCATCACCCGGCCGGTCACGGTGTAGCTCGCCTGGAGCTGGCTCTCGATGTCGAGGAGCCTGGTGGTAACCTCGGCGCGGTCGACATTCTCCATGCCGACGATCTGGTTGTTGTAGAGGGCGTTCTGGCTGCGCAGTGCTTCTTCGGCGCTGTCCACGAGCTGGTACTGCAGACCCATCTGGGTACGGCTCTCCTGAATCTGGCTGAGGCCGCGGGTGATGAGGGAGAGGGCACCCGGCACCGGGGGAGGGCCGTCCTGGCCCGTCATGATGGTGCGGTAGGCTTCCTGATCGGGGATCTGGTCGAAGTCCAGCGAGGACAGGATGAAAGCGCCCTGGAAGAGCTCGCGCACCCCTTGGACGAACTGGTCGTTCTCGATACGGAGATACTGGTTGTTGGCCAGGCGGATCTCGGAGAGCGCGCCGCCGATCTCGCCGTTGAAGAGGTTGCCCTCGAAGCTGAAATCGTCGAGCGGGGCACCTGCGGCGAAGTTCGCGCCGCCGAAGATCGACTCGAACCGGGCGAGCAGCTCCAGCGCCTCGGCATTGCTAGCGGGCAGGCTGAGATCGACGCCGGTATTGAGGGGCGCCGCCGGGCCGGTGCCTTCGATGGCTGCCTGGATCACCTCGTTGGGCCGCACGCCGTTCGCGTTCGGAGCGTCGAAGGGCTGGACCGGGCGCTCGTTCACATTGGCGCCGCCGAAGAGGTATCGGCTACCGATCGAGACGTTGAGGACGTTGGCGATCCTGTCGAGAACGCCGTCGGCGACAAGGTTGATCGAGAACGCGCTGTCCAAAGCGTCCGCACCGTTGACGGTCGCCACCTTGATGAGGTCCTGGGCCGCCGCCTCGACCTGGGAGAAGGAGTTCTCCATCAGGTCGTAGCGCTGTTTGAAGAGCTCGGCGGAGCGGATATAGCTCTCGTTCACTTCCATCTGATCACGGATGGTCTGAAGGCGGATGAGGCCGGGGCCGAGCGAGCGGGCCACGTCGGTCTTCTTGCCTGTCGAGAGCTCGTTGTTGGAGGTCGCAAGCTCGCCCTCGAGGCGGCGGAGCTGGGTGTTGCGAAGGGTGGTCTGGCCGAAGGTGGAGATCGGTTTCATCGAAGGGCTCCCTTACGCGACGCGGGCGAGGAGTTCGTCGAACATCCTGGCGATCACGTTGATGACTTGGGCGTTGGCGGCGTAGGCCTGTTCGAGCTCGAGAAGCTTCTCACTCTCCTCATCGACATTGACGCCGTTCTCGTTCTGCCTGCGGATCTCCAGCGTGTCGAAGATCACCCGGCTGCGCTCGGAGAGGACTTCGAGGTTGGCCCGGTCGGTCTGGATGCCGCTGGCGAACTCGCTCGCGAAGGCCTGAAGGCTCGTCTCGGAGGTCAGCCCGCCATTGGGAGCGAACGGCCTGGGGGCGGCGAGGCCGGTCAGGAACTTCTCGAGCTGATCCGTATAGCCGTCGAAGGTGGGAGAGCCAGGGTTGTCATAGGCCGGTCCGCCCACGGTCGGGGGGAAGGTCGAGAAGTCGAGCGTTGCCGCATCGTCGCGGAACGTGGCCACGATACCGGTGCGGAGCCTCGTGAGGTCGCCGCCGGGTGCGTCGGGGTTGACGAGGTCGTTCACCCGAAGACGGCTGGCGAGGCCGATAATATCCGCATCCGTTGCAGTCGGATCGACCCCGTTGCCGAGATCGGTGAAGAGGCCCGGCACGTCCACCGGCGCTTCGGGGCCGCCATTGAAGGCGCCGTAGCGAAGGGCCGCCACCTGGGCGTCGGACTGCTGGAACAGGACCACGACCTCCTTGGCGAGGGCGTCGAGCTGCTCCTGATAGGTGATAAGGTCCACGTCGCGGGCGAGGAAGTGCCCGGCGATGGCGCCGCTGCGCAGGGCCTGGGGACCGGCCAGCGGGCCTGGCTCGATGCCGAAGCCGTCCACTTCCAGTCCCGACAGAAGGGAAGGGGTCGCGTCGATCCGTGTGCTGGCGTCGATCGAGGTGGTGCGGGTGAAGGTGATCTCACGCGGCGTACCGTCGAGGAGGGTGACCCCTTCGGTGGTGGTGATGACCACCTCGCCGCGGTCGCGGGTGAAGGTCCTGATGCCGATCTGCTCGGCCACCACGTCGATCAGGCGGTCGCGCTCGTCCATGATGCCCGAGACCTCGATGTCCGGATTGCCGAGGCCTTCGGCGATCTTGAGGTTGAGGTCGGCGATGCTGGAAAGGGCGTCGTTGACGGTCGCGACACCGACGGCGATCTCTCGGTCGGCAGCCTCGCGCGAGGTCTTGATGGCGTCCTGGGCGGCGGCGAACTTGTCGGTGAGGTCCCGCGCGGCGAAGAACACTTCGCGCTGGAGCTCGGGCCGTTCGGGGCTGTCGTAGAGGCGCTGGAAGGCGGTCTCCAGTTTGGTCAGCGAGGAGGCCACCGAGCGCTCGTCGCCCGGATCGCCGGAGACCTGGGCGAGCTGCTGGATGGCTCCAGCGCGCACGTCGATGAGGCTGAGCTTGCCCGCCTCGGCGCGTACATCGCGGAGGAGGATGCTGTCGACCGGGCTTCTGACGACGGAAGCGCTGACGCCGCTGCCGATCCCTGCCGTGTTGTTCGCCGTGATGCGCGCCTCCTGCGCGACATAGCCGGGGGTGCGTGCATTGGCGATGTTGTTCGACGTGCCCGCCACCTGCCTCTGGGTCGAGGCGAGGCCGGACTTGGCGTTGAAGAGGGCGGTCGTCAGCGACATGGTTAGCCTTCAGTCTACAGCAGGTGTGGTATTAGCGGCCGAGTCTTGAAACTTCCTCAAGCATCTCGTCTGCGGTCTGAACGACGGTGGCGTTGGATGAGTAGGCCCGCTGGGTCTCGATGAGAGCGGTCAGCTCCTGGGCCACATCCACATTGGCGCCTTCGAGTGCACCGGCGGAGATGGTGCCGGTATTGGCCGAGCCCGCCACCGCCACGCGGAGGTCGCCGGAGTTGGCGGAAAGGGTGAAGGCGTTGCCGTCCACCGCCGTCAGACCTTCCGGGTTCACCACATCGGCGATCGGGATCTGGTAGACGGGGCGCACCTCGCCATTGTCGAAGATCGCGACCAGCGTGCCGTCCTCTTCGATGTCCACCTGCTGCAGCTTGCCCAGCGCCGAGCCGTCCACATTGGTCTGAGGGGTGAAATCGCCGCCGAACTGGGTGATGCCGTTGAGGCCGCCCTGGTCGCCGAGGGCGATGGTGATCTCCTGGGCGGCGGGGCCGGGGAGCTGGATGGTGACCGAGCCGGTCGCCTCGTCCCAGCCCGTCACCGTGTAGCCAGGCCCTGCAGCCGGAGCACCGGCGGGGAAGTCCGGCGTACCTGCGGTGAAGCCCGTGCCGCCGGTGAAGTCGATGCCCGCGATGGTGGTGATCTGCGGGCCTGCGGTGGTGCCGTCGAAGATCTGCAGGTCCCAGATGTTCGAGCCCGGAGCGCCGTTCGGCACCCAGTTGAGGGTCATGGTCTGGTTGCCGCCGAACTCGTCGAAGTACTGAACGCTCGCCTGGAAGGGGCCTGCGGCGCCTGCGGGAATGTTACCTGCGTAGTTCAGCTCCGTGGTTGGACGGGCGGAGCCCTGGATGGAGGCGATGTTGACCGTCTCCATGCTGTCGAAGGTGGTCAGGCTCGGCGCGCCATTGGCATAGGTGCCGTCGGCGTTGAGCGCGAAGCCCTGGAGGTAGTAGCCGCCATCATTGCGCAGATTGCCGAACTGGTCGGCACGGAAGGAGCCTGCGCGGGTCACCGCCGAGCCGGTGCCGTCGGGCTGGCTGGCGACGGCGAAGAAGCCGCGGCCCGCGATGGCGAGGTCCGTGTTCGTATCGCTGCCGAGGATGGTGCCGGCGCGGGAGACCTCGGTCCTGATCTGGGTGGTGACGCCGCCCGCCGTGTAGGAGCCGCCGCCAGCGCCGTTGACGACGAGGGTCGAGAACTGGGCGGTGGAGCGCTTATAGCCGACGGTGGAGGAGTTGGCGATGTTGTCCGAGATGGTGGCGAGCTTCGTCGCCTGGGCCCTCAGCCCGTTCACACCTGTCTGAAGCGCACTACCAATCGACATCGTTCCGTCCTCGGCCTGAGTTGCATGGGCGGAGCGCGGGCGCTCCTTCTCATCAGGCGGGGTAGGACAGCTCGTTTAAACCGGCATAAAGCGCGGGCTGATGGTCAGTAGGGGAATGTTAAGGGTTGGGGTGGCGTGCGCCGTTTCCTCCCCTTCAGGGGAGGTGTCAGCGAAGCTGACGGAGGGGAGTCGACGCCAGCAAAAGCGATTTTTGATAGTCCCCCTCCGCCCTTCGGGCACCTCCCCCTGGAAGGGGGAGGATCGCAGGGTGCCTGATCAGTTCACCGGAGAAAAAAGCAGGTCGCCCGACGCCGCCACATCCGCGTGGACGCTGATCGTGATGCGGCGGTTCTTGGGGTCTTCGGGCCGAGAGGGGATGGCGAGTTCACGGGCGCCGCGGCCTTCGACGGCCTCGACGCGGTCGCTTTGAAGGCCAGCTTCTTCCAGCACTCGGCGCGCGGCATTGGCGCGTTCGGAGGAGAGCTCCCAATTGCCCCGGCCGCCGGTCCTAAAACCGGAAGCATCCGTATGCCCTGCGATCCGCACGACGTTAGGCACGGTGCGCAGCGCTTCGCCGAGGGCCTTGAAGATCTCCTGCGCCTCGGGGGAGAGGGCAGCCTGGCCGACGCCGAACATGTTGAAGGCGCGGTCGTCGTGGATCTGGATGTAGACCGCGTCGCTGCGCCGCTCGATATAGACCACGTCTTGAAGGCCGAGCGGATCGACGCGGGTCTCGAGGGCGAGCTTGAGCTTCTGTTCAAGGGCGGCAAGGCCAGCCTCGGCGCCGCTGTCGCCGGAGCCCTCCAGCACATCGTCCATGAGAGAGGGGCCGGTGGCGGTCATGGTGTCGGTGTCTGCGCCCATGGGCAGGGGCGCATCGTCCTGGGCCTGATCGTTGGTCTGCACCCCGTCCTTGTCGTTGGCGCGGCCCGAGAGCACCCCGTCCGTGCCCGAGCTGTCACGGCTGATCGAGATGGGGTTGAAGTAGTCCGCCAGAAGGTCGCGCTCGGCATCGGTGGCGGTGTTGGCGAGCCACAGGATCAGGAAGAAGGCCATCATCGCGGTGGTGAAATCCGCATAGACCATCTTCCAGATGCCGGAGTTCATCCCGTTGTCGTCGCTGCGCCTGCCGGCCATGGTTCAGTCTCCCGCCCTGGGGCTTCGAGGGGTTTAGGCTGCGTCGGCGGCAGCGGCGCGGATGGCTTCGGAGGTGGCCTTCTCGACATCATCGAAGGAGGGTTGGACCTCGTCCATGAGCACCTTGCGCGAGTACTCGATGGCGATCTGCGGCGGGTAGCCGTGAAGGAAAGCGACGAGCCCGGACTTGATGCAGGAATAGTAGTTGACCATCTCGTCGCGGCGCTGGGCCATGAGGGCAGCGAGCGGCATGACGATGGAGTAGGAGAGAAGAACGCCGAGGAACGTCCCGCAGAGCGCACCGGCGATCATCTTACCCAAGATCTCCGTGGCCTGGTTCACATAGGCCATGGCCTTGATAATGCCGAGGACCGCAGCGACGATGCCGAAGGCGGGCAGGGCTTCGCCGACCGAGCCGAGGGCGGTGACTGGGCGGGAGAGATCCTTCTGGATGGTGTGGATCTCCTCATCCATCAGGTTCTCAAGCTCCTTCGGCTCCTCCGCCCCCAGAGAGATGAGGCGGAGATAGTCGCAGACGAAGGCCACCGCGCGCTTCTTGGCGAGGACGCGGGGGTATTTCTGGAAGAGGCCGCTCTCATAGGGGTGCTCGATATCGTTCTCGAGGCTCATCACGCCCTTGGCCTTCCCCTCACGGAAGATGGTGAAGAGGAGGGAGAGGAGCTCGATATAGTCCTCGTTCTTGAGGCCGTCCCCCTTGATGGAGCCCATCAGGGTGGAGCCCGTCGAGAAGATGACGTGCTTGGGGTTCGAGATCACGAAGGCGCCGACGGCAGAGCCGACGATGATGATGATCTCGTAGGGCTGCCAGAGGACGCCGAGCTTGCCGCCCACGCCTAGATAGCCGCCGAGCACGGAGATGGTGACAATGATCAATCCGACGCCGAACTTCATCGTGTTTTCTCGTCTTTCGCGTTGCCGCCTTCAGGCTCGTCCGTGGACGGCTCGGGCGTATCCTGGGACAGCTCTTGCCCGATCTGGGTTAAACTGAGGGCTAAGTCTGCAACCTCCGCGCTAGGCGAGAGGAGAGGGCGCAAGTCGTCCGCGTGGTAAACGGAAGGTTTCGGCGTGGCGGCGAGCACCTTGGTGCGCGTGTCCTTCGCGGCGGCCTGCTCCTCGCCGCTCAGCCTCGCGCCGGAGGAGAGGTAGGCGGCGGCGGGCTCGCGCCAGCTCTGGCCATCGGTCTCGAAGGAGCGGGCAGCGGCGTAGAGGCCGTAGGCCTCGGCCTTCCAGGCCCTGCGCGCGATGACCGCGACGACATTGCTGTGAACGCCGGGGACGAGAAAGGCCATTAGCTCCTCGATCTTTGCGCCCTCGGCCTCCATCACGGCGAGGTCGAGCTGCTCGCGGCTCGTCAGGCCCTGACGCGGCACCTTGGCAAGATGGTCGAGAATGCCCTGCCGGTCGCCGTAGGCGAGGCTGAGCTTGGCGGCGAGGAGGGAGGCTTCGGCCCCGCCCGCCGCCGCCACCGCTTCGGGGCTCGCGTTGCGCAGGAGGGTTTCGGACCTCGCCATCAGCCCCGACGCCACCAGCACTTCGGCAAGCTTCAGGTCACCCAGCCAGAACTCGTCCTCCTCAGCCATGAGAGGGCGCACTAGCTCGTAGACATCCATCAGGTCGCCGATGGTCGAGGGGTCGGTGCGCCGGATGAAGAGGTCTTCGGCGTGGGAGACGATGCGCTTGCGCGCCTCCTCCCGCACCTCCTCCGGCGCGTTCGAGCCGTAGACCGAGAAGAGAAGCCGCATGGCCTGGGCGAGCTGCTGGTCGAAGAAGTAGGCCCTCGCCAAGGCCAGAGTGATGCCGGTGCCGAGGCTCTCGCCGCGCCAGACGGTGACGAGCTCGCGCAGCACCGCCACGGCCTCGTCGGTCTTGACGTAGCCGGTGCGCCACATCAGCGCGATCTTGCGCAGCTCGGCTTCGGCGACCAAGCGGTCTGAGCCGATCTCCGTCACCTCGTCATATAGGGCGACCGCCTTGTCCACGTCGCCGAAGGTCTCGATGACGCGGGCTTGGATCATCGCGGCCTTGGCCACCTCGTCCTTCTCGGTAGCAATCGCTCGAAGGGCGGTCGCGAGGGTGAGGGCGGCCCTCGTGTCCCCCTCGGCGAGAAGCGCGTCGGCGAGCTGCGTGCTGAACCGCTCCCTAGCCCATGGGGGGAGGGAGGCGAAGAGGTTCACGGCGACGGTCCGGGTGCGGCGGGTGGATTCAGGCAGCCCCCGCTCGCCGTTGGCAACGAGAAGCCACAGCGCCGCCTCGTCCTGGCCAGCCTTGAGGTCCTCGAGGAGGAAGGCCATCCCTTCGAGATTGCCCTCGAGCACCGCGCCCAGGAGCCTCTTCAGCCGCTGGCGGTCCTCGTCCATGGCGCCGCCGATCCGGGGGTAGGCTTCCTCCCAGAAACCGGCGCCGGCGAGGCAGGAGAGATCGTCCTCATAGGCCTGCTTGATCTTGCGCACGAAGTCCGCGCCGTCGCGGTAGCCGCAGGACCAGTCGATGCCGTAGGCGCTGCGCTGCGCCGCCGCCTCCGCAGGCAGAAGGGCGGCCAGCGCCGCACCCGAGGCCAGGGTCCATCTTCTCAGCCTACGCATAAAGCCACCTTGAAATCCGGGTTTAAACTGAGAGCCCGAAGTTTAATCCTGCGTTTCGCGAAGGCGGGCTGTCCGCCAGGCATCTCGAAGGGGCTTTTGGCCGTGGATACCTCCCTCTACGTCAACCTTTCATATCAGAGCTCCCTCAACAGACGGCTTGAGCTCGTCGCGAACAACATCGCCAATGTGAACACCACCGGCTTCAAGGCCGAGCGGATCATGTTCGACCAGTACACCTTTCAAAGCGGTCCAGCCAAGGACGTCTCCTATGTGATCGACCGGGCGTCCTATACGGATCTTTCGACCGGCTCGATCAACCAGACCGGCAACCAGCTCGACGTGGCCGTGGTCGGCGAGGGCTGGCTTCAGGTCGAGACGCCCGAAGGGGTGAAGTACACCCGCGACGGACGCATGATCATCAACTCCAACCAGGAGCTGACCGCCCTCGACGGATCGCCGATCCTCGACCAGGGCGGCGCGCGCATCTTCATCCCGGAGCAGGCGCAGAGCGTCGACATCTCGCAGGCCGGCACGATCTCGGTGAACCTCGAGGGCGAGCCGCTGCCCATCGAGATCGCCCGTATCGGGATCATCGACTTCAACGATCCGCAGAACCTCGTGCGGGAGGAGGGCGGCCGCTACACCGGCGCCGCCGAGGGCTTCTTGAAGGAGGACGGCTCGGTGCAGCAGTTCGCCATCGAGGGCTCGAACATCAACCCGGTCAAGGAGATCGTGAAGCTGATGGAGCTCTCCCGCGCCTACACCCAGGTCGCGGAGAGTTCGAACGACATCCACAAGACCAAGAAGGACTCGATCGCCCGGCTGTCCAAGAACCAGTAGGCGGAACAACTGAACTCACGGCGGGCAGGGCCGTGACCATAAGGAGACACTGATGCGTATTCTCGAGATCGCGGCCACCGGCATGATGGCGCAGCAGACTAATGTCGAGGTCATCTCCAACAACATCGCCAACATCAACACCACCGCCTTCAAGCGCGGGCGTGCGGAGTTCTCGGACCTCATCTATCAGAGCCAGCAGCGCTCCGGCGCCTTCTCCTCGGATGCAGGCACCATCGTGCCCGTCGGTGTGCAGATCGGTCTCGGCGTGAAGCCCGCCGCCGTCGCCCGCATCACCGAGCAGGGCAGCCTGCAGCAGACCGGCAACAAGCTCGACCTCGCGCTCCAGGGCCGCGGCTTCTTCGTGGTGCGGATGCCCGACGGTACCAACAGCTACACGCGCACGGGCACGTTCCAGCTCTCCCCCGAGGGCGCCATCGTGACCCCCGAAGGCTTCGAGCTCGACCCCGGCATCGCCCTGCCGGAGAACGTCTCGGACATCTCCGTCAACCGCTCGGGCGAGGTCTTCGCTTATGTTCCAGGTCAGGACGAGCCCCAGCTCGCGGGCCGCTTCAGCCTTGCGACCTTCATCAACGAGGCGGGTCTCGAAGCCCTCGGCGACAACATGTTCCGCGAGACCCTTGCCTCTGGCCAGCCCTTCCTCGGCCTTCCCGACGAGGAGGGTGTCGGCTCGATCCGTCAGGGCTATGTCGAGAACTCCAACGTCAACGTGGTGGAGGAGGTGACCGACCTCATCTCCGCCCAACGGGCCTATGAGATGAACGCCAAGGTCATCGAGACCGCCGACCAGATGGCGCAGCGCATCTCCAATATGAGGTAGGCTGAATGCCCTGGCTTGTTGCATCCATTACGGCTCTTCTCCTCTTCTTCGGTCAGGCCGCGGCAGAGGTGCCCCTCGTCCAGAAGGTGGAGGAGGCGGTGCGCCGGAGCGCACTTCTCTCCGACGACGCCGAGGTGCGTATCGCCGAGATCACCCCTGTTCGCGGGCGGGTGGAGACGGTGGAGGTCACCCGCTTCGACCGCCGCACGGGCCGATTCGATGCCAGGATCGCTCTCGGCGCTACCTCCGCCCGCATTTCGGGCCGCGCGGTCGTCAGCGTACCCGTCGTCGCCGCCGTCAGGACACTGCGCCGAGGGCACACGCTGGGTCTCGATGATCTGGAGCTGCGCTATGTGCCGCTCGGTCAGGTGCCGGGGGAGGTGTTCATCCTGCCAGAAGACCTCGAAGGCTTCGCCGTCCGCCGCTCGCTGGCGGCCGGACGTCCGATCAGGGCGCAGGATGTCGGCGCGCCCTTGGTGGTGGCCAAGAACGCCGCCGTCGAGATCATCTACGACCGGAGCGGCGTGACCCTCTCCTCCATGGGCCGTGCTTTGGACGAAGGGGCCATCGGCGACCTCGTCCGTGTGCAGGCCAAGGGGCAGGACCGCCAGGTCAGCGCCGAAATCGTGGCTCCGGGCCGCGTCATCATCCGATAGGGAACGATCATGCTCAGAAGGCTCACCGCTCTCTCCGCCGCCGCGCTCGCTCTCTCGGCCTGCGCCAGCTTCGACAACCCGCTCGACGGGCCGGACCTTTCCGAGGTGGGAGACCCCGGTGAGCAGCGCGAGGCCCGGATCGTCCGTATGCCCATGCCGACCGACCACTCGCCGGTGCAGTCCCCCAACAGCCTCTGGGAGGCGAACAAGCGCTCGTTCTTCCGCGACCAGCGGGCGAACAATGTCGGCGACATCCTCACCGTGCTGATCGACATCTCCGACCAGGCGCGCTTGCGCAACACGACGAGCCGCAGCCGCGAGGCGGAGAACGAGTTCGAGGTGGGCAGCCTCTTCGGCATCGCAGGCGCCCTCGACGATGCGCTGCCCGACCGCTTCGAGCCCTCGGTGGACCTCGAAAGCTCGTCGGAGAGCCGGGGCGAGGGGGAGATCAACCGCAACGAGCGCATCAATCTGCGCATCGCCGCCGTGGTCACCGAGCGCCTGCCCAACGGCAACTTCGTCATCGCGGGCCGCCAGGAAGTTCGCGTCAACGCGGAGCTCCGTGAGCTGCGCATCGCGGGCGTCATCCGCCCCGAGGACATCACCGGCGAGAACACCATCCCCTACTTCAAGGTGGCCGAGGCGCGGATCGCTTACGGCGGCCGCGGCACGATCAGCCGGATGCAGCAGCCGGGCTACGGCCAGCGCGTCTACGACGTCGTCGTCCCCTTCTAGGAGAGAGAAGCGTGCCCAAGATCGTCATCCTCCTCATCCTGACCGTGGTCTGCGGCGGCGGCGGCTACGCCCTCGCCGAGATCTCCCAGATGTCGGACAAGATTCGCCAGCAGGGCACCAATATCGACGAGGAGGCGGTCATCTTCGATGCGGGCCAGTTCACCATCCCGCTCTTCGACGGCGGCCGGGTGCCCTACTTCCTCCTCACCGAGATCAATATCGAGGTGGAGGCCTACGACCAGGTCAGCTTCCTCTCCAACAACCGCCCCCATGTCCGCGCCACCGTGCTCGAAACCCTCTTCGAGCTCGAACGCCGCGGCGAGATCAAGCCGGGCAAGCTGAACCCGGAGGAGATCAAGGAGGCCATCAAGGCGGACCTCGAGACCACCTTTGGCATCGGCGAGATCACCGGCGTGCTGATCGACCGGCTGATCGTGCAGGAGACCGGGCGGCGGTAGCGGGACGGTCTCGGCACAACTGCATGAGTTTGTTGCTTCCTGGTTAACTTCGACATACGCACTTCTCCTAGCTGGGAGCGAGTATGCGAAGTCTTCTAATTTCAATCGGTATCACTGCCGGAATAGTCTCCGCATGTGCCACTGAACCAACACCGGTCGATAATCGTAATTCGATACTGACCCAAGGGAATGTTCAGACCAACCTTGTTGTAGACAGCACAACTAAGTCTGAAGTTTTAGAGTCGTTCGGCTCCCCAAATATTGTCACGCGAGATGGTGCGGGCAGAGAGGTTTGGAGTTACCAGAGACAGGCCACGGTTGCGCAGGCTGAGTCAACAACCGGTGGATGGTCAGTAATCCTTGCAGGTCAAGGTCGCTCTACAGCTGGCTTCAGTCAATCTAACCGAATGATGACCCTCATCATAAAGTTTGATGAGAATGACGTCGTCTCGGATTTCCAAAGCCGATCAAGTAACTTCTAGGAGAGACCTATGCGTTTTGCCACTCTAGCCGTGTGCTCCATTCTCATGACCGCTTGCGCCACTACTCCCGAAGTCTCATTGACTCCCCTTGAGATACAGTCGATGCAGACTAGGTCATTCGAGGCAGAGAAGTCAGAGACTTTTGCATCCGTGATGTCTATGTTCCAGAACCTCGGCTACACCATTAGGCAAGCTGATGTATCTACAGGATTTATTACGGCGGAAAGCACTGCTGAGACCTCCACGAATATGCTTGAGCTGGCATTAATCGGCGCGCGAGCAAACCGATACACATCAAGCACAAGAGCTACTGCTACCATTGAAGAAATGAACGGCGAAACTCGAGTTCGTTTGAACTTCGTAAATGCTCGAAAATCTTCGTCCGGTTGGGGACAAAATTCGTCGGATGACAAGCCGGTACTAGATGCAGAGGTGTATACCAACGCATTTAATAAGATAGAGAACGAGCTCTTCGTCCGGTCGGCTTCCTAACCCTCAGAACATCTGCTCGTCGGGCCGCCCTCGTTCGGCCATGATCTCCATGAGCTCGGTGGCCTTGGCTGTCTGCATCTTGGATAGGATGTCGGCGGCGTTGCGCTCGCCCACCTGGTCGAGGACCTGGACCACGAAGCGCGGCTCGTTCTGCTGCAGGAGGCGGGCTGCGTTCTTGGGCGTCATGTTGGCGACCATGTCGACCACCTGCTGCAGGTTCTCGTCCTCCTCGACCTTGAGTTCGTCGATGAGGGCGGTGACCTCCGCGCGCAGGTCCTCGAGGCGCTCGATCTCCTCCAGCGCCCGGCGGTTGGCGAGCGCCACCTCCGCTTTTTGATCCTCGAGACGCGCCCACTCTGCATCGAGCTTCTCACGCTCCGCACCGATGGTGGCGAGCACCTCGGTGACGGCGGCCATCGAAGAGATGCGGGCTGCGGGGAGGGGCAGGCTGTCCTGCTCCAGCATCTCCTGCACCTTGGCCTGGGACTGGGCGAGGCCGCGCTTGACCGCGGGGGTCACCTCTTCGGGGATGACATAGCCGTCCTCCAGCGCATCCTCCGCCCAGGGACGGTCGTGCTCGCCGAACTCGCGGCTGTTCTCGTCGGGGCGCTGGGTCTCGACCGAAGGGCCGGAGAGAAGAACGGCGGGCACCGCCACGGTGGCGGTGGAGACCCCGGCGAGAAGAACCACCCTGATCATAGATCACCGAACCCGAACCCGCCGCCGGAGCTTTCCTCCTCCTGGCGGCCAGCGATGAGGATCTCCTCCACCTGAGCGGCGATCTTGCCGCCCTTGCGGCCCATCGGCCCACGGAAGAACTCCATTTCCTCCATCATAAAACGCACCTCGCTCTCGCCCGAACTCTCGAAGGAGATGGTCTGGCCCGGCTTCCACGCCATGACCTCGGCGAGGGTGGTGAGCTGGCTGTGCAGCACCGCGTCGAAGGAGAGTTCGGTCTTGTTGAGCGCGTCCTCGAAATGGCGGTGCCAGGAGCGGTCGCCGCCGAACTGGTCGCCCACGAACATCTGGCTGAGATGCTCGCGCACGGGCTCCAGCGAGGCGTAGGGGAAGAGGACCTGCAGCTCGCCCTTGGAGCGGGCGATGTCGAGCTGGAAGCGCGAACGGACGCAGGCCGAAGTGGTGCGGGTAATGGCCGCGAATTGCGGGTTCATCTCCAGGCGCTCGACCCTGAACTCGACCTCGGCGATCTGCTCGAAGGCCTCGGCGAGGCGGTCGGCGATGAGGCGGAAGATGCGGGTGGTGAGCTGCAGCTCGATCGAGGTGGGGCGGCGCTGTGCCGCACGCTGGCGGTAGTCCGCACCCGGCTGACCGCCGAGCAGGATCTCCACCATGGTGAAGACCAGGCTCCCGTCGAGCATCAGAAGAAAGCTCTGGTCCCAAGCCACCGCGCGCACGATGGCGATGACCGGCGCTTCGGGCGGCTCTCCCATGAAGTCGGCGAAGCGTGCGTAGGAGATGTCCTCGAGCTGCACCGCGACTTCTTGCGAGGTCAGGTGCAGGAAGCTCTCCGTCAGCATCTGGACCGTCCGGTCGAAGACGACGTCGAGCATCGGAAGACGCTCATGGGTGACGCCCGAATTGGCCAGGCGTTCCATCACCTGCCGGGGGTCGACCGCTGCTGCTGTTCTCATACGCCTACTCACCGGTTCGTCCTGGAAAGAAAGGTTTCGTTTACTCGACTAGGAGCTCACCTATTAAGATGTCGTCAACGGCATCGCGCCCGAGGATGCGCCTGGCCCGAAAGAGGCAGGCATTCCGCAGATTGTAGAGGCCCATCGCGCCCTGAAGCTCGCGGCTCGATAGCTCTCTTATATAGGTCTGCAGCGCGAACTCGACCTCGGGCAGGCGGCGGCGCACCTCTTCGGCGCTGTCGATCGGTGCGCGGAGTGTGAACTTCGCCAGCACGTATTTGGCGTCCTCCCGGCGGTCGAGCTGGTAGATGGTCTTCTCGATCTCGATCCACTCGTGGGTGGGGCGGAGCGCGGGGTCGGGCTCAGTCCTCAATTTGCCCGCCAGCTCCACCAGCCCCTCCTGGCCCAAGGAGATGTAGCCGCCGGTCGCGAACGAGCCCACCGCGGTGAAGAAGGCGAGGAAGCCGAAGGCTGCAGGGCCGAGCTTGGCCATCTGCGCCTTAACTTTTTCCATCGCCGTGGGCGGCTTGTTCAGAGTCTGTTCAGAATTATCCATAAAACCTTACCGGCAAGAGAGTCGGTCGTTCGGCCACGTCTCAGTGGGTACAGGGCCCTCTTTGACGCCAGTTTAAAGGCTGGGCTCGCACAACCTCCCTGACGCTAGGCAGAATGTCAGTGAACATGGAGAACATCGTTCAACGCTTGAAGGATATGGGTGCCAACCGGCTCATGATGGCCGGCGGCGTAGGCGCCCTCGTCATCGCCGCGCTGGTGGCGATCATCCTGGCTTTCTCGAAACCTCAGATGTCGGTCTTGTTCTCAGGGCTGACCGATGCCGATGCCGGCGCGGTCGTCTCCGAGCTCGAAGCCATGGACGTCCCCGTCAACCTGTCGGCGGACGGACGGACCATCTACGCGCCGCAGGGACGCATTCCGCGCCTGAGGATGCTTCTGGCCGAGAAGGGCATGCCGTCCGGCGGCGCTGTCGGCTACGAACTCTTTGACGACAAGTCCTCCTTAGGCCTTACCTCCTTCATGCAGGACATGACGCGGCTCCGCGCCATGGAGGGGGAGCTCAGCCGTACCATCCAGACCCTCGACACGGTCGAATCGGCGCGGGTGCATCTCGTCATGGCGCGCCGCGACCCCTTCAGCCGCGAGAAGGCTGAGCCCACGGCCTCCGTGGTCGTCCGCATGCGGGGCGCGCGGGCGCTGGACGGCGACCAGGCCGCTTCCATCCGCCACCTCGTCGCCTCCGCCGTGCCGCAGCTCAACCCCGGCAAGGTCTCCGTCCTCGATGCGCGCATGGGCGCGGTCTTCGCAGAGGAGAACGGCCCCATGGCGGGCGCCGCCTCGGTCAACGGCCTCCAGGCAGAGATCGAAGCCCGGCTCGCAAGGGCCGCCGAGAGCGTGCTGGTCCCCACCTTGGGCGCGGGCCGCGTCCGGGTGCAGGTGGCCGCCGACCTCCGCACAGAGAGGGAAGTGCGCCGCGAGGAGCGCTTCGATCCCAAGGAGACCGCCCTCCGCTCGCGCCAGACCATCGACGAGACCGAGGCTGAGACCCGCGCCGATGGCGACCAGCCGGTCACCGTCGAGCAGAACCTACCCGAATCGGAAGTCGGCAATGTCGGCGGCGCGCAGGGCAACAGCTCCAACCTCGAACGCTCCGAAAGCGTCGTGAACTACGAGATCAGCTCGGTCCGCTCCGAGCAGGTGATCGAGCCTGGCGATGTCGAGCGGCTCTCCATCTCCGTCATCGTGGACAACAAGCGAATCACCGGCGCGGACGGCGAGGTCACCTATGAGCCGCGCACGGAAGAGGAGCTGGCGAAGCTCGCCGCTCTCGTGCGCTCGGCCGTGGGTTTCGATGCCTCACGCGGGGACGAGATCACCGTCGAGAACCTGCCCTTCGTCGACCTCGACGACACCATGCCGCGCTTCGCGCCGAGCAACATCACCGAGGTGGTCTACCGCAACTTCGACTCGATCACGAAGGCCGTCGCGCTGCTCCTGATCGGTATCGCCATCATCTTCGGCATCGTCCGCCCGGTCCTCTCGAGGCTGCTGCCGAGCGGCGCAGGGGCCGGCACCGACCTCGAGCCGGTGGCCATGGGCGAGCTCAGCCTCGACGATCTCGGCCTAGGCGGCGGGGAAGAGGGCGGCGGCCTGCCCGGCATGATCGGTGCGGACGGCAACCCGACCAGCCACCCGGCGCTCGCCGCACCCAAGCAGTCCGTGGCCGACAACCTCGACATGATGCTCGAGCTGCGCGACGTGGACGGCAAGGTCCGAGCCTCCTCCATCAAGAAGCTCGGCAGCATCGCCGAGCAGTACCCGGAAGAAGTGGTCGCGATCCTCCGCACCTGGATCTACGAGCAGGAAAGCAACGCGGCATGAGCCTCGCCGCGTTTGCCAATCTGAGGGACTTCTCGGAGCCGGAGGAGTTTCCCGGTCTTGAGCCCGAGCTGCCGGAGCCGGACGACCGGCTCACCCCCGAGGAGGTGGCCGAGCTGATCGAGAACGCCCGCCGCACCGCCTATGAGGAAGGCCGCGCCGCCGGACGCCTCGAAGGCGAGACCGAGGAGCGTGCCTCCATCGCCGCCCGCCTCGACGGCGCCGTGGAGGAGCTGACCGGCCACCTCGCCGAGATCCGCGCGAAGGAGGAGGAGCTCTTCGAGCGCCTCCAGACCCGCACTTCGCGGCTCATGCTGGCGCTCGTCCACCAGCTCGCCCGCAAGCTCAGCGAGGAGGAGGCCCAGCGCCTCGCCGAAGACGTGACCATGCGCGCGCTGAGCGCGGTGCGCGGTAAGCAGCGGGTAACCATTCGCGCGGCGGAGGCTTTCCTGCCCGCTCTTCGCGCCGTCCTCCGCATGCCCACGGACGAAGAGGCAGCGGCCCACCGCATCACTTTCGAGCCGGTCGCAGGGGAGGATCAGCCTCCACTGGAGGTTGCATGGTTAACCGGAAAGGTAACCTTCGACCCCTACGCTTTTACCGGTGAGATCGACGAAGTGTTCACGCAGACCCTGGCAAGTTTGACGAGCGGCGAGACGAACCCGCCTGCTGTTGGAGAGTAAGATGAGCGACACCCCCGAGGACAATCCCGAGGCGTTCGGTCTGCCCACCGATGACGGCGCCCCCGGCACCGAACCAGGCCAGCCCGGCGAAGAGCAGGGCGCTGCCAGCGAGGCGGAGATCGCCGCGACCCTCGACGCCATGATCGGCGGCGCGGGCGACGCAGGCGGCGCCGGCCCCGCCCAGAAGAGCGGCGGCTTCGGCGCCTACACCAACATGTCCGCCCTCGGACAGGTGCCCGTGGAGGTGCAGGTCGTGCTCGGCCGCGCCAAGCTGCCCATCGGCAACATCCTCAAGCTCGGCCGCGGCGCCGTGGTCGAGATCGACCGCCGCGTGGGCGAGCAGGTCGAGATCCACATCAACCACCGACCCGTCGCGCGCGGCGAGATCGTCATCGTCGACGATGACCGTCTCGGCGTGACGCTGACGGAAATCATTACCAACTCGCCGAACCTGCACTGATCGGCCTAACGTAGACTGACCGTTATGAAGCGCCTCGCGATAAACGCAGGCCTGGTCACCCTGGTCCTTCTGGCGCTGATGATCGCGCCCGAGGCTTCCGCGCAAGCGGTCACCCTGGACCTTGGCGACGAAGGGGCATCCTATTCGGGAAGGCTGATTCAGCTCTTCCTGGCCGTCACCGTCTTGAGCCTGGCGCCGGGCATCCTGGTGATGACCACCTCCTTCATCCGGATCGTCGTGGTGTTCTCCCTCCTGCGCTCGGCCATCGGATTGCAGCAGGCGCCGCCCAACATGGTGCTGATCGCGCTGGCGCTCTTCCTCACCGGCTTCATCATGGCGCCGACCTTCGAGGAGTCGTGGAACAACGGCGTGGTGCCGATGATGGAGGACCAGGTCGACACCGGCACGGGGCTGCGCCAGGCGACCCTTCCCCTCCAACGCTTCATGGCGGCGCAGACCGAGCCCGACGACCTTCTCTTCTTCGAGAACCTCGCCGCCCGCCAGATGGACGAGCTGCCCGAAGACACGCTTCCCGCCGGGATGATGACGGATCAGGAGATCGAGGAGATGCTCTATCCGGGCAGGGCCGCCGATCCCGACCTGCCGCCGCTGAGCCAGCTCGTCCCCGCCTTCATGATCTCCGAGCTGACCCGCGCCTTCGAGATCGGCTTCCTCCTGATGATGCCGTTCCTGGTCATCGACCTCGCGGTCGCCGCCATCCTCATGTCCATGGGCATGATGATGCTGCCGCCCCAGACCGTATCGCTCTCCATGAAGATCATCTTCTTCGTTCTCATCGACGGATGGAGGCTCCTTTCGGAGAGCCTCGTCATGTCCTTCTTCTAGCCTGACGACCCGAGGGAAGCCCTATGCCCACCGTCAAGATCAGAAACGACGTCGACGCCCTATCGGGTCCTGAGAAGGTCGCGGTCATGCTGCTGACCCTCGGCGAGGAGCAGGCGGGCCCCCTCCTCGAGCGAATGGATGACAGCGAGGTCAGGATCATCACGCGGTCCATGGCGACCCTGGGCTCGATCACCGGCGAGGTGCTCGAAGAGCTGATCCGCCGCTTCACCTCCCAGTTCAGCCAGGGCGGCTCGGTCATCGGCTCGGCGGACAGTACCGAGCGCATGCTTCGGTCTTTCCTCCCGGCGGACCGTGTCGTCGACATCATGAACTACATTCGCGGCCCCGGTGGTGCATCCACCTGGGAGAAGATCGCGATGGTCGACAACAACATGCTCGCCAAATACCTCAACGGCGAGCATCCCCAGACGATCGCCGTGGTCCTTTCCAAGGTCGATGCCGACCAGGCCGCCCATGTGCTCGCCAACCTGCCCGAAAAGACCGTGCCCGACGTCATGAAGCGCATGATCTCTATGAACTCGGTGCCGAAGGAGGTCCTCGCCGATATCGAGGAGATGCTCCAGCGGGACCTGATGCTGAACTACCAGTCCAGCCAGGAGACCAACAACCTCAACCACATGGCTGAGATCTTCAACCGTACCGAGACCGAACGCTCCGACCAGCTCCTCGAATACCTCAAGGAGCAGCACGAGGAAGAGGTCTTCCAGATCAAGCAGCTCATGTTCACCTTCGACGACCTCATGGAGCTCGACCCCCACTCCCTGCGCACGGTCATCCGCTCCTGCGAGAGCGACACGCTCACCTACGCCCTCAAGGGCTGCGACCTCGAGGTGCGCAACAAGATCGTCGGCAACCTCTCCGAGCGTGCACGGACGATCCTGCTCGACAACATGGACACGCTCGGCCCGGTCCTCATGCGCGACGTGGAAGCGGCCAAGGCGACCATGGTGCGCAAGGCCAAGGAGCTCGCCGAGGCAGGCGTCATCGTCATCGAGCGCGGCGGCGAAAGCCAGATGGTGTATTAGTGACCCCTCTCTCGGCATCGAAGATGCCGGTCTCTCCCCAGGGAGAGACAAGAAACCTCTCCCTAGGGAGAGGTCCAAATCTTTCGATTTGGGGAGAGGGGCACCATGCGTAACCCCGACAAGATCCACCGCGCCTTCAAGACCCGCGCCGACGAGGCCGCCCGCATNAAGAAACCTCTCCCTAGGGAGAGGTCCAAATCTTTCGATTTGGGGAGAGGGGCACCATGCGTAACCCCGACAAGATCCACCGCGCCTTCAAGACCCGCGCCGACGAGGCCGCCCGCATCTGCGGCGAGCTTGAGCAGCGGCGCGCCGATGCGCTCAAGCGCCAGGTCGACACCCTCCGCGGCATCGAGACGGGCTACGAGGACGGCCTTCAGGACCCCGCCGCCGCCCGCGCCGCCGCCGGTTACGCCCGCGCCTCCCTCATGGCCGCCGACAGACTCCGTCAGGAGGCCGAGCGCATCGCCCAGGCCGAGGTGCTGGCGAGGCGCCAGCTCGAGGACTGCTTCGCGGACCAGAAGCGCTTCGAGGCCTATGAGGCGCAATGCCAGCGTAAACAGAAGGCGCTAGACCGGCGGCGTGAGGAAACCCGCGCCCTCGAAGAGGTCCTTCAGCTTCAGGGCAAGACGCTAGGCGAGGCCAAGTGACGAGCATCGAGCCCCTGTCCGCCCTGAAGTCCACTGAGGGCGCAGCAGGCCAAATCAAGCAGGCGATCAGAAGCGCGGCGAGCCAGTCCGGCCTCGACTTCGACCTCCTCCTCGGCGTCGCCAAGCGCGAGAGCTCGCTGCAGGCGGATGCCAAGGCCAAGACATCTTCCGCCTCCGGCCTTTTCCAGTTCATCGACCAGACCTGGCTCGGCGCGGTGAAAGAGCACGGCGAGGCGCTCGGTCTTGGTGATTATGCGAAAGACATTACGCGCGAGGGCCGCAAGCTGGTCGTCGCCGACCCGGCCCGCCGTGAGGAGATCCTGAACCTCCGCTTCAAGCCCGACATCGCCGCCAAGGTCGCAGGCAAGACCCTCTCGGCGGCCAAGGCCCGCGTGTCGCAGGCGCTGGGCCGTGAGGCGAACCCGTCCGAGGTCTATATGGCGCACTTCCTCGGCGAGCGGGGAGCCATCCGTATGCTGCAGGCGGGCGAGGGGGCGGAGGCCGCCGCCATCGACCCCAAGGCGGCAGGGGCGAACAAAAGCCTCTTTTTCGATGGCGCCCGGCCCCTCAGCGTGGCCGAGTTCAAGGGCAAGCTAGCGCTCCATATCGGCGTGGAAGAGCCTCGCACGCCCGCCGACGTTCAGGTGCCCCTCGCCCCCAGGGGACCGGTGCCCACCAGGCACGCCGCCCCTCCGGTCACCGAGATACCCTATGCGCCGCACGCGGCATCGACCTCCACCGGGCAGACCCTCCCGCCGCAGATCTTCGCCGCCATCGTCGACATGCAGTCCGAGCTCCTGTTCGGCAAGGACGAGAGCTAGGGTCCGGACCCTAGACCGGCACCGCCGTCTCGAACTTCACCTCGCTGGTGACGATGTTGGTCGTCGAGCGTGCCAGGCTGTCATCGCTGAGAAGGTGCTCGTCGATCCACCGGTCCCAGGCGGCCAGGTCCGGCATCTGCGCGATCAGGATGAAGTCCACCTCGCCCGACACGGCGTAGCACTGGGTCACCTCGGGTAGGGCCAGCATCTTGTCCTTGAAGGCGCGGTAGGTGGCGTGGCTCTCCTTCTCGAACCGCACCGAGACGATCACCGTCACCCCCGAGGCGGCGGGAGCGAGAATGCTGACATCCTTGGCGATTACCCCCCTCTTGCGCATGGCCGTCACCCGCCTGCGCACGGCGGTCGGCGAGAGGTTCACCGCCTCGGCCAGACGGTCGTAGCTCTGCCTGTTGTCGCGTTGCAGCTCGTTCAGGAGCCTGCGGTCGAAATCGTCCATCCCGAAAAAATGGCGCGATCCGCCGCGCAGACCACTCCAAACGCCTCACTACGCCGAAAGCGCAGCGGAAAACGCCGCCAACCGCCTGGTTCTGGACGGTAGGGTTGCGCTCATGCTCAAACCGCTTCTCGCCGCTGCCGCTTTCCTTCCCGCCCTCGCGCATGGGCAGGCCGAACGGTTCTATCCCGACGACCTTGGTCAGAACGGGCGTGCCACCCTCTCGCCGGGCTTCTCGCCGGACGGAAGCGAGATGTTCTTTACCCAGAGCGACTGCCGCACGGTGGTCCGCTGTCCCCAGCAGCTCTTCCGTACCCAGCGTAGGGGGTCTGGATGGTCGAGGCCGGAGCTCGTCGCCGTCACCGCAGGCGACCGGGTGGACTGGCCCCTTTACACCCCAGACGGCGGCAGCCTTCTTTTCTCGTGGAGGCGCCAGCGCCCGCGTCACGAGGGGCGGGGCGTCGTCGACGATTTCGACCTCTACCGCTGGCGACTGGACGGGACAGAGGAGCCGGAACCCCTCGACCAGGCCGACATCAACCGCGTGCGCGGCGGCAAGATCGCCAGGCTTCGCTACGTCCACAACGAGAGCTCGGCCAGCCTGACCGAAGAGGGCGACCTCTACTTCTTCACCGAACGCCTAGACGAGGGGTCCGGCGAGCGGGACGTCTTCGTCGCGAGAAGCGACGGGCAGGGAGGTTTCCTCGAAGCCGAACCCCTCCCCGCACCGATCAACACATCGGCGAGGGAGGACAACCCGTGGGTGTCCGCCGACGGCAACACCATGCTGCTCTCCATCGACGGACGGCTAGGCGCAAGGCGCGGTGATCTCTTTGTCTTCCGTAGGAAGAACGGGAAATGGACGGAGCCGCAGTCCTTAGGCCCTGCCGTCAACACAGCGTATGCTGAGTTTGCAGGCCGGATCACCCCCGACGGCAAGAGCCTGGTCTTCACCTCCAGCCGTCCGGTGGAGGAGGGCGAAGAGCCCATCCTTCAGGTGTGGCAGGTGCCTTTGGCGGACATCCCGGCGCTCGCCTTCCTAGCCGACTGACCGGGCAGTTAGCCAACACCTAGGTCATGGCGTAAGAGCTTCCCAAACGAACCGGGAGAGACGCCATGGACGGCTCGCAAGGGATTGCCGGCAGCATCAGCTACGGTGAGGACGTGAAACGCCTTCGAGAGGCCTTCGCCTCAGGCAGGACGCTGGACTTCGCCTGGCGCCGCCGGCAGATCGAGGCGCTCGGCGCGGCGGTGGCCCGCTACGAGGACGAGATCGTCGCGGCCCTCAAGGCCGATCTCGGCAAGCCAGCCCTGGAGGCGGCAGTGGCCGAGGTGGACTATCTGACCAAGGAGGCGAAGCTCGCCGCGAAGAACCTCGAGACATGGGCGAAGCCGCGTAAAGTGGGCACGCCGATGGCGACGCTTCCGGCCAAATCCTATATCGCGCCGGAGCCTTTGGGGGTCGCGCTGATCATCGGCGCTTGGAACTATCCGCTCCAGGAGGTTTTCGGCCCCCTCATCGGCGCCATCGCCGCAGGCAACTGCGCCGTGCTCAAACCGTCCGAGGCCGTGCCCCACGCCTCCGCCCTCCTGCGCAAAATCGCCGAGGAGGTGCTGGACCCAGACTGCTTCTTCGTGGTCGAGGGCGGGGCGGAGGAGACCTTGGCCCTCCTGCGCGAGCGCTTCGACAAGATCTTCTACACCGGCGGGGGCAGGGTCGGGCGCATCGTGATGGAGGCGGCCTCAAAGCACTTGACGCCCGTCACCCTGGAGCTCGGCGGCAAGAGCCCGGCCATCGTCTGCAAGGACGCCAATCTCGACGTGGCGGCGAGGCGCATCGTCTGGGCGGCTTTCATGAATGCAGGGCAGCTCTGTGTGCGCCCGGACCACTGCCTGATCGAGGAGGAGATCTACGACGACTTCATCAGTACGCTGCGCGAGGTGGCCAAGCAGTTCTACGGTGAGAACCCCCAAGCCTCCGAGGACTACGCACGCATCGTCAATGAGCGGCATCTCGAGCGGCTCGAGAAGCTGCTCGGCGCAGGCGAGATCGTGGTCGGCGGCGAGGTGGACAAGGCCGACCGCTACCTCGCACCCACGATCCTGAAAGACGTGAAGCCGGACGACCCGGTGATGCAGGAGGAGATCTTCGGCCCCATCCTGCCCTGCCTGAAAGTCTCGTCCGTAGACGAAGCGATTGCCTTCATCAAGGAGCGTGACAAGCCCCTGGCGCTCTATGTCTTCACCGCCTCGGATGAGATCGCCGGGCGTTTCGAGCGCGAGACCTCCGCGGGTACGATGATGGTCAACGATGCGGTTATCTTCCAGACCAACCACCACCTTCCCTTCGGCGGCGTCGGTCCCTCGGGTATGGGCGCCTTTCACGGACGCCACAGCTTCGACGATTTCAGCCATCTGAAGGCCGTGATGAAGCGCCCCTTCTGGGGCGACGCCAAGCTGCGCTACCCTCCGTATTCGGAGACAGCGAAGAAACTGATGCGTAAGCTGATGTAGGGAGGGCTCATGGCTGCCGACACCATCAACGCTTTCCACCAAGCCCAACTTCCCGACGACCGCGCCATCTGCGCGGCTTTGCGGGAGGAGATCGACGCGGCTCTGCCTCAGGCGGAAAGCAAAATCTGGCATGCCCATCCGGTTTGGTTCCTCAAGGGCAACCCGATCGTCGGCTACAGTAAGCTCAAGCACTGCGTTCGGCTGCTCTTCTGGAGCGGCCAGTCTTTCGAGGGCCAGGGGCTCGCGCCTGAAGGCAAGTTCAAGGCGGCGGAGAAGCGCTACACGGATGTCTCCGAAGTCGATCGTGAGGAGCTGCGCCGCTGGCTCGCCGAGGCGCCCGGCGTACAATGGGACTACAAGAACATCGTCAAGCGCAAGGGCAAGCTCGAACGCCTCGTCTAAAACCCCCAGGTGCGCTACACCGCCCCCATGACCGACAACATCTACCAGGGCCGCACCGAGCTCGGCCAGGAGAGTAAGCTCCCGGCCCACCCGGACGAGGCGAAGCTAGACCCCGTGCCGAACCCGCATCCCGGCACCCTCTACCTCGCCCGCTACGTCGCGCCGGAGTTCACCTCGATCTGCCCAGTGACCGGCCAGCCCGACTTCGCTCACCTCGTTCTCGACTACGCGCCGGACCAGCACCTCGTGGAGAGCAAGTCTTTCAAGCTGCTGCTGGGCAGCTACAGAAACCACGGCGCCTTCCACGAGGACTGCACGATCGACGTCGCCAAGAGGGTGATCGCCGCCGTCAGCCCGAAATGGCTGCGTATCTGCGGCTACTGGTACCCAAGGGGCGGCATCCCCATCGACGTCTTCTGGCAGACCGGCGCCCCGCCGGAGGGGCTCTATGTGCCCGATCCGGGCGTGGCGCCTTACAGGGGGCGGGGGTAGGAAAAACCCTGTCGTGGCTGCGTACCTTATCGGCTTACTTGCGTTCTGCGTCCTTAGCTTCTTCGTCGCACCGCTCCTGCTGGGGTTGTTCGGCGATTTTGAGCCGTCACCCGTAACAAGTCCGTTGCAACAAGCTGATGGGACCATTCCGTTTGGTGCCGCTTGGGATCGGAAGAGTCCCCTCATTCTAGGCGTAGTATTCGCTTTCTTCTCTGGCTTGATGACCTTGTCCGATACAAGCGTTTATCAGTCAGCATTTGAGCGCTCGGTGTTCACAGGAAGCACGTTTCTTTTTGGGTACGGAATACAATTTTTCTTCGTGAATACGAAATGGTCCGCTGCTTACTGCGATCGTTACATCAGCTTTCGTGACCGCCGTGGGAAACATCAGGTGAAATGGGCGGAAGTGGTGAAGATATCCAACACCCAATCATCCGGTATCACCGTAATTACCAATCGCGGCCGCATCGGGCAGATTGCCGAGAGGAAGAACTACCAACACTTTCTCATTACAGCGAGACGGAAGGGTGTCGACATGGATGATGAGCTTACATTCCAGGCCGATGAATGGATTAGAGTAATAGATACTGGTGGTTAGGAGCTGTATCGCTCCCGCATCGTCCGTACGCTCTCCCCGACCAGCCCTTCCAGCACCTCCATATCTACATCACTCAGCCCCTTGATGTAGAGGCAGCTCTTCGCCGTCTTGTGCTTGCCTAGCCGCTCCAGCAGTGCTCCGTACTCGGCAAACCCGTCCATGATATAGACCGAGAGCTGCGTCTTCCTCGGCGCGAAACCCGTCAGCATCCAGCGGGCTTCCTTGCCGGTTGTGTTCGTGTAGCGGTAGCTGCCGAAGCCGACGATGCTGTCGCCCCACATCTTGGCAGGCTCGCCGGTCACCCGCTCGAAGAGGGCGCGAAGGGCAAGGGTGTCCTCGCGCTTCACTTCGGGTTCGACACCGGCAAGATAGGCGCCCACATCGGCGTCGTTCTCCACCGTCTTGGGCGCCATTTCAGCCTCAGTCGTCGAGGATGAAGGTCACCTTCAAGGTCACGCGGTACTCGTGGACCTCGCCGTCCTTGACCGTGACTTTCATGTCCTGGACCCAGGCGCCCTCGACGTTCTTCAAGGTCTTGTTGGCGCGTTTGATGCCCTTCTGGGTGGCGTGATCGAAGCTCTGCTTCGAGGCCGCGATGATCTCCGTGACGCGTGCTACTGCCATGCTCGTTCCTCCTTTTGGCGTGACGGGGGAAGTTGGCACGTTCGGGACGGGCACGGTCAACCCGCACGCCTGCGAACGTGATCGCTGCAGGACGGGCGTGCAAAAGCCTTCGTGCTAGGCCAGAGGCAGTGTTCGGGAGGCAGATATGATCGAACTCATCATTCAGGAAGACGCGGTAGCCGAAGGGCCGCGAGAGATCGCGGAGATCATGGCGGCCGCGCCGGACGAGGCCTGGCGCCGGGTCCCCGACGAGCAGCTCCTTCTGATAGACACGCCCGAGGGGCGGATCGCCGTCGAGCTCTCCTCCGTCCTCGGCCAGGACCATGTGGAGCAGATCAAGCTTCTCTCCCGCGCGGGCTATTATGAGGGCCTCAGCTTCTACCGCGTGATCGAAGGTTTCGTCGCGCAAGGGGGCGATCACACCGACGATCACCCCAAGGGGAAGGCGCGAACGAGCCTCGAGGCGGAGTTCGAGGAGAAGCTGCCCGAGGGGACGGTGTTTACGACCCTGGGCGTCCGGGACGGCTACGCGGCGGAGGTCGGTTTCGTCGGCGGCATGCCCGCGGGAAGGGACGCCTCCACGGGGACGAGCTGGCTCGCCCACTGCACCGGCGCCTTCGCCTTTGGCCGCAACAACGGTCCCGACACGGCGTCTACGGAGTTCTACATCACGCTACAGCCCCAGCGCTATCTCGACCGCAACCTGACCGTGTTCGGCCGGGTACTGAGCGGTATGGACGTGGTCCAGGCGGCCCCTCGCGGGGTCATCGACCAGGACCCGGAGACGGACGACTTCTCCGAAAGACTGATGATCGACAGCTTCCGCCTGGCCGCCGACCTTCCGGAGGAGGAGCGCCCGGCCTATGAAGTGATGAACACGGAGAGCGACACCTTCGCCGAGCTGATCGAGGCGAGAAAGGCCCGCCCCTCGGCCTTCTTCATCTACCGCCCCGGCCATGTGGACCTCTGCCAGATGACCATTCCTACCAGGACGGTCGAGGCAGAGGATAACTAGCGTCTCCTAGGCGGGCGCCTTGCCGAGATGGTCCGCGGCATAGGCGCCGCGGTTCCCCATCTCCTGCCGTCCGTTCACGGTGGTGTCGACCCTGGTCTGCTTCTCGATCTCGGCGTTCACCTCCCCGCCGAGGAGGATGACGAAGGCCGTCAGGAACAGCCACATCAGCGTGACGACCACACCGCCGATCGTGCCGTAGGTCTCGTTGTAGCTGGCGAAGTTCGAGACGTAGAAGGAGAAGGCCGCTGAGCCGATCAGCCAGAGGATCACGGCGAGCACTGCCCCAGGTGTGATCCAGGCCCAACGGGCATCGCGCCTTGCCGGGGCGTAGCGGTAGACCACGCCGAAACCGATCAGCGCCGCGCCGAGAAGCAGCGCCCATTTGGCAACACCGATGAGAAGCTCCGTACCGCTGCCGAGGCCGACATTCTCGAGCACGGCAGGCAGCACCACGATCAGCCCCGCCGCCAGCACCACGCCGACGACCGCACCCAAGGTCAGCACGTAGCGGACCAGGTTCTTCTTGAGGAAGCCGCGGCTCTCCTTCTCGTCGTAGACGATGTTGAGGCCCTCCATCACGGCGTTCATCCCCTTGGAGGCGGACCAGATGCCGAGGAGGATGCCGAAGAGAGCAGCGAGGACCGTCCCGCCGCCGCCATCCGCTGCGTCGACCGCCTGCTCGTTGACGATCTCCCTGATGTCGCCGGGCAGGGGGGCGGTCAGCCCGTCGATCTGCTCCACCATCTGCGCGGGCTCGGCCAGGAGGCCCCAGATGGCCACCACGGCAGCGACCGCCGGGAAGAGGGCGAGGAGCGAGTAGAACGCCGCGCCCGCCGCCACGAGGCTCACATGGTCGCGGCCGATCTCCCGCTGGGTCCGCTTGAGGATGTCGAGCCAGCCCTTGGGCGGGATCTGCCAGGGCTTCTCCGCCTGGCGCCCGCGAGCGGTTTCGTCCTTATCCGTCATGACCGGTCCTCCTCTGCGCCTAACGCGGGGGAGGGGAGAGGGTTCGCCGGACCGCTCGCCTTACGGGTTGAGCGTGGTGGTCCCAGGCTCCAGCGTGCTCTCAAGCACCGGGTCCTCGAAGAGGTCGAGAAGCTGCAAGGTGCGCACGAGCTGCGGGTCGATCCCCTGCTTGAGGAGGAAGCCGTCCACCATCAGGTCGAAGGCCCCGTCGATACCGCACTGGTCGGCGATGGAGCGGGCGTCTGGGACCACACGCTGCCTGAGATCGCCGACGAGGTTCTGCAGGTCCCGCTTGGCCGAGACCACGGCGAGGGCCGTGAAGACGTCCATGTTGCCACCTATGTCCTGGCGCAGGGTCCGGAGCCGCCGCACCTCACCCCGGTTCCGCCGCGCAAAGTCCCGCTGCAGCCGCTCGGACTGGTAGACGAAGTAGTCCCGCGTGCAGGGCTCCGGCTCGAACAAGGTGCAGGAGGCGAGAAGCATGGCCGCAAGGCCGAGGGGGAGGATGACGCGCATGGAGACCTTCGGGCTACGTTGAGGTCCGAGATTAGGGCAGGTAGGGCAGACCGGCCACCTACGGTCCCGTGAGAAGGGTTGATGAGAGGCACGGCGCGTAGGGCGGACGGCAAAGCCGGCCGCGTTCGGGGGCGGGCGTT
>NZ_JANIBC010000006.1 GCF_024505085.1 Parvularcula maris
AGCTTCGCTGTCCGGGATGACGGCGGGAGGAACTACGCTTACTGCATAGGAATGGTGGCCGCCTCCGGCGTCCACCCTACGGGCCGTCATTCCGGGGACGCGAAGCGTAGCCCGGAACCCAGAACTGGGACCTTAGGAACAGAAGAGCCGCCCGGCAAACCCACCCGGACCGAGTCTGGGTTCCGGGCTCAGGCTCCGCCTTCCCCGAAATAAGACAGCCAAGCCAAACCTACCTTCAGGCGGCAACCTCGGTGATCTGGTTCCGCCCGTTCTCCTTAGAGCGGTAGAGCGCCTCGTCCGCCTTCTTCAGGATGCTGGCCAGGCTGTCGCCTTCGGACAGGCTCGCCATGCCGATGGACACGGTCACATCGAGGCGCTGGCCGTCGGCGAGGTGCACCCCCTCCGCCGAGACGGCGCTCAGCACACGATCGGCGATCTCCTTAGCAGAGGCTCTCGGCGTGCGCGGCATGAGCACGGCGAACTCCTCGCCGCCCGTCCGGCAGGCGAGGTCCGATCCCCGTACGGAGTGGGTGAGGCGGGAGGAGACCTCCTTGAGGACATCATCACCTGCCTCGTGGCCGTAGGTGTCGTTGACGAGCTTGAAGTGGTCGATGTCGATCATCAGGCAGTGGAGGTCGTCCCCCGATGCCTTGGCCTCCTCGATCAGGCGGCTGCCCTGGTTGGCAAGGAAGCGCCGGTTGTAGAGGCCGGTGAGCTGGTCGATGATCGCCAGCTCCATGGTCTGGTCGAAGCTAGCGCGCAGCTTCTCGATGGACCGCATACGCCGCACCTGGGTGCGGACGCGGGCGGCGAGCTCCTGAGCATCGACCGGCGCCATGATGTAGTCGGAGACGCCGAGGTCCAGGGCGCGGATGAGCTGCCTGGTCTGCTCCTGCTCGGCGATGGCGAGCAGCGGCGCGAGGCGCGAGTTGTCGAAGGCGCGGATGGCCGAGCAGAGCCGTAAGGGATCGTAGCTCTCCATGCCGAGGTCGATGAAGACGAGGTCCGGCTCGCCTCGGCGGATGGCTTCGAGCGCCATGCGGGCGTCCTCCTCATAGACCACGTTCATGTGCTTGGGCAGGTGCTCCGACCCCTGATCGAGGGCGGCGACGCGGCCCCGGTCGGTCACGGCGAGGATCGTCGCCTGCTCTTCGTCACCCCCGGCGAGGTCCGCCTTGCTCAGCACACCCATGGCCGCCCCGGCTGCATGGCGGTGGCGCAGCTCGTCCGTCATTTGCTTGAAGCGCGTCAGGGATTTTACACGGGCGAAGAGCGCGATGTCCTGGACGGGTTTGGTCAGAAAGTCGTCGGCCCCGGCCTGGAGGCCTGCCACACGGTCGGCCTGCTGGTCGAGAGCGGTCACCATCACCACGGGGATGTGCCAGGTGTCGTCGTGGGCCTTGAGCATCTCGCAGGTTTGGAACCCGTCGAGGCCGGGCATCATCACGTCGAGGAGGATGATATCGGGCTGCTGCTCGACGGCGATGTCGATCGCTTCCTGACCGGACAGCGCCGTCAGCACCTCGAAATACTCAGCCCGAAGCCTTGCTTCGAGGAGCTTCACATTCGGTTCGAGATCGTCGACGACGAGCACACGAGCTGTCATAGCGTCCCCAGGCGCGGGCGGATCCCGCGGGGCTTATGGCTAGGACAAAACCCTTTTTACTTTCTCAAGAAACTCGGTGACGCTGATCGGTTTCGCCAGATAATCGTCGCAACCCGCAGCCCTGATACGCTCCTCGTCGTCGCGCATGGCGAAGGCGGTCACGGCGATGACGGGGATATCGCGGATCTCCGGATCGGCCTTGAGCTCCTTGGTGACCTCCAGGCCGGACTTCTCAGGGAGCTGGATGTCCATGATGATGAGGTCGGGCCGCTCGTCCTTGACCAGTTGATAGGCCTCGGTCCCCCGCCCCGTCTGCACGATGCGGTAGCCCTGTACCTCTAGCAGGTCGTGAAAGAGCTTCATGTTCAGCTCGTTGTCCTCGACCACCAGGATGGTTTTCTGCTGCTCTTGCATCCGTATATCCTTCTGCAGAAGCCCATGACGCGGGCTTTGCATCCCTGGCCTAGAAAGTTGCACTTGAATGGTCGAGCTTAAACGATCGTTGATGACAGCTCCCGCAGCTATCTGCATTGGATGCGGCGCCGTGGTGCCTGCCGGAGAGGACGAGCACTGCCAGGGCCACCGGGTGCTGGAGCATCCTGAGCTCGCCGCCCTCTCCATCGCCCATGTGGACTGCGACGCCTTCTTCGCTAGCGTGGAGAAGCGGGACAATCCCGAGCTGGCTCACCAGCCCGTCGTCGTTGGCGGCGGGGAGCGGGGCGTCGTCGCCGCCGCCTGCTACATCGCCAGGACCTACGGCGTGCGCTCCGCCATGCCTGCGTTCCAGGCCAAGAGGCTCTGTCCCAACGCCGTCTTCGTGAGGCCGCGATTCGAGGCCTATAAGGAGGCTTCGATGAAGGTCCGGACGGCCATGGAGGATCTGACGCCGCTGGTGCAGATGGTCTCCGTCGACGAGGCCTATCTCGACCTCACCGGCACCGCCCGGCTTCACGGCAAGGTACCCGCCGCCTCCCTGGTCGCCCTGCAGCGGCGGATCGAAGCGGAGGTGGGTGTCACGGTCTCCGTCGGCCTCAGCCACAACAAGTCCCTCGCCAAGATGGCCTCCGACCTCGACAAGCCGCGCGGCTTCGCGGTGATCGGCGAGGAAGAGACCCTGCGCTTCCTCGCCCCCCTGCCCGTCTTACAGATGCAGGGGGTCGGGCGCTCCTTCGCGGCGAAACTGGAGCGCGACGGCATCGCGACGATCGGTGACCTGCAGCGGCGGGAAGCACGCGACCTGGTCGAGCGCTACGGCGAGATGGGGCTGAAGCTCCACTACCGCTGCCGCGGCCGGGACAACCGGCCGGTGACGACGGTGCGTGAGACGAAGTCGATCTCCGGCGAGACCACTTTCTCAAAGGACACGGGCGACCCGGCGGTCCTCGAGGACAAGCTCTACGCCATGGCCCAGAAAACGGCCCTGCGCGCCAAAGAGAAGGGCTATGCCGGGACGGTGGTCACGGTGAAGCTCAAGACCGCGCGGTTTAAGAGCCTGACCAGGCGCAAGACTTTGGGCGTTGCGACGAACCTCGCCGAAGTGCTGTTCGCGGAGGGGCAGGCGCTGCTCCATGAGGAGCTGAGAAAGAACCCCTCCCTCACCTACCGCCTCATCGGCATCGGCATCAGCGAGCTCGTCACCACGGCGGCCATGAAACAGGACCTTGCCTATCCCGAGGAACGCGAGAAACTAGAGGCCAAGGAAGACGCACTCGGTCGGCTCCGCCAGCGCTTCGGCTCGCAGGTGATCGGCACGATGCGCGACAGGAGGACTGCCAAGAAGTGACCACCGTCGAAGAGAAACTGGCCGAGAAGGGCTACACCCTCCCCGAGCCTGCAGCGCCGCTGGCCAGCTATGTGCCGTTCGTCAAATCCAGGAACCTGCTCTTCATCTCAGGCCAGCTTCCCATGCAGAACGGCGAGATCATGACTGGTCATGTGGGTACGGATCTTTCGGTCGAGGAAGGCGCGAAGGCGGCGGAGCTCTGCGCCGTGAACATCATCGCCCAGATCGGTGCCGCCCTGACCCGCGACTTCGGACGCCTGCGCGACGTGGTGAAGCTCGAAGGCTTCGTTTCCTGCGGCCCGGACTTCACCCAGCACCCCGAGGTCATCAACGGGGCCTCCGAACTCTTCGCCCATGTGTTCTGCAGCCGCGGCAGCCACTGCCGCACCGCCGTCGGCGTACCCTCCCTACCCAGGGGCGCGGCGGTGGAGATCGCGGCGGTCATCTCCATCGACTAGGCGCAGCACGGCTTCAGCCGCAGCCGATGCCGCGTCCTTCGAGCCGAGGAGCTGCGGCAGCAGCCTGCGAAACGCAGAGACCTGGAGCCGCTTCGCCTCGTCGTCCTGCAGCAGGCGGACGATATCCGCGCTGAGCTGGATAGGTGTGGCCTCTTCCTGCAAGCGCTCGGGCACCACGGCTTCGCCTGCGGCAACGTTGAGGATGGTGACGTAGGGGCTGGTGATGACCCTTCGCGCCCAGGCCGCCACCAGGGGGCCGACCTTGTAGGTCACGACCATCGGCGTGCCGGTCAGCGCCAGCTCTGTCGTGACCGTGCCGGACGCAGCGAGCGCCACGTCCCCTGCATCGAAGGCGTTGAAGCGGTCCGTGGGCGGTACGATGATGATGTCCGCGTCCCACTTGCTGACCTGGCTGCGGACGTAGTCCTCGACCGATGGCGCTGCGATGATGGCGGCACGTAGTCCCTTGATCCGCTCGCACACCTCCTCGAAGCTCTCGCGGTAGATGGGAAGGAGCTTCTTGATCTCGCCCATACGGCTGCCGGGGAGAAGAAGAAGCAGGGGCTCGTCCTTGAGGCCGTAGCGCGCCCTGAAATGGGGGCCGGAGCGGGGCTGCTCTGCGGCGTACTGAAAGTTCGGGTTGCCGACGAACTCGGCGCTCCCTCCCGCCTTCTCGAACCACACGGGCTCGAAGGGAAGTAGGCAGAGAAGATGGTCGAAGAGCCCTGCAGCCGTTTCGGCCCGTTCAGGTCGGGACGCCCAGACCTGGGGCGCTGCGAACTTGACGAGCTTCGTCTCGGGCGAGGTCTTGCGCAGACGCTCCGCCGCCATTTTAGAGAAGACCCAACTGTCGATCAGCACCGCAGCGTCGGGTACTTCGGCAGCCGCCATCAGACCGAGTTTGCCAACCAGCTTCTTCGCCCGCGGAAGAGCCGCCAGAGCGTCGATCGGCCCCATGACGGCCAGCTTCTCCGTCGAGAGATCGCCTTGCAGTCCGGCGCGCCGCATCGCCTCGCCCCCTGCGCCGACAAAGCGGATGCCGGGACGCCGCTCCGCAAGGGCCTCCATGATCCGTGCGCCGAGGGCGTCTCCCGACGGCTCCGCAGCGGTGAGGAGGATGGTGGTCATGCTTCCTCCACCGAAGAGACTCCGTAGACGTACAGGCCCAGCTCATCGGCGAGACGCAACGTCTCCTCTCGGTCCACCAGCAGAGCAAGCCCCGCCCCGACGGCGATACCCTTGAGCCCCGCCGCGTGGACATGCCGGACGGTGGCGGGACCGATGGTGGGCAGATCCACGCGAAGCTCCTGTCCGGGCTTGGGCATCTTCACCAGGACGCCGGACCGCACGCTCTTCTCTCCCGGCTCTCCACCCTTCAGCGTATCGGGCAGCTCGGCCACGCGGGCCAGCATCCGGTCGGTCCCCTCGGCTGCCTCCACGGCCAGCACGAAGCCTCGCCGCACCACCACCCCTTGCGCCACGTCGAACGGGCCGAGCGCCTTGACGATGGCTGCCCCCTTCTCGATATCGGCGAGATCCTCCGCACTCGGCTCGGTGCGGCCGATAGCGCCGCTGGGCATGGAGAGAGAGCCTGCTGCCTCATGCGCGCCGATGACCCTGAACCCGGCCTGCTCGAAGCTTTCGACCATCACGTCGAGAATGGCGCCGTCCCCCCTTCGCGCGGCAGCCGCCACCTTCGGCAGCAGGCGCATCCCGCCCCAGTCGAGGCGAAGCTTCGCCAGATTAGGCCGCAGCACGTGACCGGCAAAGCAGACCGCATCGCAGCCGGCCTTCTTCAGCCCCCGGATGACGCCGCCGACCTCACCGACGCCGGCGCGCATCTGCTCGAAGCGCTCGGGAGGGGCCTCTTCGGTCAGCGCACAGAAAAAGGGTTTTCGACCCGCCTCGATCTCGGCATCGGCGATGCGGATAGGCAGGTCGCCGCTTCCCGCGACGATGCCCAGCCGCTGCCAACCCGCGGCGGCTACTGGCCCGGCAGGCAAAGCGAACGGTCCTTCGCCGCGCGCATGAAGGTGACCATCTCCATCACCTCGGGCACCTCACCGTAGGCCTCGACGCAGTCATCGATCCGCTCCTGCAGCGTCCCCTCGGGGGCGAACAGCATGCGGTAGGCGGCTCTGATGGCGTGGATGGTCTTGCGCGGCATGCCCCGGCGCTTCATCCCGACGATGTTGAGCCCCTCGAGCTTCGCCCTGTTCCCGAAGACCGAGCCGTAGGGGATGATGTCACCGGTGACGATGGCCCCGCCGCCGACAAAGGCGTAGTTGCCGATGCGGCTGAACTGGTGGATGGCGACGAGCCCTGAGATGAAGACGCCGTCGCCGATATGGATATGGCCGCCCAGGGTGGCGTTGTTCGCCATGATGATCCGGTCACCGAGGATGCAGTCGTGGGCGATGTGGGCACCCACCATGAAGAGGCAGTCGTCGCCCACCACGGTCTCGCCGCCGCCCTGCACCGTGCCGGGGTTCATCGTCACATGCTCCCTGATCTGGTTGCGCCTGCCCACCTTCAGCGTGGTCGGCTCGCCCTTGTAGCTAAGGTGTTGGGGCGGCGTGCCGAGGACCGCGAAGGGCATGATCTCGGTCTCCTCGCCCACCTCGGTGTGGCCAAGGACCACCGCGTGCGGATGAAGCTTGACGCGGTCGTGGAGCCTTACATGGGCGCCGACATGGACGAAGGGTGCGATCTCGACCCCCTCGCCGATCTCAGCGCCCTCCTCCACGATGGCGCGTGGATGGATGCCGGCGGTCATTTCGGCTCCGTCAGCATGGCCTTGAACTCGGCCTCGGCGACGACCTTGCCGTCGACCTTGGCGATGCCTTCGTACTTCCAGACGGGCGGGCGCTTGGTCGCCGTGCGGACATGGAGCTCGAGAACGTCGCCTGGCACGACAGGCTTGCGGAACTTCGCCTTCTCCACCCCCATGAAGAGTACCACCTTGCCGTCCGTGTCGAGCTTTTCGCCGTAGGCGGTGTAGGCGGCTGCGGCCTGCGCCATCGCTTCGATGATCAGCACGCCGGGCATGACCGGCATCTCCGGGAAGTGGCCTTCGAAATAGGGCTCGTTGTTGGTGACGTTCTTAATGCCCACCGCACCGTTATCCGTCGTGACACGGACGAGCTTGTCGATCATCAGGAAAGGGAAGCGGTGCGGCAGGACCTTTTTGATGCCGGTGACATCGAGATCGGGGAGGTATTCTTGGTCTTGTTCGCTCATCCTATTTCCCGTTCGCTAGGCGCCCGAGGGCAGCCGTTTCCTTCATCCACTGACGCATGGGTTTGGCCGGTGTGCCGCCGACCTTACCGCCTGGCTCCACGTCGCGCATCAGGCCAGCCTTGGCGGCGATGACCGCACCGTCACCGATATGAAGGTGATCGGCCATGCCGACCTGCCCGCCCATCATGACGTAGTCACCGATCGTGCAGGAGCCCGAGATGCCGGTCTGGCTGGCGATCAGGACACCGCGGCCGATGCGGCAGTTGTGAGCCACCTGGCAGAGATTGTCGATCTTCGTCAGATCACCGATCACCGTGTCCGACAGCATGCCCCTGTCCACGGTCGTCAGGGCACCGATATCCACTTCGTCGCCGATCCGAACCGCGCCGAGCTGGGGCACCCTTTGCGGGCCGGTCTCCCCTGCCGTGTAGCCGAACCCGGCCTCGCCGATCTTCGCGCCCGCGTGGATGCGGCAGTTCTTGCCGAGGGTCGCGTGGGTGATCGAGACCTGAGCGGCAAGAGACGTTCCGTCCCCTATGACGACCCCTGGACCGACGAAGCTTCCCGGTCCGATGACGACATTCGCTCCGAGCACGGCGGAGGGGTCGATGACGGCGCTCTGATGAATGCGGCAGGCTTCTCCGCGTTCTCCAGGGCCCTCGCCTTCAAGCCCCTCTTCGGCGAAACTCGTGAACATGGCCGCCGCGATCTTCGAGAAGGCCAGTTTCGGTGAGCGCGCCTCCAAGACTGCACCCGGAAAGTCCTCGCAAACGCTCGCTTGGCCTTCGGGGACGATCAGCGCAACCGCGGGAGCAGGCGCACCTTTCAGCTTCTCGGCGAAGACCAGGGCGCCGTCGCCGCCAGTGCTCAGCTCCGCGACGGTTTCAACGCTACCGCTTCCCCGAACGATCTCGGCCCCGCCGATCTCGGCCGCTTCAGCGATGCTGAGCACACCGTTCCGGCGAAAGAACCGCGGGTCAGGGAAGATCATAGGGTCTCCAGATACAGTAAAGGCGGGCCTAGAGCCCGCCTCGTGATTTGTGAAGGCCAGTAGCCACTAGCCGCTCCGCACCGAAGGCGGTTACTGGTTCTCGCCAGCGGGGACCGCCTGTGCCGGCTGCTGCTGGGCGGCCGCGGCGGCCTGGGCGGCCTGCTGCTGCGCCCGCTGCTGGGCCAGAAGCTGGCCTTGCAGGTCCGGCTTCACCACGTCGATGGAGGTCACTTCCTCATCGAGAGCGGCGATGAGCGCCTCGGTGATGTCGCCTTCCTCGTTGGAGAACAGGACGTTCTGCTTCTCCATCAGGACGAAACCGCCGCGCTCTTCGTACAGGTCCTCGGACAGAGGCTCCCACTCCTCGGCCAGCTCGGCGATGGCGTTGGCGCGGGCCTGCTGCAGCTCGGCCTGACGGATCTGCTGGAGCTGTTCGAGCCCCTGGGCCTTCTGGCGCAGGAACTGGACCCGGCGGGCCAGCTCTTCCTCGCTGTAGTTCTCCCGGTCGGCCTGCAATTGCTGACCTTCGGCCTCGATCTGGGCCTGAATGGTCTGAAGTTCCGTGGCGACTTCCTCGCCGAGCTTCTTGAGCTGCTCGTCGATGGACTTGCCCGCTTCGCTTTCGAGCAGCACCTTCTGCTGGTCGAGGAAGAGGATGTTGGCCTTGCCGCCGTCCCGGCCCGCAACGACCGTTCCGCCGAAGAAACCGACGACGAGCGCAACCGCCGCGGCAATGATGATCTTGAGAATGTTCATGATGGTGCTCTGCCCGTACTAACGTTCGCGTGACACATGGCAAAGACTTCCCGTTTAGGAAAGCCATTGCCGATTAAACTTATGCTAGCGGGTAAGTTCCGCCCCCTAGAACCTGCCCCCTGCCGAGAAGCGGAAGGAAAGCGGCCGGTCGTAGGGCTCGGCGATCAGCGCTTCGGAGAGGTCCACCTGGATCGGCCCGAAGGGCGAGTTCCAGTTGACCGAGACACCGGCCGTCACCCTCGGGTCGAAGCCGTTCTGCAAGGGATCGTCGAACTCCTCGTCGCCGAAGAAGTCGAGGGTCGGCTCGCCGGTATTGAACAGCGCGTCGTCGCCGCGGCTTGTCCCGCCGATATAGCCGCCGTCCACGAAGAGCGACGCCCTGATGCCGTAGCTCGGCGGCAGCGGCAGGGGCAGCAGCGCCTCCGCCGTGCCCACGGCGTAGGCTCTTGCGCCGATGGACTGGCCCCTCGTGGCAGCACGGCCCGTCGCGCCCGCCTGGAAGAGACGGGGGCCGACACCGGCGACATCGAAGCCGCGGATGATGCGGTTGCCGCCGAGGAAGAAGCGGTCGTTGATCCGCACACCGTCATTGTCGAAGCTGTCGACATAGCCGCCATTGAACTTCAGCGAACCGATCAGGCGGAAGGGCAGGCGCTTATAGGTGCCTGCACGGATGGTCGTCCGGTGGAAGTTCACGTCCCCGCCGAGCCCCGCGAAGCTCTGCGAGATGGTGAAATCGTAGCCTGCCGAGGGGACGATCGGGTCGTTCGTCTTGTCCATGCGGAAGGTGTAGCCGACCTGGGAGGTCACGAACTCGCCGTTTCTGGCGCAGGAGAAGTTCACCTGCTGCCCTTCGAGCGAACAGCTATCGAAGCGGACGATGCCCGGATTGCTGATGGCGAGGAAGCCGTCACCGTCCGTATCAATCGGAATATCGCCCAGACGGTCGAAGCTGCTGCCTTCGATCAGGATATCGTCGATGGTGAAATCGGTGAAGCCGAACACGTTGTTGCCTTCGCCGTCCATCGTCTGCTCCAGGAGGAAGAGGTCCCCGCCTTCCTCGCGCTGACCCACGGCTCTGCGGGTCGGAAACTCCACATTGTCGTAGCGCAGGCCGTAATTGACCAGCAGCGATGAGAACTCCGAGGACGGAAAGCCTGCGTTGACGTTGAAGCCCACCGTGTCGGAGACGAAGCCCGCTTCTTCGAAGTCGGTGGCGTTGTAGAACACCGATGCGCCGGCCCTGAGCTGGCGGCCGAGGAAGCGCGGCTCGGTGATCGACAGGCGGGCCTGCTTGGTCCGCTGCGCCGCCTGAAGGTCGAGAAGGACGTACTGGCCGCGGCCCAGGAGGTTCCGCTGCTCCACCGAGACATTGAAGATGAAGTTGTCGTTCGAGCTGGCGCCGCCACCCACCTGGAAGCTGCCCGTGGGCTGCTCGGTGACGTTGACGTTGAGGATGGTGCGGTCGGGGGCCGAGCCGGGCTCCTCCTCGATCACCACGTCGGAGAAGAAGCCGAGACCCTTCACGCGCCGTTCGGAGCGGTCGATGCCGATGCGGTTGTAGGCATCACCCTCGATGACCCGCATCTCGCGCCGGATCACCGGGTCGAGGGTCTGGACGTTGCCGTTGATGTTGATCTCTTCGACATAGACCCTGGGGCCTTCATTCACGTCGAAGGTGATGTCGACGGTGTTGTTCTCGGGGTTGCGGTCGAGCCTCGGGTTGATGTCCACGAAGGCGTAGCCCGCCGCGCCCGTGGCGAAGGTGATCGACTCCTCCGCCTTCTCCACCAGTTCCGAGTTGAAGGTCGTACCCGAACGGATCGGAATCCGTGCACGGAGCAGCCTGCCCGGAAGCTTGGAGAGGGTCGTGTTCACATCGACGCTGCCGAAGCTGTATTTCGGCCCCTCCTCGACGGTGAAGGTGACGATGAAGTCCTTCCTGTCGGGGGTCAGCTCCGCCACCGAGGACACCACGGAGAAGTCCGCATACCCGTTCTTGGAGTAGAACTCGGTCAGGAGCTGCTGCTCGTATTCCAGGCGGTCGGGGTCGTAATTGTCGTTAGACTCGAAGATGTTCCACCAGCGGGACGGCGCGGTCAGGATGGCGCCGCGCAGCTCGGCATCGGTGAAGGCCGTGTTGCCGACGAAGTTGACCGCCTTGATGCCGCTCTTCGGCCCCTCGTCGATGTCGAAGACCACATCCACCCGGTTCTGATCGAGGCGCTTGATCTTCGGCACCACCGTCGCGCCGAACCGGCCCGAACGGCGATAGACCTCGATGACGCGCTGAGCGTCGGCCTGGGCCTTGGCGCGGGTATAGACCGAGCGGGGCTCGAGCTGGATCTCCTCCTCGAACTTCTCCGCCTTCGTCCTTTTGTTGCCCTCGAAGACCACGCGGTTGACGATGGGGTTCTCGAGGACGTTGACCGTCAGCACGCCCCGGCGCGGATCGAACAGCACCTCGGCATCCTCGAAGAGGCCGGTGGCGAAGAGCGATTTGAGCGCGGCGTCGATCTCCAGCGAGCCCACCTGCATGCCGGGCTCCACGGGCAGGTAGGAACGCACGGTGCCCGCCTCGATCCGCTGGTTGCCGGTCACCTCGATGGAGCGGATCAGAAGCCCGCTCTCCTGCTGGACCTGCTGAGCGGCAAACGCCTCGCTCAGGGGCGCGAACCCCATGGCCATCGCCGTCGATAGAAGGAGTAGCCCCGCGAAGGATCGCCCTGCCGCCTGCCTCACCATAAACTTCTCCCGTACCTACCCAAAGCGTCCTGCTAGCCCGCTAGCCGCGCCACATCGTTAACGACAACAAAGGCGATGAGGCCGAACACAGCCACCATGCCGAACCTGTAGAGAACCCCCTGCACCGCCTCGTTCATGGGCCGGCCGGCCACCGCCTCGTAGGCATAGAACATCAGGTGCCCGCCATCGAGGACCGGCACCGGCAGAAGATTGAGAAAGCCGACCGAGATCGAGATCAGGGCGGCGATGGAAAGGAAGGCCGAAAGGCTCGTGAGCAGCCTGTCGGTTACCGTGAGCTCCGGCGCGTCGATGGTGAAGCCTAGGCTTGCCGCCTGTCCCGCCATCTGACCGATGCGCAACGGACCGCCGATCTCGCGGGGGTCTTCCTTGAGGGTCAGAAGCCTGCCGAAAAAGCGCACGGTGAGGCTCACCACCCTACCGACCTCGCCGCAGGCTGCCTGCAAGGCTTCCAGCGGACCGAAGCGCACACGGGTGACGAAGCGCGGGTCGGAACCCACCCCAAGCTGGCCGGCATAAGAGGTATTGCCGAAGCCGTCGGTCACCTCGACCCGGCGCGGGGTGGCACGGATTTCCTGGGAAGCCCCGCCCCGCTCGACCACGAAGGTCAGCTCCTCGCCGGAACTGAGCCGGATGCGTCCGGTCAGATCGTTGAAGGTCCTGATCCGCTGTCCGTTGAGGGTCAGGATGCGGTCGCCTGGCTCGAAGCCTGCCTCGGCGGCCGCGCTATCCTCTGCCACCAGACCGACGACAGGCTCGACCTCCGTTCGGCCGAGGCCAATGAAGAGACCGGCGAAGATGACGACCGCCAGGACGAAGTTCGCCGCAGGCCCCGCCGCGACCACGAGCGCGCGCTGCCAGACCGGGCGGAAGTGGAAGCAGACCTTCTGCTCCTCCTCGGTCAGGGAGGCGGCGAGCTGGTCCGAGCGCGAGGGGAACTGCGTCGTCCCCGCCGTTCCCTGTTCAGTCGCGGCGCCCGTGGAGGCTGCGTTGGCATCGCCGAAGAACTTGACGTAGCCGCCGAGCGGCAGGGCGGAGATGCGCCACACCGTGCCGTGACGGTCCACCCACCTTTTCAGCTCCGGCCCGAAGCCGATGGAGAAGGCGTCGATCCTGATACCGAGGATGCGGCCCGTCTGAAAATGGCCGAGCTCGTGCACGAAGACGATGACCGGCAGCATGACGAGAAAGGCCAGCACACTGACGAGCACCGTCGAAAGGCTTCCTGCGAAGTCTGCCAGCATCAATCCTGCTCAGCCCCTCTGTGCCAGTTCTTCGACCCTCTCCCACGCCCTCTCCCGCGCGAGTTTATCGGTCGCCAGCACTGCTTCGAGATCAGGCCCATCCTGATTAGGCCTCACGTGATTGAGACAATGTTCGGTTACGCCCGCAATGTCCAGAAAGGGCAGGTGACCCTTGAGAAAGGCGGCCACCGCCACCTCGTTCGCCGCGTTGAGGATGCAGGTCGAGAGCCCCCCCTCATCGAGGCTCTCGCGGGCGAGGCGAAGGGCGGGGAAGCGCCGCTCATCGGCAGGGAAGAAATCCATATGCCCAACTTTCACGAGGTCGAGCTGCTCGGCGGGGGTTGCGACCCTGTCGGGCCAGGCCAGCGCGGAGGCTACCGGAATGGTCATGTCCGGCGTGCCGAGCTGGGCCAGGACCGAGCCGTCCACATAATCCACAAGGCTGTGGATAACCGACTGCGGATGGACGACGATCTCGATCTTCTCCTTGGGAGTGGGGAAGAGATAGGCCGCCTCGATCCTCTCCAGCCCCTTGTTCATCATGGTGGCGCTGTCGACGGAGATCTTCGCGCCCATGGACCAGTTGGGGTGCTTGACCGCCTCGGCCGGGGTGATGCCGCGCAGGGTGTCGGGCTCGCGCTCGCGGAAGGGACCGCCGCTGGCCGTCAGGATCAGACGGCGGATGCGGTGGGGCCGCTCGAAATCGTAGACCTGGAAGATGGCGTTGTGCTCGCTGTCCACGGGGAGCAGCTTGCCGCCGCCGCGCTCCATGGCGGCGAGCACGGCGTCACCGGCACAGACCAGGCACTCCTTGTTGGCGAAGGCGATGTTCGCGCCCCGCTCGGCGGCAACGAGCAGCGGCTCGATCCCGGCCGCGCCGACAATGGCCGCCATGACCCAGTCGGCATCCATGGCCGCAGCTTCGAGGACGGCCTCCTTACCGGCGCCGGATTTGATCCCCGTACCGACGAGCCTGGCCGCAAGCTCCTCGCCCGCGTGAGGGTTGGCGATGGCAGCGAACTTCGCGCCGGAAGCCTTGGCGGCCTCGGCGAGCTCGTCGACCTTCGAGTTGGCGGTGAGAGCGACCACCTCGATCTCGGCATCGCGCGCCTTATTAGCGGCGTCGATCAGCGCCAGCGTGGTCTGTCCTACGGAACCCGTCGCGCCGAGGATCGTCGCGCGTCTTTTCAACATCTTGTCTATCCTGCCTCGGCTGCCCAGCCTTTTTTCCTAGGAGCTTTGCAGCAAAAGCACGCTCGCCGCCAGAGCCAATACCGCAAAGAGGAAGCCGTCCAGCCGGTCCAGCACGCCGCCATGGCCGGGAAAGGCGCCTCCTGAGTCCTTCATACCGTAGCGGCGTTTGAGTGAGCTTTCGGCGAGGTCGCCCAGGACAGCGGCGATGCCGATAGTCCCGCCGTAGAAGCAGAAAAGAAGCGCAGGCCCCCCGAAAAGCAGCGCAAAGGCGAGCCCCGTCGCGCCTGCGCAGAGAAAGGCGCCCCCCGCCCCGGCCCAGGTCTTCGCCGGTGAGATCCTGGGCGCGAGCTTCGGCCCGCCGATCAGCCTGCCGAAGAGATAGGCGCCGCTATCCGACGCCCAGACACACAGGAAGAGAAGGATGGTCAGCCTCGCCCCGTCCTCCGCTTCGAGCCTCAGCCAGAGGGCCGCGATGGCGGGCAGGACGATGTAGGCCGCCCCCGCCGCGGGCCAGCTCTGCGGGTTGGTCTTGGTCCACTCCGAGCCGGTTGCCAGCGCGCCGCCCAGCGCCGTGGCGAGGATCGCCGCGATCACCTCGCCGCCGGCGGCGAAGTAGCAGGCCGAGGTGGCGGTGGCGGAGAGGAGAAAGAAGCCGCGTTGCAGCTCCGCCCCGTCGACAATCCTGGTCCACTCGAAAAGGAGGAAGATCGTCATGGCGGCGATCACACCGACATAGAGCCTGCCGCCTAACAACACCGATCCCAGCGCCAGCGGGATGAGGATGAGGGCGGTCAGGAGCCGGTGGGCCAGGCCGGGCGGCGGTGGGGAGCCGGTGCCTTCCGCCTTCCTCTCGCTCACGGAGCCGAAGCGGCCTTCGCCTTGCGCCCGCCATAGCGGCGCTCACGCCGATGAAACTCGGCGATGGCCTCTTCCAGCTCCCTCTTGCCGAAGTCCGGCCAGAGAAGGTCGAGGAAGATGAACTCCGAATAGGCGGCCTGCCAGAGGAGAAAGTTGGAGATGCGCTGCTCGCCCGAGGTGCGGATGACGAGGTCGGGGTCGGGCACGCCCGCCGTGTCGAGCTCGGCCGCCAGGGCCTCCTCGGTTACCTTGGCGTCGCCGCCTGCCGCCGCCTTCCGGGCAAGGCTCGCCGCCGCGCGGACGATCTCGTCCCGGCCGCCATAGTTGAAGGCGATCTGCAGGGTGAAGGCCGTATTGCCCGCGGTGCTATCCTCCGCCTCCTCGACCAGTTTCTTGAGGTCGGGGGGGAGGCTTTCATGGTCGCCGAGGATGCGCACCCGCACCCCCTCGCCCGCGAGCTCCATCAGGTCCTCCCGGAAGAAACGACGCAGCAGGCCCAGAAGATGGCGCACCTCCCAATCGGGGCGCGACCAGTTCTCCGTGGAGAAACTGTAGAGGGTAACGATGGTGACGCCGCAGTCCCTAGCCGCGCGCACTGCCCTTCGGGCAGCCTCGACCCCGGCCCTGTGGCCTTCGAGGCGCGAGACGCCCTTGCGCTCCGCCCAGCGGCCATTGCCGTCCATGATGATGGCGACGTGACGGGGACCGGCAGGCGTATCGCCGCCGCCCGGTGCTTCGCCTCGATCCTTCTTGGCAGCCAGCATCGCGGCTTCCCCAAACTCGGTGCAGCGATGAGGCTGCGACCCTCGAAGCACCCGCGTGGGTGCTAGACCTGCATGATCTCTTCTTCCTTGGCGGACTGCATCTCTTCGGCCCGCTTGATCTTCTCGTCGGTCAGCTTCTGGACCCGGTCGGAGAGGCGCTTCTTGTCGTCCTCGGGGATCGAATCGTCGCCCTTGATCTCGTCCATGCCGTCGCGGCGGACGTTGCGGATCGCGACCTTTGCCGTCTCCGCATACTTGCCGGACATCTTGGCGAGATCCTTGCGGCGCTCCTCGGTCATGGGCGGCAGCGGCACGCGCACGGTCTGGCCGTCGGTGACCGGGTTGAGGCCAAGGCCTGAGTCGCGAATGCCCTTCTCGACCGCGCCGACCAAGCCTTTGTCCCAGACATTCACCGCTAGGGTGCGGGCGTCGGAGACCGTCACCGTACCCACCTGGTTGATCGGCATGTCCGAGCCGTAGGCGTTGACCGTGACCGGCTCCAAAAGGTTCACCGAGGCGCGGCCCGAGCGCAGACCGCCGAACTCGTTCTTCAACGCATCGAGCGCACCGTCCATCCGGCTTTCGAGTTTCTTGAAGTCGGGTCCGTCGCTCATGGTCTGTTCCTGGCTTGGTTTTGCTGTCCGGGCGGCGGCTTATAACGGCTTGGCAGGCTTTGGAAAGGTGTTGTGTGCGCTGTGATGCGGCCTAGCCCAGGAGGCACCCCGAGCATCGCTCGCGGTGGCCGCAGGATTTACACACTGAGACCTGGCTGGCGAAGGAGGGCTTCTCGCGGCCCCGCTTCATGCGCTGGTAGCGGCGGTGGGCCTCCACCACGACGTCGTCTGGCGGCAGCTTGATCTTGCGGAAGGCGAGCTCCTCCCCGCCGGTGAAGCGCATATAGGCGTGGGCTGCGAGCGGCGGGCCGTCGGTGCCGCGCAGCATATAGGCGTAGGCCGCGAGCTGCATCCGGTCGGAGGCGAAGACATGGGCCTTCCGGCTCTTGGTCTCGACGATGTAGCGTCTGCCGTCCTTGACCCAGACCTCGTCTGGCCGCCCGCGCACATGGACGGGCTTGGTCCGCACCACACTTTTCTCACTTTGATGGAGGGTTGCGCCGGAGAGTTCTTTGGGCAGCAGCGCATCGGTATCGCTGGCCCTCGCGCCGCCAAGCAGCACGAACGCAAGAACAGCCAGCGCCAGCAGTCCCAGGATCCAGATCATCGGTCTTGCCTTTCTTCCCTCCGGCTTCGTCGCGGTCACCTGCCGGTAGAGCCGATCGTGCACGGCCCTTCCCTCTGCCGCCCTCTCCTTCCAGCGCTGGCCCCGCCTCTCGCCATACTTGGCGTCGAAGAGAACTTGCTGAGAACACCGCTCCAGCGAAGCCAGCGTGGTGACCGAGACCGGTTCGCGATCGCCTTTCAACCGGGCCTCCCTCGGACCTACCGGACGTCCGGTATGGCGGGTGTTCGCGTTTTGGTCTAGATGTTTTGCCTCACGGCGCGCAGCGCCTCCGGCGGGGCGGACCATACGGTCCGGGCACCCGGTCGGGCGCCTTCCCGCGGCACCGTCGGGCACGGGAAAGCAGCAGGGCGGCTCGCCCAGCGCTCCGCCTTACGGAAAGAGGCTTGCCACCCTTGCCTTTTCCCTATACTCCGCCCGCCTCAACCCACAGGGCGGTGGACCTTCGGTGGCGCTTCGCGTCCCCCCACCGTTCGACGCCAACCGAAGGAGTCACATCGTGAGCGTCCCTGAATTCTCCATGCGCCAGCTGCTCGAAGCCGGCGTGCACTTTGGTCACCAGACCCACCGCTGGAACCCCAAGATGCGCCAGTACATCTTTGGCGATCGGGGCGGTGTGCATATCATCGACCTATCCCAGACCGTGCCCATGCTGCACGCGGCGCTGACCAAGGTGCGCGACGTGGTGGCCGGCGGCGGCCGGGTGCTCTTCGTCGGCACCAAGCGCCAGGCCCAACAGCCTGTCGCCGAAGCCGCTGAGCGCTGCGCCCAGTACTACATGAACCACCGCTGGCTCGGCGGTACGCTGACCAACTGGGAGACGGTCTCCAACTCGATCAAGCGTCTTGGCGACATCGAGCAGACCCTCGAAGGTGAAGGCCGCGCGCTGACCAAGAAAGAGCAGCTCGGCATGACCAGGGAAGCCGAAAAGCTGAACCTCTCCCTCGGCGGTATCCGCGACATGGGCGGCCTGCCCGACCTCATGTTCGTCATCGACGTCAACAAGGAGCAGATCGCCATCAAGGAAGCCCGTAAGCTGGGCATCCCCGTGGTCGCCGTGGTCGACACCAACTGCTCGCCCGACGGCGTCGAGTTCGTGATTCCCGGCAACGACGATGCCAGCCGAGCCATCAGCCTCTACACCAACCTCGTCGCCGACGCGGTGATCGACGGCCTCGGCGCCGCCGCCGTCGCCTCCGGTGAGGACCTTGGCGAGCTGGCCGATTTCGAAGGCGAGCCCGCCCTCGACGCGGCCCAGGACGTGCCCGGCGAGCAGACCGTCGAGGACGCAGCCGAAGCCCCCGCCATGCCTTCCGAAGCTGGCCAGGCGGACACCAACGCCCACGACGAGGAAGTCATCGCCAAGGAGATGGACAAGGAAGCCGAGCAAGCTGTCTAAGCCGCTTCGTTTCGATCATGCCGGGGGCCGGAAGCGCTACAAGCCTTCCGGCCTTTTTTCTGCGCCGAGCTGCGCCAGCGCCTCAGCCACCCGGCTGCCCCACGCCAGCTCACGATCTTTGTAGATCTCTCTGCCTTGAAGAGCACCCTGCTCAAGTTCCGATCGCAGGGCTGCGTCGCTGAGAAAACGCCTGATCGCGCCAGTGAGCGCCTCCCTATCGTCCGCCGGAAAGACCAGCGTGCTCTTCGTCGCCCGTGACGGAGCCACCGAACTGGCGATGACCGGGCAGCCTGCGAGATGTGCCTCGTGGATCACCCGCGGCAGCCCTTCCAGGAAGCCCGACCTCGTCGGACAGACAAGGCAGGCAGCGCTGGCCATGGCTTCGCCCACAGCCGAACCTTCGCGCCACCCCTCGACCGATATCCAGTCCTTCGCATCGGCCTTGGCTACCTGTTCCTTCAGCTCCTCCAGCGCTGCGCCGGCACCGAGGAAGCGAAGGCGCAAGGAGGGGATGTCGGGCTTGAGAAGAAGAGCCGCATGAAGGAGGTCGAAGACGCCCTTGTTCCGCTCGATCCTACCGACGAAGAGCAGATCGCCTGATCGTCTGCCGCGCGTCTGAGGCGTCGCCGCGCCGTCTTTGGCTTGGGTCACCGAGACCAGAGGTGTCTGGCCGCCGCGCGAGAGCACCGCGACCTGTCTCGCTCCTACCTCGGACACGGCGATGGTGGCGATCCGGCCCGAGCGCAGCGGCCCTCTCGCCAGCGCCAGTTTCGTTCCATCCCGCAGACCCGGCCTCTCTCTATCGGGTCGCCAGGGGTTGTTGTGAAAGGACACCACCACCGGGCACGGAAAACTGCCGAGGCTGGGCCAGAACGGGCTCATGCTGAAGATGACCGCGTCCGCTTGAAAGCGCGCCGCCTGATTGCGCGCATGCCTGGTGATGCGGCGCAAGCCTCGGTAGTGACCGGCCAGACCGCTCCCGCCCGCACCTTTCTCGAACCGGGCGACGGCGATCTCTCCATGAGGCTCGAGCGCCGTATCGGCCTCCCCTGGGCACAGCATGGCGAGCTCGGCGCTCAGCGCATCGGCGACGTCGAGTAGCTGCGTAGAGTAGCTGACGGCTGGAGCCTTGGGGTCCACTTCCCCCCGCTCCCAGGCCGCGTAGCTGCCTAGAACATGGTCGGTGGCGGAGACGTAGAGAAGGCGCAGCGGTCTCTCATCCGGAGCACGGTTCAGCGCACGGATCGCAGGAACGATGTCAGGGGCTATCCGTACGGTACCGCAACGCCCGGTAAGCGGGGCTTCATCCACTATCACGTTGCTAGTCTCGATCCCGCCCCTGGCCACGAACCTGCCATTTCCCCAAAAAGGTCTGTCTCAGCCCTTTCGGGAAGACATTGCCATAAACAAGCTAATCCCGGCTTGACAACAAGGCGAAGCACGCGGTTATCGCTCACCGATCATCGAACACGAAGCGGGCAACTGGGCGCCGCTACCGAGGAGGACCGACACATGGCCGAGATCACCGCCAAGATGGTGAAAGAGCTGCGCGAGATGACCGGCGCAGGCATGATGGATGCGAAGAAGGCGCTCGTCGAGAACGGCGGCGACAAGGACGCGGCCGTCGACTGGCTGCGCACCAAGGGTCTCGCCAAAGCCGCCAAGAAAGCCGGCCGCACCGCTGCCGACGGCCTTGTCGCCTACGCGCTGGACGGCACCAAGGGCGCGCTCGTGGAGGTCAACGCCGAGACCGACTTCGTCGCCCGCAACGAGAAGTTCCAGGCCATGGTGCGCGACATCGCCGATGTGGCGCTGACCGTGGACGGTGAGACCGACAAGCTGCGCGCCGCCTCCTATCCCGGCGCTGACAAGACCGTCGATGAACAGGTCACTGCCATGGTCGCCACCATCGGTGAGAACATGGCCCTGCGCCGCTCCGAGGGCATCTCGGTGAACTCCGGCGTGGTCGTGCCCTACCTGCACACCCCCATCGCCGACCGCGAAGGCAAGATCGGCGTCCTCGTCGCGCTCGAATCGACCGGCGACAAAGAGGCGCTGGAGGCTGTCGGCAAGCAGGTCGCCATGCACATCGCCGCCGCTCGCCCCCAGTCGCTGAACATCGAAGGCCTCGACCAAGCCGTCGTCCAGCGCGAGAAGGACGTCCTCTCCGAGCAAGCCAAAGCATCCGGCAAGCCGGACAACATCATCGAGAAGATGGTCGAGGGCCGCATCCGCAAGTTCTACGAAGAAAGTGTGCTCCTCGAGCAGATCTTCGTCATCGACGGCGAGACCAAGATCAAGGACGTGGTCAAGAACGCTGGCGCTGAGCTGAAGGGCTATATCCGCTACGAGCTGGGCGAAGGCATCGAGAAGGAAGAAGACGACTTCGCCGCCGAGGTCGCCAGCCTCTCCAAAGGCTAAGCGCCGCTCTCAATCTCTACGGAAAAGCCCGGCCTTCGCGCCGGGCTTTTTTGTGTAGGGCTCGTAGCATAGCAGTTTGGCAGAACAGCCACCACTCAAGACGTCTTCCCACGGCGGAGGCGAAGCCGCAGACCGTGGGACCCATCACCTGAAGAAAATGAGGTCGTACCCCTCTAGAAGTTGGATCCCACGGATCGCTTCGCGACCATGGGAAACCGCAGCAGATAACACACCGACCTGATTGGAAGGCCCCTACCCCTCACCCCGCAGCTTCAGCGCCGAGAGATGTGCTGCGACCGCCTTCCTGACATCTCGGCTTGCCGAGGGCGTCTCCGGTTTGTCGGCTGTGATCTGGACCTCGCGCACCTCCGCCTGGGGCTGCTGCGGCGGCTTCTGATCCCCTACCTCCTCGGAGCCGCGAAGAAGGTCCTCCGTCCAGCCCGCCATCACGGCCTTGAACGGAGCCTTGTCGCCGTAGACGCGGGCCAGGACCAGTGCTCCTTGGATATCCACCACCGCCTTGAGGCCTCGGCGTCTCGCCTCGTCTTCAGGCACGCCAGCTGAGGCGAGAACCTTGCTGATCGCGCTGATCAAGGAAGAGACCAGGGTCTGCGCGCCCTGCCTCAGGCTCTCGGGGTTACCCGACGGCGTGCCGAAGAGGTTGATGAGGCAGGACTGGCCACCGTCCCGGTAGAGGGTCCTGAACCCGGCAGCTGCCGCTTCGAGCTTCTCTCTCGGCTCGCCGAGGCCGCGTAGTACCGAGAGGATGCGCTCGTCCACGAAGCGCACCGTGGAGGCGAGCGCCTCCTCCGCCATGGCTTCCTTGCCCGAGGGGAAACGGTGATAGAGGCTGGCGCGCTTGAGCCCGGTGGCTTCCGACAGTTTGGTCAAGGAGGCGCCGCCATAGCCCGCCTCCCTAAAGACGGTGCCGATAGCCTCGACCAGCTCGGGTTTGGTGTTCTGCGGCGTCCTGGCCATCTGCGCCTCTCCTGCTTGCCGAATGATCGGTCATCTTTCCCGGCTACACAAGCCGGATAGAGCAACGCGGTCAACGAAGTGGAAAGAGGGAAAGTCGCACCAGATCGGGTCTCGCAGCGAGCGGGAAAACCTGATAGCGCGCCGCAGCTTCCTCAGGAGAATCCCCATCATGGCCGAACCCACCTACCGCCGCGTCCTTCTCAAGGTCTCGGGCGAAGCGCTGATGGGCGAACAGGAGTTCGGCCTCGACCTGCCCACCGTCGAGCGGATCGCGGGCGAAGTGAAGGCCGCCACCGAGCTTGGCGTGCAGGTCTGCATGGTGGTGGGCGGCGGCAACATCTTCCGCGGCCTCTCCATGGCAGCCAGCGGAATGGAGCGCGCCAGCGCCGACTATATGGGCATGCTGGCCACGGTGATGAACGCCCTCGCCATGCAGAACAGCCTTGAGGCCATCGGCCTCGACACGAGGGTTCTGTCGGCCATCGAGATGCAGTCGATCTGCGAGCCCTATATCCGCCGCCGGGCCATCCGGCACCTGGAGAAGGGCCGCGTCGTCATCTTCGCCGGCGGCACGGGCAACCCCTTCTTCACCACCGACACCGGCGCCGCGCTAAGGGCCGCCGAGATGGGCTGCGAAGCGCTCTTCAAGGGCACCCAGGTGGACGGCATCTACTCGGCCGACCCGAAGAAGGACCCCGATGCCGAGCGCTATGACGAGATCACCTACCGGGACATCCTGACCAAGGACCTGCAGGTCATGGATCAGGCGGCGGTCAGTCTCACGCGGGAGAACGGCATACCCATCGTGGTCTTCAGCCTGAAGGACGGCATCGTCGGCGCGCTGACGGGACAGGGCAAGTTCACGACGGTGGTGAACGCTTCGTAGGGCGGATTGCGAAGCCATCCGCCGTTCTCTCATCTTACCCTAAGCGGCGGAAAGCTGCGCGTTCCGCCCTACGGGTCAGGGATACAAGATCTCCGTCACCCACTCGTCGCCCTCTCTGGTGAACCGCTTGCGGTCGTGGAGGCGGAAGGGGCGGTTGACCCAGAACTCGACGCTGCGGGGAACGATCCTGAAGCCGCGCCACCATTCGGGGCGGGGCACCTCGCGGTCTTCGAACAGCGATTCGAAGTCGTCGATGCGCGTCTTGAGGATGTCCGGCTCGCTCATGGGTCGGGACTGTTGGCTGGCCCAGGCGCCGATGCGGCTGCCGCGGTCCCGCCGGGCGAAGTAGTCGTCGGCTTCCTTGTCCGAAAGCGGCACGGCCTGCCCCCTCAACCGCACCTGGCGGCGGATCGACTTCCAGTGAAAGAGAGCCGTGCAGGCCGGGTTGTGGAGGAGCTGCTCACCCTTGGCGCTCTGCATGTTGGTGTAGAAGGTCAGCCCGTGGTCGAGCTCCTTGAGGAGGACCATGCGAGCATCGGGGGAGCCGTCGCGGTCCACGCTCGCCACGCACATGGCGTTGGGGTCGTTGATTTCATGCTTGCGCGCAAGCTTTAGCCAGTCGCTGAGGATGGTGAGCGGGTCCTGCTCCTCGCCGAACACGTCGCCCTGATCGTCCTCGACGCCGAACGCTTCTTGCGCCTTGGCCTCCTCGGCATAGTCCTCCGCCGTAGGGGTGGCGGGGATGAGGTCGTCGGTGTCGCTCGGCTGGTCGGTCATGGCGCCCGCTTAGATGCAAGTGAGATGCCCCGCTATCCCCGCCGTGCAAAGCAGGGCTAGAAGGCTGTCATGTCGCATAACAGTTTCGGGCACCTCTTCCGCGTCACCACCTGGGGTGAGAGCCACGGGCCAGCACTAGGCTGCGTCATCGACGGCTGCCCGCCCCTCATCCCCTTCGATCTGGCCCGCGTGCAGGACGCGCTGGACCGTAGGAAGCCGGGTCAGTCGCGCTTCGTGACCCAGCGCCGCGAGGACGACCGGGTCAAGGTTCTCTCCGGCGTCTTCGAAGACGACCGAACGGACGGTCTAGTGACGACGGGTACGCCGATCAGCCTGATGATCGAGAACACCGACCAGCGCTCGAAGGACTACAGCGCCATCCGGGATACCTACCGACCAGGGCATGCGGACCTGACCTACCAGCAGAAATACGGCATTCGCGACTATCGAGGCGGCGGCAGATCGTCGGCGAGGGAGACAGCCGCTCGAGTGGCGGCTGGGGCGGTCGCTCAGATGGTTTTGGAACGCTTGTTCGGACAAGTGCAGATCAGAGCCGGGCTTGTCTCGATCGGTCGGTCTACTACGGAGAAGCGGGATTGGGCGGCGGTCTCCGCCAACCCCTTCTTCTGCCCCGACGCCGAGAAGGCGAAAGATTGGGAGGCTCTCATCGACGAGACCCGGAAGGCTGGCGACAGCCTGGGCGGCATCGTCGAGGTCGAAGCGGCCGGCTTTCCGCCCGGTCTAGGCGCACCGGTCTATGGCAAGCTCGACCAGGACATCGCCTCGGCACTGATGTCGATCAACGCGGCCAAAGGGGTAGAGATCGGCGACGGCATGGAGGCCGGGCGCCTCAAGGGGACCGAGAACGCCGACGAGATGCGCATGGTAGACGGTCAGGTGACCTACCAGTCGAACCACGTAGGGGGCGTGCTCGGCGGTATCAGCACCGGCGCACCGATCGTTGCGCGGGTGGCGATCAAGCCGACCTCCTCGATCCTGACTCCGACCCGCTCGGTAACGAAGGACGGGGCGGACACCGAAGTGGTGACCAAAGGCCGTCACGACCCCTGCGTCGCCATCCGTGCTGTGCCGGTGGTCGAGGCGATGATGGCGATCGTGCTGGCTGACCACGCGCTGAGGCACCGTGGTCAGGTGGGCGGATTTGGCGGGGTGGGTAAGTAGCAAGCTAGCTCGCCACAACTAATCTCTCCCTTGGGAGAGATCGACCATCTACGATCTCGAGTAAGGGCGAGTAGCGGACAAAGGTTGGGCAACGAATGCCGTCACCCAAAACCTGACCTGGTCAGGTTTTGACCTTTCCCGGAGGGAGAGGTGGACGCCTCACTGCTACTTCCGCAGCGCATCCTCCATCACGTAGTAGATATAGCTCTGCTCGTGCACGCCGGTCAGGAGGTGCGCTCCCGGCCCCTTGGCGTAAATGGCCACGTCCTGGCCGCCGTGTGTTTCGCCGTAGAGAGGGATCGCTGCCTGCTGGCGGTGCTCGGGGCGGGCGACCTCGTCATCGGTGAGGAAGGGGCGGCCGGGGTCACCGTCCTTGGTGGCGGTGCCGCTGCGTGCGCCTGGGCCGTTGGCGTAGGAGAGCGTGGCGTAGGGCCGCTGGTCGCGGGCCTGCTCTGGCAGCTCCAGCGGTTCGCCATCGGGGCCGACGCCGCGCACGAGGCCCATGATGGGGTTGCCGCGTCGGGGATAGCCTTGAAACGCCATGGTGTGGCCGTGATCGGCGGTGACGATGATCAGCGTTTCTTCCGCATCGGTCATCTCCAGCGCGACCTTCACCGCATCGTCGAAAGCGATGGTGTCGACGAGCGCGCGGTAGGCGTTGCCGCCGTGATGGGCGTGATCGACGCGGCCGCCCTCCACCATCAGAAAGAAGCCGTCCCGGTCCTTGGACAGCCGCTCGATGGCGAAGCCGGTCATCTCGGCGAGCGACGGCTCGTCGGCCTCCTCTCTCCGGCGGTCATGCTCGTACATCATGTGGCTGGGCTCGAAGAGGCCGAGCACGCGGTCGCGGCCACCTGCCTCCATCAGTTCCGAAGCGGTGGTGACCGTCTTGTGCCGACGGGAGATGCCGCGCCAGGCCGCCATCAGATCCTTCGCGTCCTCACGGGCACCGGTCTGGCGCTCGTTCTCGGGGTCTTGAGTGGCCTCGGGGAGGAAGTTGCGGCGCCCTCCCCCGAGCGCGACCAGCAGGTCGTAGCTGCGGCCAGCCTCGATGAGCTGGCTGGCGATGTCGGTGCAGCCTTCGGCATCCTCGGGCAGGTCGCCGTCGTTCTCCCAATCCCGGCTCGGCGAGCTGGCATAGAGGGTGGCGGGGGTCGCGTGGGTGATCCGCGCCGTCGAGATCACGCCTGAGCTGCGCCCCGTCTCCTGGGCGAGCTCGAGAATGCTGGGCAGGCGCTTGCCCTCTGCGCTCGCGCAATCGCCGGGGGTGACGGTCTGGTCCACATTGATGACCCCGGCCTTGGTCTTGTGGCCGGTCATGATCGCCGTCGCCGTGCCCGCGCTGTCGGGCACCTGGACATTGGTGTTGTAGGTCTTCGCGAAGCCCGTGAAGGGCAGGCTCTCGAAGGTGAGAAGGTGCTCTTCACCCGAGCCGCCGAGCTGCTGCCCGGCCAAAATACGAGCGGCGGTCGAGGTGGTCACGTCCATGCCGTCGGCGATGAAGAGGATGACGTTCTTCGCCGGACCCTCGACCACGCGCTCTTCCTTGGCGGCGGCCAAGGCGGCGCGGCCGTCCGCTTCCCAGTCCGTGACGTTTGCGGCTGCCTGCATGGCGAGCGCTGCCAGAATGTCCATGGATCGACCCTCCCGAAATGTCCGGCCCGCTTCCCCCAAAGCGCCCGCTATGGCAACGATGGGAAGGCCAGGGAGGGCGGAGAAATGATGAAATTTTTGCGGCAATGGGCGGTGCTGGCCGCCGTCGCAGCGCTCGTCTCCTGCGGCGATCCGAACGAGCGTTCTTCGGGTGCGGGCGGTGAGCGCAATAGCGAGCGCGGAGAAGCAAGTGTTTCGTCCGCCCCCGCGCCTGAAGAGGAGAGGGAAGAAGACCTCCCCTTCGCCTTCCTCCGTACCGAAGTCTTATCCGGTTCCCGTCAGCCCACCCTCTGCCTCGTCTTCTCCGAACTTCTCGACAGCACGAGAGACTACGAGCCCTATGTCGCCATCGACCGCGAGGTTGCGCTCGCAGCGAAGGACAAGACGCTCTGCGTCGAAGGGCTGTCCTATGGCGAGGAGGCTACCCTGACCCTCCGGGCGGGGCTTCCCTCACGCGAGGGCGAGGAGCTGGCGAGGGACGAAGAGGTCACCCTCACCTTCTCCGACCGCCCGCCCGTGGTGCAGTTCGCCGGGAGCGGCATCGTTCTTCCCAGGGACGGCGCAGGCGGCGTCGGTGTTCAGACCATCAATGTGGACGAGGTGGCCGTCGCCATCACCCGCCTCAACGACCGGGCGCTGACCCTCAGGCGGATCACCGAGGGCTATGCGGGGGGCGAGGGCGTCTACCAGTACGTCCCCTTCGACGAGCGGCCGGGGGAGCTGGGCGATCCGATCTTCGAGGGCACGCTTCTCACCGAGGGTCCCCGCAACACGCTTACCACAACGCTTCTGCCCATCGAAGAGAGCCTCGGCGAGCTCGAAGCGGGCGCCTACTATATCGAGCTCGAGGACCAGGCTGCCTTAGAACGGGGTGAGAACCAACCGGCGCGGGCAGCTCGCTGGGTGGTGGTCACGGACCTCGCCATGACGGCCTACCGGAGCCAGGGCAGCCTCGACGTGGTGCTCCGCTCCCTGAGCAATGCCTCCCCCATGGGAGGGGTGCAGGTCCGGCTCGTGGCGCAGTCGAACGAGGTGCTGGCGACCGAGCGGAGCAACCGGCAGGGCCGGGTCACCTTCCCCGCGCCCCTGCTGCGCGGCGAAGAGGGCAACCGGCCCAAGCTGATCGTGGCGGAGAGCCGAGGCGGCGAGTTCGCCTTTCTCGACCTCGACCGTGCCCCGCTGGACCTCTCCGCGCTCGATGTGGGGGGCAGGATGCCTGCCGAGGGCACTGAAGCCTTCGTCACTACCGAGCGCGGCGTCTACCGACCGGGCGAGACGGTCCATCTGACAGCCCTTCTGCGGGACGAGGCTGGCAGGGCGAGCGATGGCCAGCCGGGCCACATCGTCGTGCTGCGGCCCAACGGCACCGAGCAGCAGCGCCTTCCTATTCAGCGCTGGACCAGGGCGGGCAGCGTGGTGCGGGACATCATGCTGCCTGAGGCTGCGAGCCGGGGGCGTTGGCAGGCGGTGGTCGAGCTCGAAGGGCTCGGGAAGGTCGGCGCGGTCAGCTTCTCCGTGGACGACTTCGTACCCCAGCGCCTCGCGCTCGATCTGTCGGCGGATGACGCGCCCTTGGGCCTGGACGAAGACAGGACCATCAGGGCGGACGCCCGCTTCCTCTACGGGGCGCCGGGCAGCGGCCTCAGGGTCTTCGGCACGGTGCGGGTCGAGGAGGACCCACGTCCGTTCCAGGACTTCGAGGCGTACGGTTTCGGCCTCCACGACGAGCCCTTTCGCGGCAAGCTGATCGAACTCGGCACGCAGACCACGGACGGTGCGGGTACGGCGGACCTGACGATCGAAGGGGGCGCGCTGCCCAAGATGGCAGCCGCTCCCTTGCGGCTGCGGACCGTCATCCGCGTGGAGGAGCCTGGTGGCCGTGCGGTCCAGGACGATCTCCGCATCCCCTACCGCCCGGCGGCCTTCTATCCGGGCATCAAGCCGCGCTTCGAAGGGACGGTGCCGCGTGGCGGGGCCGCAGGCTTCGACATCGTGGCGGTCGGGCCGGACGGCGCCCTTCAGCAGGAGGAGCTGGCCTACCGCCTGGTACGCCGGGACTTCGACTATGACTGGTATCAGGAGAGGGGCGGCAGGTGGCGCTGGCGCCGCTTCGAGCGTCTGGTTCCGGTGGCGGACGGGTTGATCGAGACGATTACGGAAGAGGCCGTACCCCTCGACACGCGCGGCCTGCCCTGGGGCGACTACGTGCTGACGCTGGCTCAGGAAGGCCGCGACCTCTCAAGCTACGGTTTCTACGTGGGCTATGGCGGTCGGACGGAAAGCGGTACCCCCGCCCCCGATCAGGTCCGCGTCTGGGTCTCGGATGAAGCACCAGCGATCGGCGAAGACGTCACCGTCTCCATCGTCGCCCCCTATGCAGGCCGCGGCGAGGTCGCCGTGGCCGCGGGCGAGATCGTCGAGATCAGACCGTTCGTAACTGACGGCTCGGGTTTTGCCGAGATCACTCTGACGGCCAGTGACGATTGGGACCGGGGCGCCTATCTCCTCGCCAGCGTCTTCACCGAGAGGGAGCCCGGCGTGGTCCCCGTTCCTCGGCGGGCGGTCGGCGCGGTCTATGTTCCCCTCGACCGAAGCCGGAGGGAGCGGGAGGTGCGCATCGAAGCGCCGCGCCTCATTCGGCCCGGCCAGAAGGCGACCCTCACGGTCCTCAGTCCGGGGAGCAGCCGAAAACCGATCTACGCCGCTATCGCTGCCGTCGATGAGGGCATCCTGGCGCTGACCAAGTACGAGACCCCCGACCCCGCCGAGGCTCTGTTCGGCAAGCCCCGCCTGGTCACGAGCATCTATGACGACTACGGAAGGGTGCTCGACCCCGATACCGGGCAGCTCGGCGAGCTGCGCTCGGGCGGTGATGCGATTGGCGGGGCGGGGCTCAGCGTGGTGCCGACCAAGACCGTGGCGCTTTTCTCAGGCCCCATCGAGCTGACGACCGGCGGCGCCTACCCCTCCCCCAGCGCGACTTTCGAGCTCGACATCCCCGACTTCGCCGGAGAGCTTCGGGTGATGGCGCTCGTCTGGTCGGAAGAGGCGGTGGGCTCCGCATCCCGCGCCGTCACGGTCCGGGACGAAGTGGCGGCGGAGCTGGTGCTGCCGCGCTTCCTCGCACCGGGGGACCAGGCGCTGGCGACGCTTTCCGTGGACAATGTGGAGGGGGAGCCGGGTGAGTACAGCTTCGAGCTGACCGGTGAAGGTCCGCTGCAGGCAAGCGCCGAGCAGCGCTTCGAGCTAGAGCAAGGGGAACGCAGCGACCGCGCGGTGGAGGTTAGCGGCACGGGGGTCGGCGTTGCGAGGTTGGAGTTCGTCGGCACCGGGCCGGACTTCTTCCAGACCGAACGGAGCTACGACATCGAACTGCGCAGCGCCTTCCTGCCGGAGAGGCGGACGCTTCGCCGCGTGCTGGAGCCGGGAGAGAGCTGGTCGGTCCCCGAAGAGCTCCTTGCCGGGTTGGAGGTGAGCTCCGCCAGCCTCCTCGTCTCCGCCTCTCCTACACCGATCGACCGCCGAGCGGTGGCACGCAGCCTCACGAGCTACCCCTATGCGTGCACGGAGCAGCTCGTCAGCAGGGCCACCGCCCTCCTCACCGATCCGAGGCGGAGCACGGAGGACACGGGCAGACTGCAGCGCATCATTGAGACGATCCTCGAGCGTCAGAGCCCCGACGGTGCCTTCGGCATGTGGCGGGTCGGCGACCGCGGTGCGAGCCCGTGGATCGGTGCCTATACGGTCGATATGCTGATGGAGGCGCAGCGTCAGAACCTGCCCGTGCCGGACAGCGCCCTCGAACGTGCCTATCTGGCGCTCCAGCCGGTGAGCCAGGGCGAGCTCTTCAGGGCCTACGGCTATGACGGACGGATCAGCCGCGCGCCCTGGACGATCGACACCCAGGAGGCGCTGGACGAGCGAAGCTCCGCCTACGCCCTCTATGTTCTGGCCAAAGCCGGGCTCGCCGATCGCTCCAGGCTGCGCTATCTCCACGACGCCCGCCTCTCGCGCACCAGCAGCGCGCTGGCCAAAGCTCATCTGGCCGGCGGTCTTGCGGCGATCGGCGATGCGGGGCGTGCACGGAACGCCTTCACCGCTGCCATCGACGACCTCGGCTACCAAAACGACGGGGACTACTACCAGACCCCCCTCCGCGACGCCGCCGCCGCGATCGAACTTCTCGCCGAGGCGGGCGAGGACGAGCGCGCCAGGAAGCTCTGGGACCAGACGGCAGAGGAAACACCGGAGCCGGAGGGCCTTACCACTCAGGAAAGCGCCTTCCTTCTCAGGGCGAGCGACGCCTTCGCAGGTGGCAGGACGAACGCCTTCGTCACCTATGACGGCAGCCGCTTCGAGAGCGTGGTGTTGAAGGAACAGGAGATCGCCGGTGCTCCGTTCACCAATGACAGCGACCGACCCGTGACGGTTACCGCCAGCCTCTCCGGCCACCCCTCCTCCCCGCCGCCAGCGACAGCGAGCGGTCTCGAAGTGCGGAAGGAGCTCTTGACCCTCGAGGGAAGAGCTGCAGAGGCCGAGCTCAACCAGGGCGACCGGGTCCTCATCGTCCTGACGGTCAGGCCTTCGAACGTGCGCGAGGCGCAGCTCGTCGTCACCGATCTCTTGCCTGCGGGCCTGGAGATCGAAACGGTGCTCGGCCCCGGCGACGCGGCGGATAGCTCGCCCTTTGCCTTCCTGGGTATGCTCAGCGAGACCAGCATCGCCGAGAAACGGGACGACCGCTTCGTTGCCTCCCTGACCAAGCGCGGAGAGGACATCTTGCGCTTCGCCTATATCGCGCGGGCGGTGACCCCCGGCGACTTCGCCTTCCCAGGCGCGGTGGCGGAGGACATGTACCGCCTGGAAACCTTCGGCAGGTCTGAGAGCGGTAGGCTGACGGTCGCGCCGTGAGGGGGCTCTTCGGCCTCTGGCTGACCCTCAGCGGGGCGTTCATCAGCCTTCATCTTCTCGACGCCGCGTTCCCGCCGCCGCTGGAGGTACGGACATCAGCCGTGGTGCTCGATGCGGGCGGCGTCCCGCTCAGGGTCTTCCCGGTCGAGGACGGACGTTGGCGGCTGAAAGCCCGTGCGGAGGAGCTCGACCCCCGCTTGATCGAGGCGCTCTTGGCTGTCGAGGACAAGCGGTTCTTCGAGCACCGGGGGGTGGACCTCTGCGCCGTCGGACGGGCCGCTCTGACCAATCTTCGGGCAGGCACGACCCTCTCCGGTGCCTCGACCATCACCATGCAGACGGCTAGACTGCTGGAGCCGAGGCCGCGCAACCTTCCCTCCAAACTGATCGAGATGCTTCGTGCCCGCCAGATCGAGCGACGCCTTTCGAAGGAGGAAATCCTCGGCCTCTACCTCACCCTCACCCCCTATGGCGGCAATTTGGAGGGGGTGGAGACCGCCAGTCTCGCCTATTTCGGCAAGGCGGCGCGGCAGCTCAGCGACAGCGAGATCGCGCTGCTTCTGGCCCTGCCCCAAAGCCCTGAGGCCCGCCGCCCCGACCGGCAGACGGCGGGCGCCAAGGCGGGCCGCGCTGCCGTGCTGGCCAAGCTGGAGCGAGCCGGAATGCTGAGCGCCGACCGTGCCGACGAGGCCGATCACGATCCTCTCCCCACGAGGCGCCGCAACTTCCCCGCTGGCGCCTGGCACGCCGCCGCCCGCTTCGCCGAAGATGGCGGAAGAGTGACCACCACCATCGAGGCGGACAAGCAGCAGGCGCTGCGACGCATCCTCGTCTCGCTCGCTGAAGCGGAGGGGCCGGATGTCCAGGCCGCTGGCATGATCGTGCGCCTCGATACCAGGGAGGTCGTCGCCTCGGTCGGCAGCACCCACCGACGCCGGCCCGGCGGATGGCTCGACCTCACAAGCCGCCGCCGCTCGCCTGGCTCGACGCTCAAACCCTTCGTCTACGGACTGGCCATGCAGGAGGGGCTGGTCAGCGAGGAGATGCGCATCGCCGACCTGCCTACCCGCTTCGGCACTTACGAGCCGCAGAACTTCTCACGCGACTTTGCTGGCGAGCTGACCGTAGGCGATGCCCTGCGCCACTCCCTCAACGTGCCCGCCGTGCTGATCCTCGACGCGCTCGGCGCGGACCGTCTTCTCGGCAGCATGAGGAGCGCAGGGGTCAGGCCCCTCGTGCCCGTCACCGGCGAGCGCGAGGCGGGTCTGGCCGTGACCCTTGGCGGTGTCGGCGTCACCTTGGAGGAGCTGGCTCTTCTCTATACGGCTCTGGGGGCGGAGGGTCTCGCAGCGCCCCTTCGCTACCGTTTGGATGAGAAGACGAACGACCCCGCAAGGCTGATGGGCCAGGACGCTGCCGCCCGAACTTTACGTATGCTGAGGGCATCACCGTCGGTAGAGGGACGGATCCCTCCAGCGCTGGCTACCGATGCGCCCCAGGTGGCTTTCAAGACCGGCACCTCCTACGGCTACCGCGATGCCTGGGCGGCGGGTGTGGGGGAGCGCTACGCGGCGGTGGTGTGGGCAGGCCGCGCCGATGGCAGCGCGAGACCGGGCCGGACAGGCCGCGCCGCCGCCCTCCCGGCCCTCCTCGATGTCTTCGATCAGCTCGGAGAGGGATCGGGTAAAACCCATCCGGGCCGAGCTGCCGTCCCTAGCAGCGACAGGGTCCTGACCGGTGCCGCTGAGCTGGAGATCACCTTCCCGCCGGACGGCGCGAGCCTCCCCACGCGGGCGCGATCCTACGTGCTCGCCGGGCGGGGCCGAGGGGAGCTGCGCTGGTATGTCGACGGAGAGATGCTGTCTGCCGACGAGAACCGGCAGGTCCACTGGCGCCCGCCAGGACCCGGCTTCTATAGTGTTGCCCTCGCCGACGACGAGGGAAGACGGACGGAAGCCACGGTCCGCGTCATCGGCTCCAAGAGCTGAAAGGCGCTAGAGCAGCATCTCTCCGCCGCGGTGAGGCGCCGAAGGCGACGAACGTTCCCACTTCGCGGTCCGATGCTCTAGTCCAGCGGGATGAACTCCTGGTCGTCATGGGGCGGAAGTTTGAACCGTCCGTGGTCCTCCTTCTTCCACTCGCGCTTGGCCTCCTCGATGATCTCCTTGTCCGAGGCGACGAAGTTCCAGAAGATGTGCCGCGGGCCGTCCATGACCGCGCCGCCGAACAGCATTAGCTCTGCCCCGTCCGGCCCCGCCCTTACCGCGCCAGGGCTGTCGCCGAAAATCAGCATCTGTCCTGGCTCGTAGGTCTTGTCCGACAGCTCCACCCTGCCCCTGGTCACGTATATCCCGCGGTCCTCGTGGTTGTCAGGCAGGGGCAGCACCGCACCCGCCTCCAGCACGAGATGGGCATAGAGGGTTTCCGAAGCGGTCTTGACCGGCGAAGTCTCTTCGTAGGCGTCGCCCAGGATCAGCTTGCCCTCGATCCCCTCCCCAGAAAGGCTCGGCAGCGCCTCTTTTGCATGGTGCACGAAGTCGGGCTCGCGCTCCTCCTGTGCTTTGGGCAGAGCGATCCAGGTCTGGATGCCGAACATTTGGTGCGGCTTGCCGGAGAGGTCGTCCGGGGTGCGCTCGGAATGGGTGATGCCCCGCCCCGCCGTCATCCAGTTCACCGCGCCGGGCTCGATGTCCTGGGTGGTGCCGAGGCTGTCGCGGTGCCTGATGCGGCCCTCGAAGAGGTAGGTGACCGTCGCAAGCCCGATATGAGGGTGGGGGCGCACGTCGATCTCGCGGCCGGGGCCGAACTCGGCCGGACCCATCTGGTCGAAGAAGATGAAAGGACCCACCATCTGCCGCTGCGGGCTCGGCAGCGCGCGCTTGACGGTGAAGGCGCCGAGGTCACGGGCGCGGGGGATGATGGTGGTGTCGAGCGCCTCGGTCGAGGCAAGATCGGCATGCGGAAAGACGGACATGGCAGGCTCCCATAGGGCGGACCCGCGAAGCCATCCGCCGCGCTACAATAGCTATGAGGGACGGCGGAAAGCTTCGCGTTCCGCCCTACGAACTGAGCCCTACAGCTAAGCCCTCTCGCCGCGAAGCCTAGCGGCTGCTTTCTGTTTTCCCATCAGCGCAAAGAGGTCCGGCATCTCGGGGCCGTGGTCCTTGCCGGTCAGGGCCAGACGCAGCGGCATGAAGAGGCCGCGGCCCTTGCGGCCCGTCTCGTCCTTCAGCGCCTTGGTCAGGGTGCTCCAGCTCTCCTTTCTGGCCTCGCCAGCCGCCTCGACCTCGGCGGCGGCAGCGGCGCAGAACTCCCTGTCCTCGTCGGCGATGACCGGGTTCAGCTCGCCCTCGATCACTTCGCGCCAGACGGCAGCCTCTTCCAGCGTCTCGACATTGCCGTGCACCGCCTCCCAGATGGGCTGGCTGACACCTAGGCGCTCCAGGCGGTCGGCCACATCCTCGTAGCTCATCTCGTGCAGGATCTTGGCGTTGAGAAGCTTGAGCTCTTCGGGGTCGAAACGGGCGGGTGCGCGGCCCAGAATGTCAAAACTGAAGCCTTCTGCCAGTTTCTCCATGGAGAGGACGGGCTCCACCGGCTGGCTGGTGCCGAGGCGGGCGAGGAGGCTGGTCACCGCTTGGGGCTCCAGCCCCTCGCGCCTCATGTCTTCGATGCCGAGCGAGCCCAGGCGCTTGGACAGCCCCTCCCCGTCCTTGCCGACCAGAAGCGAGTGGTGGCCGAAGGTGGGGATGGCGCCCTCGCCCCTATAGGCGATGACGGCCTCGAAGACCTCGATCTGCGCGGCGGTGTTGGTGACGTGGTCCTCGCCTCGGACAACATGGGTGATGCCGAAATCCACATCGTCGATGCAGCTTGGCAGGGTGTAGAGGAAGGCGCCGTCCTCTCGGATCAGCACAGGGTCCGACATGGTGCCGGTGTCGAAGGTCTGCTGGCCGCGGATGAGGTCGTTCCAGTGGACCTCCTTACGCGCCAGCTTGAAGCGCCAGTGGGGCTGACGTCCCTCCGCCTCGAGATCGGCGCGCTCCTGCTCGGAAAGCTCCAACGCGGCACGGTCGTAGATGGGGGGCAGGCCCCTCGCTCGCTGCAGCTTGCGCTTGCGGTCGAGGTCCTCGGCAGTCTCGTAGCAGGGGTAGAGGAGCCCCTGCTCTTTGAGGTGCTCGGCCACATCCTCATAGACCGAGAAGCGCTCGGACTGCCGCGCGAACTCGCCCCACTCGAAGCCGAGCCAGGAGAGATCTTCCTGGATCTGATCCTCGTACTCCTTGGTCGAGCGGGTCTGGTCCGTATCGTCCGAGCGGAGGAGAAACGTCCCGCCCTCCTTGCGCGCGAAGAGCTGGTTGAACAGCGCGGCGCGGACATTGCCAACATGCAGCTTGCCGGTGGGGGAAGGAGCGAAGCGGACTTTGACGGTCATGAAAGGCTCTCTCGAAGCGTGATCGTGGGCTGTAGAGGAGGCAATTCGGGTTGGCTAGCGTTTAGAAGCGAGCCGCCTGCGTGCCAGCTCGCGGGGGTGGTTGCGCAGGCTCATCCATGTCGAGCCGCGCGCCAGCAGGTTCAGCAAGGCGCTCTCCCCCGGCCTCGGTCCCAGCTCGTCGATCCCCGTCCGGCGGCGAATGGAGGGCGGCACCAGCCCCACGGCGGCCCTGACCAGTAGCGGCTGAAGGCGACTGAGAACGCCGGGCAGCGCCGGTTCATCTCGCATCATACGGAGGAAGGTCTGCAGGGTTTCCGAGGGCTCCAGACGCGGCTCCAAAGCTTGCAGCAGTTCCCGGAGTCCTTCCTTGGAAAGCGGCGGCGTCGCCACACCGTAGGCTTCGGCGACCGGCTGCGCTTCGGTCAGCGCCCTCTCCCAGTCGTCATCGTTCAGCCTACGCACGAAACGGCTATAGGCCTTGATGAAGCCGTAGGCAGCGGTGGCCTGGACCCAGAGGAGAAGCTCGGGGTCGTCCGCGCGGTAGGACTTGCCGCTGTCTGTCAGACCCTCGATCCTGGCGTGGCGGCGGTTGATGCCCTCGATCATCGTCAAAGCCTTGGAGCGCGGTGCATAGAAGCTGACCATGGCGGCGAGGCCGGTGCGTCTTAGGCGGAGAACCGGGTCGGCCGGAAAGACGGAGTGGTCCCAGACCCCGTGCCTCACCCGCGGCTCCGCCAGCTCCAAAATGACCGCCGCTACCCCACCGATGAAGAGGGTCACCGGGACGGCGTAGATGTCGGCACTCAGACCGTCGATCGGAACCAGCCCCGCTTCGCCTTCGGGCTCGGTGAAGAGAAGCTGCTGGTCCTCGCGCTCATAGAGGAACTTGATCAGCTCCCGCTCGGCATAGTCGGAGATGGGACACAGACGGATGGTGCGGTCTCCTTCCGACCCTTATCAGCAGAAACCCAAACCTCTACCTAGTACCGCCGTCATCCCAGCCGTAGCGAAGCGAAGAGCCGGGAGCCATGGACCGTCCGGGTCATCCTGTCTCGTTAGGTTAGTCCATCGGTCCCAGATAAGCCTTCGGCTTTCCGGGATGACGGTAGAATTGACCGTCTCAAGTGTTAAACGGGCCGCAGTAGAAAGTGCCTACGCTTCAGCCAATACATCCGTATAAAGCTCGCTCGGATCAGGCTCGGGGCTTTCGAGAGCGAAGTCCGCCGCCTCCTTCACCTGCGCCTTGATCTCCTTGTCGATCTCTTTCAGCTCTTCCTCGTTCGAGCCTGCCGAGAGGAGGCGGTTCTTGCAGCCCTCGATCGGGTCCTGGTTGGAGCGGATGTCGTCCACCTCATCCCTTGTACGGTATTTCGCCGGGTCGGACATGGAGTGGCCGCGGTAGCGGTAAGTCTTCATCTCCAAGACGTAAGGCCCGCCGCCCTCGCGGGCATGCTCGACGGCCTCGCGGGCCTCCTCGCGCACGGCCACCACGTCCATGCCGTCGACCTCCTTACCCGGAATACCGAAGCTAGCGCCCCGGCGGTAGAAATGGGTCTCGGCAGAGGCGCGCTTGACGCTCGTGCCCATGGCGTACTGGTTGTTCTCGATGACGAAGACCACGGGCAGCGACCAGAGCTCGGCCATGTTCATGGCTTCGAAGACCTGGCCCTGGTTGGCAGCGCCGTCGCCGAAATAGGCGAAGCTGACATTGTCGTTGCCGCGGTACTTGTTGGCGAAAGCGAGGCCGGCGCCGATCGGCACCTGGGCACCGACGATGCCGTGGCCGCCATAGAACTTCTTCTCGGAGCTGAACATATGCATGGAGCCGCCCTTGCCCTTGGAGTAGCCCCCTGCCCTCCCGGTCAGCTCGGCCATGACGCCCTTGGGGTCCATGCCGCAGGCCAGCATGTGGCCGTGGTCCCTGTAGCCGGTGATGACCTGGTCGCCTTCCTTGCGTAGCGCCTCGAGCCCGGTGACCACGGCTTCCTGGCCGATATAGAGGTGGCAGAACCCGCCGATGTGACCCATGCCGTAGAGCTGGCCCGCCTTCTCCTCGAATCTACGGATGAGCAGCATCATGCGGTAGTATTCGAGCAGCTCCTCCTTGGAGGCCTGGTAGTTGGTTCTGGAAGCGCCGTTCTCAGCCATGGGGTCGTCCTTCGTTCTCTGAGAGGAGGATTAGGCTAGCCGCGAGGCCTTGGCAAACAAAGGCGGCATCGGCCTGCGAGGCTCATCAAACGATCGAAGCCACAAAAAAGGGCGGCAGGATTCCTGCCGCCTTCTCTTGAATGAAGAATAGCCGCCGCGCGCTCCCCCTCAGCCTACCGGCAGCTCCCCCTCGGGGAGGGGGAGCGAGTAAGCGAACAGCGTTCGATCTGCTTCCCTCCCCCATGTTCCATGGGGGAGGTGCCCGAAGGGCGGAGGGGGCTACTGGGCCTTGGCTTCGAAGGTGGAGTTGCCGAAGGCGCCGAGCTTGACGTTGCCGTTGATGTCGTCGCCGGCTTCCTTGCCCTCGAAGGAGAGGGTGAGCGGCATCGGCTTCTGGACATCGACGTCCCAGGTGGCGGTGTCGCCCATCACCTTGCCGTTCTTGACCTCGGCGCTGTCGCCGCCGGCGGACATGGTGCCGGTCAGGGCATCGCCGTTCTCTTCCAGGGTGAGCACGCCTTCTTGCTTGCCCATGGGGGTGTTGATGGTGACGTTGTAGGTGCCTGCGAACGACATGAGCGTTCCTCCGGTTTAGGTTGCTGTTGAGAGGCGAGTTACTGCGCGCCGCCGTTTCGGCCAACCCTTCAACGCTGTCCGTTGCAGTCGCAGGGTCCGGCGCCGGGCTGGGTCCTTTTAGAAACCCCCTTCATGCGCGAGGTAGTCCTCCTCGTCCGGCCTCGTGGCCCTGCCCAGCGCCTCGTTGCGGGAGGGGTAGCGGCCGTAGCGGGCGATGACGTCCCGGTGCTTCTCGCCGTAGCGGATCGCCTCGCCGAGCTCCGAGCAGTAGCGCTGCATCAGCGATATGCAGCGCTCGACCGTGCCGAGGTCCTCGGCGTGCATCAGCGGCATCAGCACGAAATGCGCGCGGTCCTGGGGCCAGGCGTCAAGATCGCCGGAGGCGATCGCCAGCTCGGCCAGGAGCCGGCCCTTGTCGTCCGCCGCATAGGCCTCCCCGTCGCCCCGATGAAGGTTGCGGCTGAACTGGTCGATCAGGATGATCGCGGCCAGCCGCCGCTCCGGCGTCTTGGTCCAGGCGGGGGGCACGAAGGCTGCCAGCTCGTCCCGCAGCTCGCCGAAGCGGGCGCGGATTTCCTCGTCCAGCCGCTCGTCGGACTGGAAGCGCTTCTCCGCCGGAGTTTCGAGGAACCAGAAGCGCAGTACTCCTAGGGCTTGGGTTTCGATGCTGACGCTGCTCATGCTGCCTTTTTCTCGTTCGCCATGTCCTCTTTCACCGCGTTCATGGCCGGGTGCTCCTCCTCGTCTCCCCCTTCGCGGTCCAGGGTGAAGTTGGCGGTGAAGCCGTGCACCACCATGGAGATGAGGATGGTGATCCCCGCGATGCGCCAGACATTGTCGATCTCGGCGAAGGGGGCATGGTTCTGGGCGTAGGCGATGTAGAAGATCGACCCCATGCCCCTGATGCCGAAGAAGGCGATCTTCGACCTGTCGACCCTGGGGCAATCATAGAACAGAAGAGCGAGCGCCCCTGCCGCAGGCCGCACGACCAGCACGATCGCCAGGGCGACGCCGATCTCCATCCAGGTGGCCCCCTCCAGCCCGCCGCTGCCGACGAACATTCCGAACCAGAGGAGGATGAGGACGAGGAGGATCGATTCGAGCTGCTCGGCTCCGTGATGGGCGAAGCGCTCATAGCCCTCCATCTCCGTGCCCCGTGTGTTCGCGCGCCCCGCCCTCGCCGCCATGAACACGGCGAGGAAGCCGTAGCCGTTCACCGCCTCGGTGATACCGTAGGACAGAAGCGTCGCCGCCAGCACCACGAGGAGCGAGTTCCAAGCACCGTTGCGGCCGTCACCCACGGGACTGAAGATGAGCTTGGAGAGCGTCCAGCCCACCACCCAGCCAACGGCTAGGCCCGCCGCCACCCGGTAGAAGAGGTCGATGGTCAGCCACGACGCGAACCAGTCGCCGCCCTTCTCTCCCGCTGCGACCAGAGCGAGCGTGATGGCGAGGTAGACGAAGGGGAAGGCGAGACCGTCATTGAGGCCCGCCTCTGCGGTGAGGCTGATCTGCATCGGGTCCTCGCGCTTGCCGGGCGGACCCACCTGGACGGACTGGGCGAGCACAGGGTCGGTCGGCGCCAGCGCCGCCGCCAGAAGCACCGCAGCGGCGAGCGGCAGCCCCAGAAGCGAGCTGCCCGCCCAGGCGATGGCGGCGATGGTCAGCGGCATGCAGATGAGAAGGAGCCGGTAGGCAGCGGCCCAGTTCTTCCAGGTGCCGGGGCTGTCAATGGCGAGGCCCGCCCCGGCGAGGGAGATGATGACGATCAGCTCGGAGGCGTGCTCGACCACCATGGCCGAAAGTTTGCCTGTGCGGGGGTCCAGGACGGGCGCCCCGGCTCCGGCCAGGATGACGCCGACCACCACGTAGAAGAGCGGCACATTGAACCACGGCAGCTTGGCGAGGGCGGGCCTCAAAGAGAGGACGAAAAGCGCCGCTCCTACGACGAAGTAGAAGATGTCCCGCGCGTCGAGCATGAAGTCTCCTATTCGGACGGGAACAGGACGGCGCCGCGTTGGTTCGGAATGCCTTTAGCAGCCGTTCTCGGCACAGTGGGTTTCCAGCCGCTCGATCGTCTCCTGATCGGCGAAGAAGAGAAGGTGCATCCGCCTTCCGGGCACGAAGGTGAAGACACCGGCGATCAGGATCGCGCCGATATAGCTGCCGATCATGTGTCCCTTGTGGGAGCGGATGTCGCCCCGCCGAGCCGCCAGGACGCCCAGAGGCACGGCCGTCAGCGTGATGGGAATGAAGATGTGGATCCAGCTCATGCCCTTGAGCGACAGGTATTCGAGGCCGCTTACCTCGCCGGAGCGGATGAAGAAGGCCGCGATCGAGGTGGCGATCATCATCACGGCGTAGAGCCGCCCCAGCCAGACATGCCGCGGCGTTCCCTTCGAGAGCAGAAGCTGCAGCAGTCCAGCTACGAAGGCGATAGTAACGGTGGCCCAGTGAAGCTGGATCTCCGGACCGGAGAACCGCGTGAAGACTTCCCAGTTCATGCGCCGTGGTCCCCGATTTCCCCCGGTGGCCGAGGGTCATCGCCGATGCCGCCGCTGTCAATGCTGCACTGCAGTGAGCGGATCGCTGAGGGCGCGCGAGAGAAGCGGATTATGCCGCGCTCTTCATCTCTCCCTCCGGGAGAGATCGACATCTTCGATGTCGAGTGAGGGCGAGTGGAGAACTCCGGTACGGTCTTCAGAACGCCCTCACCCGAAGCCTGCTCACGCAGCCTTAGCCCTCTCCCAGAGGGAGAGGTGGGGGCCGAACGCCAGTTCCCTGCCGCGACGTTCAAACCCGACTTGCTACCACAGCCAACCCTGCCTTTACACCGGCGCCGGTTCTCCTTACGTTCCGCCCTCCCCCGGCCTAGAGGATGTTCCGATGAAGTGGTCCCCCCAGCAGGACGACGCGCTGCTTGCCGCCAGCCGCTGGCTGAAGAAGCGCGATGATCAGGTCTTCCGCCTCTTCGGCTATGCGGGGACGGGCAAGACGACGCTGGCCAAGGAGATCGCTCAGCAGGCGGACGGTAATGTCGTCTTCGGCGCCTATACGGGCAAGGCCGCGCATGTCCTGCGCCAGAAGGGCTGCGACGGAGCGAAGACCATCCACTCTCTGATCTACCGCCCGGCCGTGGGCGAGGACGAGGATACGGGCGAGAGCCCCACCTTCACCATCCGGCGGGACGCGCCTGCCGGCGAGGCCTCCCTCATCATCATCGACGAGTGCTCCATGGTGGACGAGGAGCTAGGGCGCGACCTTCTCTCCTTCGGCGCGCCGGTCCTGGTGCTGGGCGACCCGGCGCAGCTTCCCCCTGTGAAGGGAGGCGGCTTCTTCACCGATGCCGAGCCGGACGTCATGCTGACCGAGGTTCATCGGCAGGCGGAGGAGAGCGGCATCGTCCGCCTCTCCATGCAGATCCGCGAGGGCGAGGTGCCGAAGCTCGGCGATTACGGTGAGGCGCAGGTCATCTCCAAGCGCGAGCTCGATCCCGATCAGGTGCTCGAGACCGACCAGGTGCTCGTCGGCACCAACCGCACCCGCCGTCGCTACAATGAGCGCCTGCGGGAGCGTCAGGGCTACGAGGGAGAGCTGCCCTCCTCCGGCGAGCGTCTCGTCTGCCTGCGGAACAACAAGCAGAAGGGCCTCCTCAACGGCTCGATGTGGGAGGTGAAGATGCGCTCTCCGGCAGCCAAGAACGGCAAGATCAAGATGAGCCTTCTGCCCGAGGACGGCGGCCGCGTGGTCAGGGCCACGGTCCTCGCCGACCTTTTCTCAGGCGACGCCGCGGATATCCCCTGGCAGAAGAAGCGCGGTACGGACGAGTTCGACTACGGCTACGCCCTCACTGTGCATAAGGCGCAGGGCTCGCAATGGGACGATGTGGTGCTGTTCGACGAGAGCTGGGCCTTCAAGGAGCACAAGATGGCCTGGCTCTATACGGGGGTCACACGGGCGGCGAAGAAGCTGACCCTGGTGCGGTAGGCCGATGGCATCAGACCGGACGGCTGAAAAGTTCCAGCCATCTCGAGAGGTCTTCAGCCGAAAGCTTGCTCGTCACCACGTCGATCGTCACGGCAGCAGCCTCGGCCTCATCGGCGTCCAGTTCGTAGCCGTTCAGACCTAGAAAAACATAGGCCGCGAAGAAGGCTGTCCGCTTATTGCCGTCCACGAAGGCATGAGCCCTGCCGATCCCCGTCAGATAAGCGGCAGCCAGATCGAAGACGCTCGGTTCGTCGTAGGCGGACAAATGGAGAGGTTTGGCTAGCGCGGTATCGAGTAGCCCTTCGTCACGCAGTCCAGCCGCCCCGCCGTGGTCGGCAAGACTTCGCTCGTGCATCTTGAGTACGATAGGCTTGGTCAGCCATCTGATACTGGCTGTCACTGGGCAAGCGCTCTCAGCGTGTTCCGATAGCGCTTGGCGCCGCGCTCGATCCACTCATCCGCATCGGCCATGTCCGCTTCGAAGAACAAAAGCTCGAGGCCGCTGTCGGTCTCGTTCAGCATCAGCTCGGTATCGGCGCCGACGCCTTTGCGGTCGAGCACCTCCTTCGGCAGCACCACACCCAGCGAGTTGCCGATCTTGCGGATCTTGAGCTTGTGCATCGTCCTATCTCCTCGATGGTGAGAAGATAGGACGTTATAACTGATGTTGCAACGCCAGGGCGTTACTGCGCTTGAGCGAACTCTGCCTCGACAGTGATCGTCACGTCCTTGCCGACGCCGAACTGGGTCCAGGCATCGGAGCCGAACTCGGTCCGGTCGATGGTGGTCTCACCAGTAAAGCCGATGCGGGGCGAGCCCATGAAGTCGCCAGCGCCGCGAAGCTGCACTTCCATCGTCACCGGCTTGGTGACGCCGTTGAGGGTCAGGTCGCCGGTCACGGTGCCCTCGCCCTCGCCGGTCTTCTTCAGCGAGGTGGTGGTGAAGGTGATCTGAGGATTGGCATCGGCGCCGAGAGCGTTCTTGGCGATATCTTCCTGGAAGTTCGCATTGCCCGCATGGCTGACCGCTTCGGGGCTGTCCACGCTGTTGGCGTCGATGCTCACCGTCAGTTCGCTGCGCGCAGGGCGGCGCGAGTTATAGGTCAGCGTGCCTTCGATGGTCTCGAACGAGCCGCGATACATGGAAAACGGGCCGTGAGCCACGGACCAGACGACGGTGGTGTGGGTGGGGTCGAGCTTGTACTCGCCCGAGGGCACGTCCTGGGCGAAGGCGGCGGAGGAGAGAGCGATGGTGCTGACGGCGGCAGCGAGAAACTTGGTCATGGAGGCGGTCCCTTTCCTGTGGGTTCGACTGGGACCAAGATTGTTGGTCGCCGGCCAAAGGACAACCAAAGAAAGCAGGTCAAACCGGCAAAGCAGCCTTGCCGTGAGCTGAGGACTGCTCGGAGGCGATCACATTGAGCTGAAGCGCGAAGGCCTCCCTGATCAGCAGCCGCACCTCGCTATCGACATCGAGCATGGAGTGGAGGTCGAGGTAGCGGATCGGCCCCGATGCCGAACCCTTTAACCGGCCCGCAAAGCGCTGTTCCAGATGCTCACCCTGCCAGAAATGCAGCGTGCAGCGGCTGGTGAACGGCAGAAGCGAGAGCACCCTCGCATCATGGTACCAGGTGGGCACCCCCAGCGCGATGCCGAACTCGGCATAGGGGGCGGCGGCCAGGATCTCTCGCCGGACGGTGTCGGCGATGAGCCGCGCGCCCACCGGCAGGTCGTCGATCAGCTTCTCGCAAGGGTCGGTCATAAGGACCCTGGTGCCATTATCATGCCAGTAAGCATAATTTACGTGGGCCGGGATGTTCAAGCTCGGCTCTTTCTTCCCCCCGCCAGGGCAGGGCTATCGCATGGTACCTAGCATTGTCATCTCGGGGCCGCGTAGCGGGTTGAGCAGAGAAGCTGATCGATAAGATCTAGAATCGGTTAGGTTTGATGGCTAGCGACGCGCTTTGAACACCAAACCTGACCAATTCTGGATTCCGGGCTCGCTCTTCGAGCGCCCCGGAATGCCGATGGGATGTTCCGTACGCGCCTCCCCCTCCCCGGTGGGGAGAGGAAAGCACGCTACCGCTACGCCGCGTCGGCGTAGAGCTTCTGGTTCTTCTCGGCCATTTCGCGGAACTTCGCGGGCGGCGAGAACTTGGCGCCGTATTTCTGCGCTAGACGCTCGGCGGTGCGGACGAACTCCTCGATGCCAATCGTGTCGATGTGGCTCATGGGTCCGCCGGTCCAGGGAGCGAAGCCCCAGCCGAAGATCGCTCCGAGATCCGCTGACTGCGGATCATGGACCACGTCCTGGGCGTACATGTTGGCCGCCGCAACGAGCTGCACATAGAGGAGCCGCTCTTTCACTTCATCAGCACTCGGCTGTTCGGCGGCGCGGGGGAAGTGCTCCTCGAGCCCGTCCCAGAGCTGCTTCTTGCCGCCCTCGGGGTAGTCATAGAAGCCCTTGCCGACCTTCTTGCCCTTGCGGCCGAGGTCTTCGACGAAGGTCTTGAGCAGGTCCTCGACGCCGTTCGGCACGTAGTCGTCGCCCATCTCTTTCATCGTGGACTGGGCGATGCGCCAGCCGAGCTCCTGGCTGGTCTCGTCCATCAGGGCGAGGGGGCCGACCGGCATGCCCATATGGACGGCGCAGTTGTCGATCAGGGCGGGGTTGATCCCCTCCTTCACCATCAGCGCCGCTTCGTTGAGATACGGAACGACCACGGAGTTGCAGTAGAAACCGCGCGTGTCGGAGACGACGATCGGCGTCTTCTTGATCTTGCCCACATAGTCCAGCGCCGTAGCGAGCGCCTTGTCGCCGCAGCCTTCGGGGGTGATGATCTCCACGAGGGGCATCTTGTCCACCGGCGAGAAGAAGTGGACGCCGATGAAATCCTCGGTACGCGTAAAGTTCTTGGCGAGGTTGGCAATCGGGATGGTCGAGGTGTTCGACGCGAAGATCACATCCTTGCGGATCACCGCCTCGACCCGCTCGGTGATGTCCTTCTTGACGGCCGGATCCTCGAACACCGCCTCGATGATGAAGTCGACATCCTTCAGGTCCTCGACCTTGTCCGTCGGCTGAATGAGGCCGAGCATGGCGTCGGACTTCTCTTTCGTCAGCTTACCGCGCGAGATGCCTTTCTCGTTCAGCTTGACCGAATAGCCCTTGCCCTTCTCGGCGCTCTCCATATCGCGGTCGAGGAGCACCACCTTCATGCCGGCGCGGGCCGAGACATAGGCGATGCCAGCGCCCATCATGCCTGCGCCGAGGACGCCGAGTGTCTTAATCTCCTGCTTCGGCACGCCTTCGGGGCGGGCGGCGCCCTTCTCCGCCGCGCCCTTGTTGACGAACAGCGTGCGGATCATGTTCTTGGCCTGGGGCTCCATTAGGCACTGGGTGAAGTACTTGCTCTCGATACGGAGGCCGGTGTCGATCGGCACGATCGAGCCCTCGTAGATCGCCGAAAGGATGCGTTCGACGGCCGGGTAGTTGTGGTTGGTCTGGCCCTGCGCCATAGCCGAGGAGCCCGCGAAGATCGGCACCACGCGGGGGTCCATGGCACCTGCGCCGCCGGGGATCTTGAAGCCCTTGCGGTCCCACTTGGCCGCCGTCTTGGGGTTGGCCTTCACCCAGGCCTTGGCGTTGTCCAGAAGCTCCGCATTCGGCACGACATCGTCGATGAGCCCTTGCGCTTTGGCAGCCTCGGCGTCCATCGGCTTGCCCTGGGTACAGATCTGCATGGCGTTCTGCACACCGGCAAGGCGCATGGTCCGCTGGGTGCCGCCGGCGCCGGGGATCAGCCCCACCTGCACCTCGGGCTGGCCGAGCTGCACTTTACGGTCCGATGCCGCCACCTTGTAGTGGCAGGCCAGGACCAGCTCCATGCCGCCGCCGAGCGCGAGGCCGTTCAGCGCGCAAGCCACGGGCTTGGCGTTGGCTTGGCCCTTCTGCAGCGCTTTGAAGTCCTGGCCACCGGTCTCCATCTTGCGGATAGCCTTCTGCAGGCGGAAGTTCGCCTCGAAGATCTGCTCCGGCGTCGCATCGTCAGGCATCCCGCCCAGCATGGTCAGGTCCGCACCTGCGAGGAAGCCGCTCTCCTTGCCGCTCGTGATGACGAGGCCCTTATACTCATCGTTCGAGGTGAACTCGTGGATGAACGCCTCGAAATCGTTGATGAGGTCCTGGTTCCAGACATTCATCGACTTGCCAGGCAGGTCGATGGTCATGACGGCGATGCCGTCGGCGTCTTTTTCGATGGTGAAGCTGTTATAGATCATGTTGTTCCCTCCTGGGGCAGATTATTGGGCGCTGCCGCCTACGGGCGCGCCGCTGGTTTTTTGGGAGTAGGCCTGGCGGTCGTCAGACGCGAAGGCGTGGATGACGCCTCTGGTCGAGTGGGGAGCAGCGAAGTTTCCTTCCGCGTCAAGAACGATCATCGAGCCGAGGCCGTCGCGGCCGGACACCATGTCTTCGAGTACCGTCGTCGCTGCGTCGAGCGGCGAGAGGCCGCCTTCCACCAGAAGCGACGTCGTGTGCGCCGCTGCGTGGCGGATGAAGAACTCGCCGTGACCCGTGGCGGAGACGGCGGCGCCGTCATTGTCCGCATAGGTCCCAGCGCCAATCACCGGCACGTCGCCGAGGCGTCCTGGCACTTTGGCGTCGTAGCCGCCGGTGGAGGTGGCCGCAGCCAAGTTGCCGCAGCGGTCGAGCGCCACCGCGCCCACCGTTCCGTGCTCGTCTTCTTCCGATCCCGCCTTGAGGAACCAGCCCTTCGGCGCTTTCTCGGCACCGAGCTCGCGGACATATTTCTCGCCGCGGTCGCCAACGACCATGGCGTGGCGCGACTGGTCCATGACGAGGCGCGCCGCGTGGACCGGCGAGCGGGTCTCGATCAGGGAGCCCACAGCGCCCGCATTGAGATTGCTGCCGTCCATGATCGAGGCGTCGTTCTCGACATAGCCTTCCTGATTGGTGATCGAGGCTCTACCCGCATTATAGAGCCCGCTCTCCTCCATCGCGCCCACGGCCAGCTCGACCGCGTCCACAGCCGAAGCGCCGTTGCGAAGGCGCCTGCCGATCTGCGCCGCCAACTCGCGGATATAGGTCATCTGCTGGACGGAGATGTTCTCGCCGTTCGTGTATGCACCGCCGTGGAGGCCGACCGCGTAGGCGGTGGAGGTGTTGCACTGTTGGGCGTTTGTTTGGGTCGCGACGCTCAGCGCGAGAATGGATAGTAGTGTCTTCATGTCTTGCTCCTTCTCCCCTCTCCCGCCTGCGGGAGAGGGGTCGGGGGTGAGGGGAAACTACGCTTGCTATCTAAGAGCTTTGCTTCGCTACGGCTTCGCCGAAGCCCTCACCCGAAATCGAAGATTTCGACCTCTCCCGCGAGCGGGAGAGGTAACCCGGACTACACCCGCTCTAGGATCGTCGCCGTGCCCATGCCGCCGCCAATGCACAAAGTGACGAGCGCCGTCTGCTTGTCCGCGCGCTCCATCTCGTCGAGAACCGTGCCGAGGATCATCGCGCCGGTCGCGCCCAGGGGGTGGCCCATGGCGATGGCGCCGCCGCAGACATTGATGTCGGAGTGGTCGATATCGAGGGCCTGCATGAAGCGCAGGACCACGCTGGCGAAGGCTTCGTTCAGCTCCCAAAGGTCGATGTCGGACTTGCTCATACCCGCCCGGTCGAGAACCTTCTTGGCCACGAACTCGGGGCCGGTGAGCATGATCGTCGGCTCACTGCCGATCGAGGCCATAGCCTTGATCCGTGCACGGGGCTTCATGCCGAATTTCTTGCCCATCTCCTCGTTGCCGAGGAGGATGCCCGCCGCGCCGTCCACGATGGCCGAGGAGTTGCCCGCCGTGTGGATGTGGTTGATGCGCTCGAGCTCAGGGTATTTCTGCAGCGCCACCTTGTCGAAGCCGGGCATCATCTCGCCTAGGCCCTGGAAGGCGGGGGGCAGGCCGCCCAGGCTCTGCATGTCCGTCTGGGGACGGATGTTCTCGTCGTGGTCGAGGACGGTCATGCCGATGACGTCCTTCACGGGTACGACGGACTTGCCGAAGCGGTTCTCTTCCCAGGACTTGGCCGAGCGGCGCTGCGACTCCACCGCATAGGCGTCGGCGTCATCGCGGGTGATGCCGTATTTCGTCGCGATGATGTCTGCCGAGATGCCCTGGGGCACGATGTAGTTCTTGAAGGTCACCGCCGGGTCCGAGACCATGGCGCCGCCGTCCGAGCCCATGGGCACGCGGCTCATCGCCTCGACGCCGCCGCCGATCGCCATGTCGGCCTCGCCGGTCATGACTTTGGCTGCGGCCATGTTGGTGGCTTCGAGGGCCGAGGCGCAGAAGCGGTTGATCTGCACGCCTGCGGTGGTCTGGCTGTAGTCGGCCTGGAGGACCGCCGTGCGCGCGATGTCGGCGCCCTGCTCGCCCACCGGCGAGACGCAGCCGAAGACCACATCGTCCACGTAGCGGGTGTCGAGCTCGTTGCGGTCGCGCAGCGCCTGGAGAACCTGGGCGCCGAGCTGGACGGGGGTGATCTCGTGCAGGCTGCCGTCGGGCTTGCCCTTGCCGCGCGGGGTGCGGACCGCGTCGTAGATATAGGCTTCTGCCATGGAAGCGTCTCCTTTATCAGGTGTCGTTGCCGCCGCCCTAGCGCCTCGCGCCGCCTCGCACCAGAGAGCCATGACAGCTCATTGGCCAGCGCCCGGATTGGTGATAGGGCGCCCCTTCGGCACCCTTTGCCGAAGCCCTGGGGGCGTAGCTCAATTGGTTAGAGCTGACGGTTCATACCCGTTAGGTTGGGGGTTCGAGTCCCTCCGCCCCTACCAGCCCGAAGGGCTGGTAGGTTTGTTCGATCTCACGCGCCGCGGGCGCTGCGATGGCGCGGCCTGCTCGGCCGGAACCGCAGTCGCGGTCCTTCCCGTTCCAGCGTTGTGCTTCCTCCCCCTCAGCCTACCGGCAGCTCCCCCTCCCTGAGGGGGAGCGAAAACGAAAGTGGACGTCGGTGCTTGTTCCCTCCCCCATTTCAATGGGGGAGGTGCCCGAAGGGCGGAGGGGGCTAGTCCGCCAGCACTCGATGCACCGAAGCTCTCGTCCGCAGCGCGGCAATCTTCGCCGTCACCGCCTGGTCCTGGACGCTGAGCGCCGTCCTTTGCGCATCGAGGAGCGCGAGGAGGCTGTCCGCCCCCTCCCTGTACCTTGCCTCGATCAGCTCCGCTGAGCGCACGGCATCCCGCTCGGCCTCGGTCAGAAGAAACGCCTGCTCCGCCGCTCCGGCATGGAGCGCCAGCGCCCGGTCGGTTTCGGTAAGCGCGGTCAGCACCGCCTGCTCATAGGCCGCGAGCGCCGCACCAGCCTCGGCCTTGGCGGCGGCACGCTGCTTCAGGAGCTGGGGATAGGAGAGAATGTTCCAGCTAATCGACGGACCGTAGGCAAAGCCGAAGGCGTCCTCCTGACCAAGCCCTGAGAAGTCGAGCGCCGTGAGGCTCGCCGCGCCGGTCACGCTGACCTGCGGGAACAGCCCCGCCGTTTCCACGCCGATGTCGTAGGTCTCCGCCGCCAGCGCCCGCTCCGCAGCCCTCACATCAGGGCGCCGCCGCAGCACCTCGGTCGGCGCAGCCAGCACGACCGCGCCTTCCGCCGAAGGAATGGGCGGGGCGATCTCCTCGTCCACCAGCCCCTCGAACCGCTCGAGGAACGCCGGAACCGAAAGCCCCATCAGGAGCGCCAGGGACGAGGTGGCGTCCGCCGCCGCGCTCTCCACCTGCTTCACCTGCGCCGCCGTGGTCCTCACGAGGCTGCGCTGCTGCAGGAGGTTGAGCTGCGGCACCTCGCCGAGCTCGTAGAGGGCCTCGGTCAGCTCCAGGCTCCGCTCCTGAAGCACGAGGTTATCCAGCGCCACGCGCCTTCTGTTCAGCGCCTCGACCAGGAGGAGATACGTGTCCACCACCTGCGCCGCGGTCAGCCGTTGGGCATCGGCGAGAAGCTCGAGCTGCTGCTCCGCCCGCGCCGAGGCGCCCTGGGCCTGGCGCCTGATCCGGCCGAACAGATCGACCTCCCAAGCGGCCTGGGCCTGCGCCTGGTAGAGGGTGAAGGGGTCGTTGTTGCCGAAGGGGAAGCCGGGCGGGCCTTCCCCCTCCCCGTCGCCCGGCGGCACCTCGCCATCGTCGCCGCCCGCAATCCCCGCGAACTGGGCCTGGGCCTGCTTCTGGCGGGTTATGCCGAAGCTCACCGAACCCTTGGGAAGAAGCGCCCGGCGCGCCGCCCCTGCCCGCGCCTGGGCCGCTTCGAGACGATAGGCCGCAGCCACGAGGTCGCGGTTCTGGGCCGTGGCCAGAAGCACCGCCTCGGCGATCCGTTCGTCGGAGAAGCTCGTCCACCAGGGCGCATCACTCTTTTGTTCGCCCGTGCGATAGACAGCCTCATCGCCGAAGACGTAGCCCTGCTGCACCCCTTGGGGCTCGGGCTCTTCGTAGCGCGGACCGACCGTCACGCAGCCTGCCAGGAACAAGGCTGGCAGTGACAAAGCGGCGGCCTGCCATAGGTAGGTTCTCATCGGGCCAAAAGACTCCCTCGGGGCTTTACGGTCCCCTAGCACCATTTGGGTAAGGTTAGGTTGCGCTCGTGGTGGGACTAGGCCGTGTGGACGGATTTCGCGCCGTCCTGGTCATGGCTGAAGGCGGGCGATGTTAGGAAAGACGACGAAGGACATGCTGGCATATTCGAGAAGGACTGACGCGGCAGCGTCCGTCTTCAGACATGACCCCTTCGGGGTTCGGCCGAGCTGGCCCCTGGCTTCGTTGCGAAGCCTTGAAAGGGAATGGCCCTTCCGGCGGCTCCGCGCCTTGCCAGATGCCAGCTCGGACCCGAACCAGGACGGCGCGAAATCCGTCCACACGGCCTAGAGGACTTGGAAGATGCGTGTGGGTGAAATGATCAGGTCGCAGAAATGGGTGTTCATCGCCCTCGCGGTGGTCGCCGCAGGGTTCGGCCTCTACTTCGCCGCCGGGGCCGTGGCCGAGTCGCGCCAGGAGGCTCTGCCGCCGAAGAAGGAGACCCTCCCCCTCGTCGAGGTGGTGGACCCCGAGCCCGTGGAGCAGCTCTTCGTCACCGAAGAGGGCTTCCTCCGCCCCCGCGCCGAGATCGAGGTGATCGCCGAGGTGGCGGGCAAAGTTGTCGAGGTCTCGCCCAACCTGCAGCCCGGCGGCCGGTTCGAGGAGGGGGATGTCCTCTTCAGGATCAACCCGCGGACGCTCGAGGGCGACCTCGAACGCGCCCGCGCGGACGTCGCTTCCGCCGATGCCGCTGCCGCGAGAGCCAAGCGCCTGGAAGGCATCGGCGCCGCCTCCACCTCCCAGCTTCAGCAGGCCGACGCCGCTGCAGCCGCCGCTCGGGCCGGTCTGATCGCCGCAGAGAAGCGGCTCGACGACGCCGTCGTTCGCGCGCCCTTCGCCGCCTCGGTGATCTCCGAGAGCGTCGCCCTGGGCCGCTACCTTCAGCCGGGCACGGTCGCCGCCACCATCTTCGACACCGGCGCCGCCGAGGTCGTGGTGGGCCTGCGCCCCGAGGACGCCGCCGCCGTCCGCCGCGCCGCCGAGGCCCAGGACGGCCCCCTCGACGTAGTCGTCTCCCCCTCCCGCGCCAGCGCCGGATCGGTGACCTTGCGCGGCGAGGTCAAGCGCTTCGGCCAGGCCGTGGACCGTCTCAGCCGCACCGTACCCGTCGTCATCGAGGTGCCCGGCGCCTTCTCCGAGGAGCGCGGCGCGGTCTTCGCCAACGACTATGTCACGGTGGAGATCCCCGCCCTCACCGAAGAGATGCTGTTCGCAGGCCCTGTTGGGGTCGTCCGTCAGGAGCGTTTCGTCTGGATCCTCGACGGTGAGGACCGCCTGCGCCAGGTCGCGGTCACCCCGCGCAGCCGCGACGGGTTGAGGGTCGTCTTCTCAGCCGGACAGGATTTGAGGGGCGAGCGCCTCGTCCTCACCGCCCTCACCGAGGAGTCCGAGGGGCTCAAGGTGGAGGTCGCCGACGAGCCCGAGCGGCAGGCCGCCCGATGAACAAGCTCATCCGCTGGTTCGTCGACAGCCGCGTCGCGGCGAACCTTCTGGCCGTCTTCCTGGTGGCGGCGGGCTTCGTCAGTGCACGGGGCCTCACCGTCCGCCTCTTCCCCGATGTCGAGCCCTACGCCATCAACATCACCGTGCCCTATCCCGGCGCCTCCCCCGAGGAGGTCGAGGAGGGCATCATCGAGCCCATCGAGGAGCAGGTGCAGGGCCTCGACGGGGTGCGCAAGATCGATGCTCTGGCTGCGGAGAATGTCGGCAACATCATCGTCTCGCTCGATTTCGGTGAGGACACGGCGGACCTCGCCAACGATGTGCGCAACGCTGTCAACCAGATCACCGTCTTCCCCGAGCAGGCCGAAGAGCCCCTCATCTCGGAGATCAAGAGCGAGGAGGTGGTCGCCCAGGTGGTCCTCTCGGGCAACCGCGACCCCATCGAGCTGAAGAAGCTCGCCGACGACCTTCGCGCACGCTTCCTCGACAGCCCCGAGATCAGCCGGGTGCAGATCGTCGGCGTGCCGGAGTACCTGATCGAGATCGAAGTGCCCTCGGCCAGGCTCGAAGCGCTCGGCCTCTCCCTCGACGACATCGCCAGGCGGATTGCCGCTCGCTCCTTGGAGCTCTCCGGCGGCGAGGTGGAGGGGCAGCAGAGCCGTTACCTCGTGCGCACCCTGGGCGAGGCTGAGATCGGCGAGGAGTTCGGCAAGATCGTCGTCCTCACCTCCGAGGAGAACGCGCCGGTCCTTCTCGAGGATATTGCCGAGATCAGCGACGGCCTTGACGAGACCCCCTTGCGCACTTTTCTCGACGACCGCCCCGCCGTGGGGCTCAACGTCTTCCGCATCGGCGACGAGCAGATCTTCAACCTGACCGACGACGTCAAGGAAGTGCTGGCCGAGGCGGACAGCTTCCTGCCGCCGGGGGTCGAGGCCACCTTGTTCGTGGACCGCTCCGTGGAGCTCAACGGCCGGGTGGACCTTCTTATTCGCAACGGCCTGATCGGCTTCGTGCTGATCTTCGTGCTGCTGCTTCTGTTCCTCGATGTGCGCGTCGCCTTCTGGGTGGGTGTCGGCGTCGCCATCAGCTTTGTTGGTGCCTTCATCCCCATGGCGGTGGCGGGCATCCCGATCAGCCAGCTCTCTCTCTTCGGCTTCATCCTCGCCATCGGCATCGTCGTCGACGACGCCATCGTGGTGGGCGAGAACATCTACGCCACCGTCGAGGAGGGTGAGGACGATCCCAAGCAAGCGGCCAAGCGCGGCACCATCCGCGTCGCCTCGCCGGTCTTCTTCTCGGTCTCGACCACCGTCGCCGCCTTCCTGCCGCTGATGTTCGTGCCATCCACGGTAGGGCAGTTCATCGGCGACATCGCCTTCGTGGTCTGCGCCGTTCTGGTCCTGTCGCTGATCGAGAGCTTCTACATCCTGCCCCAGCACCTCAGCCACCTGCACGACAGGAAGCCCGGCAAGCTGTCGATCAGGCGCTACGCCGATCCCCTAAGGAACAAGGTGGCTGCGGGCCTCGACAGCTTCTCGGAGAAGCAGCTTCGCCCAACCATCCGCTTCGCCGTGGCCAAACCCTTCGCCACCGCGCTCTTCGCCTTCGCGGCACTGGTGGCGACCTTCTCGCTCTTCTCCGGCAGGCTGATCACGACGATCTTCTTCCCGGAGATCGAGGGCAATTTCGTCACCGCGCAGCTCCAGCTCGCCGAGGGCACCTCCGAGGTCCAGACCACCAAGGCCGTGCGCCGCATCCTCGACGGGGCGGAGGAAGCCGCCCGCCGCGTCGCCGAGGACAGCGGCACGCCGGAAGAGGAAGTGGTGGAAGGCGTCCTTTGGGCCCTGGGCCAGAGCATCGCCGGGCCGGATGTCGGCAACTACGTGACCTCCGGCGGGGCGGCGGCGAACTACGCCCAGATCGAGGTGGAGATCCAGGACGCCGCCGAGCGCAACTTCACCGCCGAAGCCTTCGAGACCGCCTGGCGCGACGCCACCGGCGCCATACCCGGCGCCCAGCGCCTCAACTTCACCTTCAACCTCGTCGCCGCCACCCTGCCCGTCCAGATCCAGGTGCTGAGCACCGACGAAGAGGCCGCCCGCGAGGTGGCCGGTAAGCTCCGTGCCGAGATGGAAGGTTATCAGGGGGTCTTCGACATCTCCGACGACCGCTTCCGCTCCACCGGCGAGGTGCAGATCAGCCTCCTGCCCGAAGCCGCTTCCTTCGGCGTCGATCTTCAGACCGTGGCCACCGCCGTGCGCGCCAGCTTCTTCGGCGCCGAGGCGGCTCGCATCCAGCGCGACCGCGAGGAGATCGAGGTGCGCGTCCGCCTGCCCCAGGAGGAGCGCCAGACCATCGAGGACATCAAGCGGCGCAAGATCATCCTCGGCGATGTCGCCGTACCCATCAGCGCCGTGGCCGACATCACCGTGGGCCAGGCACCCTCCACCATCACCCGCATCGACACGCGGCGGGTCTTCGTTCTGTCGGCCGATGTGGACAGCTCCCTCACCACCGGGGGCGAGGTGACCCAGCGCGTCCTCGCCGAAGCCTGGCCGGAGATCGCGGCGGACTACCCCAATGTCTCGGTCCAGCCCGGCGGTGACCAGGAGGAGCAGGCCCGCGCTCTCCCCGCCCTCCTGCGCAACTTCCTCCTGGCGATCTTCTGCATCTACGCGCTGCTCGCGCTCGCGTTCCGAAGCTACACCCAGCCGCTGATCGTCCTGTCGGTCATCCCCTTCGGTCTGATCGGCGCCTTTATCGGCCACGCCATGCTGGGGCTGCAGATCAGCCTCCTGTCGATCTTCGGCATCATCGGCCTTTCCGGGGTGATCATCAACGACGCCCTGCTGATGGTCGACTACATCAACGAGAACGTCTCCCGCGGCATGGAGATCGGCAAGGCGGTGGTGGACGCCGCCGTGAAGCGTTTCCGCCCGATCATCCTCACCTCGCTGACGACCTTCTTCGGGGTGACGCCCATCGTGCTCGAAACCTCGGTGCAAGCGGCTTTCCTGAAGCCCACGGCGGTCTCCTTGGGTTTCGGCATCCTCTTCGGCACGGTGGTGCTGATGGTCCTCGTTCCTGCCATGACCATGCTGCACTACCGGTGCCGCGAGGGTGCCAGCCGGGCCAAGGCGAAAGTGAAGGGTTGGGTGAAGGACAAGGCGGGCGGAGCGCAGACGGCGTAACTATCGCCCCCCTCTCCCGTTCACGGGAGAGGGGCCGGGGGTGAGGGGGTTCTGGGCGCAGGTCTTGTTAGCAAGCGCAGCAGAACGGCTTCGCCGATCCCCTCACCCAAAGTCTGCTACCGCAGCCTTTGACCTCTCCCGCAGGCGGGAGAGGTAGGCCTCCTGGAAAACCACCTACCAACCCGTAACGCCCCCATCCCCCCTCCCCGCCTAGTCACGGAATCGCGCGTCCGCTAAGCGCCCGAATCCTCTAAACCCCTGGGAGAGCATGAGCGAGACGGCGGAGAGAACCCTGAAAGGCCACGAGCTGATCGCCGACGAGGTGCGCCGCCTGCCGCAGAGGCCGGGGGTCTACCGCATGTTCGGCGAGGGCGGCGAGGTTCTCTATGTGGGCAAGGCCAAGAGCCTAAAGAACCGCGTCTCGAACTACGCCACGCTGAACGGCCACTCGAACCGCATCGCGCGCATGATCGCCGAGACCCGCGCCATGGAGTTCGTGGTTACGGACAGTGAGACCGAGGCACTGCTGCTCGAAGCGAACCTCATCAAGTCGCTCCGCCCACGGTATAACGTCCTTCTGCGCGACGATAAGAGCTTCTCCTCGATCCTCATCGCCAAGGACCACGCCTTCCCGCAGATCCTCAAGCACAGAGGCCGCCAGAAGCGCCCCGGCGAGTATTTCGGCCCCTTCGCCTCCGCCAACGCCGTGAACCAGGGGCTGACGACCCTGCAGAAGGCCTTCCTCCTCCGCTCCTGCACGGACTCTGTGTTCGAGAACCGCGAGCGCCCCTGCCTCCTCTACCAGATCAAGCGCTGCGCCGCTCCGTGTACGGGCGTTGTGAGCGAGGCCGAGTACGCGGACCTCGTCAGCGAAGCTATCACCTTCCTGCGCGGCGGCAGCAAGGCGGTGCAGGCGGAGCTTTCCGCCGGGATGGAGAAGGCCGCCGAGGAGCTCGACTTCGAAGGCGCGGCGCGGCTGCGCGACCGCATCCGTGCGCTGGCGCTCCTTCAGGAGAGCCAAGGCATCAACCCCGGCTCGGTGGAGGAGGCGGACGTCTTCGCCGCCTATGCCGATGGTGGCCAGACCTGCATCCAGGCCTTCTTCTTCCGTGCGGGCCAGAACCTCGGCTCGAAGGCATTCTTTCCAAAGGCTGATAAGGAAGAGACGGCGGCAGCGGTTCTGCAGAGCTTCATCGCCCAGTTCTATGACGGCCAGATGCCGCCGCGCACCGTCTTCATCTCCGAAGACATCGAGGACCAGGCCCTCCTTGCCGACGCCCTCTCGGTCAGCGCCGACCGGCGCGTCGAGATCCTCACCCCCCAGCGCGGCGAGAAGCGTGCGCTGGTCAAGCACGCCTTGATGAACGCCCGCGAGGCGCTTGGCCGCCGTCTCGCCGATACCGCCAGCCAGAAGAAGCTCATGGCCGCCCTCTGCGAAACGCTCGAGCTCACCGGCCCGCCCTCCCGCGTCGAGTGCTACGACAACTCGCACCTAGGCGGCACCCAGATGGTGGGTGCCATGATCGTCTCCGGCGAGGAGGGCTTCGAGAAGCAGAAATACCGCAAGTTCAACATCAAGAGCGAGGAGATCGCCCCCGGCGACGATTTCGGCGCCATGCGCGAGGTCCTGACCCGCCGCTTCTCGCGCCTCGTCAAGGAGAGCGCTCCGGGCCAGGACGACTGGCCGTCGCTCATCGTCATCGACGGCGGCCTCGGCCAGCTCTCGGCGGCCAAATCCGCCATGGAGGACCAGGGCATTCGCGTCGGCCCGGACATTGAGGGCGGCGAGATCATGCTGCTCTCTATCGCGAAGGCCCGGCGAGAGAACACGCGCGGCGAGCGCCTGGCCGACCGCTCCGCCTCGGCCATCGACCAGTTCTTCGCGCCGGGCCGCCAGCCCTTCATGCTGCCGCCCCGCTCGCCGGTGCTCTACTATTTGCAGCGTTTGCGCGATGAAGCCCACCGCTTCGTCATTGGTGCTCAGCGTGCGAAGCGAACCAAGCAGATGGTGCAGAACCCGCTGGATGCCATCGAAGGCGTCGGGGCCAGCCGCAAAAAGGCCCTCCTCCACCATTTCGGCTCGGCCAAGGGGGTCAGCCGCGCGAAGGCTGCGGACCTGATGGCGGTGGAGGGTATTTCGGAAAGCCTGGCGGAGAGGATCTATGATCACTTTCATCCGGGCGGGTGAAGCCTCTCAAACCGCTTTCCCACGGCGTAGGCGAAGCCGTAGACCGTGGGACCCATCTCTTGAGGTCAATCCTCATCGAACCGGCGGGAGATGGGTGCCACGGTCAAGCCGTGGCAAAGCGTCGAAGGGGCAACCTAACCCCCAACTACCTGCCGCGGGTTCGGGAACACCTCATAATGAGCGCAGCGCTCGTCCCAGTGCTCCAGCACCGGCTTCACCACGTCGGGGATATGCGCCGCCTCGTAGTCCTCGCCCATGAAGGCTTTCACCGCGTCCCAGCTCTCGAACCAGATGATGGTCGCGAACTCCGTCTCGGTGCCGAGCTCTCGGCGCATGGTGTCGATGCCGAGAAAGCCCGCATCGGTCCGTGCCTCGATCATCGGGATCACCTCTTCGGCGAGAAGCCGCTGATAGGTGTCGGCGTTCTCCTTGCTCGTCCAACCGCGCCAGTGCCTGCAGATCATCCGCTTCTCCTCTTTTCCGGCTCAGCCCTACGCCGGAACAGTGGCGGCAGGCCAGCCGGCTTGACCGCCGAGCTGCGATCCGGCGTCATCAGGGGCGAAGGGGAGAGACAACCATGATCCTACCGGCAATGACCGCCGCTCTGCTGCTCACCCAGCAGCCCGCCATGCGCCTCAGCGAGGAGTCCGCGCAGGAGATCCTGACGGGCTGCCGCGCTTTTGCGGAGGAGAACGAGCTGACCATCGCTATCGCCGTACTCGACGACCGGCTCTCCATGCTCGCCTACCGCCGCATGGACAGCCTGCGCGAGGGACCGGCGAAACTGGCCGTGCGCAAGGCGGAGTACGCCGCCGAGTGGGGTTCGGAGACCAGGAGACTAGCCGACGCTGTCGGGGAAGGACGCCTCGGCTGGGCCTTCACCTCGGGCGGCCCGCCGATCGAGGGCGGGGTGCCGGTCTATACTTCCGAGGGTGTGCTGCTCGGCGGGGTGGGCGTCTCCGGCGCCTCCGCCGCCGACGATGCGCTCTGCGCCAAGGCAGGCATCGAGCGGGCAGGGCTCAAACCCGCCCGTCCGCCTGCTGACTAAAGGCCTCAGCCCTCGTTCTGGCGCACCCAGGCGTCGAGGAGCTGGACGCCGAAGCCGGTGGCACCCTTTGGGCTCATATCGGTGTCCTTCTTGAGCCAGGCCGTGCCTGCGATGTCGAGATGCGCCCAGGGCATGTCCTTCTCCACGAAGCGCGACAGGAACGCCGCCGCCGAGGACGAGCCGCCGTCCCTTCCGCCGATATTCTTCATGTCGGCCACGTCGGACTTGATCATCTCGCGGTGCGCGTCGGCCAGCGGCATGCGCCACAGGCTGTCGCCGGTGTCCTTGGCGGCGGCCATGAGGTCCTCCGCCAGGCCGTCATGCTCGGTGAAGAGGCCCGCATGCTCGTTGGCGAGCGCGATCAGGATGGCGCCCGTCAGCGTGGCGAGGTCCACCATCGCCTTGGGCTTCACCCGCTCCTGCGCGTAGGTCAGCACGTCGCCGAGGACGAGGCGCCCCTCGGCGTCCGTGTTGAGGATCTCTACCGTCTGGCCGGACATGGAGGTGACGATATCGCCGGGGCGCTGCGCCTTGCCGTCGGGCATGTTCTCGACGAGACCGACGAGGCCCACCACGTTGCACTTGGCCTTGCGCCCGGCCACCGCCTTCATGGCGCCGACGACGGCCGCCGAGCCGCCCATGTCCATCTTCATCTCGTCCATGTTCGCGCCGGGCTTCAGCGAGATGCCGCCGGTGTCGAAGGTCACGCCCTTGCCGATCAGCGCCAGGGGCTTGTCGCCGTCCTTGCCGCCGTTCCAGCGCATGACCACCATCTGGCTCTCGCGCACCGAGCCCAGACCGACGCCGAGCAGCATGTGCATGCCGAGCTGCTCCATGGCCTTCTCGCCGAGCACCTCGACCTCGACGCCGAGGCCTTCGAGTTCGTCGCGGCAGATGGCGGCGTAGCTCTCCGGGTAGAGAACGTTCGGCGGCTCGGAGACGAGGTCACGGGCGAGGGCCACCCCCTCGTTGAGGGCCTTGAGGTCACCGTAGCCCGCTTCCGCGCCCGCCTCGTCCGTTAGGATGGTGATCTTGCGGAGCTTGGCGAGGTCCCCCTCTTCAGCGCGTCGCCGGTACTTGTCGAAAGTGTAGGAGCGCATGGCCGCGCCATAGGCGACCTCCTTGGCCGCACCATCCGGCGCCGCGATGGCGATCTCCTCGAAGCGCTTGCCCGCGAGCGCCGCCGCCTTGCCGCCGAGCTTGCGCATCGCGGTGGTGTCGGAAGCCGCGCTCTCGCCCTGGCCGATCAGCATGATCGTCACCGCTTCCATCGCCGCCGGTCCGGCGAGGCTCACCGTCTGGCCCGCCTTGCCGGTGAAGTCCGAAGCCTTCGCCGCGCGCTTGATATCGTCCGCGGCCCCCTCCAAACCTGCCGGGAGCTTGGGCTCGGCGTCCTTGGCGACGGGAACGACGATCAGGCCCGTCTGCGGAACCTTGTTGGTGAAGTTTAATTGCATTTCGTTACTCTCCCGTCCGTGAAGGCTCGTCTCTTCTTGTGTGGCCGTGCTAGGCCGCTCGGGCCTCCGTGGGAACACCCTGCGGCACTAACGAGTAGGGGAGCCCGTTGAGCCGTCTCGACCGCTATCTGTTCAAAGCGTCCCTGATGCCGTTCCTGCTCATCCTGGTCTGCACCACCGCCGTGGCCTGGCTGACCCAAGTGCTGCAGCGCATGGACGTGATCGTGGACGATGGCGGAACGATCCTCGCCTTCGCCAAGATCACCCTGCTTCTGGTGCCGAGCCTGGTGGGCATCGTGATCCCGGTCGCGCTCCTCGCCGCCTGTCTCTACGTTCTCAACGTGCTGATGGTGGACAGCGAGATCCCCGTCATGCGCGCGGCGGGGGCGAGCCGCTTTCGAATCACCCGCGCGCTTCTCCTCTTGGGCGTGCTCGCGGCGGGAGCCGTCGCGCTGATCAATCTCGATCTAGGACCGAAGAGCCACCGCTCCTTGCGGACCACGCTTTGGGACGTGCGCTCCAACATCGCGTCGAGCCTCGTGCGCGACCAGGTCTTCGCACCGGTCGCGGGAGGGATCACCTTCTACGCCGAAGACGTACGCCCCGGCGATCAGTATGTGGGCATCCACATCCACGACGCCCGCGACGACAAGGTGCTGACCACCTACACGGCGGAGAACGGGCTGTTCACCGTGATCGGCCTCGATCCGCAGCTCTTCCTCCTGCGCGGCACGATCCAGCGCGAGAACCTCGAGACGGGCAAGATCGACATCGTCCGCTTCACCGAGACCTCGGTCGATCTCGCCGATTTCGGCGGCAGGGACCCTGGTGACCGGCCCTGGCAGAGCGAGGAGCGGTTCCTTTCCGAGCTCATGAACCCCGATCTCAACCGCCCCTACAATCAGCGCTACCAGGGCCTGTTCCTGGCCGAGGCCCATGCCCGCCTCGCCACGCCGCTCTACTGTGTCGCCTTCGTGCTGATCGCGGGCTCGTTCATGCTGTCGGCCACCACCAGCAGGCGGGGCTACGGCAAGCGGATCGCCATGGCGGCGGGGGCCGCCGGCCTCATCCGTATCTTAGGGTTCCTGGTGCAGAGCGCAGCGGCCGACGCCGCCGTCCTGAACCCGCTTCAGTACGCCATTCCGGCCCTCGCCATCGTCGTGGCCAGCGTCTCCTTGTCGAACAGGGTGGGGATCGGCCCTTCCCGGCCCAGTGCCGCCCGCCGCGAGTTCGGTCCGGTGGAGAGCCCGGCATGATCGGCCTCACCATGCCCGAGCGCTATCTCATGCGCCGCACCTTTCGCGGGATCATGGTGCTGGGCCTCGCTTCCTACGCCCTCACCGTCTCCATCGACTTCCTGGAGGCCCTGCGCCAGGTGAGCGATGCGGAGGGGGCGGGCACAGGCGACGCTCTGGCTCTCACCTTCCTGCGCACGCCTCAGCTTCTGATGGTGCTGTCCCCCTTCGTCATCCTCTTCGGCACGCTCCTGGCCTTCGCGCAGCTCGCTCGCTCCCTCGAAGTGGCCGTCTTCAGGGCGGCGGGCTTTTCCGTCTGGCGGATCGTCGGTGCGCCCGTGCTGCTCGCCTTGGCCATCGGCCTCTTCCTCATCACGATCGTCGACCCGGTCACCACGGAGATGGCGAAGGAGGCCGACCAGCGTCTCACCGAGTATAAGGGCCGCGCCAGCCTCGAAGAGCGCGCCTTCGGCGAGGGCCTGTGGCTGCGCCAGGACATCGTGGGGGGCGACATCCTCTTGATCAGAGCCGGTGGGGTTGATTTACCGAACGAACGGTTCACCGATGTGACGCTCTGGCGGAAATCCCCTGATGGCCGCTTGATCGACCGGTTCGACGGCCCCGTGGCCGAGCTGACCGAGCGGGAGCTGTTTTTGACCGAAGCGTCGAGAATGGCGCCCGGCGAGGACCGCTCGGAGCTTGCCGGCGGGGTGCGCTTTCCCACCACCTTCAGCCTCGCCGACATCCGCCGGACCAGCCAGCGGCCGGAGGTCCTGAACCTCTGGAACCTGCCCGGCCTCATGCAGAGGATCGACGGTGCCGGCATCCCCACCGAGCCCTATGCCCAGCGCCTTCACGAGATCTATGCCGTCCCGCTCAAGCTCGCGGCGATGGCGGTGATCGCCTGCGTCTTCGCCCTTCCCATCCACGCACGAAGCGGCGGGATCGGCAGGCTCGTGGTCTCGGGCATCGCAGCCGGGTTCCTGTCCTTCATCCTCATCCAGTTCAGCCAGGCGCTCGGCGAGGCGGGGCTGATCCCCGTCATCATCGCCGCCTGGACGCCGCCCCTCATTACCCTCCTCGCCGGGCTCAGCCTGCTTCTCTTCCGCGAAGACGGGTAGCGCCGGGCCTTTGGGACTTCCCTGTGTGGTGAAGGACGGTTAACGCTTGAACCGTTAACCACCTAACATCTGTATCGGAGCGCGTTGGTCATGGTCCTCAGTCTGTTGTTCGCCGTGGGCGCAGCGCTGAGCGTGCAGGACACGCCGCCTCCCGCGGCGGTGTCCGAGGACGATCTTCTCTTCACGGCCGCGAACGTGGACCGCACCGAGGACGGCCTGATCGTTGCCGAGGGCGACGTCCGCGCCTCGGCGGAAGGCCGCTTCATCAGGGCCGACCGCGTCATATACGACCCGGAGCTGGGCCTGGTGACGGCCGAAGGGAACGTCGTCGTCACCGACGAGACGGGGCAGATGTACTTCGCCGACAAGGCCGAGCTCACCTCGGACCTCGCCAACGGCATCGCCGAGATGTTCGAGGCCGAGCTGGCGCCGAACGGCACCCTCGCCGCCGCCACCGTCGTGCGCCGCGACGACGGCACCAACACCCTGCGCAAGGCGACTTTCACCCTGTGCCAGGTCTGCGAGACGGGGCTCCGTAAGGACCGTCCCGTCTGGCAGCTCAAGGCGCGCCGGGTCATCCAGGACGAGGACGCGAAGGTCCTGCGCTTCCGCAACGCCTTCATCGAGGTGCTCGGCATACCAACGGTCTGGGTTCCCTACGCCCAGCTTCCCGACCCCTCGGTAGATAGGGCCACCGGCTTCCTGCCGCCCGACTACCGAAACTCCACCCGGCGCGGCAACGAGTTCGAGGTGCCCTTCTACGTGGCGATCTCGGACTATCAGGACTTCACCTTCTCGCCCCGCTACTACGACATCCTCGGCCTGATGTTCAAAGGCGAGTACCGGCGCAACACCTACAACTCCGCCGCCGTGGTCCAGGCGGGGATCATCAACCCGACCAACGACCTCTCCGAAGAGGCTGGCAGCCCCGACCCCATCCGCTGGCACTGGTTCAGCCGCTACACCCGCGATCTGCCGGCGGACTGGACCTTCGAGGCGGACATCGACGGGGTCTCCGACAGGGGCTACCTCCTCACCTACGACATCGAGCCGAGGGGCGAGCTGCGCGACCGGATCTCGATCCTCCGGCCCGACCGTCTGGACAGCAATGTCAGCTTCCGGCGCAAGACCGACCGTTCGTTCACGGACGTCTCCAACTACGTCTTCCAGACCCTGCGCTTCAACGAGGACCAGGAGTTCGTCGGCCAGGCCCTTCCCCGCCTCCGCCACGAGCAGTACTTCCAGGTGCCCGGCGGCGAGGTCACCTTGGGCGGCAGCTTCCTCAGCCTCTTCCGCGAGGACGGCGTGGACAGCATGAGGGGCTCCGCCCACGCCCGCTACCGCAGCAGCTACACGACGAAGTCCGGGCACCGTTTCGAAGGCTTCGCCGAGCTTCGCGGCGACACCTACCACTACCAGAACGCCGATCAGGGCATTCAGGTCTGCAACGTGCAGGACGGTTTCTTCGAGACTTGCCGGTTGGGTTTGCCCAGGGACGGGCTGGAGGAGGATTTCAGCTTCCAGCGCTTCCTGCCCACCGTCGGCGCCGAATGGTCCTTCCCCCTCGCCCGCCTCGGCGAGAACACGAGCCTCATCATCACCCCGCGGGTCCAAGCGGTGGCGGCCCCCGACCGCAGCTTCCGCGACGACGTCTTCAACGAGGACAGCCAGTTCTTCCAGTTCGATACGGTGACGCTGTTCGACTACAACAAGAGCGCGGGCCTCGACCTCTGGGAGGACGGCAGGCGCGTCAATGTGGGGGTCGAGACCGCCGCCACCGTCGGCAACTGGCTCACCGTGGATACCCTCGTCGGCACCCAGTTCCGAAGCGAGGCCACCGACGCCTTCGAGCCCAACACCGGCATCGGCGAGGTGCAGTCGGACTTCGTCGGCGCCGTGGACGTGCGGCTCTTCAACAACCTCGCCTTCGACAACCGCTTCCGCATCGACGACGACACGGGCTCCTTCCGCAGGCTGGAGAGCAGCGTCGGCGGCAGGCTCGGACGTCTCTCGGGCGGGCTCAACTATCTGCGCATCGAGGACGACAATTTCGAGACCAACGGCATTCTCGACGAGTTCCTGATCGTCAACGCAGCGCTCAAAGTGACGAGGCATATCTCCATCGCCGCCGTCCAGGCCCAGAACCTCGACAGCGGCGACAGCACCAACACCGAGGTGGCCCTAAGGCTCGCCAACCGGTGCAGCGCGCTCTCCATCCGCTACCGCTTCGACGACAGCAACGTGGAGGGCTTCGAGCAGGACAGGGAGATCTTCATCCGGTTCGACATTCTCGGCTTCAACTAAAGCCGGAACGCCCTTGCGGGCTAACTGGCCTTCCTATGACCAGACCGATCATCGCCGCCCTTCTGTTCCGCGAAGAAGACCAGAAGCTCTTCCAAGAAGCGCGGGACCGGTGGTTTCCGCCGCGTCTGAACCAGGTGCCCGCTCATCTCACCCTTTTCCATCACCTGCCGGGAAGGGAGCCGGACGCCGTTGAGCAGGCTGTCCGAGGCGTCTGTAGCAGCACAGAACCCTTCGACCTGATGGCGGAGAAGCTCGTCCCGCTGGGCGGCGGTTTCGCCTACCTTCTTCCCTCCCAGAAGCTGTCCAGGCTGCGCGCGGACCTTGCCGAGTGTTTCGAGGGCCAGCTCACGAAGCAGGACGCCTCGGGCTTCCGCGCCCATGTCACCGTGCAGAACAAGGTCACACCGGACACGGCCAAGCTCTGCCTCGAAGAGCACACCAAGACCTTCGAGGCCTTCACCGTGCGCGCCGAGGGCGTGAAGCTCTGGTTCTACGACGGCGGCCCGTGGGAAGCTTTCGCCAGCATCCCCTTCGGCAGCGATAGCGCGGGGGAGGAGGCTCCGCTAGGCGGACCCGATGCGTAGCGCGACACCAGCCGACCTCGAGAAGTCCCGCGAGACCAAGCTCTCCGAACAGCTCGCCAATCTCAGGCGCCTCTGGCCCTATATGTGGCGGAAGGAGCGGCCGTGGGACAAGGTGCGCATCGGCCTCTCCCTCGCCGTCATCCTCATCGGCACCGGCATCACCGTGCAGGCCCCCCTCCTCCTCGCCGACGGCATCAACCGCATCGCCGAGGATGATCCTGCCGCCGGTCTGGCCGCGGGGATCGCAGGCTTCATCCTGGGCTACGGGGTCTTGCGCTTCCTTTCCGTCGCCATCCCCAACCTGCGCGAGTTTCTCTTCTCTCCCGTAGGCCAGCGGGCACAGCGCGAGGTCGGCGTCGATGTCTTCCGCCACCTGCAGCGTCTCTCCCTACGCTTCCACCTCGAGCGCAAGACAGGCTCGCTGTCGCGGATCATGGAGCGCGGCAACCGCTCCATCGATTTCCTCTTCCGCTTCCTCCTCTTCAACATCGGCCCGACGCTCCTCCTCCTCGCCTATATCTGCGTGGTCTTCGCCCTTCGCTACGAGGTCGCTCTTTCCCTCATCGCGCTGGTCACCGTGGTCAGCTATTTCTGGTTCACCGCCGCCTCGACCGAGTGGAGGCTGAAGTTCCGTAGGCGCATGAACGAGAAGGACCAGCTCGCCTCCTCCCGGTCCGTGGACGCCCTCCTCAACTACGAGACGGTCAAGCTCTTCGGCGCCGAGGCCCGCGAGACGAAGCGCTTCTCCCGCGCCATGGAGGACTACCAGGAGGCCTCCGTCCGCTCGGCCCGCTCCCTGGCCTGGGTCAATATCGGCCAGGCGGCGATCGTCAATCTCGGCCTCGTCCTCGCCCTGGGTCTGACGGCGCAAGGGGTGGCGGCGGGGCGCTACGGCATTGGCGAGCTGACCGCGGTGAGCCTCGTGATGATGCAGCTCTACCAGCCCCTCAACATTCTCGGCTTCGCCTACCGCGAGATCAAACAGTCCCTCATCGACATGGAGAAGATGTTCGACCTCCTCGCCATCCGGCCTGAAATCGCCGACCGGGAGGGTGCATCCGTGCTCGACGCGAAGGGGGCGGCCGTCAACTTCGACGACGTTCGCTTCGGCTACGGCCCTGACCGCGAGGTGCTGAAGGGTCTGAGCTTCACCGCCGAGGCTGGACAGAAGACCGCCATCGTGGGCCCTTCCGGCGCGGGCAAGTCTACCATCGCGCGGCTTATCCTGCGCTTCTACGACCCGACCGGCGGCGCGGTCAGGATAGGCGCCGCTGACATTCGCAGCGTCACCCAGGAGAGCCTCCGCGCCAGCCTTGGCGTGGTCCCCCAGGACACGGTGCTGTTCAACGACACGATCGGCTACAATATCGGCTACCCCAAGCCCGACGCCACCCAGGACGAGATCGAGCGCGCGGGCCAGCTCGCCCAGATCCACGCCTTCATTGAAGGCCTGCCCAAGGGCTACGAGACGCTGGTGGGCGAGCGCGGCCTCAAGCTCTCCGGCGGTGAGAAGCAGCGCGTCGCCATCGCTCGGACGGTCATCAAGAACCCGCCCATCCTGCTCCTCGACGAAGCGACCTCGGCCCTGGACAGCGAGACAGAGGCGGGCATCCTCGCCTCTCTCAACGAGGTGGCGTCGGGGCGGACATGTATCGTCATCGCGCACCGCCTCTCCACCGTGGTGGACGCCGACAAGATCATCGTGATCGAGGACGGGCGCCTCGTGGAGTCGGGCAACCACCGCGACCTCTTGCGCGAGAACGGTCTCTACGCCAGACTCTGGCTCCAGCAGTCCATGGCCCGCGAGAAGGGCACCTTGGAGACTGCCTGAGCGCTCTTTTGTTACGAATCTCACAAGCCTTCGCACCTGCAAAGAGTCGCGTCCTAGAGGATGGATGGAACGAACCGTCTCTAGACTTCGGTGTTAGCAACCCCAGACAACACGAAAGGGTATTGTCATGGGTAAGATTGTTGCAGCCGTCGTCGTCGTGGTCTTGGCTTTCCTTGGCTACACTTGGCTTTTCGATACGGATGTCGAAGGCGGCGAAGTTCCTAACGTCGAAGTCGAAGGTGATCTTCGCGCACCGGACGTCGAAGTCCGCGGCCCGGAAGTCAGCACCGGCGAGAAAGAAGTCGACTTCACCGTCCCGACCGTAGACGTCGAGCCGGCTGACGACGACGCCGACGGCGAAGAAGACGAGTTCATGGACGAAGAAGGCATCGACGATCAGGAAGATCCCGACGGTGTCGACGAAGACGAAGAGCCCTACCGCTAAGCGTCGCTCAGTCCTGAACTAGACTAACCGAAACCGGCCCTCGAAAGAGGGCCGGTTTTCGTTTGCGCGGAAGGTTGTTTATCGGATCCGCCCTTGCGCGGGCGTCCATTCACAGATCATGTGAAGACCCAACGTATCCGACAGTAGCGCCCCGGCCCTGGCCGCCCCCTCAGCCTGCCGGCAGCTCCCCCACGGGGTGGGGGAGCGACATAGCGAGCAACGCTGAGTTCTACTTCCCTCCCCCACCCCGTGGGGGAGGTGCCCGAAGGGCGGAGGGGGCAGCAGCGCCAGCAACTTATCCCCGCCCTCTCAGCTTCGCGTACAACCCTTCTCATCCGGCCTTGCGGGGAAGAGACGTCACTTCTCTTGGGTCCGGGCGGGTCTTCGCGCCTAGTGTAGTGACAGGCGGATGGCGAGAGCTGCGGATCGGCCGCCAGAAGAAGAAGACCTAGCGAGCGGGCGGTGGTTTGGTCACTTCAGGCCACGGCCGACCCCAGTTTTGTTCTCACCCAGCCGTGGCCACGCCCACGCGCTCCCCGCTTCCGGTGAACTGCCTACGGGCAGCTACGGGTGCTGGTCGCTACCCAACCCCTCCGCCCCTCAAGCCCGCTTCCCACGGCGCAGCGCAGCGAAGACCGTGGCACCCATCACCTGAACGATGAACGAGAACGCACCCATAGGAGTTGGGCACCACGGTCTTCGCCGTGGTGGGCGCCAGTAAACAGACATTCGGAAGAAAGACCCAACCCGTAGGGCGGTCAGCCAAAGGCTGGCCGCGTTCGGTGCGATAACGCTGTAAACGGGGCCAACGGCTTTGCCGCTGATGGCCCTACGGTGAAGCGCTACCTTCAGCTTCCCCAATAAACTACGCAGCCGTGGGCAGCTTGTAGTCCTTGAAGTGCTCGCGCAGCTTGGTCTTCAGCACCTTGCCGGTGGCGCCCAGGGGGATCTCTTCTACGGCCTGCACGTCGTCCACCGCGGAGATCTTCGGCAGCTTCTCGTTGACGAAGCTCTGGATCGCTGAAAGGTCCGTGCTCGAACCAGGCTTGAGCTGCACCACGAGAAGCGGCCGCTCGTCCCACTTCGGATGGTGCATGCCGAGGGCCGCCGCCTGGACCACGTCGGGGTGGTTAAGGGCGGCGTTCTCGATGTCGATGGAGCTTATCCACTCGCCGCCGGACTTGATGACGTCCTTGGCCCGGTCGGTGATCTGCATCTGGCCGTCGGGGTGGATCACCGCCACGTCGCCGGTGTCGAACCAGCCGTCCTCGGTCAGCGCGTTCTCCTCGAAGCCGTAATAAGTGTCGATGATCCAGGGGCCGCGGACCTGAAGGTGACCCTCGCTCTCGCCGTCATGGGGCTGACGATCGCCGTTGGGCGTCACGACCCTCATATCGACGAAGGGCACGGCCTTGCCCTGCTTCACCTGCTCGGGGATGCGCTCGTCGATCGGACGGTCGTAGAAGCCCGGCTCCTCGACGTTGACCGTGCCCAGAGGAGACATCTCCGTCATGCCCCAGCCCTGGCGGCAGCGTACGCCGTAGGCGTCGTAGCCGCGTATGATCTTCTCGGGCAGGGCCGAGCCGCCGATCAGCGAGTATTTCAGCTTGCCGAAATCGAGGTTGTTCTCCGCCACATAGGCGAGAAGCCCCAGCCACACCGTCGGCACACCGAGGGCGTAGGTGACATCCTCCTCGACGATCATCTCGTGCAGGTTCTTGCCGTCGAGACCGGGGCCAGGCAGCACGAGCTTCATGCCGAGAAGAAGCGCCGTATAGGGAACGCCCCAGGCGTTGACGTGGAACATCGGCACCACGGGCAGGCAGACATCGTCCGGACCGCAGCCGAGCGACGAGGGAAGCGAGGCGACCAGGGTCTGCAGCACCAGCGCCCGGTGGGAGTAGAGGACGCCCTTCGGCTTGCCCGTGGTCCCGGAGGTGTAGCACATGGCGCAGGCGGTGTTCTCATCGAGGCCCGGCCATTCGTACTCGGACGGCTTGCCTGCGATCAGCGCCTCGTAGCTCTTCGCGTCAAGGCCGTTCTGGGTCTGCGCGCCTTCGGGGCAGAGCTCCACGTAGTTTTCCACCTGGGGAAGATGCGGCGCCAGACCGGCGGCCAGCGGCGCGAAGGTCGCGTCGTAGAAGACCGCCTTGTTGCCTGCATGGTTCATCACATAGCCCGCGTTCTCAGGCCCGAGGCGCGGGTTGATCGTGTGGCAGACCGCGCCAATCCCAGCGAGGGCGTAGTAGAGCTCGAGCTGGCGGTGGGTGTTCCAGCCGATCACGGCGACCCGGTCGCCCTCGCCGATCCCCATCTCGACCAGCGCATGGGCGAGCTGGGCGATGCGCTCCCCAGCCTCGCGGTAGGTGTAGCGGTGGATGCCTCCCTCGACGAGGCGGGTGACGATCTCCTGGTTGGCCGAGTTCCTCAGCGCGTGGCGCAGAATATCGGTGAGCAGCAGCGGGGCCTGTTGCATCTGTCCGAGCATATGTTCCTCCCTGGCGGTGTTCTCTTGCACTCTTCCGCCATGGTAGGGGGCGCCCGCCCGCCCTTGCAAGCGCGATGGGCGGGGACCGTTTGTCTCCTATCCCGCGCCGTGCCTGTTCCTATCGCCTCCCCCAAAAGCGAAGGTGACCGCGGCGCAAGCGGGCCGGATCACCTTCTGAGGACGCTCCAGTCGCACCTAGGGGCAGGCGGTACGACCTTTTCAGGCAGGGGAGCGTCAGTCCTTGATCGTCTCGCGGTAGGCGCGGCGCTCCTCGCTCGAGAGGTTCGAGCGCTGGACGAAGCGCTGGAGCTCCTCGGAGCGCAGACGCTCCTTGCCGCCGCTGGCGCAGACCGCCCTCACATAGTCGCGGCTGCCGGGGATGCGGGCTCTCAGGATGGTCGGCTCGTCGCTGTCGTCGATATGGTCCTCGCAGTCGTCCGCGAGGTCCTCGACGAGCTCGCCGCGCTCCTCCATCTCCTCGCCCCACTCTTCCATCTTCTCACCCCAGGCTTCCATCTCCTCGCCCCAGGCCTCCATGGTCTCCTCGAAGGAGGACATGTCGGGCGCCTCGGGGATGAGGATCCACGTCCCCTCCTCCGTCTTGCGCTCCTTCAGCTTGGGAGCCTTCGGCGCTTTCGGCGCCGGGGGCGTCGGCGGGGCCATGTCGGGAGCCTTCACCGAAGCGAAGGGGTTGGAGAGAAGGATCATCGAGGGCTCGTCTCCGTGGGAGCTGACCCAGCCGAAGGGTTTGCCCTTGCCCTCCTCACTGGAGCTCCCGAAGAAGCCCTCCGACGAACCGCGGGGCGCGAAGCGGATCACCTTGTCCTCGTCGAGGGCCAGCTTGGTGTCGCCGTCGATGATCAGTCCGCGAACCTCGCCAGGCTCGCCCAGAAAGCCGAGGCGGACGGGGCCGTCGCCGAGCAGTTCGAGCTTCTCCAACTCTTTGAGACCTTCCAGACCCTGCAGGCCGCGCAGCTCCAGACGGCGAAGCTTGCCGTCTTCGTCGTCCTCGTGCTCGAACTCGAAGTGGAAGCGATGAAGCTTCTCCTGCTTGCCTTCGAGTTCGGCACGGCGCTCTTCGACTTCCTTGCGGAGCATCCTGACGCGGGCCTTACGCTCGTCGGCGTCGGCGTCTTCGTCCATCAGACTACGGATGAAGACGTCGCGCAGCTCACGCTGTTCGGCTTGGCGGTGCAGAACGTTCTTCTCAGCTTCGAGGGCGGCGCGTTTCGAGGCGCTCAGACGCTCGATCTGAATGCTCTTGCCTCGGGTCTCGAACTGGAAGCGCGGCTCGCCGTCTTTGGCACCGGTGACATTGAACTCGATTCCCGTCTCATCGGTGAAGGCATCGAGCTGGTCCTCGTTGAGGAGCTTGCCGTTCTCGTCGAACTCGAGGATCAGTACCTTGGTATCGCCGCGTCCGGTATCGACCATCAGAACGCGGTCGTTCTCGCCGCGGCTCTTCGTCTCGGACCTGTCCTCGCCTTCCTCGAGCCCGGCGGCAAAGCGCTCCCAGGGAGGCTGATCTTCCTCTTCCTGCACGAAGGTGATGCTGGTGGTGGAGCTGGCGGTGAAGCCCGCCACACCGAGGGCGGCTGCACAGGAAGCGGTGATGAAGAGGGCGCGCTTGAGCGGTCCTTGGGTGGGGTTTTGCATACGGACGATCCTTTCCTTGAGGTGGCTGTCCAGCGTCAGGGCGGGCACGGGTCTTGCGCCGCGTGCGGATTTCAAAAGGAGCTCGGCATAGCTCTTGGTGCTGACGCCCAGGGAGCGGACCGCCTCGTCGCAGGCGGCTTCCTGATCGGCCCGAAGCGCCTTCCGGGCACGCGGGGTCAGCGGGTTGAACCACTGCAGCGAGAAGGCGAACTCGGAGGCGGCCAGCACCACGAGGTCGAACCGCTTCAGATGGGTCAGCTCGTGCAAGAGTGCCATCTCCTGCTCCGCCGGGGTGTAGCGGTCCTCGAAATCGGTGGGCAGGGCGAGGATGGGCTCGCGGAGCCCCAGAAGCTGAGGGGTCGTGACCGCCCCGGAGCTGACCAGGGTGAAGGACTTGGTGGTCCGTGCCCGGACGGCCGCGTCCTCGGCCATCGTCGTGACGGCAGCCGGTGTCTCCCGCGTCTCGGCCAGGACCGTGCGCCGCCACTCCCTCGACCGCATGAAGCAGAGCGACACCGCCAGCGCCGCACCGGCGAACCACAGGCAGAGAACGAGGCCGGCCACCATCTCGGTGCTGACGGCTGCGAGCACGCTGTCGAGAAGAGGCGCGCTCTCCTCCACCGGAGCCGGCTCCTCCGTCAGAAGAACGGCAGGCACGACCATATCGTGGGCGGACGGCGTGTTCGCTGTGGCCGCCGGTACCATCTCGGCGAACCGGATCGGCAGCTCGGCTGCGGGCACGGGATCGGCAGCCGGAAGGGCTACGGGTTCCGGCGGCACCGCGTTCTTCACCCAGTGCTCTTCAGGGGGCAGCACGACCGTCTCGGTCTTTCGCAGGGTCGGCGCGACGAGCCGCAGGCCGGGCAGCGCCCAGAGCAGCATGGCCGCGCGGGGGCCGAACCTCTTAGCGACCTCGCTGCGAAGAAGCAGCACCAGGAGGACGAGCAGGCTGAACCAGAAAGTGGCTTCGAGCCCGTGGGTCAGGACTTCGCTAGCGGTCATCTTTCAGCCTCCGCACCAGGGCCTCGAGCTCGTCGATATCATCGTCGGAGAGGTCGCGGGCATCGGCGAGATGGGCCACGAGGGTCGAGGCTTTGCCGCCGAAAAGGTTGTCGACGAAGCTGCCGACTGCGGACTGGCGGTGCTCGGCGCGCTTGACCAGCGGGTGGTAGAGATAGCGCCTGCCGTCGCGCTCGACGCTCAGTGCGCCCTTGTCGACCAGCCTGGCGAGCAGGGTCTTGACGGTCTTGTCGGACCAGTCCTTGCCCTCGATCTTGGCGGCGATGTCGGCGGCGGCAAGGCCCGGTGCGGACCAGACCACATCCATGACGGACAGTTCGGCTTCGGAGATGCGCATGGCCCCTCCTCCATGACTACATCTGTAGGTCTAACACGACTACAAGCGTGGTCAATACCAAAATGTCGCGCATGACCGCGGAGTCATGAACCGGTCGCTACTCCGCCGGTACCATATCGCCCGTGGCGGGTGCCGAGTCCTGCTCTTTCTCCTCAGCCTTGTCGTCCCGCTCGGCGTGGCGGGCGGAGAGAAAGTCGCCGAGCCCCCTTAGGGGAGGGACGTGCTCGGAGAAGACGCGAAGGGCGATCAGAAGCGGCATCGCCACGATCATGCCGATCACCGACCAGAGCCAGCCCCAGAAGGCGACGGCGAGGAACACGACAACGGTGTTGAGCTTCAGCCGCTTGCCCACGGCGTAGGGGGTGACGAACTGGCCTTCGAAGGAGGTCAGGAAGAAGTAGATGAACCCGGCCAGCGCCGCCTGGGTAACGGTGTCGAAGGTTAGAAGGCCTACCGCAAAGCTGATGAAGACCCCGGAGATGGCACCGACATAGGGCACGAAGTTGAAGATGAAGGCGATCACCCCGAAGAGAAGCGGGTTGGGCATCCCCAGAAGCCACATGGCGGTGCCGATGGCGACGCCGAGCCCCGCATTGATGACGGTGATGATGAAGAAGTAGCGGCTGAGCTTCGCCTCGATGTCGCGGAAGATCTGCACCGCCCGGCGCTTGTCCTTGAACGTGCCGATGGAGTGGACGATCTTCTCGTAGAACATGTCCCCCGACGCCAGGATGAAGAAGAGAAGCACCAGCACCAGCACCACCTGAGCCATCACCCTCGGCGCCGTAGTGGCGAGCTTGGTGATCGGGTTCGGCTCCTTGATGACGACGGTCTGGGTCTCCTCGGCGGCGCCGTTGGTGACCTCCTCGATCTCCTCCCCGGCCTCGGCCACGCTCTCCATGGTCGAGCTGACGGCGGAGAGCTTGTCCTGGGCTTCCTGAAGAAGCTGCGGCGCCTCGGTCATGTAGCTGCGCACCGGTTGGGACAGGGTGACGATCAGCGCCACCACCAGCGCGAAGAGGCCGGTCACGATGAGGGCCGCCGTGATGCCGGAGGGGATGCCCACCTTCTCCGCCGCACGCCGCACCGGCGAGAAGGTCAGCGCCAGCATGAAAGAGAGCACGACCGGCATGAGGATGGCTTGGGCGTAGATCAGGGCAGCGGTGGCTGCGATCAGGAATAGCCCGATCACCGCCCACCATGCGGACATCTGCATCACGCCAGGGGATGCCTCGCCGCTAAAACCTTCAGTCTTCTCAGTCGGAACGGTGGTACTCATTGCGAGTTGGGAACACCGCCGGTGCGGCTTCGTCTCGCACTCTTGGCGGGACGGTGGCGGGGCGCTATCCGCCCCCTTCCATGCTGCACATCAACGACCTCACCTACCGCATCGAAGGCCGGACCCTGTTCGAGCAGGCGACCGCCATGGTCTCGGACGGCTGGAAGGTCGGCTTCACCGGGCCGAACGGGACAGGCAAATCCACGCTCTTCCGCCTCATCCGCGACGAGATCAGCGCCGATGGCGGCAGCGTCTCGGTTCGCCCCGGCGCGCGGGTCGGCGGGGTGGCGCAGGAGGCTCCTGCCACTGAGGAGAGCCTTCTCGCCACGGTGCTCGCCTTCGACAAGGAAAGGGAGAGCCTGCTCGCCCGAGCGGAGGTCGAGACCGACCCGATGAAGATCGCCGAGGTGCAGACGAGGCTCGCCGATATCGAGGCCCACTCTGCCGAGGCGCGCGCCGCCTCGGTGCTGTCGGGGCTAGGCTTCTCGACCGAAGAGCAGCTTCGTCCCTGCGCGGAGTTCTCCGGCGGGTGGCGGATGCGGGTGGCGCTGGCGGGCGTGCTCTTCTCTCGCCCCGACCTTCTCCTCCTCGACGAGCCGACCAACTATCTCGACCTCGAAGGCGCGGCATGGCTGGAGAGCTACCTCGCTAAGTACCCCTACACGGCGATCATCATCAGCCACGACCGGGGGCTCCTCAACCGCTCGGTCACGCATATCCTGGCGCTGGACCACCTGAAGCTGTCCGTGCACGCAGGCGGCTACGATACCTATGCCAGGCGCCGTGCGGAGCAGGCGCGCCTAGCCTCCATGCAGGCGGAGAAGATCGAGGCCCAGCGCGCCCATATGCAGGCCTTCGTGGACCGGTTCAAAGCGAAGGCCTCCAAGGCCAAGCAGGCGCAGAGCCGGGTGAAGGCCATCGAGAAGCTGGCCAGCGTCGACCTGCCCGTGGCGGCTCGCACGACGCCTTTCACCTTCCCCTCCCCCAAACCGCCCATGGCCCCGCCCATCGTGCGGCTGGAGCAGGCGGACCTTGGCTATGAGGAGGGCTCGCCGGTCCTCAGAAAGATCACCCTGCGGATCGATAATGACGACCGGGTGGCGATCCTCGGCGCCAACGGCCAGGGCAAATCCACCCTGGTGAAGTCCGTGGCCGGACGGCTACCGGTGCTGGACGGCAACCTCTACAAACACAAGAAGCTGAAAGTCGCCTATTTCGCCCAGCACCAGCTCGACGAGCTGCGACCCAAGGAGAGCCCCTACGAACACGTCCGTAAGCTGATGCCCGACGGCACGGAGGCGGAGGTGCGCTCCAAGACCGCGCAGCTCGGCTTCGGCCCGCAAAAGGCGGACACCAAGGTGGAGAAGCTCTCCGGCGGCGAGAAGGCGCGGCTTCTCTTCGGGCTGATCACCTTCGACCACCCGCACATGATGATCCTCGACGAGCCGACCAACCACCTCGACATCGACAGCCGCGACGCGCTGATCGAGGCGCTGAACGATTACGAGGGCGCGGTCCTCCTCATCACCCACGACGCGCACCTCGCCGAGGCGGTGGCCGACCGTCTGTGGGAAGTGAAGGACGGGCAGGTTGCCCGTCTCGACGACAGCTTGGACGACTACCGCGCGCGGGTTCTAGCCGCCGAACGCACGCAAGGCAGGAAAGAGAAGCCCCAGACCGAAACCTCCGCCGACCGCAGGCGCGAGGCGGCCGAGAAGCGTAAGGCGCTGCAGCCCCTGCGCAACGAGATCAAGAAGTGCGAGAAGGAGATGGACCGCCTCTCCGCCCTCATCGCCAAGCTCGACGGGGAACTGGCGGACCCCGCCCTCTACGACGCCGATCCGGCCAAGGCGGCGGGCCTCAACAAGAAGCGCTCCGACGCGGCCAGAGACCTCGCCGCCGCGGAGGAAAGCTGGCTCGAAGCCAGCGACGCCTTCGAGGCCGCCGGCGAAGAGGCGATTTGACTTCTCCGCGAGGACGCTACTTCGGACTCGCCGACGGAACCAACTCTGCTTACCTCACGTACAGAAAACCGTCACGGGAGACGATGATGAGAAAACTAACCATTCTTGCAAGCGCAGTGAGCCTTCTGGCCGTGGCCGCCTGCAGCGACAGCGAGAGCGACCTCGAGGACGATCTCGACGACGCCGCTCAGGAAATGGAGGACGCCGGCGACGATCTGGGTGACGACCTGGAGGATGCCGGCGACGACATGCGCGACGGGGCCGAAGACCTCGGCGACGACATGGAAGACATGGGCGAGGACATGTCCGACGACCTCGAAGACACCATGGACCCCGAGGCCGACGACGACGAGCCGCCGATGCGCTAAGCGCCTCGTGGTGAGGGCTGCGCCGAGCGCCGCCCTCGAAGGCTAGTGGAAGGACCCGCCTGCCCCTGGCATGGTGGGTCTTTCTGCGTCTGGGAGGGGAGAAACCATGCGAGCGATCCTGGGACTGCTACTGATACTCGGCAGTGATTTTCTGCTTCTGCAGGGAGTGCTGGGTCCTCTCACCCCTAGCGACGGCGGGCTTCCCTCGGCCAGCGACGCTGCGCTCTACGGCGCCTTGCCCTTGATCGGCCTAGGGCTTGCGGCGAGCATCGGCAGGCAGTTCGTCCGGCTCCTGGCCGTGCTCGATCTGATCGGTGCCGTGGCCATCCTCGGCTATATCGCCCTGACGGCTACGAACGTGCTGGCTGGCTAGAGCATTAGTAGTGCGTCGGTTCGCCATTCCAGCAGAAAGCCAGCGCCGCACTCACCTCTCCCTCCGGAAGAGGTCGAGCTACTGCTCACCCTCACTCGACATCGAAGATGTCGATCTCTCCCGAAGGGAGAGATGAGCGAATACGCACCTTTGGTGAGAAGTACTGCCGCCTTCTTATGTAACTGGTCCAGTAGTAGAGCGTCGGACTGATCCCGTGAAGCAGTCGGCGCTCTAAAGGCCGAAGTCCAGCTCCACCTCGCGCAGCTCCCGCCTGGCCCAGTCGAACTCCTGCTGGCGCTGAAGCAGGTTGAAGCGGGCGCGGCGGAGGTCCTGGCGGACATCGTCGCGGCGGCGGCGGCGCTTCTTTAGCTCGGCGCGCAGCTCGTTGCGCTCCTCGGCGGTCAGGTCGTCATCGTTGATGAGCCTGTCCTCGATCCGCTCCATGTCGCGCTCCCGCCGGAAGGTGCTGTCGATCAGCCGGTCGATGGTCAGCTCCGCCGAGCGCAGCAGGCTCTCAGCGCCCGCAAAGTTCGACGCCGCCCGGTGGATGCGGAAGAGATCGGGGTCGCCGCCGCAGGCCGAGGGCGAGCCGCGCCTGCGCAGCCCCGCCTGGTAGACCCCTTGCGGGGTGCAGAAGCTCTCTAGGCCGCGGTCGTAGCCGCGCTGCCACGAGACGCGGTCAGGGGCGATGCCGTGGCGTCCGCAGTCTTCCACGTAGCGGTTGTAGCGGGCGACGGTCTGCCCGTTCTGGCCGTCCTCGACGCCCAGCATCTCCCAGTCGGCCACATTGCACTGGTTCTCGCTCAGCGTCGCGCAGGACGCCGCGATCAAGCCGAACACCACAACCAGAAGAAACCGCCACATCGCCCCGATGCCCCCTCTTTTCGTTTCACACTAGCGTGACAGTGTTAACGATCGGAGACAAGGGGAGGGAAGGAGCACCTCTCCCTCCGGGAGAGGTCGAAGGCTGCGTAGCAGGCTTCGGGTGAGGGCCTTCGAGGAACCAGACTCATCCCATCACTCGCCCTCACTCGACATCGAAGATGTCGATCTCTCCCGAAGGGAGAGATGAGTAGCTACCCGATCAGATGCTTGTCCTCGATCCGCAAGGTCCGTGGAAGCCGCGCCGCCAGTTCCTGGTCGTGGGTGGCCATCATCAGCGCCACCCCCTCTTCGCGGGTCAGGCCGAGGAAGAGCTCGAACACCCTCGCCGAGGTCTCCTGGTCGAGATTGCCGGTGGGCTCGTCGGCCAGAAGCAGGGCAGGCTTGTTGATCAGTGCCCTTGCGATGGCGACGCGCTGCTTCTCGCCGCCCGAAAGCTGGGCGGGCTGGTGCCCCAGCCGCTCGCCGAGGCCTAGCCGAACGAGCAGCTCCTTCGCCCGCTCCTCGGCGGCACCCTTGCCCGACCCGGCGATCAGTGCGGGGATCATCACGTTGCGCAGCGCCGAGAACTCGGGCAGCAGATGGTGGAACTGGTAGACGAAGCCGATCTTGACGCGCCTGAGCGCCGTACGTCCGCCGTCACCCAGCGCCGCCGTGTCCTGCCCCTCGATGAGCACGCGCCCGCCCGAGGGCTTCTCGAGCAGCCCGGCGATGTGCAGCAGCGACGACTTGCCCGATCCCGACGAGCCGAGAAGCGCCGTCGCCCCTCCCCGCTCCAACGTCAGGTCGAGCCCCTCGAAGATCGTCAGCTCGCCGTAGCGGCGATCGACGCCGATCAGCTCCAGCACCTTACTCATAGCGGAGCGCCTCCACCGGATCGAGGCGCGAGGCGCGCCAGGCGGGGATGAGGGAGCAGATGAGCGTCACCGCCAGGGTGAAGAGAAGAACGCCCGCGATCTCCTCGGGGTCGATCCGTACCGGGATCTGCGCCAGATAGTAGATGTCGGCGGCGAAGAGGTCGATGCCGAGCGCGCCCGACAGGAAGGTCTCGATGGCCGGGATGTTGCTGGCGATCAGGGAACCGAGCACCACGCCCGATACCGCGCCGCTCACCCCGATCATGGCGCCGGTCATCAGGAAGATACGCAGGACGCTCCCCCCCGGTGCGCCGATGGTGCGCAGGATCGCAATGTCCGCCTTCTTGTCCTTCACCAGCATGACGAGGCCCATCAGGATGAGGAGCGTCGCCATGGCGATGATCATGAAGAGGATGATCCTGACCGCGAAGCGCTCGACTTCGAGCGCGTTGAAGAAGCTCGAGAAGCGGCTGCGCCAGTCGATGACGAAGACCGAGTTCCCCGCCGCCTCCTCAATGCCTGCGAGGTAGCTGTCGATCTGCAGCGGCTCCTCGACCCGGACCTCGACCTCGGTCACCTGCCCCTTCTTGCCGGAGAAGAGCTGCGCCTGCTCCAGCGGCATATAGGCGAGGATGCCGTCATATTCGGAGTTGCCCACCTGGAAGACGGCATCGACGCGGTAGGTCTTCTCCGTGGTCGGCAACGTGCCGAAGGGGGTCTGGCGCTGCCGCCCGGTGACGAGGGTGACGTAGTCCCCCGCCCCCGCCCGCAGCTTGGCGGCCACGCCGGAGGCGATGATGATGCCGTCCTCCTCGGTCTCTCCGTAGCCCTCGAAACTGCCGCTGCGTAGGGAGCGTGGGCCGGTCACCTCTTCCAGGGTGAACAGGTCCTCTCTCGACACCCCTTGAATGAAGACCGGCGCCTGGCCGAGCTGTCCGTTCACGGCGTAGGCCTCGACCTTGAGGACCGGCACGGCGCGCGTCACGCCGGGGGCGGCGGTGAGCCTCGAGATATAGTCCTCATCGTCAGGGAGAAGACCGTCCGACGGCTGAACATAGACATGGCCGTTCACGCCGAGGAGCTGGTCAAGCAGCGTGACGCGGAAGCCCTGCATCACCGACATGACGACGATCAGCGTGGCAACGGACAGCATGATGCCGAGGAACGCCACCACGGTGATGAAGCTGACGCCCGCCCCCTTGCGCGTGGCCCTGAGGTAGCGAAGCGCGAGCATCCGCTCGAAGAGCCCGAAGGGCTTTTGCGCCGAAGCGTCGTTCATGGAGGTTCCGCCCTCTGCTAGCAGCACCATGTGGCAAGGATCGCCGAAGACCTCAAGGAGGGGAACCGATGGACTGGAAGCCGAAAGGGTCCGAACGCCCAGGCGAAACGGTGCTCGAGGGGCGACTCGTGCGCGTCGAGCCGGTGGCTTGGCCGGAACCCGGCGAGGAGTTGGCCCGCGCGCTGGCTGAGGAGGACGATCAGCTCTGGCACTACATGAAGATCGGACCTTTCGCGGGCGCCGACGAGGCTGCGAACTGCGTGCGGGTGATGAGGTCAGGGGACCAGGCGCCCATGGCGATCCGCTCGCTCGCGACCGGCGAGGTCATAGGCATGGCGAGCTTTCTTCGTATCAGGCCGGACGACGGCAGCGCCGAGCTGGGCTCCATCGCCTATGGCCGGGCCATGCAGCGCAGCCCCATGGGCACCGAAGCTATGCTGCTGATGATGAGCCATCTCTTCGATGACCTCGGCTGGCGCCGATGCGAGTGGCGTTGCAACGCGCAGAACGAGCGCTCCTACCGCGCGGCGGAGCGGCTGGGCTTCGTCTTCGAAGGGGTCTTCCGCCAGGACCACTGGATCAAGGGCCGCAACCGGGATACGGCCTGGTTCTCGGTGATCGACGGCGAGTGGCCTGCGGTGCGGGGCGCGCTGGAGAAATGGCTGGCGCCGGAGAACTTCGACACGGATGGGCGGCAGATAAGGACGTTGGAGGAGGTTCGAAGCCAATTCCCTGAGGCAACGTAGTCGTCATCCCGGAAAGCCGAAGGCTTATCCGGGACCCATGGACCGTCCCGTTGTTATAAATGGATTCAGTCCGTCCATGGATCCCGGCTCTTCGCTACGCTTCGGCCGGGATGACGTGTCTAACTGTGGGCGGTGCGAGCAGCGTAGGGCGGCTCGCGCAGCGTGCCGCCACTTCAGAACCATACGTCGCAAGGCGGCACGCTACGTGAGCCGCCCTACGGATACGCTCAAGCCGACAGCAGCTCCACATCTAGCTCTTCCACGCTGTCCTCGCCCGCCATCACCGCCGGGGCGAAGCCGCCTGCGCGAGGCAGGAGGTTCTCGCAGTAGAAGGTTGCGATGTGCTTCCGGCCGCCGAGATACTTGTCCTCGCTGCCTGCCGCGAGGGCGCCTTTGAGGAGGTAGTGCCCGCCCGCGACATAGCCGAACTGGTCGAGATAGGGGGTGGCGCCGGCGAGGCCCGCCTCGTGGTTGGTGCTCATGGCACTGACCATATAGGCGGTGGTCTCCTTCAGGCGCTCAGCCTCGCGCTTGAGATGCCCACCAGCGGTCTTGAGGTCGTCGTCGCCCGACGCGATGGCGGCCTCGGCGTTTGCCAGTGCCTCCTCGATGAAGTCGTAGGCGAGCTTGCCCTTGCCCATGCCGAGCTTGCGGCCCGCAAGGTCGATGCCCTGGATGCCGTTGGTGCCTTCATAGATGGTGCAGATCCTCACGTCACGGAAGAACTGCGCCGCGCCGGTCTCCTCGACGAAGCCCATGCCGCCGTGGATCTGGATGCCGATATTGGTGGTCTCGAGCGCCCGGTCCGAGGAGAAGGCTTTGGAGAGCGGCGTCAAGAGCTCCTCGCGCTCCTTGGCAGCAGCCGCGACCTCCGGGTCCGGAGCGTTACGAGCGAGGTCGTAGGCGACCATGTTGGCGAAGCAGATCGCCTTGGACGCATCGGTCAGCGCCTTCATGGTGTAGAGGTTGCGGCGCACATCGGGGTGCTCGAAGATGTTGACTGCGGGGCCTGACTTGACGCCGAACTTGCGGCCCTGGGGGCGGTCATTGGCGTATTCGAGCGCCTTCTGGAAGGCCGCTTCGCCGACAGATGCCGCCTGCATGCCGACATCGATCCGGGCCGCGTTCATCATGACGAACATGTTGCGCAGGCCCTCGTTCTCCTTGCCGACCAGGGTGCCCAGGCACTCATCATTGTCGCCGTAAGCCATGACGCAGGTGGGCGAGCCGTGCTGGCCCAGCTTCTCCTCGATGGAGACGATCTTGACATCGTTGGCCTGGCCGATGGAGCCGTCCTCACCCACACGGAACTTCGGCACCAGGAACATCGAGATGCCGCGCGTGCCCTCTGGCGCATCGGGCAGGCGGGCGAGGACGAGGTGGGCGATGTTCGGCGCCATGTCGTGGTCACCGTAGGAGATCCAGATCTTCTGGCCCTTGATGTTGTATGTGCCGTCGCCGTTCGGGGTGGCCTTGGTCTTGATGTTGGCGAGGTCGGAGCCTGCCTGGGGCTCGGAGAGGTTCATGGTGCCGGACCACTCCGCCGAGACCAGCTTTTCGAGATAGAGGCGCTTCTGCTCTTCGCTGCCGAACGCCAGCAGCGCCTTGACGGCGGCGGTGGTCAGCATGGTGCCCATAGCGAAGCTGATGCATGCCCCCTGCATGGCATCGACCACGGCAAGGGCGACCGTGTTGGGCAGGCCTTGGCCACCATACTCCTCAGGGAAGGCGACCGAGTTCCACCCAGCCTCGACATACTGGCTGTAGGCTTCCTTGAAGCCCGGCGTGGTGAAGACCTTTCCGTTCTCCAGCCGCGCGCCGTTCTGGTCGCTCTCCCAATTGAGCGGCGCCAGCACGTTGTCGGCGAACTTGCCCGCCTCGCCGAGCACCGCTTCGAGGAACTCATCGGAGAGATCCTCCCAGACGCCAGTATCGCGCAGCCGGTCGAGACCGGCGGCATGGTTCAGAAGGTACTGCACATCGCGGACAGGGAAGTTATAGGCCATGGGGTGTCTCCTTAGGAGAAGGTTTCATCTCGTTGGCGCCCTTTTGGGCCGCCCGGCCCAGGAAAGCAAAGCGGCGATGCGTTGCACTGGGATAGACGGCGGGATATACTCACAGCGGAGGTCACCATGACCAAGGAAGACATCGGCATCCGCCGCACCAAACTCTACCGCAACGGCGCCAGCCAAGCCGTACGCATACCCAAGGACCTCGCCTTCGAGGAGGATATCGAAGTCGAGATCCTGCGCCGAGGCGACGAGGTGATCGTGCGGCCCGTCAGGCGCAAGCTGACCGGGCTTGGCGATGCCCTGAAGGCCATGGGCAAAGCGCTGGAAGGGTTCGAGCGCGACCAAGGTGAGGACCAGGAACGCGACTGGGACCCTCGGTGACGGCAAGCCCTAGCTACATGCTCGATACCAACATTCTCATCTACGCGGCCGCTGGCTTTGATGAGGATTTGATCGATCGACTGGAAAGCTTCGCGCATGGCGAACTGGTGCTTTCGGCCGTCAGCATGGCCGAGCTCGAACGGGGCTGGGCGGGAGGTCATTCGGACCGAGCCGAAGCGACGAGATTTCTTAAATTCATCCCCATCCTTCCGTTCGGAGAAGAAGCCGCAGCGGGCTACGCGGCCATCATGTCCGACAAGGCACGCGCGCCTAAGGGCGCTTTCGACCGCCTGATCGCCGGGCACGCGCTGAGCCTCGGCATCCCGCTCGTGACCAGCAACCAGAAGGACTTCCGGCGCCTGGAGAAGGTGCAGGTCGAGGACTGGAGTTCTTCGGCGTGACCGTGGCTACCCATCCGAAGACCGCCGAAGAAGCGGCTGCGATTCTTGCTAGAGGTCAGGTCTGCGCTCTGCCTACCGAAACCGTCTATGGGCTAGCCGCAGACGCGACCAACTGGGCAGCCGTTGGTCAGATCTTCAGTACAAAGAAGCGGCCACGCTTCAACCCACTTATCGTCCACGTCCTCGATGCAGCGAAGGCGGTCGATGTCGTTCAACTCGATAACTGCGCCGCCCGTCTGATGGAAGCCTTTTGGCCGGGTCCGCTGACAATCGTTCTTCCTTCTGCGGCCCATAGCCGTGTCGCGAAAAACGCCAGCGGGGGTCTTTCCACCCTAGCGGTTCGTAGCCCAGCCCATCCGTTGTTCAGGGCGGTTCTGGAGGACTGGAACAGTCCCATCGTCGCCCCCTCCGCCAACCGCTCGGGCAGGCTCAGCCCTACAACGGCTGCCCACGTGATCGAGGAGTTCGGCGGCGGAGTCCCCGTTCTCGACGGAGGTCCCTGCGAGGCAGGGGTCGAGAGCACCATCGTCAGCCTGACGAACAGCCGCCCCACCCTCTTGCGTCCGGGCGCCATCCCAGCAGAGAAGATCGAGGCGGCGCTGGGCCACCCTCTCCTAGCGCCGGGCGGCGGCATCGAAGCGCCCGGAATGATGACGAGCCACTATGCGCCCACGGCCAGGGTCAGGCTGAACGCCAAGGAAGCGCAAGAGAACGAAGTGCTGCTTGGCTTCGGCGGAACGCCGGAAGCCACGCTCGACCTCTCCCCAGATGGAGACCTTAGCGAGGCGGCGGCCAACCTCTTCGCCTACCTACGTCGGCTCGATGCGCTGGGCCGACCCATCGCCGTCGCGCCCATCCCCGACAAAGGACTAGGACGGGCGATCAACGACAGGCTGCGGCGGGCGGCAGCGGAGCGTTAGGTCCGGACCTAGCTCGACATCGCCGCTCTTCTACAGCGTAGGGCCAGCACGTCGTCACGTGAAAAGGTAGCTGCGGAACCGAGCGAGGGCCTGCTGCCAACACGGCCTCCTTCGGCATGTCGTCACAGGCGGGAAACGAGCTTGCAACTCGCCATGCCGCGCTGGCCTTGCTTGCCAATCGTCCCGGCCCGGTCCACACCCGGCCCATGGCCCGCGGTTCCTTCGATCTTGGTGAGCGCCGCGAGCGGCTTCTGACGGCTCCTGTGGCGAGGGTGCTCTACGACCTTTCCTGGCCGATGACCCTCGGCCTCTTCGCCGTCATCGCCATCAATGTCACCGACACCTTCTATATCGGCAGGCTGGGCTCGACGGAGCTGTCGGCCATCGGCTTCTGCTTCCCGGTCATCTTCGGCATGAGCGCCATCGCCATCGGCATGGGCAATGGCGGCGCCGCCGTCGTCTCCCGAGCCATCGGCGCGGGAAGAGAAGAGCAGGCGCGGGCGCTGATCAGCTCCACACTGATCTTCGTGACGCTGTTCGCAGCCGCCCTCGCCGTCATCATGCTGCGCATCTCGGACAATGTGTTCCTGGCGCTCGGCGCGCCGGAGGACCTGCTGCCCTACATCAATCAATTCATGACGATCTGGTACTGGGGGTTACCCTTGCTGGTGGCGCCGATCGTGCTGAACGGCCTGATCAGGGCGGGCGGGGAGGCCAAATACCCCAGCATGCTGATGGTCATCGCCGCACTGATCAACGCGGTGGTGTCGCCCTTCATCATCTTCGGCCTGTTCGGCTTTCCGGCCCTGGGGATGGCGGGGGCGGCCACCGCCACCATCATTGCGAGGCTGGTCATCACGGCCATGGCCATCGCCTGGCTGCTGCGCAACGAGCTTCTGACCTTCAGCGCCGAGACCATGCGGCGCTTCCTGCCTTGCATCGGCCAAGTGCTGCGCTACGGCGCGCCCGCCTTCTTCGCGCAGCTCGTGGCGCCGATCAGCTCGGCGATCGTTACCAGGCTCCTCGCCAGCGCGGGGCCGGAGACCGTGGCGGGCTTCGCCGTTGGCGCGCGGATCGAGAGCCTCGCCCTCATCCCCTTCTTCGCGCTTCAGACCGGTATCACGCCTTTCGTCGGCCAGAATGTCGGCGCGGGGAACGACGCAAGGCTGAGGGGCGCCGAGCGCAATGTGTGGATCTTCGCAGGCCTCTGGGGCGGTATCGGCGCACTGATCCTGTTCTGCTTCGGCGGAGCCTTGGGCGGCCTCTTCACCGAGCAGGCCGAGATCGCGGCGATCTCCGACGCCTATCTCGAGACCATCGCCTTCGGCCTCTGGGGCGCGGGGCTTCTGGCCGTGGGAATCGGCATCTTCAACCCGCTCGGCTATCCCAACCTCGCCATGGCCACCAATGTGCTTCGGTATCTCGGCCTCTACGCAGGGCTTGCGCTTTTGGGCGTACTGGTCCTGGGTCGCGAGCCGCAAGAGAGCGTCTTCGCCGCCGCCTCGGCCAGCTACGTGATTGCAGGGCTGGCGTCCGCCGCGCTCTTCCACTTCCTGCTGACGAGACCCAACCGTAAGGATCTCGCGCCTGCCCCGAGGCCCCACTCGAACACGGCCGTCACCGGGCGTAGCGCGAGCTAGGCACTCGTTTTCCACAAGGCTGCGCCCTCTATTTGCCCTGGCAACATGTTCGCTTTATGTTCCGGCCATGGCCAGACCCGCCCCTCGCTCCTTCCAGCCTACCGAAAAAGCCCGAGGGCGCGGCGCGGGGCTCAACATGGCCGGGCGCTACGAGAAGGAGAGCCGTCAGGCAGAAAACGACGGCTGGGCGGAGGAGCCGCCCCCACCCCTCAAGACCCACATTACTGAGGAAGCCGCGAAGAGCATCGTCACCTTCAACGACAGCCCGTTCGTCGGCTTCGACCGCTCCATCAACCCCTACAGAGGCTGTGAGCATGGCTGCGTCTACTGCTTCGCCCGCCCCACCCACGCCTATATGGGCCTCTCGCCAGGCCTCGATTTCGAGAGCCGCCTGTTCGTCAAACCGGAAGCGGCAGCGCTACTGCGCCGCGAGCTATCGGCGCCGAGCTATAGGGTGCGCACCATCGCCATCGGCACCAACACCGACCCCTATCAGCCCGCCGAGCGACGATACGGGCTGATGCGGCGGATCCTGGAGGTGCTGCTGGAGTTCAGGCACCCGGTCAGCCTGCTGACCAAATCAGACCTGATCCTACGCGACCTCGACCTGCTCGAGGAGATGAACAAGCTCGACCTCGTCCGCGCCATGGTCTCGATCACCACCCAAGACCGCGCCCTAGCCCGCACCATGGAGCCCCGCGCGCCGACGCCGTCCAAGCGCTTCGCGGCGGTGAAGGCGCTGAGCGAGGCGGGCATTCCCACCGGCACCGTGCACGGCCCCATGATCCCCGGCCTCACAGACCACGAGCTCGAAAGCCTGATGGAGGAGGCGAAGGAAGCGGGCGCCGGCTTCGCCGCCTACACCCTCCTCCGCTTGCCCCAGGAGGTCGGCCCCCTCTTCGAAGAGTGGCTTGACAGCGCCGCCCCGAACCACAAGCAGAAGGTGCTGCGCCATATCCGCGACATCAACGGCGGCAGGCTCTACGACGTGGGAAGGTCCAGGGGCGGCGGGCCGAGGGGCGTCTATGCGGACCTGATAGGTGCGAGGTTCAAGAAGGCCGAGCGGCGGCTCGGCCTCACCGGCAAGCCTGTACCGAGCACGGAGCATTTTCGCGTGCCGCCCAAAGCAGGTGACCAGCGGGAGCTGTTTTGATGTAGCTGCCCTGTCATCCCGGAAAGCCGAAGGCTTATCCGGGACCCATGGACTACACGGTTCGTGCAAATGGATAGGTTCGTCCATGGGTCCGTCGATCCGCTCCGCGGCTCAACCTCCGCTGACGCTACGGCGGGGATCACGTTTTGAACGGTTCAGTACTCATCCCAGGCATTTCTTGAAAGGTAGCTCTTGGCGGAAGTAGCGGCACCCTGCACCCTCCCGCCATGCACACCGCCCCCTGCCCCGCCTACGAAGCCGAGATCGCCCGGAACCGCCCTGTCCTAGGCATCGATGAAGTCGGGCGAGGCCCCTTGGCCGGGCCGGTGGTCGCCGCCGCCGCTTTCTTCCCCAGCGGCTTCCCCGAAGGCCTCAACGACAGCAAGAAGCTCACCGAGAAGCGCCGCGAGACGCTCCTCCCCGAAGTCCTGGCCACAGCCGTCATCGGCGTCGGCGGCGTCTCGGCGAGGCTGATCGACGAGATCGGCATCGGCCCCGCCACCCTTCTCGCCATGCACCGCGCGGCGGAGGCGGCCCTCGCGCAGGCCGCCTTGCCGAAAGACACCCTCGCACTCATCGACGGCAACCGACCTCCAAAGGACTTCCCCCTCCCCGTTCAGACCGAGGTGAAGGCCGACGGCTCCTGTCCCTCCGTGGCGGGGGCGTCCATCGTCGCCAAGGTCCTGCGAGATAGGGCCATGGCTCGTCTTGCCGTTCGCCACGACGCCTATGGTTGGCACACGAATAAAGGTTACGGATCGAAAGCGCACCAGGAAGCGATCCTGACGGCCGGGGTAACGGCCCACCACCGGCGCAGCTTCTTGACGAAGCTGCTCGGTTAAGGCTTCGTTCATCAAACTTAACAGCCTACGGATTAAGCGGTCCTTTACCTTGAAGACTCACACCTGAAACGAGAGCGTTTCAGGAGCGGTTCAGCGTGGCGAAGTTACCTTCCGACATCATCCTCAACGGTTGCTGCATCGAGGAGATGAAGAAGCTCCCCGATGAGTGCGTCGATGTGGTCTTCGCCGATCCGCCCTACAACCTTCAGCTCAAGGATGACCTGACCCGCCCCGACCAGTCCCGCGTCGACGGCGTCACCAATGACTGGGACCAGTTCGAGAGCTTCCGCGCCTATGACGAGTTCACTCGCGCTTGGCTGAGCGAGGCCCAGCGCGTTCTCAAGAAGAACGGCTCGCTCTGGGTGATCGGCTCCTACCACAATATCTTCCGTCTCGGGACGGCCGTTCAGGATCTGGGCTTTTGGATCCAGAACGATGTCGTCTGGGTTAAGAGTAATCCCATGCCGAACTTCCGCGGCACCCGCTTCACCAACGCCCATGAGACGCTGATCTGGGCGGCGAAGAGCCCCAAGGGCCGGCCCACCTTCAACTACCACTCCCTCAAGGCCGCCAATGAGGACGTGCAGATGCGCTCCGACTGGACGCTGCCGCTCTGCACGGGTGCGGAGCGCCTGAAGAAGTTGGGTGCCAAGGTACACCCGACGCAGAAGCCAGAGGCGCTTCTTCACCGCATCCTCACCGCTACCAGCGAGCCGGGTGACGTCGTCCTCGACCCCTTCTTCGGTACGGGAACCACCGGCGCCGTGGCCAAGCGCCTGGGTCGCCGCTATATCGGCATTGAGCGCGACGGCACCTATATTCAGGCCGCCGCTGAGCGCATCGCGGCAGTCAACAGACCGAAGAACGAGAAGGACCTCGCCCCCATCCCTGCCCCGCGCAAGGCGCCCCGCGTCGGGTTCGGCCAGGTGGTCGAGGCAGGCATGCTCCGTCCGGGAACCACCCTGCGCTGCGCCAAGGGCAAGCACCGTGCAAGGGTGAAGGCCGACGGCTCGCTAGCGGCCGAGCTGATCGAGGGCTCGATCCACAAGGTAGGCGCCACCTTGCAGAACGCGCCGAGCTGCAACGGCTGGACCTTCTGGCACTACGAGCGCGCCAAGGGCAGCTACGCCCCCATCGACGAGCTGCGCCAGGCGATCAGAGCACGGCCCAGTTGAGCGCCGTTTCCCGTCCTCAACGTGACGTTCCGCACCGTCATCCTGGCCGTAGCGAAGCGGAGAGCCGGGACCCATGGACTGAACCGATCAAGCTGTTGCAACGGTTCGGTCGATGGATCCCGGATAAGCCTTTGGGCTTTCCGGTGTGACGGCGGTAGCGTTCTCCGTACACGACAGTCTTGATGGTTGAAGATCAAATCCCTGAACCCAACGCTTTTACAAAAAGCGTCGGCATGGAGTTGCGAGCGCCTTCTACCGAAACAGCGCGGTAGCCAGCAGGCAGTTCACTGACCTTGCCCGTTATCACCGTAATATTCAGCTCACGGTGGGTGAGCACATGCCTCACCGCACCTGCCTCCTCGAACCCTTCGAGCCAGGAAGGCACTTCGCGTCCGTCCCAACCACCGCCGGGCAGGCCTAGCATCCCAGCGAAGAGGCCCTTGCCGGGACGGTCTTCGGCAACGATCTCCCCGCTAGGCAAGGTCACCACACCCATCACCCCCTCGACCTGCTTCCGCGTCTTCTTCGGCGGTTTGATCGGTAGCCGGACGGCATCCTCCGTCCCCGCCGAAGCGCAGAAGGGCCGTACAGGACATAAGAGACAGTCAGGCGCCTTCGGCCGACAGATGGTCGCGCCATGGTCCATGAGCGCCTGGGCATAGTCGCCGTAGCGGTCCTCCGGCATCAGCTTCTCGGCCTCGCCCGCAATCAGCTTCCGTGCTTTCGGCAGAGGTTCCGTGATCCGCCTCACCCTCGCGACGATGCGCTCGACATTGGTGTCCACCACCACGGCGCGCTGACCGAACGCGATCGAGGTGATGGCCGCTGCCGTATACGCACCGATGCCAGGTAGCTTGCGCAGGCTGCCTTCGTCCGCCGGAAAGACGCCCCCGTGCACTTCCGCTACAGCCTTCGCACAGGCATGCAGCGACCTCGCCCGGCGGTAGTAGCCGAGCCCCGCCCAAGCCGCGAGCACTTCTTCCTCCTTAGCCGAGGCTAGCGCTTCGACGCTCGGAAAAGTCTCGATAAACGCACCAAACCGCCCCTTCACGGTGGCCACGGTGGTCTGCTGCAGCATGGTCTCGGAGATCAGCACGAGGTAGGGGTCCTGCCGCACCCCCTCACCCGGCGGAACGCGCCAGGGAAGCCGTCTCGCCGACCGGTCGTACCAGGATAAAAGGGTCTCGGCGAAGCGCTCTTCGTCCTTGCCCAGCTCACTCGCCTTCGCCATGCTGCCCTCATGCGAGAACCCGGCCCCAAGACGCAAGGCTTCAGGACGCGGCCCGCGCGAAGGGCAGCGCCCAAACTGGCGCAGTCGCTAGCCCCGCACCTTTCGCGGCTGGCGAAGGCCTCAGGCGCCATGGACCCGCGCCTCGCCGCCGAATGGGCCGAGATCGCAGGACCGGAACTCGCCAGCCTCGCCCGCCCCATCCGCATCGTGCAGCAGGGCCGCGTGCAGGCGCTGGAGCTCTCGGTGAAGAGCGGCGCAGCCGCGACCCGCTTGCGCTACGCCCAGGACGCCCTTCTCGGCCGCATCCGCCAGAAGCTGGGCCTGCCGCGGCTGAGCAAGATCACCTTCCGCGAGGGCGCCGACGCTAGCCGCTGGAACAGCCGACGCATGGCCGCTCCGAAGCCGGACACCCAGGCGCCGCGCGGAAAAGAAGAGCCGAAGAGCGAGAGCCTGCGCTCGGCCCTCGACGCGATGCAGAAGGCGCTGGTCGACAAGTAGGGCGGAACGCGAAGCTCCCCGCGGCACGCACACGCGCATCGCGGCTCAATCCGCCCTACCCTCTAGCGCCGGGCGCTACGGCGTTTTAGGAGGGGTTCCATGACGAACAACGACACGCTCCGCCTCGCCCTTCTGGCCGCCGCCTCCAGCCTTCTCGTTGCCTGCGGCGGCGGTGACGCGGCGGAGGAAGAAGCCGAAACCCCTGAAGTCGCCGAAGAGACGGCGGCGGCGGAGACCGAACCCGCCGAGCCGGACAGCATCCCCGCCCCCGAAGGTTCGCTGGCCGCCGGGCCGATGATCATCGGCGCCGAGGACGCGCCGTTGACGATCATCGAGTACGCCTCGGTCACCTGCCCCGGCTGCCGTCTGTTTCACCAGCGGGTCTACCCCACGGTGAAGGAGCAGTTCATCGACACCGGCAAGGTCCGCTTCGAGTACCGCGAGCTGCCCACTTCGCCGCAGCGCCTCGCCGTGGCCGGCTTCATCGTCGCCCGCTGCGCCGCTACGGAAGGCGGCCCGGAGGCCTATATGGGCGTTGTCGACGCGCTCTATCAGCGCCAGAACGACTGGGTCCGCGGCCCCAACCCCGCGCAGGAGTTCAACAACATCGCCGCTCAGGTCGGCCTGTCCGGCAAGGCCTTCGAGGACTGCTTCAAGCGCGAGGACATCCGCGAAGCCATCGCCGAGTCCGTGGAGGAAGCAGGCGAGGACGGCGCCACCGGCACCCCCTCCTTCTTCATCGACGGTCGCACCTTCTCCATGCCAAGCGACCCCGAAGCCGCCGCCGAAGCCCTTCAGGCCGAAGTCGACAAGCGTAGCTAAGATTCCTCCCCCTCAGCCTACCGGCAGCTCCCCCTCGGGGAGGGGGAGCGACATAGAAGGCAGCGTTGGTTCTGCTTCCCTCCCCTACGAAGTGGGGGAGGTGCCCGAAGGGCGAAGGGGGCTCTTTCCTCACCCTTAACCTCAGCGAATCGGTCGAAGCTCAGTCTCCATCTGTAGGGGATGGGCTTCGGGTCCGCCGCCCAGCTTGCCAAGTGGTAAGCTGCCGGCTCACTTCTCCCGTCGGCAGCCATGGTGTAGATTCTCGCAAGGGCATCTCACCGAAACTGGGGTAGGTCATGCGTTTCGAACGACTGCGTCTTTGCGGATTCAAATCCTTCGTCGAGCCGGTCGAGATCGACATCCGCCCCGGCCTGACCGGCGTGGTCGGCCCCAATGGCTGCGGCAAATCGAACCTGGTCGAGGGCCTGCGCTGGCTGATGGGCGCGAACTCGGCGAAGGCGATGCGCGCCTCCGGCATGGACGAGGTGATCTTCGCCGGCACCGCGCAGGGCCGACCGGCACGGTCCTGGGCCGAGGTGACGCTGGAGATCGACAACTCCTCCCGTAGAGCCCCCGCCCAGTTCAACGATGCCGACCAGCTCACCGTCACCCGCCGGGTGGTGCGCCGGGCTGACGGCTCGGTCTCGCAGTACTCGATCAACGGCAAGGAAGTCCGCGCGAGGGACGTGCAGATGCTGTTCGCGGACGCCTCCACCGGCTCGACCTCCCCCGCGCTCGTCCGTCAGGGCCAGATCGCCGAGCTGATCGCCGCCAAGCCCACCGAGCGCCGCCGCTTCCTCGAGGAGGCGGCCGGCGTCACAGGCCTCGCCGCCCGCCGCCACGAGGCGCAGCTTCGCCTCAACGCCGCCGCCGACAATCTCGAGCGCCTCGACGATGTGATCGGCGAGCTCGACGTGCAGTCCGAGCAGCTCGCCCGCCAGGCCCGCAAGGCGCAGAAATACCGTGCCCTGACCGATGAGATCAAGACCGCCTCCCGCGGCCTCGCCATCGCCAAAGTGCGCGACAGCTACAAGGCGCATGAGGCGCTCGACGCACAGGTGTCCGAACGCCGCGGCGCCGTGGCCGACGCGGTGGAGGACGCCGCCCGCAAGGACCGTCTGGCCACGGAGGGGCACGATGCCCTCGAAGGGCTGCGCACGGCGGAGCGCGACAGCTCCCTCGCCATGACCAAGGCGGAAGCGGCGCTCAGGGCCTACGAAACCAACGCCGCCATGCACAAGCGCGCCGCCGAGGAGCGCGAGCGCTCGCTCGATCGTCTGTCAGCGGATGAGAAGCGCGAGGCCGAGCTGATTGCCGAGGCCGACGGCACCATCACCGCCGCCGAAGGCAAGGTGCAGCACCTCAAAAGCCTCATCAGCGAGGAGGGCAACACCCGCCAGACCCTCGAAGATGCCGCCCGCGCTGCCGATGAAGCGGCGCAGAAGGCGGAGACGGCCTTCGAAGATGCCCAGCGTCAGAGCGCCGAGCAGGCTGCGGAGGCCAAGGCGGCGAGGCAGACCCGCGCCGCCGCCGAGCAGCGGGTTGAGACCCTCAAGCAGGAGCGCAGCCGCCTCTCCGAGAAACGCGCGGGACTGCCCCAGATCGACCAGGGCGCCATGGACCTTGCCCAGGAGCAGGCCGACACCGCCCGCCAGCTTCATTCGGAGGCGGAGGAGCTGGTCTCCGTTAGGACCAAGGAGGTCGAGGCCGCACGCCTGGCGGCCGATGCGGCGGGTGATGCCTTCCGCGAGGCCAAGGAGGCGGCGAGCCTCCTCGCGAACGAGCGCAAGGTCCTCACCCCCCTCATCCCCAAGACCGTCCTGGCCGAGGATGGTCAGCGCACGGCCCTCACGGCTCTCGAAACCCCCGAAGACCTGCGCGGCGCCGTCGCCGCCGCCCTGGGCGACGCGCTCCACGCCGCTCTGGGTACGGAGGGCAGCCACGCTTGGACAGGCCAGCACGCGGGTGATCTTCCTGCTCTCCCCGAGGGTACCGAAGCGCTTGGCGATAAGGTTGGCGCTCCTGCCGAGCTTTCCGCCCGCTTCTCTCAGATCGGCCTCGTGAACGATCAGCCCACCGCGCTACAGCTAGCGGCGCTGCGTCCCGGCCAGACCCTTCTCAACCGCCGCGGCCAGCTCTGGCGCTGGGACGGCTATCGCCGCCTGGGCGCTGAGGCGCAGCATCTCGAAGAGCTGCTCGCCGCAACGTCCCGCCTTCGAGACCTGACCCGCGAAGAGGAAGCCGTTCAGGGCCGCCTCGCCCAGGCGCAGCTCGACGCCGAGACGGCGCGTCGCCAGCACGAAGAGGCCAAGAGCCAGCTCGATCAGGCCCGCTCCGCCGTCTCCGAGTCGGTGCGTGCGGAGCGTCTAGCCGAGCAGCATCTCACCCGCCTCACCCGCGATAGCGACGCCTCCCGTCTGCGCCGCGAGAGCCTCGACGAACAGCTCGAAGCCAACGCCGCCAACCTCAAGGCCGCCGAGGCGCAGCTTGCCCGCACCGCCGAGATCGCCCTCGCTCCTCCCGCGGACGAGACCATCCTTGCCAAAGCCCGCGAGACCCGCGATGAGGCTCGGCGCAAAGCTGGCAGAGCCAGGGGCCAGGCGGCCGAGCACCGCCGCCTCTCCACCGAGCGCCGCGACCACCTCCGCCGCGAAGAGGCCACCGCCAAGGCCTGGCGCGACCGCCGCAGCGCCGCCGCCGCACGGATCGATCAGCTCAAGGAGCAGCGCCTCGTCCTGGAGGATGAGATCGCCAACCAGCCCGCCCCCCAGGAGGACCGCGCCAAGGAGGAGAGCCTAGAGCTCGCCGTCTTCGAGGCGACCTCGAAATGGGAGAAGATCCGCGACGAGCTGACCGAGCGGCAGAAAGGCCAGACCGAAGCCGACCGCCTGCGCCGCGAGGCCGAGGCCCGTGCCTCCGCCGCGCGCGAAGCCCTGGCAGAGCTGAGCGCCGAACTCAAAGCCGCCAAGGCCAAGCTCGACGAGGTACTCGAAGAGGCCGAAGTCAGCGCTGAGAACATCGGTGCCCTGATGGTGGCCACCGGCGAGAAGCTGTCCGTACAGGAAGCCACCCGCCGCCTCGATAAGCTGGAGCGCGAGCGCGAGCGCCTCGGCGCGGTCAACCTCCTTGCCGCCGATGAGGCCGTGCAGGTGGGCGAGCGTCTGGAGACCCTGCGCTCGGAGCGTGAGGACTGCGAGGCCGCCTCCACCCAGCTTCGCACCGCCGTCAACGCCATCAACCGCGAGGGGCGCCAGCGGCTTCTTGCCGCCTTCGAGACGGTCAACGGCCATTTCCGCGAGCTCTTCACCACGCTCTTCCGCGGGGGCCAGGCCGAGCTCAAATTCGTGGACAGTGACGATCCGCTCACGGCGGGTCTTGAGATCTTCGCCTGCCCGCCCGGCAAGAAACTGCAGTCCCTCTCGCTGATGTCCGGCGGGGAGCAGGCGCTGACGGCCACCGCCCTCATCTTCGCCGCTTTCCGCACCAACCCGGCGCCCATCTGCGTGCTGGACGAGGTCGACGCGCCCTTGGACGACGCCAATGTAGAGCGCTTCTGCGACCTTCTCGAGATCATGGCGCAGAGTTCGACCACCCGCTTCATGGTGGTCACCCACCACCCCCTCACCATGTCCCGCATGGACCGGCTCTTCGGCGTCACCATGATGGAGCAGGGCGTCAGCCGCCTGTTCTCCATCGACCTGGAAGCGGCACGAAGGCTTGCCGCTTAGGGTGGTGCCGGGTTAGTTCGTAGGCGAAAAGTCAGCGTGCACCGGCTAACTGGCGTGCTTCATCGACAAACGCGACTACGCCGTCACCTGCCGGAGCAGACTTTCGCAGGCCGCTTCTTCGGTAGGGAGCCCGGCTTCGATCCACGCCGCCTCGAACATCTTCAGGGTGCGGCCCAGTTCAGCCCCCGGCTTCAGACCGAGGGCGAGGAGGTCCTTTCCGCCGTAGGGAAGGACCGGCACCTCATCGCTGCGGACCTGATCGAGTATCGCCTGGGTCGCCTTACCGTCCGCCATGGTCAGCCTCACCCCGCCCTCCGAAGCGTCACGTCCGAAGCGGTAGAGAAGCTCTCTCACCCCCTGCCCTTCCTGCAGGGCATCCCTTGCCGCACCGATCCCGTCATAGGTATCGAGAAAGGCCGTGGACGGTTTGAAGGCCTCCTTCAGAAGCACTCTCTCCCTACCCGGCCACAGCGCTGCCGCGCCTAGAGGAGGTGTCATCGCTCCGTCCTGTCCGTGTACGGCATCGAATAGGGGTAGGTTGGCAGCGCCGGGCAGCAGCTTCTCCAACACTCCCGCCGCCTCCGCTGCCCTAAAGGCCTCGGGAGCACGCCCGGCGGCGAAAGTCCGGGACAGCTCCGACCAGATCCGCTCATTGGAAAGGATCGAGAGCAGCCCTGCGCGCTCGGCGATCGCCTTCAGCCCCTCCTGGTCGAAGGCATGGGCGAAGCGGGCGGAGAAGCGGAAGAAACGCAAGATGCGCAGCGCGTCCTCTTCGATCCGCGTGCCAGCATCGCCGATGAAGCGCACCCTTCCCCGCTCGAGATCGGGCAGTCCCCCGGCTGGATCATGCAGGGTTCCATCAGGGGACAGATAGAGGGCGTTGATGGTGAAGTCCCGCCTGCGCCAGTCCTCGTCCCAGTCGCGGGTGAAGCGCACCTCGGCGTGGCGGCCGTCGGTCTCTTCGTCCGCGCGCAGGGTCGTGCACTCGGCCACCATGCCGCCTTCTACAGCCGTCAGTGTACCGTGGTCCTCTCCAGTGGCGATCCAGCGGATACCGGCCTTATCGAACAGCGCCTTCATCTCGACCGGCGTGCGGTCGCAGGCGATGTCGATGTCAATGGCGTCCGAGGTCAGCGGGTCCTGGCCGAGCAGGCTGTCCCGCACGCAGCCGCCGACGAAGCGCGCTTCGCCGCCCGCTTGAAGCGCCGCCGTGATGCGCTGCAGGCGCGGCTCGCTGGTCCAGCGAAAGGCTTCTTCAGGCGACCTCATCCATGCACTCCGCCATGGTCCGCAGAATACCGGCCGTCAGCCCCCAGATGTTCCAATGCCGCCCCGCCGTATCGAGGCTCGGCACGGCGTACATCTGGTAGGTGACCTCCTTGAACTGACGGTTCTCGGTGACATGCCCGGAGAGGTCGAGGAGCGAGGCTAGCGGCACTTCGAAAACGTCGGCCACCTCCCGCGGGTCGGCCACGACATCCGCATCGCCCCTCACCGCCGCGAGGACCGGGGTGACGACATAGCCGAGCCCGCCGTGATGGGGGCCGTAGCTCCCCAGGACGCGCACGGCGGAGGGGGAGAGGCCCACCTCCTCCTCCGCCTCGCGGATGGCGGTGCCCACGAAGCCGTCATCGCCTTCGGACGGCATCCCGCCGGGAAGCGCGATCTGCCCTGCATGGGAGGGCATGGTCGGCGCGCGCAGGGTGAGGATCACGGTAGGCTCGTCGCTCATCCGCACGCCGATCAGAACGGCTGCTGGCCTCGGCTTCGAGGGCGGCTTGTTCAGGATAGGCGTATGCGGAAGGCCTGGGTTCAGCTCACGGAACAGGAACCGCTCGCGGCTCGCATCCTTCGTTCGCAGGCTGGCTTCGAGCTGCGCCAGCAGGGCGCTGCTCATCGTGCCTCCTCGATGGGAAGCGTGAAGGTGGCGCCGCCGCTGCGCACCACCAGTGCCCCGTCCTCCTCGGGCAGCATGTCGAGGAAGCGGTAGTAGACGGCGCGGTCGAGGCGCGCGTCCAGTTTTCCGCGCACGCGAATATAGGGCGCCCTGGACGGCGATTCGGGCACGTCGCGAAGCTCGATGGGGTGGTCCGGTCCGATCACAACCATGTCACCCACATTGGTGCGAAAGCGGTAGCCCTCCTCCGTCTCATCCATATCCACCGCCAGGAACGGCACGTCCTCCACGGTGATGGCGATCTTCTCCACCGGGGTGACCAGCACGTAGCCGTCGTCATCGCGGCGCAGGACACGGGAGAACAGCCGGACCAGTGCCGGACGGCTGATCCTCGTCCCCTCGTGCCACCAGCTTCCGTCCGACCTAATGACCAAATCCATCTCGCCGCAGTGCTGCGGGCGCCAGTTCTCCACCGGCAGGGGGGCGTCGTCCGGTTGGTCGCTGAGGGAGGCGGCAAGGCGGGAAAGATCCATGCCCCCAGACATGAAAGAGCCCCGCGGACCGGTCAAGGACAGGCGGGGTTCGGAAATGCAGGAGTGGAAACATGGCTCGTGAGCTAAGCCTGTCGCACCCACCTCTCCCTCCGGGAGAGGTCGAAGGCTGCTTCAGCAGGCTTCGGGTGAGGGACTTTGTAGCTCGAACCTGTATGCAGCTCGCCCTCACTCGACATCGAAGATGTCGATCTCTCCCGAAGGGAGAGATGAGGCAGCATCAGCCCCGTAACCTTGTGGTCGCCCTTCGAGGTGGCTTCGCTTGCGGGGCTCCTGATTGGTACAATTTCAGCGGCGGAGCACTTGAAGATGCTCCGCCGCTGCGTTGTTTACGGCGCGCCGCAGTCCAGGCAGCGAACATAGAGGCCGTTCGGATCGTCGAAGCTGGCGTTCAGCTTCAGCTCCCGGTCGATGATCGCGGCGGCCTTGCCTAGGGTCGTCCGGTCGAAACCGGCGGTGCGGGCAGCGAAGAGCTTGTCCTCTTCGATCAGACCCCGAGCCTGCGCCTCGCCGGTCAGGCTCTCGAGGAACTGCTCGAACTTGGTCTTCTCCTTGGTGACGCCGCCGACATCGTAGTCCTCGAGCTCGGCCAGGGCCGCAGCTTCCGCGATGGCATCCTGAAGACCGCCCAGCTTGTCGACCAGGCCGATCGTGGCGGCGGTCTCGCCGATCCAGACGCGGCCCTCGGCGATCTCGCTGACCTGTTCGGTGGTCAGGCCACGGCCTTCCGAGACCACGCCGAGAAACTCGTCATAGCCGTTCTCGATGCTCGCCTGGAGCAGCATCTTGAACTCCTCGGGCAGCTCGTTGAGCGGCATCCCGGAGAGGGCCGAGAGGTTGGTGGTGCCGACACCGTCCACGAAGACGCCGTACTTGTTGGCGAGCTTCTCGAAGGTCGGCAGGTAGGCGAAGATGCCGATCGAGCCGGTGATCGTCGTCGGTTGGGCGTAGATCACATCGGCCGGGGCCGCGATCCAGTAGCCGCCGGAGGCCGCGAGCGAGCTCATGGAGACGACCACGGGCTTGCCCGCTTCCTTCAGCGCCAGGATCTCATCGCGCATGATCTCCGAGGCGAAGGCCGAGCCGCCGGGGCTGTCGACGCGGAAGACCACGGCCTTCACGTCCTCGTCCTCGCGGGCCTCCTTCAGGCGCTGGGCGATGTAGCTGCCCGAGGCGACGCCAGGCTCCTGGGCGCCGTCGATGATGGTGCCCTCGACGGTGATGACGGCGATGTTGCCGATCTCGGGACGGTCCTCGACCGCGGGCACCGCCACCTTGTACTTGCGCAGAGCCACCGTGTTCGGCTCGCCCTCGTCATCGAAGCCGACGATGTCGCCGATGAAGTCTTTCTGACCCTGGCGGGTCATCAACTGGTCGACATAGCCCGCCGCGACGACCGCCTCGGCGGTGCTGCCGCCGGCGGCCAGGGTGCGTGCGGCCTGCTGGTTGGCGAAGGCCGCGGTGCTGCCGCTCTGAAGGCCGCGGTTCTCGTCGACGCGGCTCGTGAAGTGGTCCCACATCACGGCCAGCCGCTCGACATTGGCGAGCTCGGCTTCGGGGGACATGTCGTCGCGCAGCACCGGCTCGAGCGCCGATTTGAAGGTGCCGACGCGGAACACGTTCACCGTCACGTCGAGCTTCTCGAGCAGCGAGGCGTAGTAGGTGCGGAACGCGCCGAAGCCGGAAAAGATCATCGAGCCCTGGTCGTGCATCAGCACCGTGCTGGCCTCGGAGTTGATGAGGTACTGGTTCTGGCCGTAGAAATCGCCGACCGCCACGACCTCCTTGCCGCTCTCGCGGAAGTCCTCGACCGCATCGGCCAGGATCATCGCCTTGGAGAGGTAGGCGTCGGGGACGATCAGGCCGCCGAGATCGAGCACCATGGCGCTGATCCGCTCATCGCCCTTGGCGTGCTCGATGACGCGAATCAGCTCGTGCACGCTGACCTGGCCGGGTCCGCCGCCGCCGAAGGCCTCGTTGAGGGCCTGCTGGAACTGGTCCACCTCGGGCGCGGTCTCTGCCAGGACGCCCTTGGGGTTGAAGAGAAGCGCGGAGCCCTCCTCGATCTTGAGGGACGGCCCCTCCTCGTTCTTGCCCGCCATCTGCTGGTTGATGCTGCCCAGCACCGTCACCAGCAGCGCGAACACCACGATGAAGAGGAACGCCTGCAGCAGGAGGGCGCCGCCGACGACCACTTTGCCCAGGCTCTTGAAGAACTGCCACACGGTAAGTCGCGGACGATCCTGCCCGCCGATGAACTCTGTCAAAGAAGCCTCCCAAGCCTCGAATGGACGTACCCTAGAGCGAAAACCCTAACGCCTTTATCGATAAATAATCAATCGCTACCGAAGAAAAAGGCCTGACGTCGGGTTACGATGGTTTGCCGAATGGCCATTTGCCTTCAGGTAACGCAGCGCCCTACGCGGGGTAGGGCAAGGGCTGGAAAGGGTTTTCGACCATGGACGTAGCGCAGCACGACCTCCTGGCGCGTTTCGACGCGCTCTCCGTTCGGTTGGAGAAGACCCGCGAGGCCCTCGGCCAGGTCGTCTTCGGACAGGAGCGGGTGATCGAGGAGGTGCTGATCACGCTTCTCTGCGGCGGCCATGGCCTTCTGGTCGGCACGCCCGGCCTCGCCAAGACGCGCCTGGTCAGCGCGGTCGGTACGGTGCTCGGCCTAGAGAACAAGCGCGTGCAGTTCACCCCCGACCTCATGCCCTCGGACATTCTGGGCTCCGAGGTCCTGGACGAATCGGACGGGCGCCGCAGCTTCCGCTTTATCGAGGGACCGGTCTTCTGCCAGCTCCTCATGGCCGACGAGATCAACCGCGCCAGCCCCCGGACCCAGTCGGCCCTTCTGGAGGCCATGCAGGAGCGCCAGGTCACCATCGCCGGTGAGGTCCGCAAGCTGCCTGCCCCCTTCCACGTCCTCGCCACCCAGAACCCCATCGAGCAGGAGGGCACCTACCCCCTGCCCGAGGCGCAGCTCGACAGGTTTCTCCTGCAGATCAACGTCGATCAGCCCTCCGTAGAGGCGGAGCGGCAGATGCTGCGCGCCACCACCTTCACCTCGAACCGGCAGGCCGATCTCATCTTGGGTTCCGACGAACTGGTCGAGGCACAGGAGCTCGTCCGCGCCATGCCGGTTGGCGACACGCTGATCGATTCGGTGCTGAAGCTCGTGCGCACGGCCCGGCAGGGCGGCGCCCTCGCCCAGCACCTGCGTTGGGGTCCGGGGCCGCGCGCCAGCCAGGCCTTCTCGTTGGCGCTGAGGGCCAGGGCGCTCCTGCGCGGTGCCCCCTCGCCCGAGACCGAGGACCTGGTCGAGCTGGCCAAGCCGGTCCTGCGCCACCGTATGGCTCTCAATTACACTGCCCGCGCCGAGGGCCACGGCATCGACACGCTGATCGAGCGGATGCTGGAAGAGGCGCTTTAGTGGCGCTGCGCGCCGCCCCCTCAGCCTGCCGGCAGCTCCCCCACCTATGGGGGAGCGACACATGGGCTGCTTCCCTCCCCCATCCCATGGGGGAGGTGCCCGAAGGGCGGAGGGGGCTGCAGCCTCGATGAACCAACCCACCGCCTCCCTCCAGCAGCGCGCCGCCGAAGCCGCAGCCGCGCTCCCCGATCTTCTGACCCGAGCGGAGGCCGCCGCCGCCGTGGTGCTGGCCGGGCGTCATCCTCGCCAGCGAGAGGGCCGGTCGGACACGTTCTGGCAGTTCAGGGACTACGCCCCCGGCGACCCCATCAGCTCCATCGACTGGAGCTCCATCGACTGGCGCCAGTCCGCCCGCCTCGACCGGCGGCTTCTGGTCCGTCAGACCGAGTGGGAGCAGCCCCAGACCCTCCTCGTCTGGGCCGGGGGCGGGGACGGCTTCGACTACCACGGCAGCGGCCCCGAGCCCAAGCGCCTGCGCGGCCAGACCATCGCCCTCGCCGCCGCCATCATGGCGCTGCGCTCAGGCGAGAGGGTCGGCATTCTGGGCCGTGACGAGCCCGCCAAGGCCGGCGCCGTGGCGGGCGAGTGGGCTGCGGAGGGTCTTCTCACTGCAGCGCCCACCCTTCCCGAGCATCCCCGCCTCCCCGGCGCGATCACCCTTCTCGTCAGCGACTTCCACGACGACCCCGAGAAGCTGCACCAGGCCTTCGAGGCCGTGCGCAGCAGCCGCGGCCAGGCCATCGCCGTGGTGGTCGAGGACCCTGACGAAGCCGCCTTCCCCTTCGAGGGCTCGCGCCGCTTCGAAAGCCCGGAAGGGCGCAGCCGCCGCTCCTTCGGCGAGGCCTCTTCGGTACGTCAGGACTATCTGCAGGCGAGGGACCTGCACCATGCCAGCTTGAAGGACGCCGCCAGGGGACCGGGGGAGGCCGTCCTCCTCCACCGCACCGACCAGCCCGTGGTCCCGCTCCTCCTTCAGCTCTACCACCTCATCGCCGAGGCCGCCGCGTGAGTTTTGAAAGCCCCGCCCTCCTCGCCGCGCTGCTGATCCTGCCGGTCCTCGCCTGGATCCTGCGCGCCGTGCCCCCCCGCCCGGTGCGGCAAATCTTCGGCGGCATGTTCTTCCTCGAGCGGCTGAGCAGCGCCAAGCAGAAGCCCGTTCGCACCCCGCCGCTGATTCTGCTTCTCCGGCTGCTCGCCGCGGCTCTCCTGATCTTAGGCTTCGCAGGCCCCCGGCTCGGCGCCCCGCCCGTCACTTTCGACGGGCCGATCACGATCGTCTTCGACGACGGATGGGACGCGGCCCAGCGCTGGGAGGAGCGCCGCGAGACCGCTGAAGCCGCGATCAGGCAGGCGGGCGGCCCCGTACGCTTCATCACCACCACCGGGGGCGAGCTTTCCGCCCCCCTTTCCAAGGAAGCAGCTCTCGACCTCCTCGCTGCAACCGAGCCCCAGGCCGAGCTTGCGGACTGGCAGGGTGTCGCTTCGGCCCTCGAAGCCGCGGAAGGCCGAAAGATCATCCTTCCTGGCGGGCTCTCGGGCACCGAGCCCCTTCCCCTCTCCGGGGACATCGCCGCCTATCTTCCCGTCGGCACCACCTACGCGTTGGCCGAGCCCAGGGTCAGCAGCGACAGCCTGACCATCCCGGTCCTGCGGGCGGGCGAGCTGCGGGCCGAAGAGCGCAGGCTCACGGCGATCAGCGCCGACGGCCGCGCAGTGGCGTCCCAGACCGTCTCCTTCGCCGCCGGAGACGAAGCGGTGGAGGCCGAGTTCCGCCTGCCCCTAGCCCTGCGCAATCAGGTCCGGCGCATCCAGCTCGACGGCGTTCGCAGCGCAGGCACCACGGCCCTGATCGGCGCCAGCAGCAGAAGGTCCCTGGTCGGCATCGTCTCCAGCGGCAGCGACACACTGCGCGAGGGCGGCTACTATATCGAGCGGGCCCTCTCCGCGACCTCCGAGCTGATGGAGGGAACGGTGGCCGAGCTGATCCCCCTGGGACCCGGCCTCCTCGTGCTGGACGATGTGGGCAGTTTCCGCGGCGAGGACCGCGCCCTCTTGGAAACCTTCGTCGAGGAAGGCGGCATTGTCGTCCGCTTCGCAGGCCCTTCCCTTCTTTCGGCCGAGCCCGTGGCGAACGATCCCCTCCTCCCCGCCCCGCTGATCGGCGGCGAGCGCGCGCTTGGCGGCGCCCTCACCTGGGCCGAGCCGCAGCTCGTGGACACCATCGAGGAGGGCTCGCCCCTCACCGGGCTTAGCCTCGACGAAGGCATCACCGTCAGGCGCCAGGTCCTCGTCAGGCCAGGCACCGGCGCGGAGGTCTGGGTCAGCCTGTCCGACGCCACCCCCCTCGTCACCGCCGCCGAGCGCGGCGATGGCCTCGTCGTGCTGATCCATGTCAGCGCCCTGCCCACCTGGTCGGATCTGCCGGTCTCGGGCTTCTTCGCCACCATGATGCAGCGCCTCGCCGCCCTCAGCCAGACCGACCTCAGGACCGACGGCACCGAAAGCGACGCTCCCCTTCCGCCCGTCAGCCTCCTCTCAGGCAGCGGCCTTCTGACGGCACCTGAAGCAGGCGCCGCCTCGCTCACGCCCGGCGAGGCCCCGCCCCCGCCAGGCTTCTACGGCGAGGGCGCCTCCGAAGTGGCCGTGCAGACCTATCGGGGCGACGGCTCGCTGACCGCCTTCACCGCCGAGAGCCTCCCCAGGGGCAGCAGAGTCCTGACCATGGAGGCTGGACGCCAGACCGATCTCGGCGCCTGGCTTCTCGCCGCCGCGCTTCTTCTTCTTGCCATCGACGCCGTGCTCACCGCCGGTCCGCTGCCGGGCTTCGGCAGGCAGGCCGCGGCCGCGAGCCTCGCTCTCCTGCTGGCTCTACCTCTCCTCCCCGAGGCATCCGCGCAGATCAGGCCGCCTTTGCCGAACAAGGCCAAGGACGCAGCGCTGGAGCTCCGCTTCGGCTACATCCTCACCGGCGACCGCAGCACCGACCGGCTGTCGGAGGCGGGCCTCTTCGGCCTCACCCGCCAGGCTGCCGAGCGCAGCTCGCTAGAGGCCGCGCCGCCGCAAGGCGTCGATCCCGACCGCGACGAGCTCGCCGTCTACAGCCTCCTCTACTGGCCCGTCCTCAGCGGCCAGGCCGCACCCACCGACGCAGCGCTCCAGCGCCTCGAAGCCTTCATGGAGGGCGGCGGACTTCTCATCATCGACACCGGCGCGGGCGGCAGTGACCTTCGCTCAGGCGAGCTGAGGGACATCCTTGGCCGCCTTGACGCTCCGCCCCTGGAGCCGCTGCCGGACGATCACGTCCTTCTCTTCTCCTTCTACCGCCTGGACGATCTCTGGGGCAGGAACCCTAGCGGTCAGGTCTGGGTGGAGAGCCGCGGCGCCCTCGACCAGCGGCGCGACGGCGTCCCCTCCCTCATCATCGCGGGCCGGGACTGGGCCAGCGCCTGGGCCCTCGACCAGAGCGGCACCCCCCTCCGCCCGGCAGGTCCCGGCGGCGAGGGACGGCGCGAGATGGCCTTCCGCAGCGGCATCAACATGGCGATGGTGGCCGTGACGGGTAACTACAAAGCCGACCAGGCCGATGTGGAAGCCCTCCTCGACGATCTAGGCGAGGAGCTGCCGTGACCACCGACCTCACCCCCCTCCTGCCCCTGCCGGTCATCGCTGTCATCGGCGGACTGTTCCTTATCGCGAGCCTCCTCAGGCTGAGGGTCGGGCCAGCGGGGATGCTGCTGCGCCTGCTCACCGGCGTCTTCCTCATCGCCTTCCTCCTCGGCCCGCAGCAGGTCCAGCGCGAGACCGAGCGCCTGGCCGACCAGGTGCTGCTCCTGGTCGACCGCAGTGGCAGCATGGGCCTCGGCGAGCGCACCAGCGGTGCCGAGGCGGAAGCAGAGCGCCTGACTGCTCTTCTTGAGGCGCAGGGAAGCGAGGTCATCCGCAACGATCTCGGCAGTTCTGACCGCTCTGACCTCGAAGAGGGCTTTGCCGCAGGGCTCGGCTCCGTGGAGCGCGACCGTTTAGGCGCTGTCGTCCTCCTCTCCGATGGCCAGCTCAGCGGGGCGGAGGCGGTCAGCCGCTTCGAGCTCCCGGCCCCGGTTCACACCGTCCTCGTCCCCGCCGGCGACCCCGAGACCGACCGCCGCATCGCCTGGACCCAAGTTCCCAGTTTCGCCCTCGTCGGCAAGGAGATCAGCCTTCGCTTCCGAGTGGAGAGCAGCGAGGCCGTCGCCGATCTGCCCGTGACCCTGCGCGTCGACGGCTCGGACGTCCTCACGAGGCGCGTGCCTACCGGTGAGGAGACCACCCTCACCATTCCCGCCGACCGGCCAGGCCAGCGCATCGTGCAGCTTCTCGTTCCCGAGGCTCGCGGCGAGCTGACGGGGCGCAACAACATCGTCTCCGCCCCGGTCAACGTCATCCGCGACCGGCTGCGCGTGCTCCTCATCTCCGGCCAGCCCCATGCGGGCGAGCGGGTCTGGCGCAACGTCCTCAAATCCGATCCGGCGGTGGACCTCGTCCACTTCACCATCCTCAAGCCAGGCAACAAGATCGCCTATGCGGGGCCGGACGAGCTCAACCTCATCCCCTTCCCCAGCCGCGAGCTGTTCCTGGAGAAGCTGAGCGAGTTCAACGTGGTGGTCTTCGACCGCTACACCTACCGCAGCGTCATCACCTCCTTCGAGCTGGCCGAGGTCGCCCGCTACGTCGAGGAGGGCGGCGCCGTCCTGATCGCGGCCGGGCCGGAGCTCGCCCTCCCCGGCAGCCTCTCGCGCCAGCCGAACCTCAGCTACATCCTGCCCGCCACCCCCAACGGTCCGCCCAGCACCGAGAGCTTCGTGCCGAAGCGCACCGATGTCGGCGCCCGCCACCCCATCACCGCGCCCCTTCTCGGCGAGGAGGAGTGGGGCCGCTGGCTGCGCCTCATGCCTGCCCAGGTGCGCGCTGGCGATGTGCTGCTGGAGGGCGGCGGCAGGCCCCTTCTCGTCACCAGCCGCTTCGGCGAGGGCCGGGTCGCCATGATGCTGTCCGACCACCTCTGGCTCTGGGCCAGGGGTTTCGACGGCGGCGGCCCCCACCGCGAGTTCCTACGCCGCCTGGTCCACTGGCTGATGGCCGAGCCGGAGCTCGAGGAGGAAGCGCTTCTCGCCACCCTCAGCGCCGAGGGCGTTCTCAGCGTCGAGCGCCGCACCCTCTCCGGCGAGGCGGGCACGGCGACCCTGCAGCTTCCTGGCGAAGAGGCGAGCGCTCTACCCCTCGAACCCGCAGGGCCGGGCCGTTTCACCGCCGCGGTCGAGAATGTGGAGGCGGACAGCGCGACCGTCGAGGCCGTCACCGAGACCGGCCAGCTCCTAACCGCCGCGGCCATCCGGCTGGGAGGCGCCTCGCCTGAGTTCGACTCGGTCCTGATGACCAGCGAGGCCGGCCAGGTCCTGGCGGAGGCCACCGGCGGGGGTGTCTTCACCGCTGGCGAGGCCTCCGTCCGCTCGCTCCCCTCCTCCCGCGACCGTTTTGCCGGTCAGCGCTGGCTGGGGGTGAAGGAGCGGCGGGCCGAGCTGGTCCTGTCCGAGCGCCGCGCTCCGCTGCTGCCCAGGCCGTTCTGGCTGCTTCTGGCGGGCGGCACGCTGCTTCTGGCTTGGCTCGTCGAGAGCGGTAGAGCCCTGCAACTTCTACGTTTCCTCAGCCCTGGTGCATCAACTTTCGAAAGAGCGTGACACGAACACGTTAACGGTGCATGCTCTTTGCAGGGCTCGCCGGATGAACCGGCAATATAGGGGAAGAAACGATGAGAGCTGCGAAAGCCATCATCCCGCTTACCGCCACTGTCCTTCTCACCGGCTGCGCCGTCACCAAACCGATCAAGGCCGTCGGCAACGCCGCCCTTCGCGCGGGCGGCATGACGCCCGCCTCCGATCAGAAAGCCGGTGCCACGGCCGAGGTCGACAAGCCGCACTGGTCCGAGAGCTGGGTCTGGGAAGGCGACGGGCACTAAGCCCTAAGCTCTTCTGCTGCGAGACAGATAGCTCTTGAAATGATGGGGTCCGCTGAGGTCCCCCACTGGTGGGGGAGGTGCCCGAAGGGCGGAGGGGGCCACCTGCGTGTCTCAAAGAATACAACCGCCTCAACGCCCCCAAACCCACTCGTCGAACAGCGTGTCCATAGGCTCGTCCGTCTGGTCCTGCATGGCGCTCTGAAAATTCTGCGAGCCCACTGACCGCCCGATGTGACCGGCCGTGAACTGCGCTAGCCCTTGCCAAAAAGCCTCTTCCCCCACGGCGTCCCGTAGCCGGTCCAGAAACACCGCCCCCTTATAGTACTGGATGCTGCGGCGGTCCCCGAGCGAGGCGTAGCTGCCGTCGTGAGCGAGACCCACATCGCCGCTCGTCTCGATCCGCCGCCGCCAGCGCGCCTCGGCCAGGACGATCTCCTTATCATAGGCCTCGTGCCCCCAGCGCTGCTCCTTCCAGGCTGCCACCAAGAAAGTCACGATCCCCTCATTCAGCCAGAAATGGCTGAGGTCCTGGGCCGTGACCCGGTTGCCCCACCACTGATGGGCCAGCTCGTGGGCGATCACCCAGTCCTCTTGCGGCTGCTCCAGGATCGGGTCGAGAAACACACCGCCGATCAGGCTGTGCGACGCGGCCTCCTGGGCCGCCCGGCTGCCGGGCAGGTAGACCTGCGCGTAGCTCGCCGCCGGGTAAGCCGCACCCGCCTTCTCTTCGAAGAAGCGCAGCATGTTGCAGCTCGGCTCGAACATCTTCTCCAGGTCACTCGCGCCGGGAGGTGCGAAGACAACGAGCTCTGTCTCGCAGGGCGTCTCCAGCGTCAAGCGCTCCAACCGCCCTACCGCGAAACCGTAGACATAGGCAGGAAAGGCCTCGCCGCTCGCCCAAGTCGTGCGGGTTCGGCCCTCCCGGTCCTGGCGAGAGGCTATCCCTCCCGGACCAATGCTCCTCATCCCTTTCGGTAGATCAAGGCTCAGGGTGAGATGGAACCGGTCCGAAAAGTCCTCCTGGTTGCAGACCATCCAGTCACAGGCGAAGTAGCTTGAGGCCAGAAGCTCGTCCTGCCGAACGAAACCGCGGCCCTTGGCCTCGAACTCGTAGCTCAGCTTGAGGACGTGGCGACCACCCGCCTCCGCTTCGGGAAGCCGGAGGGTAAGGCTCCGCGACCCATCCTCGACAAGGCGGACAGCCTTGCCGTCCAGGGAAGCCTGCAGAACGGTCAGCTTCTCAGTCTCGAAGGTGACGCGCCGTCCCGCCCCCAGCTTGTCGAAGGTAAGTGACTGCTGGCCGCGCACGCCCGCTGAGCCTGGATCAATGACCAGCGCCACATCGCTCTCGAGCAGGTCGACCGCCGCAATATCGTCGGCACTCGCCTGAACATTCGAGGCCAACATGCCGATCAACAAACAAAGCACCAAAAGACGTTCCTACGCGGCTCGGTACCGACTGTGGCCAAGAGGGCGCCATCGCGTCCAGCGCAAGATGCGAAATTGAAGCTAGGCTCTACCCATAGGCCTTCTTGGAAGGTGAGGTAACGAAGGCCGGAGTCTCCTCTTCGAGGGTCTCCACCTCGGCTCTCCTCGTCTCGGCAGGGTCCCCGGCAGCATCACGACGCATCAGGCGCTCGGCTTCTGCAAGGACCGCCTCGGTCTTTTCCGCCAACTCCGCTAGTCCGTTGAGACGAAAATAGGCCTCGAGCCGAACCAGATGCTCGAGCGCTGGTTCCACGAGTTTACGCGACCGCTCCGAAGGACCCATGCCGCACGCGCCTTCTGGCTCCGACATACTCAACCTCCTCAACCCTGATATACAATCTATAGTCGAAAGAATACCATCTTACAACCGTTCGTCGTAAAGCTTCGTTGACAGCGGGCAGCGCCATCACCACTTTGCCGCCGCGAGCTTCCCCCTCACCGAAAGGCCCCCTCCCCCTATGCAGGTCGTCATCGTCGAGTCCCCCTCCAAGGCCAAAACCATCGGCAAGTATCTGGGCAAGGACTACGAGGTTTTGGCCTCCTACGGGCATATCAGGGACCTTCCGTCCAAGGACGGCTCGGTCGATCCCGAGCAGGACTTCAAGATGATCTGGGACATGGACGCCAAGTCCAAGGCCCGCATCAAGGAGATCACCGACGCCCTCAAAGGCGCCGACGGCGTCATCCTCGCCACCGACCCCGACAGGGAGGGTGAGGCCATCTCCTGGCACCTCTACGACGTGCTCCAGCAGAAGAAGGCGCTCAAGGACAAGTCCGTGTCCCGCGTCGCCTTCAACGCGGTGACGAAATCCGCCGTCCACGAAGCGATCAGCAACCCGCGCCAGATCGACCAGGACCTCGTCAACGCCTACCTGGCTCGCCGGGCGCTGGACTACCTCGTCGGTTTCTCCCTCTCCCCCGTTCTCTGGCGCAAGCTGCCAGGTAGCCGTTCGGCGGGCCGGGTGCAGTCCGTCGCCCTGCGGCTCATCTGCGAGCGCGAACTGGAGATCGAGAAGTTCGTCGCCGAGGAGTTCTGGACCGTCGAAGCGCAGGTCGCGGCCGACAGCGATCCGTTCACGGCGCGCCTCACCCATCTCGACGGCGAGAAGCTCGGCAAGTTCTCCCTCACCACTGAGGCCGACGGTCAGCGTGCGAAGGACCTGATCGAGGCGGCGAGCTTCACCATCGCCTCGGTCGAGGCAAAGCCCACCAAGCGCAACCCCTCCGCGCCCTTCACCACCTCCACCATGCAGCAGGAGGCCAGCCGCAAGATGGGCTTCGGCGCCAAGCGGACCATGCAGGCGGCGCAGAAGCTCTACGAGCAGGGCCTCATCACCTATATGCGGACCGACGGCATCGACATGGCGCCTGAGGCCGTCATGGCGTGTAGGGACGAGATCAAGTCCCGCTACGGCGACCGCTTCGTCCCCTCCTCCCCCCGCATGTACAAGTCCAAGCAGAAGAACGCTCAGGAGGCGCACGAATGTATCCGCCCCACGGACTTCGGTAAGCACCCTGACGATCAGCGCCTGACCGAGGACGAGGCCAAGCTCTACCGCCTGATCTGGCGCAGGGCTGTGGCCTGCCAGATGGCCAGCGCGGAGCTGGAACAGACCACGATCGACATTCGCAGCGCGGACGAGAAGATCACCTTCCGCGCCACCGGCTCGGTCATCACCTTCGAGGGCTTCATCGCGGTCTACACGGAGGGCCGTGACGACGAGGAGGAGGAGAAGCAGGGCGTCCTGCCCAAGGTGACCGCTGGCACCGCCGCCGACGTTGACAAGGTCAAGCCGGAGCAGCACTTCACCCAGCCCCCGCCCCGCTTCACCGAGGCCAGCCTCGTGAAAGCGCTGGAGGAGAACGGCATCGGCCGTCCCTCCACCTACGCCTCGATCATCAGCACGCTGCAGGACCGCTCTTACGTCCGCATGGACAAGAACCGCTTCATCCCGGAGGACCGTGGGCGGATCGTCACGGCGTTCCTGGAGAACTTCTTCGGCAAATATGTCGAGTACGACTTCACCGCGCAACTTGAGGACACGCTCGACGAGATCTCCGGCGGTCGCGAGGAGTGGCGCGCCTTCCTGCACCGCTTTTGGGACGAGTTCCACGCCAAGATCGAGGGGATGACCGGGCTCCGCATTACGGAAGTCCTCGACGCCCTCAACGAGGCCCTAGGCCCGCACATCTTCCCCGACCGAGGCGACGGCACCGACCCCCGCCTCTGCCCCACCTGCGGGGAGGGGCAGCTGTCGCTCAAAGTGGGACGCTACGGCGCCTTCATAGGCTGCTCCCGCTACCCCGAATGCAAGCACACGCGGCAGCTCGGCAAGGATGAAGGCGACGCACCGGCTGAGGACAAGGTCCTCGGCATCGACCCCGATACGTCCACGGAGGTTTCCCTCAAATCAGGCCGCTTCGGCCCCTATGTCGAACGCGCCGCGGTCTCCGAAGACGAGAAGCCCAAGCGCGCCTCGATCCCCAAGGGCTGGAACGCGGCGGAGACGGACTTCGAGAAGGCGATGATGCTCCTCTCCCTCCCCCGCGACGTCGGTCCGCACCCGGAGGACGGCGAGACGATCGAGGCGGGCATCGGCCGCTACGGCCCCTTCGTCAAGCACGGCAAGACCTACGCCAACCTAGAAAGCGTCGACGACGTCTGGGAGATCGGCATCAACCGCGCCGTCTCGATCATCCAGGACAAGAAGGACAATCCGCGCGGTCGCGGCAGAGCCGCCGCGAAGCCAAAGCGTGAGCTCGGTAAACATCCCGATACGGATGAAGTAGTCGGCGTCTTCGAAGGCCGCTACGGCCCCTATGTCAAGCACCAGAAGACCAACGCCACGATCCCCAAGGGCGAAAACCCGGACGAGATCACCCTCGAGCGTGCACTCGAGCTGATCGCCGAGCGCGAAGCGAAAGCACCGACGAAGAAAAAGGCTGCGAAGAAAAAAGCGACGAAGAAGGCCGCGAAGAAAGCCACTAAGAAGGCGACGAAAAAGGCGGTCAAGAAAACCAAAAAGGCCGCCGACGCCTAGCAGCCCCTTAGGGGTGACGCCGGTAGGCGGCTACCTGCTACACCCGTCGTCCCAGAAGAGGTGGCCGCCTGCCAGCGTCCACCCTACGCCCAAGTCCCTGAAACCAGGATCACACTCGTAGGGCGGACAGCAAAACTGGCCGCGGATGCTGGCGCGCGCGCCTCCCTCCCCATACGCTCACCACGGCGAAGACCGTAGTGCCCAGCTCCTGAAGGCGGAAACAGCGAGATAGGCCGGGAAATGGACCCCACGGTCGCAGCTAGCGCTGTGCCGTCGGGAGCGTCAGGGAGGGGAGCGTTGTGAGCACCAAACGCGGCCAATGGCTGCGCTGCTGTCCGCCCTACGGGTGCTGGCAGGGCCCCGTCCCTGGGGGCTCAGTCTTTCTGGACCACCTGGTCAATCGCTCCGAAGATCGAGTGGCCTTCGCCGTCCTCCATCCAGATTTTCACCCGGTCGCCATCGCGCAGGAAGCTGGTGCTGGGCTTGCCGCCTTTGATAGTCTCGATCATGCGCTGCTCGGCGATGCAGCTATAGCCCGCCCCGCCCTCGGAGACCGGCTTGCCAGGGCCGCCGTCGAGCTTGTTCGAGACCGTGCCCGAACCGATGATCGTCCCGGCACGGAGCGCCCTCGTCTTGGCGGCATGGGCGACTAGTTTGTCGAAGCCGAAGGTCATCTCCTGACCGGCATCGGCCCGGCCGAAAGGCTCGCCGTTGAGGTCGATCTTCAGGGCGCCGCTCAGTTTCGCGCCATCCCAGGCGTCTCCCAGCTCGTCCGGCGTCACCGCTACCGGCGAGAACGCCGAGGGCGGCTTGGACTGGAAGAAGCCGAAGCCCTTGGCGAGCTCGCCGGGGATCAAGCCGCGCAGGCTGACATCGTTGACCAGCATGATAAGCCGAATCTCGCGCGCCGCTTTCTCTTCGGAGGCGCCGCGGTCCACATCGCCGGTCACCACGGCGATTTCGCCTTCAAGATCGAGGCCCCACGCATCGTCCCCCAGCGGAATGGGGTCGGTCGGGGCGAGGAAATGATCGGACCCCCCCTGATACATCAGCGGGTCGGCGTAGAAGCTCTCCGGCACCTCCGCCCCCCTCGCCTTCCGGACGAGCTCCACATGGTTGATATAGGCCGAGCCGTCAGCCCACTGAAAAGCGCGGGGCAGCGGCGACGCCATCTCGGCGGCGTCGAAGCGGCGGGTATCCGCCTCGCCGCGCTCCAGCTTGGCGGCAAGTTGCTCGAGCCGCGGCTTGACCGCCGACCAGTCGTCGAGGGCTGCCTGCATCGTCTCGGCGATGCCCTCCGCCACGGCGTAGCGCGACAGGTCGCGGCTGACGACGACGAGCTGGCCGTCACGGCCCTTCTTCAGCGATGCAAGCTTCATGTCCGACTCCCTTGTTGCCGCGCTGCTTATCCTGCACGCAGCAGCTTGCAACCCGCTAGCTGTTCAAGGGAGCGCGCGTCATGAAACTCTACGGATACTGGCGGTCAGGCACCTCCTACAGGGTGCGCTTGGCCCTCGCGCTGAAGGGGCAGGAGATCGAGACCGTACCGGTGAACCTCGCTACCGGAGAGCACCGGGAAGAGGACTTCGTGAAGCTCAACCCACAAGGCCTCGTCCCCGCCCTGGACATCGGCGACGGGCGTCTCCTCACCCAAAGCCCCGCCATTATCGAGTATCTGGACGAAGCCCTGGAAGGACCGAAGCTGTTTCCCCCGGATCCGTGGCAGCGTGCGAAAGCCAGGCAGTACGCGGCACTGATCGGCTGCGATGTCCATCCACTTCAGAACCTTCGCGTGCTGAAACGGCTGCAAGATCCGCTCGGGCACAGTAAGGAAGAGGCTTTTTCCTGGGCCGCCTACTGGATCACGATCGGGCTTCAGGCGCTGGAGGAGACCCTCGAACAGGACGATCAGCCGGGTCCGTTTCTCCTTGGCGATACGCCAAGCGCTGCGGAGTGCTACCTGCTCCCCCAGCTCTACGCCGGACGACGCTTCGGCGCCGAACTCGGAGGTCTAACGCGTCTGTTAGAGGTCGAAGCCGCCATGAACGCGCTGCCAGCAGTAGCCGCCGCCCATCCGAGCCGCCAGCCCGATGCAACGGAGTAGCTAGGGTCTGGACTCATGACAGCCAGTAGCTGACGAGGGCGGCGATGGTGACGGTGGCCATGAAGGTGGTGGCGTTGCGGTCGTAGCGGGTCGCAACGCGTCGGAAGTCCTTCAGGCGGCAGAACATCCTCTCGACGACGTTGCGGTGTTTGTAGGCCGTGCGGTCGTAGTTGTACTGGATGAGCCTGCCCTTGCGGGGCGGGATGACGGGCTGGGTGCCGCGTGCTTCGAGCCAGTCGCGCAGGGCCTTGCTGTCGTAGCCCTTCTCGGTGACCAGCTCCTGGGTCGGCGGCAGCGCGTCGATGAGCGGCATGGCGACCTTGGCGTCGTGCACGTTGCCCGGCGTCAGCATCAGGACAAGGGGGCGGCCGCGCTCGTCGCAGAGGGCGTGCAGCTTGGTGTTCCGACCGCCCTTGGTCGTGCCGATACCCTGAGCCAACGCCCCCGTCCATCGGCTTCGCCGCTGTACTCCGCCGCCGGCGCAGCGGTGGACCTTGATACAGCTACTGTCGACGAACAGCCGGTCCGGCACCCCTTCCTCGCCTGCTAGAGCGGCGAAGACGTCTCCCACACGCAGCGCTCGGCCCAGCGCACGAAGCGGTTGTAGAGCGTCTTCTTCGGCCCGTAGACCTCGCGCGGCCGAAGAGAGGTAGCACACCGCCCAGCGCCCGCCGTTCTTGATCGCGTGCACGATCCCCGACAACACGCGGCGGTCGTCCACCCGCTCCTTGCCTCGTGCCTAGACCGGCAGCAGCGGCTCGATCCGAGACCACTGCGCATCCGTGAACCAAAAGAACTCCGACATCCCACCACCTCCTGTCGGAGACAATGAACCACCCCGCAGCGGACACCGCTACCCGTTCACGGGTCCGGACCCTAGAACAGAATGTTTTTTACACAGAGAAAAGGGCGTTTGTATCCTTTGCGAACGGACGGCGACGGTAGGCGCTGGTGACTGCTCTCCCTCGGCCTGCTGGCAGCTCCCCCTCCGAGAGGGATAGCGTAATAGAAAGCACGCACTGGTTTTGCTTCCCTCCCCTACGGAGTAGGAGAGGTGTCCGAAGGACGGAGGGGCAGCAGCGTCTGCAAACGACACAAACACCAAGAAAAAAGCCCGCCGATCTGGGGCGGGCTTTTGTGTAAATGGCACAGCATGCGACGTCCGAACTTATTCGCCGCTGTCAGCCGCTTCTTCTTCAGGAGTTTCCTCGTCACTTTCGCCCGCAGGTTCTTCCCCGCGAACCAAGGATTCAGCCGTTGCGCCAGCTTCGACCTTGGCAAGAAGGTCTCTGCAGGCGGCGAGATCCGCCTCCGGAACTTGGGTCGAACCACCCAGCTCGATCACATCGAGAATGGTCTGGCAGCGCTCAATCTGCCGCTCGGTACGGGCGACGGCCTGGCTGAACTCCACCTGGGCCTGACGCTCAAGCGTCGTCTCGATCGTGTTGATATACTCGATCCAGGATTGAGCCGAGGAGCGTGAGCTACTGTAGCGAACTGCACGCTGGAACTCCGCCTTCGCAGCCGTCCTCGCAGGCTTACTCTCGCTGTCCTGCTGGAAGAGAGCCGTACCGATCAGCACATAAGCGTTGCCGACTTCGCGGTCGTCCAAGCCGCCGCGACGGATGGCCTGACGCAGGTTCTGAACCGATTTGTCGTACTCTTCATTCGCCAGATAGCTCTGGCCGAGCTGGTAGTAGAGTCTGCCGTCGTCCCGCTTCGGCGCCGCCTCGGTCAGGATGGCGATGGCTCGCTCCTGCTCCTGCGCCGCAGCCCATAACTGGGCCAGAAGCTCCAGGTTGGAGAGAGTTCGTTTGACGGTGCCGCTACGCATCTCCGCATCGAGGAGCACGGCTCCGCGGTAGGGGTTGTTCTGATCGTAGTAGAACTGGGCAAGGTTGATGATCTTGTCCTCGTCCGTGATCAGACCGGCTTTGTAGGAGACCTCAAGAACAGCGAGGGCGTCGCGGCGTCGGTCCGCCTCAGCATACATGAAGGCGAGCTGGGACCAGTAACTGCTCTGGCTCGGGAAATACTCCACCATCTGCTCGAGCAGCGACAGACGTTTGGTGACCTCGCCGGTCTCGGAGTAGATGAGGTTGAGAAGGGAGTAGTACTGCTCGCTGCGGCTACCTGCGGCCCGGTCCGCGGCAAGGGCCTGCTCCGCGGGACGGAGGGCTGCCCGGTAGTTGCCCTGTTGAGCGAAAGCACCCGCAAGGATGAAGTAGTCGTTCGCTTCGACCTCATCGGGGTAGTCGCGAATGTAGGCCTGCATGAAGCTGATGGTGCGGTCGAACTGCTCGGCCTGGTAGTAGAGACCGGCGATACCGCGGATCAGACCCTTCTCGCGGTCAGAGGGCAGAACGTCGAGATCGAGTGCGCGTTGCAGATCGCGCAAGGCGGCTTGCGAGTTGTCGTTCTGGTAGTGGAGGTTACCACGGATCTCCAGTGCCGTCGCCTCGTCATATGGAGAAACATTCCGCGCAAGAAGCTGGTCCAGACGTTGAATAGCGGCTTGGATCTGCGGCGGCTCCTCATTGGCGAGGTTGAGCGCGTCGTTGAGGGCGCGACCGGACCGCTCAGAAAGGGTCTGGCGGCGACGGCGGCGGTCCTCTTCTTCACGCTCTGCGCGGCTCTGCTGCGCATAGGCAGGTTCGAGTGCCGTGGAGATCGTGGTAACCGAGGAGGCAGCTAGGAGAGCGGCAACGCCCCCCAGCCACAGGTTTTTTGAGAGTATGCTCATCTCTATCCTTACTCCGCCGGGCCGATCTCGAAGCGGATCGCGGTGCGCACGCCAAAGCGGGGAACCGCCTCACCCTTCACGATCTTCGGCTGGTACTTCCAGCGCTCTGCTGCACGAACGGCGTAGCGATTGTAGCAGCTATCCGTGGTCTCGAGCACCTGCACATTGACCACATTGCCTTGAGGATCGACGTCGAACTCCAAGCTGACGATTTCCGTGCCCGAATCGCTGTCGATGCAGCGCTCGAAACCTTGCGGTTGAACGCGGACGAGTGGTTGAGCGTCACGGTCAGGGTTGAAGCCTGAGCCGATATCGACATCGGCGCCGAAGTCGGGAGCGGCAGCCCGGACACCCTCCACCTGAGGTTGAAAGTTCTGACGCTGAATGGCCGGGGGCGGCGGAGGCGGGGCGTCAAGCTTGGGACGCTCGAACCGGCGCTGGTTCTGAATCTCTGAATCCTCGATCTGGTTGGTGATCGAGATATTGACCGGCTCCCGCTCTTCCGATTCCGGCAGCTCGCCAGGGCGGATCTGGGACCACATGACGAGGAACAGACCCAAAACGACTATAGCTGCAACGGGAACACCGATCACCGTTCTGATGATACTACCCATCTTGTTCCTCCATTCGCCTACAGACCCGCTTCGCGGTCAGCGGCGCAAACGTTTCTATCAGTCGGACACCGTCGAGACGGCGACGTCTTGGATACCGGCATCTTTGACCTGCTGCAGCACGTCGAGGGTCAGCTCGGACTTCGCACCTGCATCGGCCTGAACCACGGCGTTCCCCTTGGGGGTCTCGCGGCGGAGCTCTTCGACCTGGTAGCGGACCTCGCTCAGCTCGACCCGCTCCTTGTTGATGTAGATCTCGTCGTTCTCGTTGATCGCGATGAGAACGGCCGGGTTCTGCTTCTCCTGGGTCGTCGCCACCGGACGGACGACGTCGATGCCGGGCTCCTTGATGAAGGTCGACGTCACGATGAAGAAAATCAGCATGATGAAGACGATGTCGAGAAGCGGCGTCACGTTGACGTCTTCTTCCTCTTCGGTAGCGCTTTGCAGTGACCTTCTAGCCATGAGCTTTACCCACTAAATCTGTTGGCCGGCGGCCCGGCCGTTAGGGGGAGAGATGCACCCTCCCCCGTTCTTACGCTGCGCCGCAACGGTGCGGCGCCAAAATTAGTTAGACTGCGGCGCCAGGATGATCCTGGCGTAGCGGTCGGGACCGGCTGCCTGCCGGGCCTCGTCGAGCGTCGTGATCATAATGCCCGTCTCACTGTCCCCAGCGGCGGAGATGATGACCACGCCCTTCGGCTCCTTAGCCAGGAACTCCTCGACCACCGGCTCGGTGGATTTGGGGTCGATCAGACGGACATCGTCTACAAGGACGAAGCCGTCAGCTTGGACCGTTAGCAGCAGCGAAGGCGGCGGTTTGGTGTTATCCTGATCCTCCGGGTTCGGGGTCGGAAGGTTCGGCTGGATCCCGTCCTCGTAGACGAACGTCGCCGTCACGATGAAGAAGATCAGCATGATGAAGACGATGTCGAGAAGCGGCGTCACGTTGACGTCGGCCGCCTCCTCCTGTCTCCCGCGTCTTGCTCTCATGGCTTAGATCTCCAACACGAGTTTGTCGGCCGTCTCGCCCACCGCCTNGGCCGCCTCCTCCTGTCTCCCGCGTCTTGCTCTCATGGCTTAGATCTCCAACACGAGTTTGTCGGCCGTCTCGCCCACCGCCTTTTTCTGCTGGCGGTCGAGAATGTTCATGGCGAGGATGCCGGAGAGGGAAGCCACGAGGCCGGCCATGGTCGGAATGGTCGCCTTGGTGATCCCGCCCGCCATAAGACGTGCGTTGGACGAGCCGGTCACGGCCATCACGTCGAACACCTCGACCATCCCCGTCACCGTGCCGAGAAGACCGAGCAGCGGTGATACCGCTACAAGGCCCTTGATGACGCCGAGATTGGACCTGCTGTCGAGGTCCACCTCGGAGATGAGCCGCTCGCGGATCGCCTTGGCATACCAGGAGCTATGGTCGCTGCGGGCGGACCAGTTCCGCTCGGCCCGCTTGACCAGTGCCCCCCTCGCCGTGGCGAAGAAGATGATCCGTTCGACGATCAGCGCCCACATCACGAAGGTAACCACCATGATGACGAGGAGGACGTTGCCGCCTGCGAACAGGAAGGCCTGCAGCGCGCCGAAGGGATCTAGAATGATTTCCATAGAAGCCTCCTAGGGCCGCCAGGGCGCGCTAACTAGCGCGCCTCGGCGTGTTCAGCGATCATGCCAGCCGCCTGCTGCTCCAGGATCGACGCGACCGAACGGGCGGTACCCGAAGCGAAGGCATGGAGGAGAAGCAGCGGGATGGCGGCGATCAGGCCCATCACGGTGGTGATCAGGGCGAGCGAGATACCGCCAGCCATGATCTGCGGGTCACCCGTACCGAACAGCGTGATCTGCTGGAAGGTCTGGATCATACCCACGACGGTACCGAGAAGACCGAGAAGCGGGGCGACCGCGGCGAGAACCTTGAGGAGGTTCAGACCGGAGTCGAGCTTCGGAAGCTCTTTCAGCACAGCGTCATCTAGCTTGAGCGCGAGGGTCTCGGTGTCGACCGCCGTATTGCTCTCATAGGCCATCATGATCCGGCCGAGCGGGTTGCCGCGCGACGGGCTCTTACGGCGCATCTGGCTCTTCACCGCCGACTTGGTCGAGGAGAGCGTGACGAGCTTGTAGATGCCGATCAGCGTGCCGAGCAGAAGGATGCCGGTGATGATGTAGCCGACGAGCTCACCCGAGTGGAAACGCTCGGACATGGTCGGCGTCTCGATCACGAGGCCCAGAAGCTGGCCGAGCGACGGGTCGATCGTACCGGCACGGAGGCCCTCACCGGAGTAGCCGCTGACCCCTTGCGCGTTCTTGACCGCGTTGGCGGTGCCGGGGTTGCGGGCGAGCTGAGTGAGGCGCGAACGGCCGTCCTCGAGGCTCTTCATGGTGTAGTAGTTGCCGCTGGCGTCGAAGGCCGAGAACGGACCGATCCGGGTGATCTGAGCCGTGGTGGTCTCACCGGCGGCGTTGACCACGGGGGCCTCGAAGGTGGCGACGTTGGACTGGGCCACGATCTGCTCGAACATCACGTCCGTGATGAAGCGAAGCTGCTCCTCGGAAGGAAGCGTATCGGACTCGGCAACCTCGCGAAGGGGCTGCGAGCGACCGCGGAACTGAGCCGAGATGACCGAATCGTCGAGCTGGGCGGCGAAGTCACCGGCAGCGGAGCGGGCGGCACCGAAGAGCTCGCCAAACTCGCCCTGGGCTTCCTGAAGCTGGTTGCTCAGCTCGGTGATGCGGGCATCGTTGGTCTCGAACTCGGCCGTCAGGCGGTCCGATTCGGCATCGGCGGCTGCGACCTGAGCGCGGATCTCGGCAACCCGAGCGGCCTGACGGTCACGCTCGGCGAGGAAGGCCCGCTCGCGATCACGATCGGCCTGGCGGGCGGCCTGCTGCTCCTGCCTTGCGGCGCGGAGCACGTCTTCCAGCGAGATCTGCTGGTCTTGGGCGAAGGCCATGGAGCTGGTGCCCGCGATCAGCGCAGCACCGGCGATAAGACCTTTTTGGAGTGTCTTCAGCATCGTCATTCTCTTGCTCTCCCGGCCTTATTCCGAAGCCTGCGACGAGACGCCGTCGATGGCGGCCTCAGGCGCGCCAACGGGAATCTGCAGAAGGCCCGGAGGGGTTTGCTCTTTCGCCATGCGCAGGCCGAGGCGGACATCGTCGAGGAAGTCGCGGCTCAGATCCTGGAACTGGCGGGTTTCGCTGTTGTAGATGCGCAGCAGGCTGTCATCGGCGGACTTGTAGATCAGCGCGATGCGGCCGACGCGGAGGAACTCCACCGTCAGCTCCTGGCCTTCCTCGGTCACGGTGCCGTCATAGGCGCTGATGGTCCGGCCGTACTCGTTCTCGATCTGGTAGGCCTCGACGATGAGGCGGTAGCGGGACGCCGGCGTCTGGGTCGAATCGGCCATCACGCCGTCGAGCCTGTCCAGGCGAGCCTGACGCTCTTCCAGCAGGAAGGGGATGTCGGCAGCGACGATGCGCTTGAGCTGCTCGAGCATGTCGCCGATCAGAGGCACGACGGCCTGGCCGAGGCCCTCGACATTGGCGATGTCGATCTCGAGCCCGCGAATCTGCTCGAGCTGGTTCTCGACCTCGGCGCGCTGGCTCTCGTTGAAGCGCTGCAGAATGTTGAGCTGCTTGATCAGCGCCCGGTACTCGGTGAGGAGCTCCGTCGCTTCCTGATCGAGCTCATCCACACGCTGCTGCGAGCGGGCACTGTCGGTAGCCGTTTGGCGGCTGATGTCCAGCGCCTGGCGGAACTGCGCGGCAGCGGGGGCGGTGGCCATCGCGGCCGCCAGAACCGCCGAGCCGAGCAGGGCAATCTTCGTGTGCATGTGTCTCACCTTCAAGTGTCTCCACCCATCCTGGTAACAGACGGCAACGCCAAAACGTCGCCGCCGACTTCAAACTTTCTTCCTTGGAGAGATCAGTGCCGGCCGGCACGCTCCCCACCATTCCCAAACCGCCCTAGCCGGGCAGACTTTCGCTCTATGGAACCAATATGTCCAAATAGCAAGAAACCCAACACGCGGTCTTAACAGTTGACTGAAACGGCCCTCCCAGCAGGCCGAGCGGGCAGCTTATGCCCACACAAAGATGAGGCTGCCGTAAACGGAGAGCCGGATCAATCGCAGTCGGAACTTTTTCGAGACATTTTCACGAACTTGTTCGCAATCTAGCGCCCCTGTGAAAGATTGATACACAGCTCAACGCCTTAGCGCGCGCCATGCTGCAGCGCGAAAGAGCGCCACGGCGGGCATTCGTCGCATCGTCTCAACTTCGAAGGGAAGACCCTGGCTGGGGTGGCAGGATTCGAACCTGCGCATGGCGATACCAAAAACCGCTGCCTTACCACTTGGCGACACCCCAGCAGGGAGAGGCGGCACTACAAAACTCTGCCCCTCGATGCAACGCCCCCGGCAAGAAAAATCGGCCATAAAAGAGAGATTGCGCCGGGCCGCCCGCGGCGCTATGGGCGCTCCCCTACGGAGTGTAGCTCAGCCTGGTAGAGCACTGTCTTCGGGAGGCAGGGGCCGGAGGTTCGAATCCTCTCACTCCGACCATTCTTCCCGCGTCCGGAACGGGCCGCCATCTGGAACGGGAGAGGCCATGCGCCGCTTGAACGAGACCATCACCATCTCCCCTCAGATCCAGACCGGTGATCTTGCCGGTCTCAAGGCCCAGGGTGTCGACGGTGTGGTCTGTGCGCGTCCCGACGGCGAGGCGCCGAATCAGCCCTCGGCCGAAGAGCTGCGCGCCGCGGCCGAGGAGGCCGGGCTTGGTTTTCTTCATGTACCCGTGACGCCTGGCCACATCCCCTCCCGCGAGGACGCCGACGCCTGGTCCGAGTTCGTGCGTGGAAAGACCGTTCACGCCTTCTGCGCCCAGGGGCCGCGGGCGGTTCTCTTGGCGAGCCTCGCTGGCGCCGCCGACGGGCGCACCCTGTCGGCGATCAAGGCGGAGGCAGCGCAGCTCGGCATCGACCTCACGCCTATCGAATCGGTGCTTCTGGATCGCGGAGCGACGACGAGCGATTCGGACTGAAAAACCGCCGAAACCGGGGTTCAGATCTCGCTGGATGCAGGCTCGTCGGTGACCGCTTCGAGGCGTTCCGCCAAGCCCGGCAGGTCCGGGGCGATCTCCGCGGCCTTCTCATAGAGGACCGCAGCGCCGCGCACATTGCCCTCCTCGGCCTCGAAATCCCCCATGGACACGAGGATCGCGGCGTTGGTGGGCGCGAGGTTAGAGGCTTTCTCGTAAAAGCCCCTCGCCTCGTCCACCCGCCTGCCCGACTGGGCCACCTCGGCCCGGACCACCCAAACGCCGGGGTAGCTGGGGGCGAGCTTGCTGGCCTTGGCGGCCAGCGATTCGGCGACGGAGAGCTCACGCGCTTCGATGGCGATGCGAGCGCGCTCGCAGAGGAGCCCGATGCCGACCTCCGGCCCGTCCTCGACGGAGCACTGGCCGTTGTGGACATCCGCCAGATCGGACTGGCTGAGCACGATGGTGAGGAAGAGGGCTGCGAGCATCCGTCCTAGCTAGCGCAGCAAGGGTTAAGCGCCAACCACTAAACGAGCACGACGAAAGGCCCGGCGCCTGACGCTTGTGTCAGGTCACGCGGGCCGAAAGACACCGAACGGCGAAAGGGGCTCAGCCCTGGCGGGCCTTGAAGCGGCGCTGGGTCTTGTTGATGACGTAGATACGGCCCTTGCGGCGCACCACGCGGCAGTCGCGGTGGCGGTTCTTCAGGGACTTGATCGAGCTGCGGACTTTCATCGGTGTGTCTCTCGTAAAGGCACGAAAACGGGTAAGCGCGCCCTCTGCCCGATGAGGGGCGCAGAAGTCAACGTCAGAACAGCTTCTGCTGGTCAGTCTTTTGGCCCGGCGGCTTGGTTTTGCCGCGGCGGGCGGGGTCGGTGCCCACCTGATGCTCGCCGTCGGCGAAGGTCAGGGTCAGGGCACCGGCCTTCTTCGCGGCCTTCGCCGAAGTGACGACGGCCCCCTCCGGCCCGGTCACGAGGGCGAAGCCCCGCTCGAGCACGCCCCGGTAGCTCATGGACTGGAGGAGGCGTCCGGTTTGGCTGAGACGGTCCTCCAGCGTGCGTAACTGAGAGGACGCCAGAACCGGCAGGCGAGCGGACAGACCTGTTAGGCCTTCGCTTGCCCGGTCGAGGCGCGTGCTCACGGCGCTGCGCCGCAACTTCGCGGCAGACAGCCGGTCGCGAGCCCGGCGCTCGATGCCCAGGGCGGCGCGAGGCAGTCTGGGGGCAGCGGCGGTGAGGCGCTCTCCTCTCCGGTCTGCGCGCTCGGTCAAAAGCGAGGGGCGGAGCCTTACCGTGCGGCGGGAAAGCTCCGCCTCCTGGCGCTCGACGGGTCTGAATAGAAGCGAGGGCTGCAGCCTCGGGGTGACCTGTGCGAGCCTCGCCCCCGCCCGCTCGCCGCTCGTGGCGATGGCCCGGCCGAGGGCCGAGGCTGCGAGGTCCAGGCGCTGCGCCGGTGTGTCGAGCACCGAGGACGGGCCGCCCAGCGCCCTCGCCGCCGAACGAAGCGCCAGCCCCCTCGCCTCGGTCTTGGCGGCGAGCTTCTGCTCCAGGCTGAGGCCGAGCTGGCGCACCTGGCTCAGAAGCTCGCTGCGCACGGGCACGGCGAGCTCCGCAGCTGCGGTAGGGGTCGGCGCGCGGAGGTCGGCGGCGAAGTCGATCAGGGTCGTGTCGGTCTCATGCCCCACGGCAGAGATCAGCGGGATGGGCGAGGCGGCTGCGGCCCTCGCCACCTCCTCATCGTTGAAGCACCAGAGGTCCTCGAGGCTCCCCCCTCCCCTAGCGACGATGATGGTGTCCGGGCGCTGATCCTCGGGCAAGGCGGCGAGCCCCTTGATGCCGCAGACGATGCCCGCCGCCGCCCGCTCCCCCTGCACCAGCGTCGGCCAGACGATGACGTGGCTCGGATAGCGGTCACGCAGGCGGTGGAGGATGTCGCGAATCACCGCCCCCGAGGGCGAGGTGACCACACCGATGCGGCGAGGCAGCTTGGGGATCGCGCGCTTCCTCGCCGGGTCGAACAGCCCCTCGGCGGCGAGCTTCTTCTTACGCTCCTCGTAGAGCGCCATCAGCGCCCCGGCCCCCGCCGGGGCCAGCGTGTCGATGACGAGCTGGTAGCGCGACTGGCCGGGGAAGGTGGTGAGCCGCCCGGTGGCGACCACCTCCATGCCCTGCTCGGGCTTCACCGTCTGGCGCTGGGCCGTCCCTTTCCACATGACCGAGGAGAGAACCGCGCGGTCGTCCTTGAGGTCGAGATAGACGTGACCCGACCCCGCCCGCGTCACCCGCCCCAGCTCCCCGCGCACCCGCACATAGCCGTAGGCATCCTCGATCGTGCGCTTGAGCTGACCGGACAGCTCGGTGACGGAGTATTCTGGGACGTTGTCAGTGGTCATAAAAGTGGCGCTACCGTCGGGCTGACCGCCCTCCTACTTGAGCGCTTCGTATCCGGTCCACCGCCAGGTGGAAGAAAAGGTCCGGGGGACCTTTCCTAGGCGGAGAAGGCCACGGTAGTGGCACTCGACTTCGCTGCGCTCCGCTCGCGTTCTTGGCGGGAGGGGTTGGCCTAAACTTACAACGTGGTCGATGGAAGGCCGTAGGGCGAATTGCGGAGCCATCCGCCTTGCTGTGTGTACAAGTAAAAGCGGCGGAAAGCTTCGCGTTCCGCCCTACCGGCTCCCCTACCCATCCCCCGACGGGCTGACGGGGCTGTAGGTGGCGGCGTCCTGATCGCGCCGGCGCTCCTCCTCAATCGCCTTCTCGGTGCCCTTGCTCTGCTCGGTCAGCGCTTCGAGGCTGCGGGCCTTCTGCGCGGCGAGGGCCTGCTCGTAGCGGCGCTGCATGGTCGGTGAGACCTCCATGCCCGTGGGCAGGCCGTAGTCGGCGGGGTTCAGCGTGCCGCGCAGGGGGCCGTAGCGGATCGCCCTGCGACCGGTGCCGAGCTCCTCGCCGAAGCGGTCCCAGTCCTCGCCGAGATTGGCGATCTCCGCCCGCCAGCCAGACAGGATCTCGCGGCCCGCGCATTCCAGCGCCTTCTCGCGGTCACCGCGGAAGATGCGGTAGCAGTCGACGCCGACGATGCCGTCGGGCCTGCCCTCCCCCGCATCCACATCGGGCAGGGCGATGGAGGGGACGGCGACACCGAGCTGTGACGAGGTGACATCGGCGCCCTCCTCCGCCTGGGGCGCCTCGTCCCCCTGGTCCTCACCGACCTCCTCGCCTTCGGTGATCGCGATACCCTCAGGCAGTGTTTCCGCGCCGATCTCGGCCTCCTCGGGCTCGGGGAGCTCCTCCTCCGGCAGGGCTTCGGGCGTCGCCTGTTCGGGGCGGTTCTGCTGCTCGAAGAAGCGCACGGTAATGACCCGCTCACCAAGCCCCGCACCGACGACTCCCTTGGCCACAAAGGAGGTGTAGCCCGCCGCCAGGATTACGATCAGTGCCAGGTTGAAGGCCAGCGAGGCGAGGAACGGCGTTCCCTTCCGCCCACGCGCCAGGATGCGGGCGATCTTCTCGCGCCGCCTCCACTGGCGCAGCCTGACGGCGGCGCGAAGGAACCTCATACGAACCATGGACCCATAGCCTCGCCGCCATCATAAGGGCGGTCACGTGACATAAGATAGAGGGCCTTACTCTTGAAGATACTTCTCATCGGCTCCGGTGGCCGCGAGCACGCCCTCGCCTGGAAGATCGCTCAGAGCCAGCTCGTCAGCCGCCTGATCTGCGCGCCTGGCAATCCTGGCATGGCGGAGGTCGCCGACTGTTTGGAGGTCGCCGATCCAATCGCTTTTGCCCGCGAGGAAGGCATCGACCTCGTCGTGGTTGGGCCGGAGCAGCCGCTGGCAGAGAGCTTGGCCGACCGGCTGGAAGCGGCGGGCATCCCCTGCTTCGGCCCGGTGAAGGCCGGCGCCATGCTGGAGAGCTCCAAGGCCTTTACCAAGGAGATCTGCGAGGCGGCTGGCGCCCCGACCGCCCGCTACGGCCACTACGCCGATGCTGGCGAAGCGAAGGCGGCGCTCTCAGGCTACACAGCTCCCTATGTCATCAAGGCCGACGGCTTGGCTGCGGGCAAGGGCGTAGTGATCGCCAGGAGCCTTACCGAGGCGGAAGCGGCGGTGGACGAGCTCATGGCGGTCTCGGGCTCCTTAGTCATCGAGGAGTTCATGGATGGCTACGAGGTCTCGCTCTTCGCGGTTACCGACGGGGAGAGCGTGCAGCGCCTGGGGCTGGCGAGCGACTACAAGCGCGCCTTCGACGGTGATGAAGGGCCGAATACAGGCGGGATGGGCGCCATTTCCCCGCCGCGAAACTTCACGGCAGAGCAGGAAGCTGAAGCCTACCGGACGATCATCGAGCCCTGCTTGGCCGAGCTGCGCAGGCGCGGGATCACCTATCGCGGGGTCCTCTATGCCGGGCTGATGGTGACAAACGAGGGCTCCAAGCTCGTCGAGTTCAACTGCCGCTTCGGCGACCCCGAGTGCCAGCTCATCATGCGGCGCCTTCGCTCGGACATCGTGCCGAGCCTTTGGGGAGCGGCCACCGGACGGCTCGCAGGTGTCGGCGCGGACTGGAAGGACGAGGCCGGGGTGCTGATCACCATGGCGGCGAAGGGGTATCCCGGCAGCTATGAGAAGGGCTCGGCGATCGGCGGTGTTAAGGACGCGGCTGCTTTGGAAGACGTGGTGGTCTTCCATGCGGGCACGAAGCGCGATGGAGACCGGCTCTTGGCGAATGGCGGCCGGGTGCTGTCGGTGACGGCGCTCGGAACGGACCTCGAAGAAGCGCGAACTAAGGTCTACGAGGCTGCGGGCAGGATCGAATGGCCGGAGGGGTTCTACCGGCGGGACATTGGGGCGTAACAGTTACCTCACGCCCGTTTCCTCAGCGATGAAAAGGCGAAACTCATCTGACCTCGTGTAAAAGATTGGCTGGGCGGTACTGAAAATACTCAGGGGTTCGCCAATGCCGCTAGAGCGTTTTGATGTCATTCCGTCTTGTAGCCAGCGGCG
>NZ_JANIBC010000007.1 GCF_024505085.1 Parvularcula maris
CCCCAAGACCCCCGCGCCCCCTCCCTGGCGCGGGGGTTTTTCTTTGGCAGCATGCTTGTTGAGCCCGGCCCCCGCGTGGTCTAGGCGCGGCTCCTCACCTTCATCCCATGCGAGGAGAACCCCATGGCCCGCCAGTTTATCTACTTCATGAACGGTCTCACCAAGTCCTACGGGGCGAAGAAGATCCTCGATAACGTCCACCTGCAGTTCTACCCGGACGCCAAGATCGGCGTGGTCGGCGTCAACGGCGCCGGTAAGTCGACCCTCCTCAAGATCATGGCCGGCGTGGACCAGGAGTTCACCGGCGAGGCCCACCCCGCCGACGGCGCCAAGGTCGGCTACCTCCCGCAAGAACCACAATTAGACCCCACCAAGACCGTCTTCGAGAACGCCGCCGAGGGCGTCGCCCCCATCAAGGCCAAGGTGCAGGAGTTCAACGATGTCTCCATGGAGCTCGCCGAGAACTACTCCGACGAGCTGATGGAGAAGATGTCGTCCTTGCAAGAAGAGATCGACGCCCTCGACGCCTGGGACATCGACAGCAAGGTGGAGCTCGCCATGGAGGCCCTGCGCTGCCCCCCCGGCGACTGGCCCGTGGACAAGCTCTCCGGCGGTGAGAAGCGCCGGGTCGCCCTCGCCAAGCTGATCCTGGAGAAGAACGACCTTCTCCTCCTCGACGAGCCCACCAACCACCTCGATGCCGAGAGCGTCGCCTGGCTCGAGAACTACCTCAGAAACTTCCCCGGCGCCGTGGTGCTAGTGACCCACGACCGCTACTTCCTCGACAACGTGACCGGCTGGATCCTCGAGCTCGACCGGGCCAAGGGCATCCCTTACGAGGGCAACTACTCCTCCTGGCTCCAACAAAAAGCCAAGCGCCTCGCCCAGGAAGAGCGCGAGGAGCAGAAGCGCCAGAAGACCCTCGACCGCGAGCTCGAATGGATCAACCAGGGCCAGAAGGCGAGGCAGGCCAAGTCCAAGGCCCGCATCAACTCCTACGAAAAACTTCGCGACCAGGCCGCCAACGAGAACATCTCCACCGCCCAGATCCAGATCCCGCCAGGCCCGCGCCTAGGCGGCAAGGTGATCGAGGCGGAGGATCTGAAGAAGGCCTTCGGCGAGAAGCTCCTCATCGACGATCTCACGTTTGAGCTGCCCCCCGGCGGCATTGTCGGCGTCATCGGCCCCAACGGCGCGGGCAAGACCACGCTCTTCCGTATGCTGACCGGCCAGGACCAACCCGACGAAGGCGCCATCACCCTCGGCGAGACGGTCAAGCTCGGCTATATCGACCAGACGCGCGAGAACCTCACCGACACGAACTCCGTATGGGAAGAGATCTCCGGCGGCCTCGACATCATCAAGCTCGGCGAGAAGCGCGAGGTGAACTCAAGAGCCTACTGCACCTGGTTCAACTTCAAGGGCGCGGACCAGCAGAAGAAGGTCGGCGACCTTTCGGGCGGTGAGCGCAACCGCGTGCAGCTCGCCAAGATGCTGAAGGAGGGCGCGAACCTCCTCCTTCTCGACGAACCCACCAACGACCTCGACGTCGACACGCTGCGGGAGCTCGAGGCGGCCCTGGACGAGTTCGCCGGCTGCGCCGTCATCATCAGCCACGACCGCTGGTTCCTCGACCGCATCGCCACCCACATCCTCGCCTTCGAAGGCGACAGCCACGTGGAGTGGTTCGAGGGCAACTACGAAGCCTATATCGAGGACAAGAAGCGGCGGTTGGGACCGGATGCGGAAGTGCCGCGGCGGATCAAGTACCGGAAGGCGGAGCGGTGATGATGAGAAATAATATTGACGTTCAGATCGATCCATCTACAATTGAAAAAGTTCAGGATCGCTTCGATGCTGATCTAATCTTATTTTCTGGATCAATCGACAACACAGCTTTTGGAAAAATTGCGTCTGCAGTAGGTGAAACCAGAATGGTTTCTCAGCGCAACAGCGTTGTATTCTCACTAACCACGAACGGTGGTCAAGCAAACGCAGCATTTCAAATTTCGCGACTGCTGCAAGAAACCTACGACGAAGTCGTTCTCTTAATTCCCAGCTACTGTAAAAGTGCCGGGACGCTGATCGCTTTAGGTGCAAGCAAATTGATAATGGATTCATTCTCTGAGTTAGGGCCGCTCGATGTCCAGCTTGTGAAGGAGAATGAAATCGCGGGTCGTAAGTCTGGCTTGATATCAAAAGCAGCATTTGAAAGCCTGCACGATGCTACCTTCGAAGCGTTCCAAGATTTTATGCTCAGGACAACGGTTTCGAGTTACGGCAATATCAACTTCAAATTGGCTTCTGAAATTGCCACTAACCTATCCACTGGCGTGATGGCGGGTATATACTCACAGATAAACCCTGAAACACTTGGTAGCGACTACCGCGACCTCAATGTTGCTATAGCCTATGGGTCTCGTCTCGCTGATTATTCTCAGAATGCGATGCCTATGGCTGTGCATCGGCTGGTGCACGAATATCCTTCTCACGATTTTATCATCGACGTCAGAGAAGCTCGTACACTATTCAACAATGTCGCCGACCCAAGCGACGAGTTATATGAAATCTACGCGGCATTCGCAGAGATTTTATATAACGAAGCTGCAGACCCGTTTTGCATGTCATTAACGAAATCGCTACATGATGCTGAGGAAGGCGGATTGGACCATGACGAAGAACCAGACACAGAAGCCAAAGTCAAAGCCAGCGGATCGTTGGACGATAGCGGCTTCCCAGATAGGTCGGGCGATTCAGAATCGAGCGGTTACAGCAACAGCGGCTCGAACCCATCCGATGGCGAAACGGCCAAAACTTCAACCGCACATTCTGATCCAGCTACGGAACTGCACGACAAAGAGACCCTGAAGTAGAGCCGGGCGCTCTGCGCCGTAGGGCGGCTGCCCGTGTGCTAATGGTCTGAGGTGCTGACGTTTCCGGCAGCCGCGTTGCGACGGTTGGGCGTTTGAAACGCCACTGCCGTGGCCTTCTCCGCCTAGAAAAGGTCCACCGGACCTTTTCTCTCACTGACCGTCAACCGGCTCCGAAGGGTGCGGGCTGCTAAAGCAGCCTGCCAACTGCATCCGGCTCTTTGCAACACCGGGCCAACCGCTCAACCGTCGGTCCATGCAAACCGATAGCGTCCGACCCTGCTTTCTCACCGACCTATGGTCTCCTGCGGACCCGACCTCTTACAAGGTGCACTTCGCAAGGTGGAACGCGCAGAACCAGCCGCTCCATGTCCTGGCGCGCAGTTTCGAGGAGTGGCGGGGGTGGCAGGAGTTCTATCCGGGCAAGAACGATTTCAACCGTGTACGTATCTTCTCGCTGGCCCAGGTGCTGAGCGCCAAGGACCGCTGGGTGTTCGGCGGTATCTGGCAGGTCGAGGGGCAGGGTGAACGGCAAGACGGCACACCTTTCTACCGCGTCCGATTGGCGGACGAGCTACGTTCGCTCTATGCGAGGCTGAAGGTGCGCCATGTCCATAAGTCGCGCGGCACCAGGCTGAACCTCGAGAACCACCTGCGCGACATGGTCATCAGCGAGATCCTCCCCGAGCCCTACACAGGGCGCCCCTTTCCCGGCTACGACAGCGTCAATCTCAGCTTTCAGGAGATCGAGGGCCTGATGGCGAACAGCCGCCGGGACTGGGCCACCGCCCTCCGTCACGTGAAAGGCGTCTACCTCATCACCCATACCGGACGCAGCCAGCGCTATGTCGGATCGGCCTATGGCGAAACAGGGATATGGTCGCGCTGGGCGCAGTACATCCAGACCGGGCACGGAGGAAACCTGGAGCTTCGGAGATTGGTTCGCCAAGAGGGCATCGAGGAGTGTCGCCAGCACTTCCGCTTCACGCTTCTCGAGCATCTTCCCGCCCGAACGGAAGACAGCGTGGTGATCGCACGTGAGAACTACTGGAAAGAGGTCCTGAACACGCGGGATGTCGAGGCGGGGCTGAACCGCAACTAGACCCCGCGGTCTTAAGCCTCGCCTCCACTGTGGCGAGGGTCGTAGCGGGTAGGAGCCCGTAGGGTGGACGCTGGCAGGCGGCCACCTTTCCTGGGCGGTGAGGGTGGCGAGGTGGCCGGCTTCCGCCGTCCACCCTACGAGCTTATGTCATCAAAGCTCCACCTGGACGCTCTCGCAGCAGCACGGGCCGTCACTGCGCCGGCCCCGTATATCCTCCGTGCCCTGAGACTTATGCGGTTCGGCGAGCCCGGCGAGTGAGGGCCATTCCGCCCAGTGCGGGGACGAAGAGGAGAGCTGCCACGGGAAGGGGGACGGGCGACGCTTCGATCGTGTACGTGCCTGACTTCTCGCTTGGCGCCGTGCCGAACGCCTTGGTGGCGAGCTGGCACGTGTTGGCAAAGCTACCCACGGTGATGCCCCCGCAGGCGAAGGTTCCGTCCGAGGAGAACGTCAGGAACCCCGTACCGCTCGCGCTTGGTCCAGGGTTGGTCAGGGTCAGGGCCGCCGCGAACATCGAGCCGCCGGCTTCGATCGTCCCCGTACCGACATAGATCGAAGGATCCCCTAAATTGACTCCAAAGTCGGTCTCGACGATCAGGTTTTCAATGCTGCCTCCAACCACATCGAACGAGCCGGTGAGCAGCGCGTTGGGGTTGTTCGTGTCGAAGATCCCCCCGATCTGATAGCTGCCATCCACAAGGGCGGCCTGCGCGTTCAGTGCTCCCCCCCACGCCGCGACAAAGGCCGCGGCAGCGAAAAACGTCCGTTTCATGTCGTTCCGATCCCCCCGGTAACAAACCCCGCCAGCGCTCTCGAGCGCCTTGTCAAGATTTGTTACATGAAAACGGGTGGCTCGCAAGCGAGTTTCTCTGGTTGCCTGGCAATGGGCGTATCGTTTCGCCTTCATGCTGGCCTCATCGATGCGCACCCGACCTATGGGGCGTGCTCCTCCGTAGGGTGGGCGCTGGCGCCTGGAAAGGTGGCCGCTACTCGCGTCCACCCTACGGCGTCGCGCGTCGGCCAACTCCGCCGTCAACGACTGCGCAGGGCCTCGATCAGCTCGTCCTTGGTCATGTCCGAGCGGCCCTCGATGCCCACCTCCTTGGCGCGCTCGTAGAGCTCCTCCTTGGTGCGCTCCTCATAGGGTTTCGAGCCGCCGCCCTTCTGTGAAGGGCTCGTTCCGCCGTCGGCTTGCGCGTTGGCGATGCGCGCCGCCTTCTCCTTGCTGGCGCCGTCCTCGCGGAGGGCCTCGTAGGTCTCGTCGTCCTTGATGGAGGGGCCGTGGTCCTTGGTCATGGCCTCTGAACAGAGGGGAGGACGGGCGCGTTCCGCTGGGGCACCGGAGAGGTCTTCCCAAAGCCAAGCTCTCCCCCTAACCCCCCGGCGATGAGCGTGAAGACCCCACAAGACTGCCAGACCATGGAGGACGTCCGCGAGGGCGTCGACGCCCTCGACCGGGAGCTCGTGCGGATGCTCGCGATCCGGCAGGGCTATATGGAGGCGGCGGCGCGGATCAAACCGACCTTCGGCGACGTCAGGGTGCCCTGGCGCATCGAGGACGTGGTGGAGAAAGTGCTGACGGAATCGCGAAAATACGGGCTTTCGGCGCGAATCGCAGAGCCCGTTTGGCGCGAACTGATCGAATGCTGCATCGCACATGAGGGTGAGGCGTGGAAAAAGCAGCGCGGTGAGGAGGGCTGAAAGCTCAACCTTTTGAGGGGGATAGCGAAAACTCCAGGTTTCATGCGGGTTACAGGGCAAAATTCCCCTTTGACCTCCAGCAAAAACACTGCCTAGCGTCACCCCACGCCCCGGAAAGGCGCATGAATAAAGGGTTTCAGGCATGAATAAAAACGAGTTCATCGACGAGGTCGCTCGCAAGTCCGACATGAGCAAGGCGCAGGCCGGCAAGGCTGTCGACGCGGTCTTCGACACCATCACCGAGGCGCTCAAGGGCGGCGACGATGTCCGCCTGGTCGGCTTCGGCACCTTCTCCTCCGCTCGCCGCGAAGCCCGCGAGGGCCGCAACCCCCGCACCGGCGAGACGATCAAGATCAAGGCCTCCAACCAGCCGAAATTCTCGGCAGGCAAGGGCCTCAAGGACGCGCTGAACTAGTCGGCGACCTTATCCCCGAGGGCGCCCCGGCATGCTATCAGATAAGCATGCCGAGCGCCCTTTTTCGTGGGCGGCGTCTTGCGGGAAAAAGCCTCCTGCATCCCCCGGATAGCGCTTGCGGGCTGAGCCGTTTCGCGCCTAAGGGGGCCTTCCATGACGCGGTACATCTTCATCACCGGCGGCGTGGTTTCCTCGCTCGGCAAAGGGGTCGCATCGGCAGCGCTAGGCGCGCTTCTGCAGGCCCGCGGCTATACGGTCAGGCTGAGGAAACTCGACCCCTATATCAATGTCGATCCGGGCACGATGAGCCCCTATCAGCATGGCGAGGTCTTCGTCACCGATGACGGAGCCGAGACCGATCTCGACCTCGGCCACTACGAGCGCTTCACCGGCGTCTCGGCGACCAAGGACGACAACATCACCACGGGGCAGATCTACCAGAGCGTGATCGAGAAGGAGCGGCGAGGCGACTATCTCGGCGCCACCGTCCAGGTGATCCCGCACATCACCGACGCCATCAAGGACTTCATCCGGTCGGACGCTCTTGATCCCGAAGGCAGGCCCGTCGACTTCCTCCTCTGCGAGATCGGCGGCACGGTGGGCGACATTGAGGGCCTGCCTTTCTTCGAGGCGATCCGTCAGTTCGGCAATGAAGAGCCGCGCGGTGCTTGCGTGTTCGTGCACCTGACCCTCATGCCCTATATCTCCGTGGCCGGAGAGATGAAGACCAAACCGACCCAGCACTCCGTCAAGGAGCTGCGCTCGATCGGCATCCAGCCCGACATCCTTCTGGTGCGCGCCGACCGCGACATCCCCGAGGGAGAGAAGGCCAAGATCGCCCAGTTCTGCAATGTCCGCCCCTCGGCGGTGGTCCAGGCGATGAACTCGCGCACCATCTACGAGGTGCCGCTGGACTATCACGGCGAAGGTTTCGATACGGAGGTTCTGAAGGCCTTCGGTATCGGCGATGCGCCCGAGCCCGACCTCACCCGATGGCGCGAGGTGACCCGCCGGATCATCAACCCCGACGGCGAGGTCCGCATCGCGGTGGTGGGCAAGTACACGGTGCTCAAGGACGCCTACAAGTCGCTGATCGAGGCGCTGGTTCACGGCGGCATCGCCAACAATGTCCGCGTGCATATCGAGTGGATCGACTCGGCAGTCTTTGAGAACGATGATCTCGCTACGGAGCGTCTTGGCGGCGTCCACGGCATCCTCGTGCCCGGCGGCTTCGGCGAGCGCGGCTCGGAAGGCAAGATCCAGGCGGCACGCTTCGCGCGGGAGAAGAACATCCCCTATTTCGGCATCTGCTTCGGCATGCAGATGGCCGTGGTCGAGGCGGCCAGGAACCTTCTCGGTGTCGAGACGGCGACGTCGAAAGAGTTCACCGAGAGTGGCGAGCACGTGGTCGGCCTGATGACCGAGTGGGAGAAGGACGGAAGCGCCGAAACCCGCTCCGCCGAGGACGATCTGGGCGGCACGATGCGCCTTGGCGCCTATGAAGCAAGGCTTGCGGAAGGGTCGCTGGCCCGCGAGATCTACGGTACCGAGACGATCTCCGAGCGCCACCGCCACCGCTACGAGGTGCAGATGGCGCTGGAGGAGGCGCTCAAGGAGAAGGGCATCACCTTCTCCGGCCGCTCCCCCGACGGCCGCCTGCCGGAGATCATGGAGGTCGAAGGCCACCCATGGTTCATCGCGGTGCAGTTCCACCCCGAGCTCAAAAGCCGCCCCTTCGATCCGCACCCGCTCTTTTCGAGCTTCATCGACGCGGCGCTGAAGCGGTCGAGACTGGTGTAGCCTATTTGTCTGTATCTACTGATGCATCGGGTACGACAGCCCGAACACTATAGCGTCCTGCTTTAAGCATCAGCCGCACATCCTCGCCTGCCTCCACTAAAACCCGGTCGTGGGGGATCGCTTCAACGGGATCGTCAACCGGTCTGGCTTCGATGATCGCCCAGCCGTCAGAAGGCAGAAGGTCTTGCGGAATGGCAACGGCTTCGTAGCCGCGAGTGAGCCGGAACGTAGGCCTTCCGTAGACGAAGGTATCCGGGGGCCTGATGACCCGAAGGTCCACTGGGTCCTTCGTCGCAACCTCAGCCAGAACCAGCTCGTTGTCTGAACTTGCACCGCGGCAAGTGGTCTGATCGATGGTCAGAGGGTCGATGCCGGTCTTCTCCTTCAAACGGGTGGCCATCCATTTTGCTGATCTGCCATCTCTCCAGGTGATTGGCTGCTCGAAGGCGTGGTTGTAGCCGACATGGACGAGAACCCGTGCATTGGGGTCGTCCTCCAATATGTTCTCGATGATGTTCTGAGCCTGTGCTTCCTCTCGAACGTGCATTGCGTCGAGCATATCTTCAGGGCGCTCATACTCTGGATCGTACGCAATTTCGTAGGCGGCAAAGCGGTAGCCAAGGCCCCGCACCCGTCGCAGAAGGTGCGCAAATGTCGCCTCGCGAAGATAGTAGCCATCGTTATCCGTCAAGACGTCGGTAGGTTCGTCGTCATCCTCGGTGAAGGGGAAACTGCCGCCTCCGTCGAAGTTCGAAAAGGTCTCTGCCGCATAAACGTCGAACCCCAATGGCGCGAGCGAAACAGCCACGTTCTCAATAAAGGCGCGGGTACTACTGCGAACATGGCTCTCGTTGATGATGACGATTTGCGCGTCCCTTGCCCGATCAACGATCGTTTGAAGCGGAGCGCTTCCGCTTTCGATCGGCTGGCAGTCCGACCGCTCGTACTCACGCAAATGCCCTCCGGCAATCAGGTCTTCGCGTCCGTAGAGCGCCACATACTGATCAAGCCTGCCGCTTTCTAGCTCCCCCTTTCTCAAACGTTCGAATGTGAGCTGAGCATGGCTTCCGTTCTGTCCGCTTTCAGAGGCGGCTACAGTCCCCCCATCGACGAGGATAACGTTCGGACTAGGTGCTGTCCCGCAGGCAACAAGCAGCAAGATAATAGTGACGCTGAGATAGCGCATAGAGCTCCCCTTCGACCTTGATCAGCAAATGTTCATAGGCGACAGGGAAAGAAGGGGCCACCGAGCATTGCAGCTTAAAACTTCACCCCAACCGAGAACCCGCCATAGCCGTCCGGGTCGTCTTGCGCTTCGTAGCGCTCCGTGCGCGCCACATAGGTCCAGGAGAGCTGGACCCGGCCGAGCTCCATCACCGCGCCTGCCTGCAGGTCGCCGACCAGGGGGTTCTTGTCCGTGGACGCACTGTCCTGAACCAGGCTGCCGTCGAGGAAGATGTCGTGGGCGACCGCGCGGGCCTCGGCGCCTGCGAAGAGGAACCAGCTCACCCCGCGGGAGAAGTGGCCCGAGCCGGTGAGGGAGGGCCTGATCCGGGCGGGTCCGAAATTGGGACGGAGGTTCGAGCCGAGACGGACCATGCCGCCGGCGCGGGCGTTGACCGCGACATTGCCCAGGGAGGCACCGGCGACGGGGGTGAACTCCGCTTCCAGCGGTCCCATCCTTCCTTCCGCCCAGGGACGACCTTTCCAGTCGTAGGAGAGGTTCACCGCGACCTCGTTGGGAAGCTGGTGGTCCCAGCCCTCGGCCAGCATGTAGTTGCGGCGCTCGTGAAACCAGTTCTGGGTCTCCTCGCCCAGGGCCGCGGGGCCGACTACGCCCAGCTCTAGGGTGAAGAGGTCGAAGCGGCCGTTCTTCTCGGCCAGGAGCCCCGCCTCGGCAAAGAGATAGCCCGCATAGGGGTGGTCGTCGGGGTCGGGCGTGTCCGTGAAGTAGTCCTTGGGCGTGTAGATCTGCTGGGCGACGGCGAAGCTCCGGCGGAGGGTGGCGCCGTAGCCGCCGAGGCGGCGCTCGAGACTTGTCCCCCTGACCTCGCCGGTGACGTAGGCTGCGCGCAGGCCGTTCGTGTAGTGCCTGTCCTGGTTGGCGACGAAGTCGTTCTCCGCCGTCACGGTTAACGTGCCGAGGTCCCTGGCTTCGCTTTGGGCGGCGAGGAGGGCGAGGGGCGCGGCGGCGGTGAGGATGGCACGTTTGAACATGCCAAGGTTGTTTCAAGTCTCGTGCCAACACTCCCGTCCCGCGGGAGGACGCTGCGGACTTCTCCCGCCCAACGGAAAACGGGGCCGCCAGCCCTTCGGCCCGCGACCCCGTCTCTTCTCTCCCAGAAGACTGGCTTGTCGTTATGCTTCCACGCCGCGCGGCGTTTGCGGGGTGAAGCCCAGGCGGTCCATCGCCTCGCGCCTGATCGGCGTCTTGCGGCGCTCGGACAGGTCCTCGTAGCGGACGCCGTAGGTCTCGCCCTCGGACCAGACATCCTTGGCGACCAGCTCGATCACCTCGCGCTGGTCCGGCGTCAGGGAGGCCCAGGCGGCGCTCGCCACCATGAGCTGCCGCTCGGCCGAGGCCGATCCCAACGTTGCTACGACAAGAAGAGCGGCCCCCGCCGCCCTGGCTCTGATACCCATACCCACTGCTGGCCCACCCCTTGGAACTCGGTACTGTTCCGCTGTAACACAGAGCGTGTTCAGGCTTGGTGGCGGGGCAGGGGGAGAATTGAAGCTTTCCGGTCACAGGCCTTTAGCCATAATGTCAACTTCGAGGTGGACAAAACCCCTGGCCCGCGTTAGGCGCCGCGACTTCCAGAATTCAGGAGAGACCCGCGTGGCCGTCCCCAAGAGTAAGATCACCAAATCCAAGCGCGGCATGCGCCGTGCTCACGACCGTCTCGACGCTGCCTCCTATATCGAGGACAGCCAGAGCGGCAATCTGCGCCGCAACCACCATATCGACCTCAAGGCCGGCACCTATAACGGCCGCCAGGTGCTTCCTCCCCAGGAAGACTGAGGCTTGGGCCGAAAGGCCCTTTGGTTGAAGCGAATGTGAGGCGTTGCCCGGAAGGGTAGCGCCTTTTTCGCGTGGGTCGGAACGCGAAGCTCTCCGCCTTTCAGAAGCTCGGGCGTTGCGCGGCGGATGGCGTTGCGGGTCCGCTCTACGGCTGATGCGTCTTCCGCGCTGCCTCAAAACCTGCCATGGCGCCCGCGAACACAAGACGGAGCCGCACCATGGTCATGATCGCCGACATTCTCGCCCGTGAGATCCTCGACAGCCGGGGCTTCCCCACCGTGGAGGTGGATGTGCTTTGCGAGGACGGCTCGCTCGGCCGGGCGGCGGTGCCGTCGGGGGCGTCGACCGGGATGCATGAGGCCCATGAGCGCCGTGACGGCGGCTCGCGCTACGGCGGCAAGGGCGTGCGCGAGGCCGTCCACGCTGTGCAGACCGAGATCTCGGACGTGCTTCTCGGTGTCGATGTGGAGGAGCAGACCTTCATCGACCGGGCCATGCTCGACCTCGACGGTACCGCCAACAAGTCGCGCCTGGGCGCTAACGCGGTGCTGGGCGTCAGCCTGGCGGTGGCCAAGGCAGCGGCAGAGGCGCACGGCCTGCCGCTCTACCGCTATCTCGGCGGCCCCTCCGCCAATATTCTCCCCGTACCGATGATGAACATCCTCAATGGCGGCGCCCATGCGGACAACCCGGTGGACATCCAGGAGTTCATGATCATGCCGGTGGGCGCGGACAGCTTCTCCGAAGCCCTGCGCATGGGCGCGGAGACCTTCCACGCCCTCAAGAAGAAACTGAAGTCGCAAGGCATGGGCACCAATGTGGGCGATGAGGGCGGCTTCGCGCCGAACATCTCATCAAGCCGTGCCGCGCTGGACCTCATCATGTCGGCGATCGAGGAGACCGGCCTGAAGACCGGCGAGGACATGGTTCTCGCTCTGGACGTAGCGTCTACGGAGTTCTTTGCCGATGGTCAGTACGATTTGGCAGGGGAGGGCACCAAGCTCGACAGCTCCAGCATGGCCGACTACCTGGCGAGCCTAGCCAGCGACTACCCCATCCGCTCCATCGAGGACGGCATGGCCGAGGATGACTGGCAGGGCTGGTCTGAGCTGACGGCCAAGATCGGCGACCGTGTGCAGCTCGTCGGCGACGACCTCTTCGTTACCAACCCCAAGCGCCTGAAGGACGGCATCGCGCAGAAGGCGGGCAATGCCATCCTCGTCAAGGTCAACCAGATCGGTACGCTGACGGAGACCTTTGAGGCGGTCAACATGGCCCACAAAGCTGGCTTCAAGGCGGTGATGTCGCACCGCTCCGGCGAGACCGAGGACGTGACCATCGCCGACCTCGCAGTGGCGACCGGCTGCGGCCAGATCAAGACCGGCTCGCTCGCACGCTCCGACCGCACGGCGAAGTACAACCAGCTCCTGCGGATCGAGGAGGCCCTCGGCCCGACGGCGGTCTATCCGGGTGCGGATATCTTTGCCAGGTAAGGTTTCGGCAAGGGTTTGGGGAAAACCCGTTAAGCGCAGTTAAGGCCTGTTCCAGATGGGGACAGGCCTTTTTTCTTTACTATGCTTAACGGCGCAGTGACCTCGATTACCGGGCTGCCACCGATTTTCTGTGATATGATTCACCGGACGGTAACGACGATTGGCGAAGCATGACTCATCGAGAGGTGATGTTCCGCATGAAGATGTTCCGTTCCCTGTTCCTCAGCGCCGTTCTGCCCGCTGGTTTGCTTGTCGCCGCAGCCTATCAGGGCCTCATGGCGTTCAACGGGCCGGAGGGCTTCGTGCGCGCCGAGCAGCTCGAGGCGAGGGCGGCCCATCGCCGGGCAGAGGTTAACGCGCTGCGCCGCCACCAGGCGCGGCTGGAGGAGCGAGCCGACCGTCTCGTGCTGGCCTCTCTCGACGAGGACCTCCTGGAGGAGCGGGTCCGCGCCAATCTCGGCCATATGCGCCCCGGCGAGTACCGGATCCCGGTCATGGAGCTCGACGCCGTTGCCGCATTGGAAACGGAAGAGGGCGAAGAGCTCACCGACCTGATCGCCGTGGCGCTCCTGGAGAGCCGCGGGGCGTAGATGACAGAGTTTTCGAAAGGGGTCACCGAAGATTTGCGCCGGTTTGGGTTGGTGTTGCTCGGTGCTGGTCTTCTCACCCCTGTAGGTCCAGTTTCGCGCATCCTCACCATCGCACTTGGTGCAATTCTTCTGGGAAGTGCTTATATCGTACTGGCAGTCAATGGAGGACGACAGGAATGACGATCACAGGTCCTGAACTCGTTCTGATCGGAGCGCTGCTAGTCGCTTTCTATGTACCGCTGTCATTCTACGTGGTCCGCTACGAGAAGCGCCACCAGGCGCGCAAGAAGTCGCAGGACTGACGGCGCTTTTCGCCGCCGACTTCATATTGAGGTGAGCGCCCCGCGCGCCTAAGTGCCCCCCATGGCCACGCTCATCGACCTCGACAAACGCCCGGCGCTTCGCCACCCGGAGAAGCAGAAGAACCCGGACAGCCCCATCCTGCGCAAGCCCGAATGGATCCGCGTCAAGGCGCCTGTCTCCAAAGGCTATGCCGAGACCAAGGCGATCGTGAAGTCCAAGGGCCTCGTCACCGTCTGCGAGGAGGCGGCCTGCCCCAATATCGGCGAGTGCTGGGACCAGAAGCACGCCACCATGATGATCCTGGGCGAGATCTGCACGAGGGCTTGCGCCTTCTGCAACGTGCGCACGGGCCTGCCGAACGCCGTCGACAGCGACGAGCCCCGCCGGGTGGCCGATGCGGTTGCCGAGATGGGCCTGAAGCACGTGGTCATCACCAGCGTCGATCGCGACGACCTGGAGGATGGCGGCGCGCAGCACTTCGTCGAGGTCATCGAGGCCATCCGCGAGCGCTCGCCGGGCACCACCATCGAGATCCTGACGCCTGACTTCCTGAGGAAGCCCGCCTACGCCCTCGACAAGGTCATCGACGCGGCGCCTGACGTCTTCAACCACAACCTCGAGACCGTGCCGCGGCTCTACCTCTCGATCCGCCCCGGTGCGCGCTACTTTCACAGCTTGCGCCTTCTGGAGCGGGTCAAGGACCGGGCGCCGAACCAGTTCACCAAGTCCGGCCTCATGGTCGGCCTGGGCGAAGCCCGCGAAGAGGTCATGCAGGTCATGGACGACATGCGCTCCGCCGGGATCGACTTCCTCACCATCGGCCAGTACCTCCAGCCGACCCGTAAGCACGCAGCCGTCGACCGCTTCGTCACACCTGAGGAGTTCAAGCGCTACGAGGTCTTGGCCCGCGCCAAGGGCTTCCTCATGGTCTCCGCCAGCCCGCTCACCCGGTCGAGCCACCATGCGGGCGAGGATTTTGCTAAGCTGAAGGCGGCGCGGGAAGCGAAGGCTGGTGCGTAGGCTGACAGTTCACGCCTGGGACGACTACACGCTCACCGGTATTCCTACGTTGAAGGTGCTCGATCCGACGAAAATCATTGCTTCCGGTCGGGTGGCACGTGAGATGCGACTGCAACTCCCAGAAGAGACCACTTCTATTCGCGTGCGGTGCGACGGAGAAGTAAGCAATATCTTGTCCGACTTACCTGCCAATGACATCGCTATCGCGGTGCGAAGAAGGACGATGGAAGAGTTGAAGGACGACCAAGAACCCGATCTAGCGCCCGATGGTGCGCTGCTAGCTGGGGGTTTGATCGGTGCAGTCATCGGCATCATCTGGTCGACTCTAGTTTTAGGTCTGCGGTTGGCTGATGGGCGGCGCCCTTTGGTTGGACGGCGGACAAATGGTCAGGACGATGGGCTCGTTCTCACATTGGTCGAGCCCGCATGACCCCCCATCACGAGCTGGTCGTCGTGCCCTTTACCCCTGAACAGATGTTCGACCTCGTCATGGATGTTCGGACCTATCCGCGCTTTCTGCCCTTTGTGCAGGCGCTGCGGGTGGTGGCTGACGACCGGGAGGACGGGAGCGGCAAGCTCTGCGCCGACATGGTGGTGCGCTACTCGGTGTTCCGCGAGACCTTCCGCTCGGAGGTCGATGCCGACCGGCAGGCCCTCACGGCGCGGGCGAAATATGTGCGCGGGCCGCTCAAGGACCTTGAGAACAACTGGCGTTTCGAGTCCCACGAGCGCGGCTGCATGGTGGATTTCCGCCTGCGCTTCGCCTTCCAGAACCGCCTGATGCAGGCGGCGGCCAACAAGTTCGTGGAGCACGGCTTCAAGCGCATGGTCGGCGCCTTCGTGCAGGAGGCGCATAGGCGGTACGAGCCGGTGGCTGCCTAATAACACAGGCTGCGCCCGGTCATTCCTGCCGCCTCCCTCTCCCGACTGCGGGAGAGGGACCGAGGGTGAGGGGGTTCTGGGCGACCTCTTCTATCGCGAGTGCCGAAGTACGGCTTCGCCGAAGCCCTCACCCAAAGCCTGCTGGCGCAGCCTTTGACCTCTCCCGTGAACGGGAGAGGTAGGCAGAAAGAATGTGAACCCATTCCCCCCAAACGGGTGTGTGAACGCCGGGCACCGATTTTCGCGCGTGCCCTCTTGCCGTTCTTCGATAACGTCCCCATCTGATAGTCATGGCGGAACTGTCACAGCTTCCGCAAAGGAAAGAGGAGGCAGACTTGAACAACCAATCCACCACCAGCGACAAGGTATTCGACCAGAACACCTTTCAGCACCAGTTGAGACCGGCATGGACGCCGGTGAATATTGCGCTGATGATCCTGTTCTTCGTGTCGGGACTGTGGTTCCTCGGCCTCGCCATGATCGCCTACATGATGTATGGCCGCGAGATGGGGCTTGATTTCTCCAACTGGGGAGCGACCAAGAGCACCGCTAAGCGCGCTGCCAATAAGGGCTTCGCCTGGACGTCCAACCGGACCCAAGGCTCGGGCAACGCCGCCTTCGACGCCTGGCGTGATGCCGAGATCGAGCGCCTACGCGAGGAAAAGCGCAAGCTGGACGAAGCCCGCGACGCCTTCGAGCAGCACATGCGCGACCTGCGCATGGCCCGCGACCGCGAGGAGTTCGACAACTTCAAGCGCGCTTGGGAAAACAAACAGCCGGGCAGCACGGACACGACTCAATAGTCACGCTCCAGTGCTTTGAGTGTTCAGGCCGGGAGATCGGGAACCCACCCCCGCTCCCGGCCGTTCTCTTTTCCAGGTCTTCAGTGGAGTTGCAGGGTCATGGGAAAGTTCTTCGGCGGTCTCTTCTTCCTCGGCGTGATCGGTTTCGTCGGCTGGATCGTCCTGATGGCGGTCTCCGGCGAGCGTTTCAGCGTCAGCTCCAACCCCAATATCAGCCCGGAGAACCGCTCCACCTCACGGGTTGCGGTGAGCGGCCACGATGCCGCCCGCGACCTCGATGCGGTGCTGGAGGATGCCCTGCGCAACGCCGAGCGCGCAGCCCAGCTCGCCGTCGAACTGAACGCGGCCAGCGAGCGGGCCTATGAGGCTGCGAACTCCGTCCAGACCCTGGTCTCCACCAACCAGGCCGCCGCCGCCTCGCGAGCGACGACCGTCGCCGCGGCCCAGAACGCCGACCGCACCGCAGCGCTGATGCAGACCTATTCGGAGGAGCTGCAGGCTAGGCTGAGGGAGGCGGAGCGTCTGGCCAACGATGCCGAAGAGGCGGCCGCCATGGTGGCGAGCGTCGAGAACAGCCGGGTCGAGGCGCAGGAAGCCGCCCTCAAGGCGCAGCAGGCGCAGAACGCCTTGGAAGCCGCATCGCGTCAGGCGATCCTGACCGAGCAGGCCGCCGAGCGGATGCAGGCGAACGTTCCGGTCATTACCACGGAAGAGGTGATCGTTCTCGAGGGTGCCGAAGTCGCCGAAGAGCAGGACACGATCATCGTCGTGCCGATCGACGAGCTCGAGACAGCCTCGCCCACCTCTCCTTACTAGTAGGGTTCTAAGCGTCAGCGAGGTCCGCCGGGGCCACCGCCCCCGCCGCCCGCACCGGGCTGGCCTTCGGGCACCAGACCCGCGGCGGCACCGACGCCGCCGAGGAGCTGCTCCCAGAAGCTGAGCGTCTTGCCGCGGGTGGCGGTCACGCGGCCCACCATGTCCACCTGGGTGCCGTCTTCCAGGGTGTAGCGGTCCACGCCCTCGACCAGGCCCTCCTCATCGAAGCGGAAAGCCACCACGTTCCGGTCATAAACTTGCGTCTGGAAGAAGGCGCGGGCGTTGGTCTTGTGGCTGATATAGTACCAAGTGTCGTCGTTCAGCGGGGGCCTGACCGAAGGCTCGCCGAAGCGCGCCAGCACCGATTCCTTGCTGTCTACGCCGGGAAGGGCGTCAAGCCCTGTCTCCCCGAACTCCACCACATAGCCGTGCTGTGCCCTGGTCGATACGCAACCCGAGGCGAGGAGGGCGATCATGGCGGCGGCGGTGAGCTGTCGGATCATGCAGTTTTGATCGCTTTATCTCGCCGCAGGGTCAATCCCCGACGGCCATTCCACCTGTGATAATGTTGAAAGATAGGCGTTGCCTGCCTGCCAGAACTAGGCGGAAAACGTGAAGCGGCCTAGGTCCTCACCATGTACGAACGCATCAAGACCCTGCTGGCGAAAGCGACCGGCCGCAACGACCGGCGGCGGGTGGCGCACGATCTCTACGTGGCGGCCGCCGAAGCGTCGCGCAGGCCCGCTTTCTATACCGAAGCCGGTGTGCCGGACACGGTGGAGGGGCGCTACGACCTCCTCTCCCTGCATATGATCCTGCTGATCCGCCGCCTGCGCCAGGAGGCTGAAGCTCAGGCGCAACTGGCCCAGCTCCTCTTCGACGTGATGTTCAGGGATGTCGACGACAACCTTCGCGAGATGGGGGTGGGCGACCTGCGTGTGGGCAAGAAAGTGCGCAGCTATGCCGAAGCCTTCTTCGGCAGGGCCAAGGTCTATCAGGAGGCGCTCGCCGGGGAGGGCGATCTCGAAGACGCGCTCTCGCGCAACGTCTATGACGAGGAAAGCCACCCGCGAGCCCCTGTGCTTGCGGGCTATGTCAGACGCTGCGCCGAGAGTTTGGCCGAGCAGGACACCGCCCAGCTCCAGCGCGGCATCGTCACCTTTCCCCCGCTCACACTAGAAGAAGAGGTCAGCCATGCAGCCCAGTAACGATCATCTGCTCACCCGCCTGGTCCGCCTCGACGAGTTCGGTAGCGAAGCCTACACGGCGAGCCTCGTGGCCGGGGAGACGGAGCTGAAGGCCATCGCGGAGCGCCTCGATATCGAGAACGCGAAGGCTTTCGCCGCCGAGCTCTCCATCACCAGGCGCGATACGCTGATCCGTATCGAGGGCAGCATTCGCGGCGATCTCGGCAGGACCTGCGTCGTCAGCCTCGAGCCGATGCGGGAGACGATCGAAGAGGACTTCACCGCCGAGTACATCACCGAGGCAGGCGACGAGCGGGAAGGGGAGTTCGAGGCGGACCTCGACGCGCCCGAACCGCTGGAGGGGGACACGTTGAACCTCTGGGATGTGGCCCTCGAGCAGCTCGTCCTGAGCATGTCGGCGCATCCGCGGATCGAAGGGGCGGAGGCGCCCAAGGATCCTGGCGCAGGCGCGAGGATCAGCCCGTTCGACGCCCTCAAGGGGCTGACTTGAAAAGGTAAAATGGTCGGAGTGGCCGGATTCGAACCGACGACCCCTTCACCCCCAGTAAAGTGCGCTACCAGGCTGCGCTACACTCCGACCGCCTCGCCGCAGCGAGGAAACCGGGCCCTAGCAAAAGGCTAAGGGGCCAGCAAGCGCGGAATTTGCTGGGTGGGGTTCGCGGTTGATTGGCGGTTGTAGCGTTTGCAAACAGACGGAGACATAGGCGCTGCTGACTCCTCCCCCTCAGCCTACCGGCAGCTCCCCCTCGGGGAGGGGGAGCGACATAGAGAGCAGGTGGTGGTTCTGCTTTTCCTCCCCTACGAAGTGGGGGAGGTGCCGGAAGGGCGGAGGGGGCCTCAGCGTTTGCAGAAAATACAGCCGTCTTAGGCTAGGAGTGAACTTGGAAACGGCAGGCCGCCCATCTCGCCCGGAGGGAGAGATGGGGCAGCGCCTCTACTCGTTCGGTAGTTTCTCAGTCTAAATTCAGTTCGGGTGGTTTGCTTACGGACCACCTCTCCTGATTGCGGGTGAGATCACTCAATAAGCTCATTTTCCGTAAGCGTCCGTAGGCGCTTCATATGGCAAGGGCGGCAGGTTTCCCTGCCGCCCTTGCTCAACTGACTGAGACTGAGGGTCTTTGCGACCCAATCAGTTGCTGGCCTTGTAGAGCCGGACCGGCTTGTCCGCGCCGCAGCTCGGACCGGAGGCGCTGGCGGCTACGCGGTAGACCTCCTGCTCGCCAGATGCGTTGATCCGCATACAGGCCGTGCCGAGATCGTTGTAGCTGCGGCCGTCGCTGGGCAGGCTGGCCTGGTAGCGCAGCGCTTCGCGGGAGGGGGCGGCTGCAACATGGCCGACGGTCGATGCCGGAAGGGATACCCTGGCGGTCGGTGCCGCGGCGACGACGGTAGGGGTAGTGGTGCCGATCATCTCGTAGTGGACCCCCGGCTGGCCGAGGCTGCGCTGGGCGGCGGGAACGGTAACCGTCCGCTCGATCACGGGTGTGGTCACGACCCTGTTCACCGTCGCCATGGGCTGAGAGGGCTGGTTCACGTTGATCGCCACGCTGGTGGACGGGGTAGGCGCGGCGACATGACCGCTGCCGTTGATGTTGACCACCACCGGTCCCGTCGTAGCAGGAGCAGCCTCACGGGTGTGGACGACCCTGGTCGTCCTGGACTGACGGGGGGTGAGCACCGTCGCGCCGGCAGGCAGCAGGAGCTTATCGCCGGGCTGCAACGCATAGGGGTCGATCAGGGGGTTGAGGGCCAGGATAGCCCCGGTCGAGGTGCCGTAGCGTGCCGCGATCTCGGAGATCGTATCGCCGTAGCGCACCACGTATCTCATCGTGTCTCCGGTATAGGCAGCCGGAATGACCGGCGCGCGGCGGATGGGCAGGGCGGCGCTGCGCATGCCCTCATAGACATTGCCGCGGACTCGGGGGATCGCCACGCGCTGACCAGCCCGCAGGTGGTGCGGGCTGCGGATCGAGGGGTTGGCTGCGAGAAGAGCGGCCACCGGCGTGTCGCAGTACTCGGCCACATCGGACAGTGTGTCGCCGTAGCTGACGGAGACCACAGGCTCGCAGCCGCCATCCATGCCCTCGGCGGTGATCTCATCATAGAGGCGGTGGGCCTCGCGCGCGGCGGCGAAGCCTTGATAGCTGCCGCCGGTGCCGCTGGGCTGGTAGCCGACCGGGGAGGGGCCGTAGCGGTCGCCCGCCATGCCCACTTGGTAGCGGTCATAACCGAGGCCTGCTGGTACGACCGCCTCCTCGCCGCGGATGATCTCTACCACGGCTTCGTCGCGCGGCGCGGTGGTGCAGGCGGCGAGAACAGTCGCGCCAAGCAGGCCGGTGGCAAGCTTCGAGGCTTTTTCAAACTTGATGTTACGCATGGGAAGTGTTCCCTCAACTCTTGCCAAACGAACAGGAGTCGAAGGAACGCGTTCCGAAACCCTTCACACGGTGAAGTGTGAATCGGTAGGGAAGAGCCCCGAAGAACTCTTCATACCATGAAGAAGTGGATAAGTTGAGGCTAGTCCGGAACTAGTCAGAGAGTCAGCCTGCGCTTTGCAGGCGTTGGGGTGCTGCGCTTGTTCCTGCGCCATGTTCCTCATGGGACAGACCGGGCCGCATGGTGGCGTTGATACGGTCCTTGAGAACGTGGCTGGCGCGGAAGGTCAGGACGCGGCGCGGGGTGATGGGAACCTCCTCGCCGGTCTTGGGATTGCGGCCGATGCGTTCGTTCTTCTGCCTGGTCTGAAAGGTGCCGAAGCTCGAGAGCTTGACGGTCTCGCCGTCCACCAAAGCCTGACAGATGTGATCGAGTGTGCTCTCGACCAAAGAGGCCGCCTCGGTCCGGGACACGCCGATAGCCTGCTGCACGGCGTCGGTCAGATCGGCTCTGGTTTTCGTTCGGCTCATGACTATCCCCGCGATGCATCTTTATGTCGGCGAACTATATTGCGAGCGGTATAACATCAATAAGAAGTTGATCCAAGTTTAGGTGCGCAGCAATACAGCTCCCCAGGTGAGGCCCCCGCCCATCCCCTCCAGCATGCAGAGCTGGCCCTCGCCGATACGCCCGTCGCGCCACGCCGCATCGAAGGCGAGGGGGATGGAGGCCGCAGAAGTATTGGCGTGCAGCGCCACGGTGGAGACCACTTGCTCCTCATTGAGCCGCAGCTTCTTCGCAACGCCCTTCAAAATCCGCTGGTTAGCCTGGTGGGGGACGAACCAGTCGATCTCCGGGATTTGAACATCGGCGTCACCGGCGCACTGAACGATGGCGCTGCTGATACGCGAAACCGCCTCCTTGAACACACGCGGTCCGTCCATGCGAAGATGGCCCACCGTGCCCGTGGTGGAGGGGCCTCCATCCACGTAGAGGATGTCGGCGAGGCTTCCGTCGCATCGCATGAAGCTCGATAGAATACCTCTCTTCGACGTGTCTTCTGCTTGTAGAACAAAGGCTCCGGCGCCGTCGCCAAAAAGAACGCAGGTGCGCCGGTCTTCCCAGTCAAGAATACGGCTGAAGGTTTCACTTCCGATCACTAGTGCGCGATTGTGTTGGCCCGATTCGAGCAGACCCGCGGTGATCGACAGGGCGTAGAGAAAGCCCGAGCAGACGGCCGCCACATCGAAGGCCGCCCCATCGGTGACGCCGAGCTGCTGCTGAATGAGGGCGGCGGAGGAGGGGAAGGTCCTGTCCGGGGTGGCCGTGGCGACCACAACGAGGTCGATATCGGCGGGACCCAGACCAGCATCGGCAAGGGCCTTACGGGCCGCCTCGGTGCCGAGGCTCACCGTCGTCTCGCCGTCGCCCGCGATGTAGCGCTGGTGGATGCCGGTGCGCTCCCTGATCCACTCGTCGGAGGTGTCGACGGTCTTGGTCAGCTCCTCATTGGTGAGGCAGCGCTCCGGCAGCGAGCTGCCGACACCCTTCAGGACCGCTCGTCTCATTCCGCGGCCGCCGCCGAGGCCGTCTCCTCGTCATCGGTGGGAAGCTCCACGGCCCGGTCCGCCACATCGGCGATGGTCTCCTTGATCTGGTCGAGGAAGGGGTGCGCCGCCAGCTCCTCCGCCAGCTCGAGGGCGGAGGCGATGCCCTCTGGCTCCGAGCCGCCATGGCTCTTCACCACGAGCCCGTTGAGCCCCAGTAGGGGCGCGCCGTTGACCGAGGCCGGGTCCATGCGGTCCTTCAGCTTCTTGAGGGAGGGCATCATCAGCGCCGCGCCCATCTTGGACATCAGGTTCGCCGTGAGCGCCTCCTTGACCCAGCCGCCGAGAAGCCGCGCGGTCCCTTCGGCGGTCTTGAGGGCGATGTTACCGGTGAAACCGTCGGTCACCACCACGTCCACCTCGCCGGAGGAGATGTCGTTGCCCTCGACGAAGCCGATGAAGTCCATCTCGGGGTCCGCCTCGCGCAGCACCTTGGCGGCGTGCTTGATGAGGGCGTTCCCCTTGAGGTCCTCCTCGCCGATATTGAGAAGACCGACCCGCGGCTTCTCCTTCTCGGTCATCGCGCGGAAGAACGCCTCGCCCATGATCGCGAACTGGACGAGCTGGTCGGCGGTGACGTCCACATTGGCGCCGACATCGAGCACCACCGCCTTGCCCGACATACTGGGCCAGAGCGCCGAAGCCGCAGGGCGGTCGACGCCCTCGATCATCTTGAGGCGCATCCTCGCGATGGCCATCAGCGCGCCGGTATTGCCGCAGGAGACGATGCCGTTGGCCGCCCCCTCCTTCACCTGGTCGATGGCCGCCCACATGGAGCTGTCCTTGGCCCGGCGCAGGGCCTTGGCGGGCTTGTCGTCCATGGCGACGACGCCCTCGGCGTGGATGACGCTGACCCGGTCGTCAGGCAGGCTGGTCCGGCTCCGCGCCTCGGCGATGGCGCTCTCCTGTCCGACCAGGACGAGCTTACTCTGAAGCCCATCGTCCAGGGCCAGGCGGCAGCCGTCGATCACGGCCTGCGGGCCGTTGTCCCCGCCCATGACGTCGACGGCGAGGGTCAGTGTGCTTCGGTCCAGTGCCATAGCCAGAGAGGCCTTTCGTTAGGGTCCGGGGAGGGTACGAAACCGAAGGTTTCGAAGCTGCCTCTACTCCGTCATCTTTGCCGAGCGAAGCCACCACTCCTGATCGAAACCCGGTATCTCGAGGTTGGCGATGAACTGCTTCGTGCCCGCCTCCCAGGAAAAATTCATTGCGTGCTGCCGACACGCTTCGGGGTCTTTTCGTTCGAGGGCGGTCTCGATCGCCGCCTTCAGGTTTTCGTCAAGACAGCCGCAGCCCTCGGGCGCATCGGCCAGGATCTCCAGCGGTCCGCGCACAGGATAGGCGGCCACGGGCACGCCGCAGGCCAGCGCCTCGACATTGACGAGGCCGAACGTGTCGGTGCGCGAGGGGAAGACGAAGACGTCGGAGCCGGCGAAGTGCCTGACGAGATCCTCGCCGTAATGGGTGCCGGCCCAGTGGACATTCTTGTACTTGTACTTGGCCTTCAGCTCTTCTTCCTGGGGGCCGTGGCCGACCATCACCTTGGTGCCGGGGAGGTCGAGGTCGAGGAAGTCCTCCACCGTCTTCTCCACGGCGAAGCGGCCGACATAGGTCATGATGGGGCGGGGAAGGCCCTCATAGACATCGGTCTCCATCGGGTGGAACTTCTCGGTGTCCACGCCGCGAGCCCAGATCTTCATGTTCTTGAAGCCCTTGCCCTCGAGCTCCTCGATCAGGCCGGGGGTCGCGACCATCAGGGTCTCGGCGTCGTTGTGGAAGTCGCGCAGCAGCGCGTAGCCCCAGTCGATGGGAAAGCGTATGCGGTCATAGGCGTATTCGGGAAAGCGGGTGTGGAAGCTCGTCGTGTAGGGAAACTTCCGCCTCTTGCAGAAGCGCCTGGTCGCCCGTCCGATCGGCCCTTCGGTGGCGATGTGGATGGCGTCCGGCTGGAAGGTATTGATCATCGACGCCACCTTCCGGTTGGGGAAGAGCGACAGGCGGATCTCGTTGTAGCTAGGCATCGGCACCGAGTGGAAATCCTGCGGCGTGATGTAGAGAACCTGGTTGCCCTTCGCCTCCAGGATGTTGCCCAGCGTGTCGAGGGTGGTGACCACGCCGTTGAGCTGCGGCTTCCAGGCATCGGTGGCGATGACCACTTTCAGGCCGCCCTCGGAGTTCGGCATGTCGAACTTGCGTTTGGGGCGCGGGATGTTGCGCACCTTGCGTCCGATGGTCTTGAGGCGGCCTTTGTCGGACGGGGCGGCGGGCTCAGGGGGAAGCGTGCTCATAGGGCATCGCAATAAACTGACAGCCCCTGCGTGTCACCCGGACTCTGCGGCAAGAAACGGCCATCTCACAGGCGAGGATTGGCTAGAATGACGCAGTCTGTTGTGCGGTGCAAAAAAAGCTGGACAGAAACGGCCCGGAGTGGCATGTAAGAGATGTCGGCGCTGCCGACATGCCCTTCCGGGCGTTTCCTCCCTAAGACTGGCTGCGGCTTCGGCCGCAGTCCTTTTTTCCTCTTTCTGCCAGACGCTTTTCGAGGCCGCAAGGGTTTTATCCTACGCGGAGTCAATAGATACGCTGACGCTCGATTTTCCGGCGATAGCGCGAGATCTATTCCGCGGCGATGGCGCCTGGGGCCGAGGCGAGAAGCACCCTGTCCACCACCTGCTCGATCCGCCTCGCCGTGGTCTGAAAGCCCGCGTTCCGGGCGACCCGGCGCTCGTTCATATAGAGCCCGCGGTTGATCTCGATCTGCAGGACCCCGATCCCCTCGCGCGGCTTGCCGTAGTTCGAGGCGACGAAACCCCCGGCATAGGGCTGGTTGCGGGCGACCTTGAACCCCTCGCGCATGAACGCGTCCTCCCAGAGGCCCGTGTCCTCCTCGCTGCAGGACGCACCGAAGAGATCGCCGAGCACGATGTCGGCGAGCTTCTGCTGACCACCGGCGGAGGAGGGCATGGAGTGCCAGTCGACGATCAGCACACGGCCGAACCGCTCCCTCGCCTCCTCGGCAAGGGCCGAGACGTCGTCATGATAGGGGTGGAAGCACTGCTTGAGACGGCTCTTGGCCTCGCTGCTCGGCAGGCGCGAGCCGTAGATGGAGCGGCCGTCGGCGGCGAGCTTCGGGATCACCCCGAAACCGGCCACGACCCGGCTCGAACGGGTGAGGGGGCCTGGGTCCACCTGGCCGCTGAAGAGGCCTGGGTCGAGCTCCCGCGGCGAGCGGTTCACATCGACGAAGAGCCTTGGAAAATGCGCGTGCACCGTGGGCACCAGCTCCTTCGCGAAGGAGGGGATGAGCTGGTCCACATAGGCGTCCTCGGAGCGGCGCAGGGTCTCCAGCGGCAGCGGCGACATGCTCAGTAGGCGTCTGGGATAGTCCCGTCCGGCGTGGGGGCAGCAGAAGAGATAGGGGTGCCGCCAGCTCGAGGGGCGCTCGACCACGTGGCTGGGGTAGTTCTGCTTGACGATTCGCGCGACCATGCCACCCCGACCTCAACCAAGCTGCAGCGTAGCGTCAAGATCGCCTATCGAAAACCCCTTGGCGAGGGGCGAAAAGTCCGATTAGGATCGCGCGAAGACAACCTCTCTTCACGCCGCATTAAGGGCGTATTGGGTAGTCTGGTTGCGTTCAAAAACGACAATGAAGGACGATGAAGATGGCCGCCATTCTCCTGGCCGAAGACGACGAGTCCATGCGCTCGTTCCTCAAGCGCGCGCTCGAGAAGGCCGGCCACGTGGTCGTCGATGCGGGGCAGGGCGACGACGCCCTGGCCGAGCTGCAGCTTCGCGAGTTCGACCTGCTGCTGACCGACATCGTCATGCCCGGTATGGACGGCATCGAGCTGGCTCGCCGCTCCGCGGATATCGACCCGGCGATGAAGATCATGTTCATCACCGGCTTCGCCGCCGTGGCCCTCAACCCGGCCAACCGAACGCCCCAGGAAGCCAAAGTGCTCTCTAAACCCTTCCACCTGCGCGACCTCGTGGACGAGGTGGACCGGCTGATCGCGGCTTAACTGACCTCACGGCGCGCAGCGCCTCCGGCGGGGGCGAGCCATACGGCTCGGGCACCCGGTCGGGTGCCTTCCCGCTGCAGTGTGGCGCGTCGGATTTTTCATAAGAGGCTGGAGCGTATCCATCGACGCTTTCCCACGGCTCGACCGTGGGACCCATCTCCCGCGTGTTGAGTGGATCGGGCCTTGGGAATGATGTCGGCTTTCCAGACCCATTTTCCCAGCCTTACGTTCTTGAAAGGCCCCTTGGGCGTTCTTATCGTTACTCAGTAAGCAAGCATCAGGGTCTTCCATGAAACGCATCGCACTGCCCGCCGCCCTTCTTTCCGCCTTCGTCCTGTCGGGCTGCGTCATCGACGCGGGCAGCGACGGCTGGGAGGAGAACTCCTCGCTCGCCGAGCGCACGCGCCTCGCCATCGAAGCCTGCGGTCAGGGCAACGTCGCCAAGGTGACCTCCACGGGCTACACCTGCAAAACCTTCGACGAGGGCGCCGTCCGCCGCGACTAATCCCTTGCGGGGGCGCAGCACCCTCGCTAAGGGCCGCCGCCTTGGTCGCGTAGCTCAGCGGTAGAGCACTCGCTTCACACGCGAGTGGTCGCTGGTTCGATCCCAGCCGCGACCACCATTTCGATCCAGCGGATCGAAATGGTTTTCTCTTCGATCTCACGCGCCGTGGGCGCTCCGATGGGGCGAGCCATACGGCTCGGGCACCCGGTCGGGTGCCTTCCCGTTCGACCGCCGAGCCTCGAAGGGTGTGTCGCTCAGACGCTGCGCTTCCCTCCCCCTCCCAGGGGGAGGTGCCCGAAGGGCGGAGGGGGACTGTCGGCTAGCGAAGTCCTTTGTTGCTACTCCCCTTCGTCAGCTTCGCTGAAGGGGAGGGGGTCTCAAAACCTTGCCAACCTAGCGCATCTGCCGCAGTGCAGCAGCATGACCAGCCCTGCCCAGTCGCTTCTGACCCTGCTCGACCTCGAACCCATCGACCGCGACCTCTATCGCGGCGCGAAGGACCCGGAGGCCAGGGGGCGGATCTTCGGCGGGCAGGTGGTGGCCCAGGCGCTGATGGCGGCTTACGGCACGGTCAGCGAGGACCGCCAGGCTCACTCCCTCCACGCCTATTTCGTCCGCCCAGGCGACGATGCTCACCCGGTCATCTACCATGTCGAACGGGACCGCGACGGCGGTAGCTTCTCCAACCGCCGGGTGGTCGCGAGCCAGGGGGGCGAGACGATCCTCAACATGATCGCTTCCTTCCACCTGCGCGAGGAAGGCCTCTCCCATCAGGAAGACATGCCGGATGTGCCCAGCCCCGAAGAGCTGCGCTCCGACACGGAGATCGCCGAGGAACTCACCCATCTGCCGGAGCCCTTCCGCCGTTTCATGGCGCGCAGGCGGGGGATCGAGGTGCGGCGGACGTCCCTCCACGCCTTTCAAGGCCGCAAAGCCGAGCCGCAACAGCATTTGTGGTTCAGGCTCGGCGCCGACACCCCCGGCGAAGACGCCGTCCGGCGCGCCGTCCTCGCCTATGCTTCGGACTTCGCGCTCCTCGGCACGGCCCTGCTGCCCCACGGCGTGAACTGGACCACGAAGGGCGTGCGCTCGGCCTCGATCGACCACGCGGTCTGGTTCCACGCCTCCCCGAAGGTCGGAGAGTGGCTTCTTTACACCATGGATTCGGGCTGGTCCGGCGGAGCCAGAGGCTTCTCGCGCGGGCGCATCTTCGACCGCTCCGGCACCCTCGTCGCCTCCACCGCCCAGGAAGGCCTCATTCGCTACAAACCGCAAAGTTAGGGCTTGAGCCGCGCAGACCCTTTCGCTAATGCCGCCTCTCCCGAAGGGGAACGCGCGTATAGCTCAGCGGTAGAGCACTTCGTTGACATCGAAGGGGTCCCAAGTTCGATCCTTGGTACGCGCACCATTTTCAGCCCTTGCGGCTGAAAATGGGATTTTTTCTATCTCACGGCGCGCAGCGCCTCCGATGGGGCGAGCCATACCGCTTGGGCACCCGGTCGGGTGCCTTCCCGCGGCAGCGTTGGTCTTCTGCGAACATACTTCTCCGCTGCGCTTACCCCCCTGTAGGGGAGGAGGCACTGCGCTCCTATTCCCCCTTCGTCTTCAGATAAGCGATCAGATCGCGCCGATCCGCTTCGCTCGGCATGCCCCCATAGGCCATGCGCCCGCCAGGGATGACCGCGCGGGGGTCTTCTAGATAGGCGGAGAGCGTCTCCTCATTCCAGACCAGCTCGCTGCGCTGCAGCGCTCTTGAGTAAGCGAAATCCGCGTGCCGTCCGGCCTCGGCTCCCACCACGCCATGGAGGTTCGGCCCGACCCGGTGAGGCAGCCCGGCCTCGGCGTCGTGGCAGACGCCGCACTGGCGGAAGAGGCGCTGGCCCATCTCCAGGTCCGGGGGCAGCGTCAGGCGCTCTTCATCGGTGAGGGGAGTGGGCGGCGCGTCCTCGGCGCAGGCGGCGAGGAGAAAAAGACCAGCGGCGAGGCTTGCAAGGCGGGGCGTCATGGGGTCCACCCTCTACCGTCATTTCCAGCGAAGGCCACGGGCGGATTGCCGCCCGGCGGATGAACCAGAACCATGGACCTCAAAGCCTCGATCAGGGCCATCCCCGATCACCCCAAGCCCGGCATCGTCTTTCGCGACCTCACCACGCTGATGGGCAACCCCGAAGCCTTCGCCCATACCTGCGGTGCCATGGCGGAGGCGTTCAAGTCCCGCGGCGTGACCCATGTGGCAGGCATTGAGGCGAGGGGCTTCATCTTCGGTGCTGCCGTGGCCGACCGCCTCGGATGCGCCTTCGTGCCGGTCCGCAAGGCGGGCAAGCTGCCCAGCGAGACCCTGCGCCGGTCCTACGCGCTGGAGTATGGCGAGGACACGCTGGAGATCCACAAGGACGCGCTGCCCGCGGGCGCCAAGGTGCTGCTGCTCGACGACCTTCTCGCCACCGGAGGCACGGCGCGGGCGACCGCCGAACTGATCCGCGAGGCGGGGGGCGAAGTCCTCTCCGCCGCCTTCGTGGTGGAGCTCGAAGGCCTGCCCGGCCGGGCGAAGCTCGAAGAGCTAAGCCTGGACGTCTGGTCCCTCACTCAGTTCAAGGAGGACTGAAGGATGGTGCTTCGTCAGCTCTCGGAATGGCTCTTCCCCGGCGACGGTGACGGCGAGACCCACCCCACCGCCTATACGCCCCAGCAGGGAGCGTCCGGGCTTCTCGTGGCCGCGGCTCACCGAGACGGGCGCTACACGCTGGTCGAGCAGGACGCCGTGACGGCGGCGCTCATGAAGCTCTTCATGATTGGCAACCCCGAGGCCACGGCCCTTCGTCAGGAGGCGGACGCCGAGGTCGAGAAGAGCATGAGCTTCGTTCCTTTCGCGGCGGCGGTGAAGGGACTTCCCAAGGAAGAGCAGGCCGATCTCATCCGCCAGCTCTGGGTCGTGACGTCCGTGAACGGAGAGACCCTGAACGAGCACCTCCTCATCTCCTCCGTGCGCGACTTTCTCGGCTTCACCCGCGCCGAAGCCGACGCGCTCAAGCCGGTGGCGGAGTAGCGCCGGTGTCCGCGCAGACTGCCGCGAAGAAGGCCACCGCCGCCTCCGTCCGCTCCCGGAAGGGGGGAGAGCCGCTGGTCTGTTTGACCGCCTATGATGCGCCGACGGCGAAGCTTCTCGACCCCCATTGCGATGTGCTTCTGGTGGGTGACAGCCTCGGTATGGTGGTGCACGGAATGCCCTCCACCGTGGGCGTGAGCTTGGAGATGATGATTCTCCACGGCCAGGCCGTCATGCGCGGCGCGGACCGGGCGCTGGTGGTCGTGGACCTGCCCTTCGGCAGCTACGAGGCCTCGCGCGAAGAGGCCTTCGCCAACGCCTCGCGCGTGGTGCAGGAGACAGGCTGCGGCGCGGTGAAGATCGAGAGCGGCACCTATGCCGCCGAGACCGTCCGCTTTCTGACGGAGCGAGGCATCCCTGTCATGGCCCATGTGGGCCTTCGTCCGCAGGCGGCGCTGGTGGATGGCGGCTTCAAGGCCAAGGGCCGCACAGAGGAAGAGCGCGCCCGCGTCCTGGAAGAAGCCGAGGCCAGCGCCGAAGCAGGGGCCTTCGCTATGGTCATCGAGGGCACGGACGAGGAGCTCGCCGCGGAGATCACGCGCAAGGTGGCCTGCCCGACCATCGGCATCGGCGCCTCGGCGGCCTGCGACGGGCAGATCCTCGTCACCCCGGACATGCTGGGGCTCTTCGACTGGACCCCGAAATTCGTGCGCCGCTACGGCGATATGAAGAGCGTCATCGAAGAGGCAGCGGAAAAGTATGCGGAGGAAGTGCGCGGGCGCCGCTTCCCCGGCGAAGCGGAGACCTACCGGCTGCGCAAGGGATGAGGTGAGCCATGGGCAAGACCTACGACGCCATCGACGAGCGGATCGAAGCCTTCATCGGTAAGCAGAAGATGTTCTTCGTCGCGACCGCGCCGTCGGGGGAGGGCGGCCACGTCAACCTCTCGCCCAAGGGCTACGATGCCTTCGCGATCCTAGGGCCGAACAAGGTCGCCTACGCGGACCTTGGCGGCTCGGGCATCGAGACGGTGGCGCATCTCAGGCAGAACGGACGCATCACCATCATGTTCTGCGCCTTCGAGGGGCCTGCCAACATCCTGCGCCTCTACGGTCAGGGCCGGGTCATCCAGCATGACGAGGAGGGCTTCGGCGATGCCATGAAGCCGTTCCCGAACATCGAGCGTGCACGGAACGTCGTCGAGATCGACGTCACCCGCATCGCCGATAGCTGCGGCTGGGGCGTGCCCTTCTACAGCTATGAGGGCGAACGCGACCAGCTCGCCCGCTGGGCCGTCAAGGACCCCGAGGACGAGTGGTGGCAGAAGCGCCGGGCCAAGAACGCCGAAAGCATCGACGGTCTGCCCGGCCTGAAGTGACCTAAGCCGTCTTGCGCTTGCGCATGGCGAGCGCGCCGAGGGCCGGGGCGAAGAGCAGCGCCGCCGCCGGGATCGGCGTTTCGGCGGTGATCAGGTCCTGGCCGCTATTGGCGAAGGTGGTGAAGTTGTACGCGCCCGTGCCCTGCTGGCCGATCATGGCGAGGAACTGGTTGGCGGCGTTCAGCACGCCGCTGCCAGCGCTGACGCTGAAGTCACCGGCGGAGAGGTCGTAGTTGTTGTCGTCCTCGACGACGATTTCCCAAAGGGCCACCTGGAAACCGGCGGCGGTGCGGGCATCGACCACGAACTCGTAGGACGTCTCGAACAGGGACACGATCTCGCCCCAGCTGTCGGACCAGTCACCGGAGGTGTCGGTGGTGTCGAAATCCTCGCCCAGGTTCAGGAAGGTCTCCGGCTCGATGCAGAAGGCGAGCACCTGATCGACGCCGTCGGTGAGGCGGAAGAGGCCAGCGGCGACGCGCTTGGACTGGCCATCGGTGGTGATGGTGACGTTCTTCTTCCAGGCGGGGCTGCCGAAGGTGCTCGACCCCTGCTTGTCGAGATCGACGATGACGTTGGCGCTGGCGCCGGTGGTGAGGGTGGCGGCGGCGATCACGGCGGCAGCCGCAGCGTTCTTGAGAATGCGCATGGTGTCCCCTTGCGGCTGTTGACGATGCCGCAGCCCTCGCAAGGGACGTGCCAAGCTTCACGCCTTGGTAATCCTTTCCCCCCGTTGAAGAGGGTCACGGGAGGGTTATCTCTCCCCATGACCCTCCCGTCCGCAGGCGCTTCACCGGGCATTAACCGTGCGCTTGTCACGACGGCTCTCACCTTCTACCTGCGCTTGTCCCAGACAAACGCCCTTCCCCTGACCGGAGCCATTGATGTCCGAACGCGACCCGCACGATCTCACCATGAACACGCTGATCCCGATGGTGATCGAGCAGACCAGCCGCGGCGAGCGCAGCTTCGACATCTACTCGCGCCTCCTCAAAGAGCGGATCGTCTTTCTCTCCGGCCCCGTGCACGACCAGGTCTCGACGCTTCTGGTGGCGCAGCTTCTGTTCCTGGAGGCCGACAACCCGAAGAAGGACATCGCCTTCTATATCAACAGCCCCGGCGGGCAGGTCACCTCGGGCCTCGCGATCTATGACACGATGAAGTATATCCGCCCGGCGGTCTCCACCATCTGCATCGGCATGGCCGCTTCCATGGGCTCGCTGCTCCTGACGGCGGGTGACAAGGGCAAGCGCTTCTCGCTGCCCAACAGCCGGATCATGGTGCACCAGCCCTCGGCGGGCTTCCAGGGTCAGGCCTCGGACATCGAGCGCCACGCCAAGGACATTCTCGAAACGAAACGCCGGCTCAACGAGATCTATGTCGAGCATACCGGCCAGGACTACGAGACGATCGAGCGCACGCTCGACCGCGACCACTTCATGACGCCCCAGCAGGCGCTCGATTTCGGCCTGATCGACCAGGTCTTCGACAAGCGTCTTGCAACCGAAGAGTCGGGCGACGCGAAGTAATATTGACAGGATTGGGGCGCTTGGCCCCGGTTCTGCAACGCCAAATCAACCTGTCCCGCCTAGCTTGCGGTTTGGTGTGATTGCGCAGCGTCCTAAAACGGGGCAGGCTGCGCCTGATCGGCAAGCGCCGTAGTCACGGGGCGGTGGCAGCGTTGCCTGAGAGCAGGCAACGTCACGAGGAGTGATGCGATGAGTAAAGTCAGCAATAAAGGCGGCAGCGGACCGACGGGCAGCGGCGGCGACGGCAAGAACACCCTCTACTGCTCGTTCTGCGGGAAGTCGCAGCACGAGGTGAGGAAGCTCATCGCCGGGCCGACCGTCTTTATCTGCGACGAGTGCGTCGAGCTCTGCATGGACATCATCCGTGAGGAGTCGAAGTCCTCGCTGGTCAAGACCGGCGACGGCGTCCCCTCACCCCAGCACATCCACCAGGTCTTGGACGACTACGTGATCGGGCAGAGCTTCGCCAAGCGCGTGCTCGCGGTCGCCGTGCATAACCACTTCAAGCGCCTCAACCACGCCCAGAAGAACTCCGATGTAGAGCTCGCCAAGTCGAACATCCTGCTAGTCGGCCCCACCGGCTCGGGTAAGACGCTTCTGGCCCAGACCCTGGCGCGCATCCTCGACGTGCCCTTCACCATGGCCGACGCCACCACCCTGACCGAGGCGGGCTATGTGGGTGAGGACGTCGAGAACATCGTCCTCAAGCTGCTCCAGGCGGCGGACTATAATGTCGAGCGTGCCCAGCGCGGCATCGTCTATATCGACGAGATCGACAAGATCAGCCGCAAGTCGGACAACCCCTCCATCACCCGCGACGTGTCGGGCGAGGGCGTGCAGCAGGCGCTTCTGAAGATCATGGAGGGCACGGTCGCCTCCGTGCCGCCGCAAGGGGGCCGCAAGCATCCGCAGCAGGAGTTCCTGCAGGTCGACACGACCAACATCCTCTTCATCGTGGGCGGCGCTTTCGCCGGCCTCGACAAGGTGATCCAGAACCGCGGCGAGGGGGCCTCGATCGGCTTCGGCGCCGAGGTGAAGGCCGTCGAGGACGACAAGCGCATCGGCGAGGTGCTGCGTGCCGTCGAGCCTGAGGACCTCCTCAAGTTCGGCCTGATCCCCGAGTTCATCGGTCGTCTGCCGGTCATCGCGACCCTCGAGGATCTGGACGAGGACGCGCTGGTGCAGATCCTCACCAGCCCGAAGAACGCCCTGGTCAAGCAGTACCAGCGCCTCTTCGAGATGGAGAACACCGAGCTCAGCTTCACCGACGACGCGCTCAAGGCGGTGGCCCGCAAGGCCATCACCCGCAAGACCGGCGCCCGTGGCCTCCGCTCCATCATGGAGGGCATCCTCCTCGACACTATGTTCGACCTGCCCACCATGGAGGGCGTCGAGGAGATCGTGGTCAACGAGGAGGTCGTGGAAGGCCGCGGCAAACCGCTCCAGGTCTTCGCCGAGAACAAAGAAGAGAAGCGCGACCAGAGCGCCTAGCGCTCGGCGACTCACAGATGAGAAGAGGCCGCCCTCGAGGCGGCCTCTTTCGTTCTGGCCTAATCAGCTTAGCGGTTGACCGCGCGTGGTGTTGCGATGATCCTCATAATGCGCAGTGAAATTTCTGGGGGCATTGGTGGGGCAGAAGGTGACTGGGTCGAGCTCGTATCTTGAGAGACTCGATGAGCTTGATATCCAGGCTTTCAACGAGAAGACGCTCGACGGGCTAGCGCAGAAGGAGGTCGAACTCTTTCGCAGTCAGATGAGATCGAGCGTTCTAGAGCCGCTGCGAAAGCGACTGTATCGGTACACCAACACCTATCCCGTCGCCATTGCCGCAGGGACGATGCTACTTGCTCTGGTTCCCGGACTTGCCTTCGCCTATCGCGCCTATGCAGAGATGGAACCTTATCCTGGGGCCGAGACCGCCTTGGGTATGCTAATCTGTAGCGTCTTGGCCCTCCTTGGTGCACGTGTGGTACTGCAGAAGCTGTGGTCAGACGATGCCGGAGAGGCCGTCAGGCGCAGCTTCGTGGCAGATCTCCGACAGCTCTGCCGAGACAAAGTCGTCCATGAAGTTGGTAGGAGGAGGTCGCTGGCGGCGAGCGATGCCCGGACCGAAGATGCCGCCAGGGCACCAGCAGGCGTGGTGCGGTTCGTTCTACTGACCCGTCTATACCGCAGCCTAACCAGAGGGATGGAGGGCGAAGCGGTCGTGTTGCGACGGAAGCTCGCGGACGCAAAGGACGCTCGGCGCGGCATAAACTTTCTTACAATGGTCCTTCTGACGCTGCTTCTCGGAATGAGCTGCGTCGTGGTCCCACTGGTCTCGGCCTATGACGTTCGGGAGCCTGGTTTCGTCGCCATCGCGGTGGCGCTTCCGGTGATCACCGCATGTGCGGGCGGGTTCCTTATCATCCACGGCTGGCTGAGTTGGCGCTTCGGAATAAAAAGCGACAGGGCCTTCGAGGAAGTCAGGGGCGTTCTCTATCAAGCCCTCGGGTCGGCGAGTGCCAGTCTCCTCAAAGAGCCGGTGGGGGACGCGAACTACGAACTCTACCCTGGTGACAAGGAGCTCGGGGACTACGGCAAGTGGTTGCAGCAACTCTACGACAACAAGCGGACGATACAATTCGTATCCCGCAACCCGCGTCCGGGGCGGTAGCCTTCCTCAAGCCTGGAGCGGCACCCAGCCCTCGCGGCTGAGGACCTCCAGGGGTTGGAACTTCGCCTTGTAGTCCATCTTGGGCGAGCCTTTCACCCAGTAGCCCAAGTAGACGTAAGGCAGCCCTAGTTCTCGGGCGAAGCGGACATGGTCGGCGATCATGAACGTGCCGAGCGAGCGCTTCTCCTCCTCGGGTTCGAAGAAGCTGTAGACCATGGAGAGCCCGTCCTCGAGCCGGTCCGAAAGGGCGCAGGCAATGAGCCTTCCCCCTTCGTCGCGGTACTCCAGGATGAAGGTGTCCACCGGGGTCTGCTCGACCATCTGCTGGTAGTCGAGCACTGTCATCTCGGCCATGCCGCCGCCCTCGTGGCGGTGGTCGAGATAGCCGCGCAGGACGGAGAACTGCTCAGTGGTGACCTTGGCCGGGCGCATCACGCGCTTGAGGTCGCGGTTCCGGCGGATGGTCCGCTTGAAGCGGTCCTCGCCGAAGCCATCGGCGACAACCCTCACCGCGCGGCAGGCGCTGCAGCCGTCGCAGGCGGGCAGGTAGGCGATGTTCTGCGAGCGCCGGAAGCCCCGCTTGGACAGGGTCGCGTTGATGATGGGCGCCTGATCGCCGCCGAGAAAGGTGAAGATCTTCTTCTCGCGCTTGCCCTCGAGATAGGGGCAGGGGGTCTCGGCGGTGACGTAGAACTCCGAGCGTTGACCCAGGAAGAAGTTGTTCATGCCGCTCTCTTCCCGCTCATCCGCGCCCCGGCCGGGCCACTAGCAGACGGGGGATGAGAAAGCCCTACCGCCTGAGCCTCTTAAGATGAATCGGTTGGTAACGCCTGGCAAGCCGCCGGGCGATCAAAGAAGGCCTGCTGCCTTGAAGTAGACCGGCGCCACCAGCGTGTAGACCAGCCACAAAAGCACGGTCAGCGGCACGCCGACGGTGATGAAGTCCCTGAAACGGTAGTGGCCCGGACCCATGACGAGGAGGTTTGTCTGGTAGGCGACCGGCGTCGCGAAGGAGCAGTTGGCCGCGTAGATGATGGTGAGCACCAGCACCGCAGGCTCGATCCCCGCCGCCTGGGCCGAGCTGACGGCGATGGGCGTCAGGAGGACGGCGGTGGCGTTGTTGCTGAGAAGGTTGGTGAGGATTGCCGTGATCCCGAACAGGACCGCGATGAGGAGGGTGACCCCGCCTGTCTCCGCCAGGGGCACGATGAAAGAGGCGAGGTAGTTCGCCCCGCCGGTTCTCTCCAGCGCCACACCCAGCGCAAGCGCCACGCCGACGAGGAGGTAGACCCGCCTGTCCACGGCGCGGCTTGCCTGGCGCACGTTGAGGCATCCGGTGGCGACCATCAGCATGGCGCCCGCCAGCGCCGCGACAGCAATCGGCAGGAAACCCGTCGAGGCCGAGGCCACCACCCCCACAAAGATCATCGCCGCGTAGCGCGCATGGGCGGGGTCCTGAATCTCCTGCATCGACTTCTCGAGCATGATGATGTCGCGGTCGCCGCGCAGGGCCTGCACGTCCGAGCGGTCGCCGAGGATCAGCAGCACATCCCCGGCCTCGAGCCGGATCGAGGCCACCTCGGTGCGGATCATGCGGCTGCGCCGCTGCAGACCGACGATGACGCAGTTGGTCTGGAAGCGGAAGCGGATCTGGTTGATCGAGCGGCCGATGACGCGGGAGCCGGGGGCCACCACCGCCTCCACCATGGTCAGCTCGCCCGAAGCGCCCTCCAAGACCTCCACCTCGCTCATGAAGCTGTTGAGGATCTCGGGCCTCTTGCGGAGAAGGTTGGTGAGGGTCGTCCTCGTGCCCGCCACGATGACTTTGTCGCCAAGGCGCAGGACGGTGTCGTCGAAGGGCGGCAGGATCACCTCGTCCCGGCGCTGGATCATGCGCACGGTGATGTCCGGGAGCTGGTCGAACATGCCTGCCTTGGGCGAGGCGCCGATCAGCGGGTTGCCGCGATCCACCGTGATCTGCGCCACGAACTGCCGCCCGTCCGGCTCGGCTAGCTCGTTGGGCCCGTCCCGGTTGGGCAGGAGAAAGCGCGAGGCGACCAGAAGGTAAGCCGAACCTACCGCCACCATGACAAGGCCCATGGGCATCAGCGAGAAGAAGCTCAGCGTCTCGCCGCCCGCGACCCTGAAGGCCTCGACGGCCAGAAGGTTGGTGGAGGAGCCGATCGTGGTGCACATGCCGCCGAGGATCGACAGGAAGGAGAGCGGCATCATCATCTTCGAGCTCGAGATGCCGCCCTGGGCCGCGATGGCCCCGATGATCGGCACGAACATCACCACCACCGGCGTGTTGTTCAGGAACGCCGAAACCACCATGATGAAGGCGAAGATCGCCACCACGGCGAGGCCCTTGAAGCGCTCATAGGCGCTGACCAGCACGCGGGTGGGATACTCCAAAGCGCCGGACTGGTACATGCCCTGGCCGACGATCAGCAGGCCTAGAATAGCGAAGAGGGCGGGGCTCGCGAAACCCATCAGCAGGCTCGTCGGGTCGAGGAGGATCTCCCCCGTCTCCGCCTGGCGGTAGGGGTCGAGCGCGAAGGGAACGATCAAGGCGCTCAGCACCGCGCCGGAGACGAGCTCGATGGAGAACTTGTCGGCGGCATAGGCGATCACCGCCCCGGCGATCACCACCAGCACGTACCACATCGCCCACTGCTGAAGAACTTCCTCCATACCCACTGGCGATAGAGCTCCGAAGCGTCTCGCCCGCTTGGGGGGTGGGCGACATGACAGAACGTCGAGGTTTGCCTCAACCCGCGATGCTGCGCAACGCGGGTTGAGTTATTTGCTGGGCGCTACCGCTCGCTCGCGCTCGCTACTTGAGCGCCGGCTCGACTTCGCTTTCGCTTCGCTCGCGTTCCTAGCGGGAGGGCGTGGCGTGTCTCACCTCTCCCGCCTGCGGGAGAGGTCGAAATCTATCTGATTTCGGGTGAGGGGATCGGCGAAGCCGTAAAGCCTGAGAAGCTGACCTGCGCGCATAGCCCCCTTAACCCTCGGTCCGTTGGTCGTATACGCCCAACCCCGCAAGCGGGAGAGGGAGGCGCTAGTTTTCCATGCCACTCTTTAGCGAGACACCCCCAAATCCCGCGTAGACAGCGCCCACGGCTTCCCTTACGGCCCTGAAACTGTGTCCGATCCTTTCCGTCCGCTCAAGAACGCCTTCGCCCGCTACACCACCGGGGTGACCGTGGTGAGCTGCCTGGACCCGTCCGGCCGGGCGCTGGGCATCACCGTCAACAGCTTCACCTCGGTAAGCCTGGAGCCCGCGCTCGTCTCCTGGTGCCTCGATGACCGCACCAGCGTGGCCGGGGCCTTCCTGAACGCCGACCACTACGCCGTCAGCGTCCTCGCCGCCGACCAGGAGACCCAGTCCCAGCGCTTCGCCACCCCCGACAACCACGCCTTCCAGGAAGGGGAGGGTGAGCGCTTCGCCACCGGCGCGCCGCTTCTCGAAGGCCGCATCGCAGGCTTTGACTGCCGCCTAGCCGAGCGCTTCCGCGTCGGCGACCACACCATGCTGATAGGCGAGATCGTCCATTTCGACAGCCGCGAAGCCGCGCCGTTGGTGTATGTAGGCAGGGGCTACAGCCAGGGCCCGGTCATCACGGACTGACCAGTAGGGCGGATTGCGAAGCCATCCGCCGTTCAACGGACCGGCGCCTGCGAGGCGGAAAGCTTCGCGTTCCGCCCTACAAAAGCCCCGCCATCTCCTCCGCCGCATAGGTGATGACCGCATCCGCCCCCGCACGCCGGAAGCAGATCAGTGCTTCCATCATGGCGGACTGAAAGTCGAAGGCCCCCGCCTTACTAGCCTCTTTCAGCATGGCGTACTCGCCGGAGACCTGGAAGGCGACGGTGGGGGCGCCGAACTTGTCTTTCACCCTCGTGATCATGTCGAGATAGGGCAGACCCGGCTTCACCATCACCATGTCCGCGCCCTCGGAGATGTCGAGCGCCGCCTCCTTCAGGCCTTCGAGCGCATTGGCCGGGTCCATCTGGTAGGTCCGCTTGTCGCCCTTCAGCGCCCCCCGGCTGCCCACGGCGTCGCGGTAGGGGCCGTAGAACACGCTGGCGTACTTCACCGCGTAGGAGAGGATGCCGGTGTCCTCGAAAGCCTCCCCGTCCAGCGCCTTCCTGATCCGGCCCACACGGCCGTCCATCATGTCGGAAGGCGCCACCATGTCGAAGCCGCACCTCGCCAGGGCCAGGGCTTGGCGGCACAGCGCCTCGATGGTGGGGTCGTTGAGGATCGTCCCGTCCTCACCCATCAGCCCGTCATGGCCGTGGTCCGTGTAGGGATCGAGGGCGACATCGCCGATGATGACCATTTCCGGAGCGGCCTCCTTGATGGCCTGTGCCGCCCGTCCCATCAGGTTGCCCTCATCGAAGGCCAATGAGCCGGAGGCATCCCGGTCCGATGTCTTGGTGTAGGGAAAGAGCGCCAGCCCACCGAGGCCTAAGTCTCGGGCTCGAACGGCGGCCTCCGCCGCTTCCGCAGGCGTCATCCTCTTCACGCCGTCCAAGGCTTTCACCTCGGAAGGGTCCGCTTCCTCCCGCAGGATCACCGCCTGGATCAGGTGCCGGGGCTCGAGGCTGGTCTCGCGCACCAGCGCCCTCATACCGGCCGTCCGGCGTAGGCGGCGGGGGCGGCCTTCCGGGTAGGAAGCGTAAAATTTTGTCATTTTTACCCCTTGTAAGTGAATGGCTCCCGCCGGGGAAATGCCTCAGATTGTACCCTGTTGGCAGATTCTTCACCTAGATGGGGCTAATGTGGCGAGGCAGGATGAGTGACCCTTCTAAGCAGCAAAGCAAGACGATGACCAACCAAGCGACGGCCAGGATTTTGAACCACACCGCTGAAGAAGGCGACATCGCCTCCATCTATCTGCGGACACTGACCTTGATCGAGCGCCTTCACCGGCAGCTCCTCGACGTCATCAAGGACGAGCTGGAGCGCGAGGACCAGACCGACATCAACGCGGTCCAGGCGCTGCTCCTGTTCAATATCGGCGATGCCGAGCTGACCGCCGGGGAGCTTCGCAGCCGCGGCCACTATCTCGGCTCGAATGTCAGCTACAACCTCAAGAAGCTGGTCGAGGCGGGCTACATCTCCCACGCCCGCTCCGAGCGGGACCGCCGCTCGGTGCGCGTCTCCCTGACCCGCGCAGGCTTCGAGATCCGCGACAAGATCGCCGGTCTCTTCGACCGCCACCTCACCAGCCTCGAGAAGGTCGGCGACGTCTCCGGCGACATGATGGACACCACCAACGTGACCCTCGAGCGTCTCGAACGCTTCTGGGCCGACCAGATCCGGTTTCAGCTCTAAGTTCCTCCCCCTCGTAGGGGGAGGTGCCCGAAGGGCGGAGGGGGACCGTCAAACAGCACCTCGCTAGTTGCTACTCCCCTCCGGCCGCTAAGGGCCCACCTCCCCTGAAGGGGAGATGAACCGCGCTCTTTCGTCCCAATCCCTGCTAACCGTGCGGGACATTCCTTATGTCCTCCCATAGAAGAGCGTGCTAGCGGGGCGACACCATGAGTTTCGACTACCAATCCGCCTTTGAGAACGCCCTTGGCGCCGTTCACCGGGAAGGTCGCTACCGCGTCTTCGCCGATCTGGAGCGCCAGTGCGGGCGCTTTCCCGCTGCGACCGTGCACCTGGAAGACGGCTCCACCAAGGAGATCACCGTCTGGTGCTCCAACGACTATCTCGGCATGGGTCAGGACCCGCGAGTGTTGGAGGCGATGCACGGCGCTCTAAAGCATGTAGGCGCGGGGGCGGGCGGCACGCGCAACATCGCCGGCACCACCCACTACCACGTTCTTTTAGAGCAGGAGCTGGCCAGCCTTCATCAGAAGGAGGCCGCGCTTCTCTTCACCTCGGGCTATATCGGCAACGAGGCGACGCTCTCGACCCTCGCCAGATTGCTGCCCGGCGTGGTCATCCTGTCGGACGAACTCAACCACGCCTCCATGATACAGGGCATCAAGGGCGGGCGCTGCGAGAAGCTCATCTGGCGCCACAATGATGTCGCCCACCTCGAAGAGCTGCTGGCCGCGCTTCCCGAGGACCAGCCGAAGATCGTCGCCTTCGAAAGCGTCTACTCCATGGACGGCGACATCGCCCCCATCGGCGAGATCGCGGCCGTCGCCAAGAAATACGGCGCGCTCACCTATCTCGACGAGGTCCACGGCGTCGGCCTCTACGGCGAGCAGGGCGGCGGCGTGGCCGAGCGCGACGGGCTTCTAGGTGAGATCGACATCGTCGAGGGCACCCTCGGCAAGGCTATCGGGGTCATGGGCGGCTATATCGCCGGCGACGCCGTGCTGGTCGATGCGGTGCGCTCCTTCGCATCGAGCTTCATCTTCACCACGGCGCTTTCACCCGTGCTGGTCGCAGGCGCTTTGGCTTCCGTTCGTGCACTGAAAGAAGGCCAGGAGCTTCGAGCACTGCACCAGAAGCGCGCCGCGCAGCTCAAGGCGGCCCTAACGGAACGCGGCCTGCCAGTGATGGAGAGTGAGAGCCACATTGTGCCGCTGCTGGTCGGCGACCCGGTCCACTGCAAGGGCATCTCGGACCGGCTCCTGCACGAGTACGGCGTCTACGTTCAGCCGATCAACTACCCCACGGTCCCTCGCGGTACGGAGCGCCTCCGCTTCTCACCGACCCCGTTGCATACGGAAGAACACATCGCGCATCTGGTCGATGCGCTGGATGAGCTCTGGGCCATGTGCAAACTCGCCCGTGAAGAGAACACGCCGCTGCATCTGGCAGCGCAGTAACGCTCCTCTTCCTCCCCCTACCAGGGGGAGGTGCCCGAAGGGCGGAGTGGGACTTTCCAGAAGCGCCTTCGCTAGTTCAACCTCCCCTCCGTCAGCTTCGCTGAAGGGGAGGAGGGGGCTACTTCCCCTCCGGCCTAGGCACCGCCACCGTTTCGCCCTGGGCATCGAATCCAGGCTCCAGCATATCGGCGATCCGTGCACCGACCACGTCCGGCGGAGTAATGGTGGACGGGTCTTCTCCCGGCATCGCTTCCTTGCGCATCGAGGTCGCCGTCGGCCCTGGGTCGAGGAGGTTCGCCCGGAGGCCGCCCTGCTGCTCGGCGGCATAGGTCTGGATCAGCGCGTCGAACGCAGCCTTGGACGCGGCATAGGCGCCCCAGAACGGCTTGATGACCCTGGCCGCCCGGCTCGTCACCCCCACCACGCGCGCGCCTTCCGACCGCTGAAGAAGCGGGTCGAGCAGCTTGAGAAGGGCAAGGTTCGCGTGAAGGTTGGTGGTGAAGGTCTCGTGCCACTCCTTACCCTGAAGATCGGCGATGGAGGTGAGCGGACCCAGAAGCCCTGCGTTCAGAACCAGCGCGTCCAGCCGCTCGAAGCGCTGCTCCAACGCAGCCGGAAGGCGGGTGAGGGAGGCCTCGTCGGTGAGGTCGGCGGGCAGCAGCGAGACGCTTCCGCCCGCGCTCTTGACCTCGTCGTCCAGCTTCTCGAGACCGGACACGGTGCGAGCGAGGGCGATCACATGGGCGCCGCGCCGGGCTGCCTCCACCGCCGCTGCGTAGCCGATCCCGCGGCTGGCACCGGTGACGAGAACGTTCCTACCCTGAAGACTAGGAGAGACCATTTCTGATCCTCTCCGCCATGGCTTCCAGTCTGTCCGTGGGCGCAGCTTCCGCACCGTGCGGTTTCATGCCCTGGTCCTTGTAGACGGGAATGACGTGGAAGTGGGTGTGAAACACCGTCTGCCCGGCGGGCTCGCCGTTGAACTGCACCACGCGAATACCATCCGGATCCAGCGCCTTCACCGCCGCCTGGCTGGCGAGCTGCACACCGCCGATGAGGCGCGACAGCTCCTCCGGGTCGATGTCGGTGATGTTGACGGACTTGGCCATCTTGCTGATGACCAGCATGTGACCTTCCGACTGCGGAAAGACGTCCATGAAGATGAGGATGTGGTCGTCCTCGTGCACCGTCACCTTGGGCAGCTCGCCCCTGATGATCTTGGCGAAGACGTTGTCGTCGTCATAGCTCTGGTTAAGGCTCATCGGGGTCCTCGAACAGTTCTCCGCACGCCTGACATTTCAGCTTGCCGGAAGCGGCGGGCGGCGGGGTTCCGCCTATTAGAGCAGTGCGAAGAAGGTGGAAACCCCACCGCCTCGGCCGACGCACACGCTCGCTGCCGCAGTTCGGGCAGACCGTGCCCGGCCGCTTGCTCTGATGGGGACGCAGAAGAAGCCTGGCTTGAGCCGCGTCCTCCTCCGCCGCCAGAAGCCGGTAGCCGCCCATGGCGATCCAGCTATCGGTCATGGCGTCGAGGGCGTGCTCGTCGGCAAGCTTCACATCGAGGCCCTGGGACCGAAGAAAGCCTAGCGAGACGCGTGCCTCGGTGGGGTCGAGGAAGCGGGCGATCTCGATCACGGGGTCTTCCTGAAGGGCGTATGCTCCGCCATGAAGGCGATCTCCTGGCCGACCGCCTCGCGCTCCCGCTCGACATAATCAGCGACCGCTTCGTGGAAGCGGGGGTCGGTCATCTTGTGCACCGAGCGGACGGCCACGGGCTTGTAGCCTCGTGCCACTTTGTGCTCGCCCTGGGCGCCCGCCTCGACACGGGTGAGGCCGTGCGCGAGGGCGTAGTCGATGGCCTGATAGTAGCAGAGCTCGAAATGAAGGAAGGGGATATGCTCCGTGCAGCCCCAATAGCGGCCATAGAGCGTGTCGCCGCCGATCATGTTCATGGCGCCTGCCACATACTCCTCACCCCTCCGTGCCAGGATGAAGAGCAGCCTATCCGCCAGGCGCTCGGCCAGCATTTCGAAGGCCGAGCGGGTGAGGTAGGGGCTGCCCCATTTCCTGGCTCCGGTGTCCTGGTAGAACCACCAGAAGGCATCGAGATGGCGCTCTTCGATATCGCTGCCTGTGATCCACTCGATGGTGAGGTCGCTCTCTGCGACGCTTGCGCGCTCCTTGCGCAGGTCCTTGCGCTTGCGGGAGGAGAGGGCGGCGAGAAAGCCCTCCCAGTCGCCGAAACCCTCATCCTCGAAGTGGAACTGCTCGCCGAAGCGCAAGGCATAGCCTAGGCTCTCGGCCAGCGCTCCTTCTTCCTCACTGAGGAAGTTGATGTTGGCGCCCGACACGCCCATCCGCTCCGCTAGCTGAGCATATCCTGCAAGGAGCAGCCTACGATCTTCCGTAGAGGGTGCGAGCACCCGGCGCCCGGTGGCGGGGGTGAAGGGCACAGCGGAGAGGAGCTTGGGATAGTAGCGACCCCCGGCCCTGGCCCAGGCATCGGCGAAGGCGTGGTCGAAGAGGTACTCGCCCTGGCTGTGACCCTTGAGATAGGCGGGCATCACCCCGCGAAGCTCACCCCCCGTCTTCAGGGTCAGATGCGCGGGCTGCCAGCCGGTCTCCGCACGGGCCGAGCCGGAACGCTCCATCACATCCAGAAAGTCGAAGGCGATGAAGGGGTTATAGGGCTCGCCCTCAGGGTTGGCGAGCTGGTCCCAATCCTTCCGGCCTATCTCGGCGATGGAGGCGTGGGTCTCGATGGTGGCGGCTGGGGCGTCGGTCATCACCGGACCATATAGGATGCTCAACCCGCTTGCCGATGTGGCTTTTCGCAGGGTTGGTCACTCCTGCGCCATCAGCTCCTCCGCACGCGCCACGATGCGCTGCTGCAGCTTCTGCATGACAGGAGCCAAGGCAGGGAAGGTCTTGACCTGGAAGTCCTTGGTCTTCGCCATCATGCCGCGCCCGGCGGGCGTCAGGTAGAAGGCGTTGGCCGCTTCGAGCTCGGCCAGGGTGAAGGTCTCGGCAGCGGTCTCGATCATGATCGCCCGCATCTCCGGCAGAATGGCATTGAACTCCTCCCGCAGAACGCCGGTCATGGCGTCGAGCTGGCCCTGCTGGAAGGCACCGGGAGCGACCATGCTGAGCTGCGCCGCAATGGCTTCTTCGGACATCATCTGATCGAACATCTCCTTCATGGCCGGGCCGTTGACATAGACCGTGGCCGCCTCCCGCCGTTCGCCGAGCTTGGCGGGATCGGGCACCGCGCCGGGCTGGGCGAGGGCGGCGGAGAAGACAAGCGCGGCGGCGGGGGCGAGCTGTGCGAGACGGTGAAGCATGGGGGGGAGGGTTAGCAGGGGCGGGGCTGGGGGGCCACGGTTTGGAACAGAAGCTTCCAAGACGGCGCCGACGTCCCACCTCTCCCTGCGGGAGAGGTCAAACCCTTGCCGAAGGCGGGTTTGGGTGAGGGCCTTCTGAGTACCCAGCTCAGTTCACCACTCGCCCTCACTCGACATCGAAGATGTCGATCTCTCCCAGAGGGAGAGATAGGCGTAGCGAACATCGTGGAGACCCGAGGTTTATGCCACCCGGCCCACTGCCCAGTCTGCAGCCGCTTCGGCTTGCAGGCGGGCGGTGGCGAAGACCTTCATCTCGGGCAGGTCCGGTTGGTCGATCAGAAGGACGATCTCGGTGCAGCCCAGGATGAGGCCCTCGGCGCCATCCTCGCGGGCCAGGCGCCGGGCGATCTCTAAGTAGCGCTGTTTCGAGGCGGGGAGGAAAAAGCTCTCCACCAGCTCCTCATAGATAACGCGGCTGATCTCTTCCTTCTCGGCGTCGGTGGGTACCAGAACTGCGACGCCGGTCCGCTCTTGGACCTCCTGCATGACCCTGCCGCCGGACATGGTCGTCATGGTGCCGAAGAGGGCAATGCGCTCCAGCCCCGAGGCCTCGATCGCTGCGCATAAGGGGTCGGTGATCGGCAGGTAGGGCACGCCGCGCCCCTCCATCACCTTCGGCATGACCTCGTGCATGGTGTTCGAGGTGCCGACGATCAACTCCGCCCCGCCGGCGCAGAGGCTGTCGACCTTGGAGGAGACATAGTCCTCGATGCCCTCCCAGTCCCCCGCCTCGATCATGGCGACCAGTCGGCCGTAGTTCATGCCCGCGATCAGGGTCTCGGCGATCTCCTTACCGCCGAGCCGCCTACGGACGGCCTCGTTGACCATGTCGTAGAAGGGGCCGGTGATGGCGTGGCTCGAGCCTGCGACGATGCCGATGGTGGGGAGGATGGGATGGGGCATGGCGCCCCATAGCAAAAGGGCGGACCGATGGCTCGCCCTTCCTGCAGTGTCTCGTCCGTATACCTAGCGCTGGTTCATCGGCACGAAGTCGCGCTTGGCGGCGCCGGTATAGATCTGGCGCGGGCGGCCGATCTTCTGGTTGGGGTCCTCCAGCATCTCGCGCCACTGGGCGATCCAGCCCACCGTGCGGGCTAGGGCGAAGAGGGGGGTGAACATGGACGGCGGGAAGCCCATCGCGCGAAGCGTGATGCCGGAATAGAAGTCGATGTTCGGGTAAAGCTTCTTCTCGACGAAGTACTCGTCCTCGAGGGCAATGCGCTCCAGCTCCTTGGCGACGTCGAGCAGCGGGTCGGAGATGCCGACGGCGTCGAGCACCTCGTGGCTGGCCTTCTGCATGACCTTCGCACGCGGATCGTAGTTCTTATAGACCCGGTGACCGAAGCCCATCAGGCGGAAGGGGTCGGACTTGTCCTTGGCGCGTCCGATATATTCGGGGATCTTGTCGACCGAGCCGATCTCCATCAGCATGTTGAGCGCCGCCTCGTTGGCGCCGCCGTGAGCCGGGCCCCAGAGGCAGGCAATGCCCGCCGCGATGCAGGCGAAGGGGTTGGCGCCCGAGGAACCCGCGAGGCGCACCGTGGAGGTCGAGGCGTTCTGCTCGTGGTCCATGTGCAAGATGAAGATCTTGTCCAGCGCGTCGGCCAGGGTCTTGTTGATCTCGTAGTCCTCGGCGGGCACCGAGAAGCACATGTTGAGGAAGTTCTCCGTATAGCCCAGATCGTTTCGAGGGTACACGAAAGGTTGGCCTACGGTGTATTTGTAGGCCATGGCCGCGATGGTCGGCATCTTGGCGATCATGCGATGGACCGCCACTTTGCGGGCCTGCGGATCGTTGATATCGGTCGAGTCGTGATAGAACGCGGACAGAGCACCCACCGCGCCGCACATGATGGCCATGGGGTGCGCATCGCGGCGGAAGCCGTCGAAGAACTTATTGAAGTGCTCGTGTACCATGGTGTGGTAGGTGATGTTGTTGCGGAACTCCGCACACTGCTCGCTGGTGGGGAGCTCTCCTTCGAGAAGGAGGTACGCCGTCTCGATGAAGTCGGTGTTCTCGGCGAGCTGCTCGATCGGGTAGCCGCGATAGAGGAGCGTGCCCTCGCCGCCGTCGATGAAGGTGATCTGGCTCTCGCAGGAAGCCGTGGAGGTATAGCCGGGGTCGAAGGTGAACTTGCCCGTCTGGGCGGTCAGCTTGCGAATGTCGATGACATCGTTGCCGTGGGTGCCGGAATAGACCGGGAACTCGTGCTCCTCGATGGTGGCGCTGCCCGCGTCCTTGATCTTGCTTTCCATAATATGTCTCCTCGCGCGGCGCTTTCGGCAGGATTGCCTTCCGCCGTGGGGGTGAGGGGCGCCTAAACCACGCCCCTTTTGTGCAGCGCGACAATAAGGCCGGTTTTCAGAACTGCAAGGTTGGCCGTGCCGTAGGATGGTCGCACTGCGTTCAACCAGCAATTGCGCGGGCGTCCTCCATACGTGCGAGGCTCTCCTCGCGTCCCAGCGCATAGAGTGTTTCGCCCAGAGTGGGGGCGGGGTTACCGGCGGTCAGGGCCGCGCGCAGGGGCGGGCCGACCTGGCCGAAGCCAAGACCGTTCGTCTCCGCGTAGGTCTGCACGGCGAGGTCGAGGGTGGCGGCGGACCAGTCCTCCACGGCTGCTAGGGTTTCGCCGAGGTCGCCGAGGATCTTAGCCGAACCCTCCTTGCGCAGGGGTTTGCCCGGCTTGCCGGTGATCTCGAAGGGGCGCTGCAGGAGCAGGAAGGCCGCGGCGCCGGCAATGTCGGAAAGCAGCTTCATGCGCGGCTTGAGGAAGGGCGCCCCCCGGACCAGGGCTGCGCGCTGCTCGGCGGTGGGCTCGGCGGAGAGAAACGGCACGCTGCGGCTCACCAAGTCCTCCTCGCTGAGCTCACCGATATAGTGCGCGTTCAGCGACGCCATCTTCTCAGGATCGAGGCGCGCAGGGGCCTTGCCGATACCGCCGAGGGAGAAGACTTCCTTCGCACGGGGCTCCGGGATCACCTCCTCGTCGCCATGGGCGAAGCCGAGCTTGAGAAGCCCGTTCATCAGCCCCTCGGGCAGGTATCCTTCGTCGCGATAGGCCTCGACACCGAGAGCGCCGTGGCGTTTGGAGAGCTTCTTGCCGTCCGCGCCGTGGATCAGCGGCACATGGGCGAAGACGGGCACATCCCAGCCCATCGCCTCGTAGATATGCTGCTGCTTGGGCGTGTTGTTGAGGTGGTCGTCGCCCCTGACCACATGGGTGACGCCCATATCGTGGTCGTCCGCCACCACGGCGAGCATATAGGTGGGCGTGCCGTCCGAGCGCAGGATTACCGTGTCGTCGGAGACCGCGTTGGGAAAGCGCACCTCACCCTGCACCGCGTCGCGCACCACGGTCTCCCCCTCGATGGGTGCCCTGAGGCGCACGGAGTAGGGGCCTTCCCCCTCGCCGCCGTCTCTATAAGGGCTGGTGAAGCGCACGTTCTTCTCGCGAGCCTCGGCTCTCGCGGCATCGAGCTCGTCACCGGCCAGCCAGCAGCGATAGGCCTTGCCCTTGGCGAGGAGCTCCTCGGCCACCTCCCGGTGCCGCTCGGCGCGGGCGTGCTGGCTGATCGGCTCGCCGTCCCAGTCGAGGCCCAGCCAAGTAAGCCCGTCCAGGATGGCCTGCACGGCCTCCTCATTGTGCCGCGCACGGTCGGTGTCCTCGATCCGCAGCAGGAACTTCGAGCCTTCCGGCGCCCCCGCCCCGCGTGCAAGAAGCCAGTTGAAGAGCGCCGTCCTCGCTCCGCCAATGTGCAGATAACCGGTCGGCGAGGGTGCGAAACGGGTGACGATCGGTTTAGTCTCGCCGGACATGACTGGCTCCTTCACAGGCAGGCGGGCGGCAGGCCCTGGGTTTTGGCAGGGCACGGCCTGGCAGCGGCGCGCCTTCTGGCGGCTCCTATGGCAGGACACGCGCGACAGGGCCAGCGCCTACGCCGACCAGGAGAGCCAGCGCCTCTTCGTCTTCGCCCCGGTGCTCCTGGGGGCGGGCATTCTTCTCGGTGATCTGTGGCGGGTGGGGATCGCGGGTCCGGCGGCGCTCCTTGCCAGTTCGATAGTCGCTGGGTTCGTCCTGGCCCGCCGAGGTCACGAGCGGCTGAGCTACATGCTCCGCTGTCTGGCCCTGGTCGCGGCGGGCGTCCTGCTTCTGGCGGTCAGGCTGGCTGTGGTCGCGGCGCCGGTCATCCCGAGCGGGCTGCCTCCGGTCACCGTCACCGGGACCTTGGGCGAGGTCGAGCTGCGTGAGAGAGACCGCCGCTACACCATCGATGTCGCCGAGATCGAGGGGCTGTCGCGCAAAGACACTCCTGCCCGCGTACGGATCAGTTGGCGGGGTGCCCCCGGTGAAGAAGAGCCCGGCGACACCGTCCGCCTGCGGGCGAGCCTGGCCCCGCCGCCAGGGCCGACCCATCCGGGTAGCTACGATTTCTCGCGGCAGATGTTCTTCGAGCGGATCGGCGGGGCTGGCTACTCCTTCACGCCGCCGGAGGTCCTGGGCAGGGGAGGAGGCTCGTGGAGAACCGATGCCGAAGCGCTGCGCGAGCGTATCGCCGAACGGGTCGAGGGCCGTATCGGCGGCAGGGAAGGGGCCGTGGCCGCCGCCCTCGTGACCGGCAAGCGGGAGCGTATACCTGAGGATGTGGTGGACGCGCTTCGCGATGCGGGCCTCGCGCACCTGCTCGCGATCTCGGGCCTCCATATGGGGCTGGTCTGCGGCTTCATCTTCTTCTCCTCGCGCTGGCTTCTGTCGCGGTCCGAGCGGCTGACGCTCAGCCTGCCGATCAAGAAACTGGCCGCCGGGTGCGCCCTCTCGGCGGGCCTCTTCTACCTCGTCCTTTCCGGCGGAGCTTGGTCGGCGCAGCGGGCGTTCATCATGGCAGGGGTCGCCTGCGTCGCCATCCTCCTCGACCGCAGAGCCGTCTCCTTGCGCAACGCGGCGGCGGCGGCGCTCATCATTCTCTTCCTCAGGCCAGAAGCGGTCTTCGCGCCCGGCTTCCAGATGTCGTTTGCCGCTGTGGTCACGCTGATCGCCGCCTTCGCCGCCATCGAAGAGCGCTGGCCGAGAATAGGGACCGGAGGCCCACTGACGAAGGCGTCAGCTTTCCTTGGAGGTCTGTTCCTGACGAGCCTCCTCGCGGGTGCCGCCACAGGCCCCTTCGCCGCCTATCACTTCGGCCGCATCGCCGTCTTTGGCCTTCTAGGCAACATGCTGGCCATGCCCATCGTGACCCTGGCGGTGATGCCTGCTCTGGTGACCTCCCTCTTTCTGATGCCCCTCGGGCTCGACGGCCCGGTGCTCATCCTGGTGGGGAAGGGGATCGGCCTGGTGCTGAGCATCGCCGAGTGGACCTCCTCTCTCCCAGGTGCCGTGCGGACAGTGCCCCAGCTCGACCCTCTCGGTCTGGCCGTGGCGGCATGCGGTATGCTGACCTTGACCCTACTGAAGGCGCCGTGGCGGGCGGCGGGTCTGTTCCTGGTGATCCTGGCTATGCCGCTGAGCCGGATGGCGGAAGTGCCCGAGGTGTTCCTCTCGCGCGACCTGCGCAATGTCGGTGTAAGGACCGACGGCGACGCCTCCCTGGCGCTCTTATCGAAGCGCCGAGACAAGTTCAGCGCCGAAAGCTGGCTGCAGGCCTTGGGCAAACACCCAAACATCAACGAGCAGCAGAGCTTTGCTACGTGTACAGCCGGTATCTGCAGGCACCCCCTACGTAGGGGAGGTGAGCTCTGGGTCCTCACCGACCGGTCGCAGCTTCGCTCGGCCTGCCGAAGCGCTGCCATCGTCGTACTGAGGAGTGCCGACGAGTCTGTCGATAGAGGGAAGTGCGCTGCCCTCCTCATCGCCCTGCGACCCGAAGGCAACCACCCCGCCGCTGGCATTCTTTATACGGACAGGGGATGGGAGATCCGTGTGGCCACCCCCTTCGCTGCCACGCGGTAGGGCGGATTGCGCAGCCATCCGCCGCTCATACGCACCAGCGTTGCAAGGCGGAAAGCTTCGCGTTCCGCCCTACGGCTTCACCGCGAACAGCATGTAGTTGACGCTCATATCGCTGCCCACGCGCCAGCCGTCGAGGAGGGGCAGATAGGTCAGTCCGTGTTCGGAGCGGACTTCGAGCCCTGCCGCTATGAGGTGCTTCTTCGCTTCCGACGGCTTGATGAACTTGCGCGGGTCGTGGGTGCCCCTGGGCAGCCAACGAAGGATGTACTCTGCCGCGAACACCGCCGTGGCCGCCGCCTTGACGGTGCGGTTGAGGGTGGCGAGGGCCATCATGCCGCCGGGCTCTAGGAGCTTTGCGGAGGTGCCAAGGAACAGCTCCACATCGGCCACATGCTCGACCACTTCCAAGTTGAGGACGGCGTCGAAGCTGCCTGCCTCGGACAAAGCCAGCTCCTCGGCAGTGGTGTGGCGGTAGTCGATGGTGAGCCGCGACTGCTTGGCATGGAGCTTCGCCGTCTTCACATTGCCCTCGGCCGCGTCGATGCCGGTGACTTCGGCGCCGAGGCGTGCCATGGGCTCGCTCACCAGGCCCCCGCCGCAGCCTATATCGAGCAGTTTCAGCCCCTCCAGCGGTTTCTTTGCGAAGCGGTCACGGCCAAAGTGTCGGCAGAGCTCGTCGCGGATGAGCCCCAGACGGACCGGATTGAACTTGTGCAGCGGCTTGAACTTACCCAGCGGGTCCCACCATTCGGCGGCGATGCGCTCGAACTTGTCCACTTCCTCGGGGTCGATGGTCGTGCTGCTCACCTGATGGCTCCCTGGTCTGAAGGTGGAGAGCTAGTGCGGAAGGCGGGACCAAGCAACGCGGCGGATCGGCGTTGAGGGTTCTGGTCAGCGGCACCTCCAGCGTTCTGGGACACTACGCGGCGGAAGGGTTGGAGCGGCACGGCTGCAAGGTGGTGCGCGCCGCCAGAGGGCGGGCGTTCAAGGTGCCCGACCTACGCCTCGACCTCACCGACGAGCACGCCGTGCGGACGGCGGCCAGGGGGCTGGACGCAGCCCTTCTGGTGCCGATCCTGACCGTCTCGGCCCAGGCGGCTCGGTGGCTGGCCGAGGAGGGCGTGCGGCGTATCGTGGTCTTCTCCTCGAACAATGTGGGCATCGACCGGGATAGCCCGGTCTACCGGGCGCTGGCGCGGGCGGAGGAGGAACTGGCGGGAGTGGACGCGGAAGTCGTGATCCTGCGGCCTACGATGATCTACGGTCACCGGGGCGACGGTAATCTCTCGCGGCTCGTGCGGTTCGCCAAGGATTACGGCTTTCTGCCATGCCCTGGTGAGGGCAGGGCGCTGCAGCAGCCGGTCTTCGTGCTGGATCTGGCCAGAACCGCGGCTCAGGCGGTCACAGGGCCTTATGCTGCGGGTCCGTTCTCCATCGGCGGCGGCGACGTGGTCAGCACGGAAGGTCTGTTCACCGCGGTTCTCAAGGCGGCGGGCCAGGGGGAGGGGAGGCTCCTCCGTGTGCCCCTTTCGCCGCTTCGAACGGCGGTGAGGATTGCCGAGGCGGCGGGGCTGAAGCTGCCCCTCGGCACGGCGCAGCTCGCCAGGATCGAGCAGGACAAGATCGCCACCGAAGCGCCGCTCTATGGGTTCACACCGCAGGTATCCCTGGGGGAAGGGTTGGTACGGCTGATTGCTGATATCGAGGCGGGGAGGGGTTAGGAGCTAGGTTCGCCTGTACCGCCTCCCTCTCCCGCTTGCGGGAGAGGGATCGAGGGTGAGGGGGTTCTAAGCGCTCGCCTTCTTTTCGAGTGCCGGCGTACGGCTTCGCCGAAGCCCTCACCCGAAATCAGATAGATTTCGACCTCTCCCGCACGCGGGAGAGGTAGTTCGCGCTGCTCAACCAAGCTCCCTATACCAAGCCTGAAATGCCGTCTCATAATAACTCGGGCTGAACAGCCGCCACTCACCCAGCTTCTTTGGCACGGAGAACTCCTTAGCCGCAGCGCTCACCTCCATGCCCTTCTTATGGGCCTTCTTAGCCTGCTCCTCCACATGGTCGAGGAGGCCCGTATAGTCGCCGAAGCTGTCCGCCTTACCGAGGCTTCCATGCCCCGTGACGATCATCCGTGAGCGGTCTTCGAGCAGTTCGCCTACGGAGCGGCGCAGCTCAGTGGGGATCGCGTCGACATAGTTGTGAAAGAAATCCTTCCAGACGAGGTCGCCTGCGAAGGTCACGGGCTCGTCGTCCACATGGATGGCGACGTCGCTGGGGGTGTGGCCGCGCTTGAGGTCGAGGGTGACGCTGCGCCCGCCCAGATCGAGGCTCGCCGTGCCGGCATCGTCGGGAATGATCCGTGTGGGCAGGACCGGGATGATGCCGGTCTGCAGAAAGGCGGAGTCCTCCACTTCGCGCGGGGCGGAGAGGCGGTCGATGATGATCCGGCGGGTGGTCTCGGTGGCGTAGATGTTCGGCCCCTCGCCGCCGCGGAAGTAACCGGCCACGCCGCCCGAATGGTCAGGGTGGAAATGGGTGAGGACCACATCGGTGATGTCCCGCCCGGTTAGGCGCTTGGCCTCCCCCTGCAGCCAGGCGGCCCCTGCGGGCTGGAGGAAGGCGTCCACCGCGACGATCTTCTCCTCACCGACGATCAGCCCGCCATTGCAGACGGTCTGGGTCTGGAAGCTGCCATCCTTGCCGATGGGGGTAGAGACGACAGCGTAGACGCCGGGGGCCAGCTCTTCGAGGCGAGCGAAACTCTCCGTCGCCACCGTCTTGCCGAGCTGGGCCGCCGTATGGGCGGAGGCGGAGCCTGCCGCGGCGAGCCCGGCTGCGCTCCCTACCAGGAACAGCCTGCGGTCGGGGCGGAATAGGGAAGCTTGGGGCATGGATAGGTCTCCTCGTGCCAAGTTTCGAACGGTGCGAGCGTAAGGTTACACAAGATCAGCAGTCGCCTGCGGACTTGTCGGACTTTGCCCGCGCCGCTACCCCTGGCAGGTTCTTACCGCAGCGCAATAGGAGCCATCCGTGCCCGTCGCCCCGCTCAGCCTCGCCCCCCGCCGTGACGACGTGCTCGTCATGAAGTTCGGCGGCACCTCCGTCGGCGACCCAGACCGCATCGAGCGGGTGGCGCGCCACGTGGCGGCGGCGAAGGCGCAGGGCTTCAAGGTCTGCGTCACCGTCTCGGCCATGGCGGGGGAGACCAACCGCCTGGTCGAGCTGACCGAGCGCCTCGGCGGCGGCGATGTCAGCCGCGACCCCGACTACGACGCCGTGGTGGCGAGCGGTGAGCAGGTCACGGCGGGGCTTCTGGCGCTGCATCTGAGGCACAAGGGCCACGCCGCCCGCAGCTTCCAGGGCTGGCAGGCGGGGCTGCGCACTGACGAGGCGCACGGCGCGGCCAGGATCGCGCACCTGCCCCAGGACCACCTCATGGCCTCGATGGAGCGGGGAGAGATCGCTGTGGTCGCGGGCTTTCAGGGCGCGACCAAGGACGGGCGCATCTCCACCCTGGGCCGGGGCGGCTCGGACACCACCGCCGTGGCCCTGGCAGCGGCCCTGGGTGCGGCCCGCTGCGACATCTATACGGATGTGGACGGGGTCTACACCACGGACCCCCGCATGGTGCCGAACGCCAAGCGCAAGCCCATGCTCGCCTATGAGGAGATGCTGGAGATGGCGTCGGTCGGGGCCAAGGTGCTGCAGACCCGCTCGGTGGGCCTCGCCATGACCTACGGCGTGCCGGTGCGTGTGCTCTCCTCCTTGGGAGAACCCGAAGAAACAGGAGACGGAACCTTGATCACCTCCGAAGAAGCCATGATGGAGCACGAGGTCGTCACCGCCGTCGTCCCCTCGCGCGGCGAGGCCAAGATCAGCCTTCTCGGCGTCCCCGACACGCCTGGCCGCTCGGCCATGATCTTCAGGCTGCTCGCCGATGCCGGGGTGAACGTGGACATGATCGTCCAGTCCGCCGCGCGTCAGAACACTCAGGCCAACATGTCCTTCACCCTGTCGGAGAAGGACCTCCACCGCGCCCAGGAGAAGCTGACCCTGATGAAGGACGCGATCGGCTTCGACAATATCGACTTCAACCAGAACGTGGCCAAGGTCTCGGTCATCGGCATCGGCATGAAGTCCCATGCGGGTGTGGCGGCGAAGATGTTCGAGATCCTGGCCGAGCGCAGCATCAATATCGAGAACATCTCGACCTCCGAGATCAAGATTTCCGTCCTGATCGAGGCGGACTACACCGAGCTGGCGGTCAGGGCGCTTCACGAAGGCTTTGGGCTCTCGGGCACTCCAGGCTAGATTCCCTTCATGAGTGTGACCCCGCGTATAGGACCGACCCCGCGTGTGCTGCTGCGCCAGCTCCGCGAGGTGATGGCCGAGGAGAGCGATCCCCAGACGAGGCTCGACCATCTAGTCGAGGCCATCGCCCGCAACATGGTGGCCGATGTATGCTCGATCTATGTGCGCCGTCCTGGCGACGTGCTCGAGCTCTTCGCCACAGAGGGTCTGCAGCGGGGCGCGGTGCATCTGACCAAGATGAACTGGAACGAGGGCCTTGTTGGTCTCGTCGCGCGCACGGGCAGGCCGCTCAACCTGCGCAAGGCGAAGCTCCACCCGGACTTCTCCTTCCGGCCCGAAACGGGCGAGGAGGACCTCAGCGCCTTTCTCGGCGTGCCGATCGTCCGTTCAGGCAAGGTGATCGGCGTCCTGACGGTCCAGAACCGTACCAGCCGCGCCTATGCCGAGGACGAGATCGAGGCGGCGCAGCTCGTCGCCACCGTCCTTGCCGAGATCATCTCCTCGGACAAGCTCCTCTCCGAGCGCGAGGCGGCGGAGGTGGAGGAGCTCGTCCACCAGTCCGAATACGAGCAGGGCACCGCCATCATTCCCGGCGTCGTTCAGGGCACGGTCTTTCTCCTGACGCCCCGCCGCACCAGCAAGTCGATCTTCGCGGCCAACATGGCCGAGGAGAAGCGGCGCCTTACCGAAGGCCTCAGCGATCTGCAGAAGTCCGTCGACGATATGATGGCGCGCAACGACGCCTTCAACCAGATCAGCCGCGAGGTGCTCGAGGTCTACCGCCTCTTCGCCTACGATCGCGGCTGGGCGAGGCGGCTCGAGGAGAAGATCCTCGGCGGGCTGACGGCCGAGGCCGCTGTCGAGCAGGTGCAGAAGGAGAACCGCAACCAGATGAGGGCGGCCGCCGACCCTTACCTGCGCGAGCGGATGCACGATCTCGACGACCTCTCCCGCCGCCTCCTTAGGGTGCTGAGCGGCGAGAAGGACAGGCGCGAGCTGCCCGACAACGCCATTGTCTTCGCCGAAACCCTAGGTCCTGCCGAGCTCTTGGAGCTCAACCGGCGCAAGCTGGCTGGGCTGGTGCTGGCCGAGGCCTCCTCCAACTCCCACGCAGCCGTCGTGGCGAGGTCCCTCCGCGTGCCAATGGTGTCCGGTCTCGGGCGCCTCATCGACCGGGCGGAGCAGGGGGACACCGTGCTCCTCGACGGCGGCACCGGCGAGGTCTTCCTACGGCCAGCCAGCGAGGCGGTGGAGAACTTCCAGGAAAAGGTCCGCATCCGCTCCGAACGGTTGGCAGAGTTCCAGCAGTACCGGGACGGACCCGCCGTCACCGCCGACGGCGTTCCCATCGCCATCGAGATGAATGCGGGCCTCGCCCTCGACATGCCGCTCATCGACGAGGTCGGCGCTTCGGGCGTGGGGCTTTTCCGTACCGAGCTTCAGTTCCTGATTGGCAAACAGCTCCCTACCGTCCGTGAACAGACCGAGAGCTACCGCGAGGTGATCGAGGCGGCGGGCGGCGCGAGGGTGGTCTTCAGGACCGCCGATATCGGCTCGGACAAGCGCGCGGACTATATGCGCGGGCCGCTCGAGGCGAACCCGGCCATGGGCTGGCGCGGCCTCCGCATGGCGATGGACCGCGAGGGTCTCTTGCGCATGCAGCTCCGTGCCCTGATCGCTGCGGCCAAAGGCACGCCCCTCAGCATCCTCCTCCCCCTCGTCACCACGCCGCGCGAGTTCGAACAGGCGCGTGAGCTGATCGACAAGGAGATCGCTCGCACCGAACGGCTCGGCGAGCCCGTGCCGAGCAGGCTCGAAGTTGGGGCGATGATCGAGATCCCGTCCGCCGCCTGGTGCACCTCGCAGCTCGCGCGGCAGGCGGACTTCCTCTCCGTCGGCGGCAACGACCTCGCCCAGTTCTTCTTCGCCGCCGACCGCGAGAGCGAGATGGTCTCGGGCCGTTACGACTATATCAGCCGCGGTTTTCTCACCTTCCTCCGCCACATCGCCCGCTCGGCGAACAAGGAGGGGACCATGCTCAGCTATTGCGGCGAGCAGGGGGCCGATCCGCTCATGGCGCTCTGCCTCTTGGGGATCGGTTTCAGGCGCGTCTCCGTGCCTGCCAGCGCCGTCCTGCCGATCAAGCGCATGGTGGGCCGGGTGAACCTCGCCTTGGTCGAAGAGGAGATCGGCAGGCTGCTCACCGAAGGCCAGCGCTCCACGCTCAGAGGCGACATCGCGGCGCTGGCGGAGAGGCTCGACATTCCCACGGTGCGGTTCGTTTGATTGCCTCGATGGCTTTGGTTGAAATCTGAAGACGAAGCGTCGTTTCCCATCCTCTGTCATCCCGGAAAGCCGCCAGGCTTATCAGGGACCCATGGACCAGCCGTTCTCTCTGCTTGATCCGGTGGGTCCACGGGTCCCGGCTCCTCGCTGACGCTTCGGCCGGGATGACGAGGAGGTAGTCGGCACCTTCCTGCTACGAAAAGCCAACGAGCGCGGTCCCAACGTCGCCCCGAAACCTTAAATCTGCGCAGCCCCCTCCCAAAACGAATGACGGGAGGTTAACAGAAGCCTTCCTTTGGGCTAGGGTGCCCGTTGGTGCCCCTCGCCCGAGGGGAGGCAGGACCGAATGCGGGGGCGTGATGCAGACCGGAGACACGGGTCTCAATCTGATCAAGGCTTATGAGGGCTTCACCGCCAGCCCGCGCGCCGATGAGCGTCGCGGCGGCGGGTTCGTGGTAGGCTACGGCCACCACACCACCTCGCCCATGCCCCAGGTCAGCCAGCGCGAGGCGACGAACCTGCTCATGCGGGACGTCACCCCGATCGAGACGCTGATCCGCGATTCGGTGCGCACGCCCCTGAACCAGAACGAGCACGACGCGCTCGTCTCCTTCGTCTTCAATATCGGCGCGGAGAACTTCAAGCGCTCCACCGTGCTCTCCAAGCTCAACGCAGGCGACAAGCTCGGCGCGGCGGAGGCCTTCGAGCGTTGGACCAAGGCGCGGGTCGACGGCAAGCTGATGAAGCTCGACGGCCTCGTGCGCAGGCGGGCGGCTGAGAAGTCGCTCTTTCTCATGCCCACCGATGCCGAGCTGGTCATCCCCACCTCCGAAGTCTCTCCGGCGGAGGAGTGCGACGGCCAGTTCCTGGCTCCCTCCGAAGTGACCCATGCGCCGCTGGTCGATTTCGACAGCTACCGCCGCGACAAGGGCCGAGCGCTGACCGAGGAGGAGATCGAGGGCAGGCTCTCCGCCCTCTACGCCGCCAGCCACGCTTTGATGGGCGATCCTTCCAAGATGATCATCGCCAAGGCCGAGGAGCGCGAGGATATCGGCGTGACCATCGGTGCGGTGCTCGGCGCGGTGCTGGCCCTCGCGCTGACCCTCTTTGCGGGCGCCATGGCGCTAGACACCTACGCGCCGGACACGGCGGGGATGCTGGGGATCACCCCCGGTCTTCTCTCGCCGGTCATGGCGGACCTGCCCATCTGGCTTCTCGCCTCCGGTCTCGGCCTAACCTACTTCACCCTCTACATCGTCGCCAAGCGCGCCGCCCGGCACAGCCTGAAAAAGGCACGGGCGAAGGAGCTCGGCCGGGTGCGCGGGCGCTGAGCGCTCCGTCCGTCCATCTCATCAAGCTGAGCGTCGGGACCCAATCGGTCGCGAACCTTGGCGCTTGGCAGCAAAGCTATTTCGGCAAGAAAGGCCCCTCGCACACCACCCGGATGTTTCCCAAACGGGCGGAGGAGCTGAAGGCAGGCGGCTCGATCTACTGGGTGATCCAGGGCTCGGTGCAGGCACGCCAGGTCATCAAAGACCTCGTGGCGGTGAAGACGAAGAGCGGCACCAAGTGCAGGATCGTCCTGGAACCTTCCCTCATCCCGGTCCGTCCGGTAGCCCGTAAGCCCTTCCAGGGCTGGCGCTACCTCAAGCCGGAGGAGGCGCCGCCTGACCTCGATCACGAGGCGGCGGAGGACGACCTGCCCATCAGGGCCGAACTAGCGGAGCTGGGACTTCTATGACGGGGACGAAGACGAAAGCAGGGGCCGCCGCCGGTGCGGTCGGCGTGCTGGCGGTGGCCGGAACGCTCTTCTTCGGAGGCGATGACGAGGTGCCGGAGGCCAGCGACGTCATCGCCGAAGAGCGCGAGGTGCTGACCGAGGCCCCCGTGGTCCGGCCTGAGATGACGGAAGCCAGCGCTGAAACCTCGATGCGTTTCTGCTCCCCTGCGGTTCTCGGCGGTGACGGCTGCGCGGAAGCCGAGGCGGTGGCGGGTCAGGTGCAAGGCCTCTTCCGCGCCGAGGCCATGCCGAACCGGACGCTCACCCTGATCTCCGGCGAAGACGGCACCGAGGACGAAGCCACCGATTGCCAGCGCTTCGCCGAGCTCCGCCGGGCGGGCTACGGCGCGAAGACGGGGGGCGACATGGCGCGCGAGGCCCAGCTCGCCCGCGTCTGCGGCCTGGTGCTGATGGCCGGGCGCGCCCAGCCCGCCGAAGGCCCGCCGCCGGGGCAGGGCCTCTTCTCGGTCATTCCCCGCGCAGAGCTGCCTAGCCTCGGCGAGGCGGTGTTCGATGCGGACGCGGTCATCGTCATCGAGAGTGAGAGCCCGCTGATCTGGAGCATAGAGGACAGTGACCTGCGCGGCGAGTTCGTGCATGTGGGCACCGCCGATTTCGACGGCGATCCGGGCGCGGAGTACCTGATCGAGTGGCGGCTTCAGTCCGTCGGCGGCTCGGCCAGGGCGATCGGCTACGGCCTAGCGGAGGGCACGCCGCCGAGCTTCAGGACGGTGGATCCGTTCGCGGCGGGGTAAGTTCCCCTTGGTCGTCATCCCGGCCGTAGCGAAGCGGAGGTTGAGCCGCAGCGCGGGTCGACGGACCCATGGACCCGCCGGATCAAGCAGAGAGAACGGCTGGTCCATGGGTCCCGGATAAGCCTTCGGCTTTCCGGGATGACGTTCCAGACCTCTTCAAAACAAAAACGGCGCCCCAAGGGACGCCGTCTCCGTAACTCTTTATAACCCTCAGCCTAGCGAAGGTTCGCCTTGGCAGCCTGCTTCTGGCCCTGCTGCATCGGCTGCAGCGTCTCGACCTTCGGCGCGGCGGAGGCGTCGCGGCGGATGGGGGCCGCTTCGCGCAGCTTGGCCTCACGCTCGCGCGGTGCGTTGGGGGCGGGGTGGTTGCTCAGCACACGCTCCGGGGTCGGGGCGGGAAGCTCGGCAGCCGCCGCGTTCACTGCCTGCTCGCTCATCGGATCGTCCGAGTGGCGGCAGGAGCCTTCGAAGCGCGCACCGGCCTCGATCATCAGGGCGGTGTGGATCACGTCGCCCTTGACCATGGAGGAGGCCGTCAGCTCGACGCGTGTCGCGCGGACGCGGCCCTCGACGGTGCCGGCCACCTTGACCTTCTCGGCCATGATCTCGCCGCGTACCGTGGCACCTTCGCCGACGACGAGGCCCTTGGCGTAGATGTCGCCCTCGATCTCGCCGTCGAACTGGACCTCGCCTTCCGAGCGGATCTCGCCGCGGATGACCATGTCCGCCGAGATCAGCGAGGGGACACCCGAAGGACCCGAGCGCACCGGTTTGGCGCGTGCGGAGCTTTTGGCGTCAGCCCTGCGGCTCATGCCGGGATCGGCTGCCATCACCTTCGGCTCCTCGAACTCCGGAACCTGACGTTCGTCACTCTTGTCGCGTTTAGCTTTCGAAAACATACCGTCCTGCCTCAATAAACCGCTTCGGGTCGACCTGTCTGCCCTTGTAAAGAACCTCGTAGTGGAGGTGCGTACCAGTAGAACGTCCGGTGGTCCCCATCAGCCCTATGACCTCGTTTAGCCCAACCACTTTACCAACGCGTGTGTTGATCCTGTCCAAATGTGCGTACCGCGTACGGAATCCGTTACCATGGTCGATCTCGACGAGATTGCCGTAGGCGCCGCGCACCCCTGCGCGCACCACCCGGCCAGGAGCCGTGGCGACGATCGGTGTACGGCGCGGTGCGGCGAAATCGAGCCCCCTGTGACGTACACGGCGGTTGCGCTTGATCGGATCCCAGCGGAAACCGTAGCCAGAGGTCTGGCGGTGGCGGTTGAGCACCGGCGCGCCGATTGGCACCTGGCGGACCATCCCGGCCAGCGCCGCGAGCTCGGTCATCTTGCGCTCGACGCGGCCGGCGGTCTCGAAATAGGTGTCACCGCCAAAGGGCAGCTCGCCCTCATCGAAGGCGGGGATGTAGGGGCCGCCCTGGCCCTCATACTCGGCCTCCTCGCCCCTGGCGGAGGCCAGCACCTGACGGCCCATCTCCTCGTCGGCCTCGGGAATAAGGTAGCCGCCGGGGCCGGTGTAGCGGAGGATCTGATCGAGCTCGCGGATGGTGCGCTCCATCTTCTCCTCCATGGCGGCGAGCACCACCACCTGGTTGGCGGAGAGGCGCGCCGTCTTGCGGCGCATGTCGGAGAGGACCTCGTTCTCGATGCCCTCGGCGATCTCGCGGTCGATGACGCTCTCAAGCGCTTCCTTGCGCAGGGCCGAGACGCGGGACTGGCGCGGCGTCGGCTCTCGGCCGACGGGATCGATCATGATGCGGTTCGAACCGCGCAGCTTCTGGCCGTTGGGGGCACCCACCGCGGAGAGGGTCTCAGCCAGGGAGCGCATCTCCTGGTCCAGAACGCTCTTGTTCTCGACCAGGGAGCGAAGGGCGTTGTGTTGACCCTCAAGCTTCTTAAGAGCCAGCTCGAACTCGCGGCTGTAGATGAAGTTGAGGGAGCTGACCTCTTCATAGGCGCGCTCGGAGTTCTGGAGGCGGCGGCGATAGGCGGACTGCTCGTCCCGGCGCTGCTCGTCCTTGGCGACGATGATCTGCTCTTTGAAGACGACGTTGACCGAGGCGTAGGCGACCCACAGGAGAGCGCCGAACAGGATCGAGGCGAACACAACCTGAGTGTTCGAGCTCAGCTTGATGAAGTGAACGACCCCGTCGGAGCGGTGATAGATCTGGCGTTCGCGAAACAGGTGCCCGAGCAACCTGCCAAACCTGCCTTTGTCCTTGCCCATACCGTCCCTGACTAACACGCCGCCTTGGCAGAACCTGCCAACACCGCTTCCGCTACGTTGCCCTGCCGAGGCGCTGTGATACTGGCACGAACCTTGGCACGTCTTGTTACATTACGAAACCGCGATCGAAAAAATATTAACCGCGATCGGGACTTTGCAGCCCCCTGGGCAACCGCCCCCCATACTCTCACCCCTTAGAACCCCGATCCGCCGTTTTTCAGGCGGAACTGCGGCAGTCTCGGGACGCTACGCCCTCGTACCAGTCCCTAGGCAGGTCGGCTTGCGCCCGGCCTGGGCCGTTGAAAGGAGGGGTAGCACCCTGCGGATGGTACGTCGTCACACAAATGTGAAAGCTTTCCGCAGGATCGTGTCCCAATTCTCGGCAAATGAGACGGAACCACTTCGCTCCAGTGCGAACGTGGCCGATCTCGTCGCGGTAGATGACGTCGAGAATGTCTGCCGATCTTCCATCACCCACCCCACACAGCTTTCGTGCCATCCCCGGCGTCACGTCGAGGCCGCGCGCCTCCAGGATCAGGGGCGCCACGGCGAGCCGGGCGAGCAGGCTGTCCGAGGTCTTGATCGCTGCCTGCCACAGCCCGTCATGGGCGGGCAGGGCGCCGTAACGGCTACCGTACTCGCGAAGCCTCTCTTCGAGCAGGCGGAAGTGAAGCCCTTCTTCCCCCATCACCTGGAACCAGTCGCCGACGAACTCGGCACGTAGGCCCTCCGGCACCTCACCGGCGAAGCGGAGCGCCATGTCCGCGGCGAGGTCCACGGCGTTGAGCTCGATATGGGCGAGCGCGTGGAGGAGCGCCGCCCGGCCCTCGGGCTTGCCGAGACCGCGCTTGGCTACCTCCCGCGGCGGCACGAGGTGGGGCCGATCGGGCCTTGCAGGACGGGCCGGCGGCAGCCTGGAGGGCGGCGAAGCCAGCTCCTCGGGACGGCTCTCGCCGAGCAGCTCTTCCGCCATCGCCGCCTTCTCGCGTGCGTCGGCGGTCAGAAGCACCCGCTCGGCAAGCTCGTCCCAGGAAGCCATCAGGCGTTCAGTGCCCTGACCTCTTCGAGCACCGTCTCGACATGCTTCGGCACCCGCACCTTGCGCCAGATCTTTCTCACCACACCGCCCTTGTCGATCAGGAAGGTCGAGCGGTCGATGCCCATATACTTCTTGCCGTACATGCTCTTCTCGACCCAGGAGCCGTAGGCCTCGATAACCTCGCCCTCCTCGTCGGAGGCGAGGGGCACGGTGAGGTCGTGCTTCTCGCGGAACTTGGCGTGCTTGGCCGGTTTGTCCTTGGAGACGCCTAGCACCTCGGCCCCGGCGGCACGGAACTCGTCCAGCGCCTCGGAGAAGCCGATCGCCTCCTTGGTGCAGCCCGATGTGTCGTCCTTGGGGTAGAAGTAGAGGACCAGCGTCTTCCCAGCATAGTCCTTCAGGCTGACCTCGCCGTTCTCGCTATCCATGGTGAAGGGGGGCGCTTTTTGGCCTTCTTCGAGCATTTTCCGGTCCTCGGTTACGTCGCTGCTAACAGGTAGCGGGTAGCGGGGGAGAAAGTTCCCGTCCATGTGGTAACGCGCCTCGCGCTTGCACAGGCGGGCACCGGCAACCTATCCTCCTCTCCAGGGCTCAGGGTGTTTTGTGGTAGTGAAGGCAGCGGCAGCAACGGCGAAGGCGGGGGCAGTCATGCCTCTACTGACGGCTAGCCTGCGCGCGGCTGCCCGGATCGGGTCCCTGACCACGACCATCCTTCTCATCGTCTTTCTGCTGATGGCTTCGGGGACCATGCCCACCGGCTGGCTGTTAGAGCTGGCGAGCGGCGGCTTGCCTACGGGCAGCAGGGTCGATGGGCGGGGCACGGCGTTCGCCTTGACCGAAGACGGTCTTCTCCTTCGCGCCGAACGGCTCGACCTCGAAGGGATCGCGGGTGCGAGGGCTGAGCGGGCTAGCCTGCTCGTGCCTCTGGGCAGCACGCTGCGCCGGGACTTCCGGCTGACGGCTTTGAGCGCAGATCGTCTGTGGGCGGATATCGACCGTCCGCCGCCCAGCGACGACGAGGCGCCTCTCGATGTCTCGGCCCTTCTCGATCTGCTGGCTGACGAGAAGCTGGGCACCGTTTCGCTGCCCTCGTTCCTGGTCAGCTATCCAGTCTTCAGCGGCGAGGGGAAGCGCACGGTCGAGGGCTCCCTTTCGGCCCGCAGCGCAGCGCAGGGCTACCTAGTCGAATCGGCCGCTTATTTTCCGCTGACGGAGGACGTGCGCACGGAGGCGAAGCTGCGGGCGCTGTCGAGCCCGGAAGGGGGCGCAGCCGTCACCTTCCGCTCCGACGGTGCGCCGCTCCAGCCGCTTCTGACCCTCCTCGGTGTCGACGCGGTGGAGCTTCAGGGCAACCTTCTGGGAGAGCTGGCGCTGGAGGTCGACCGCGACGGCCAGCCGCTCGCCGGCGACATCGACCTCACCGTAGAGCCTGGCCTCGGGCGCCTGGGCGAGACGGCCTTCGGCTTCGGCGAGAACAGGGTGAGGGCGCATTTCCGCGAGGGGGCGCCGAGCTTCAACATCGAGGAGCTTCGCTACGAGATCGACGGCAATAGAGGCCTTCTGACGGGCCTCGTCCGGCTGGAGAACCTTCTGCACCCGAACGAGATGAAGGTGATGTTCGATGTCACCGCATCCGATGTGGTGCTCGACCTCAAAAGCGTCCTGCCCGCCCCCCTCGATGTGGGTGAGGCGCGGGCGGCGGGTCTTTTCGATGCCCAGGAAAGGCGCATCGCCTTCAGCGATCTGCACGCCGACTATTTCGGCACCCGCCTCACCGGCAAGCTGGCGCTCACCTTCCCCGAAGGCTTCGATCAGAGCCCGAGACTCGAGGCGGAGGCCACCATTCCTGGCCCGCTTACCCCGCAGGAGGTCCTGGCCGGCTGGCCCTACAACCTCGCTTTCGGTGCCAGGGGCTGGGTCGAGGCGAACCTGACGGCGGGCAGGCTGACCAATCTGCGCTACGAGGCGGACATTCCGATGAACGCCATCCGGCCCCTGACGCCCTTGAGCAACGACGTGATGCGCTTCACCTTCGATGCCTCGGACGGAGTGGTACGCTACCTGCCCGGCATGCCGGTGCTTAAGAACCTGGAGGCCACGGCGCTGGTGCGCGGCAACAGCTTCAGGGTCGACGCCGAGAAGGGCAGCGTGCTGAAGGTCGGTATCTCCGACGGCAGCTTCGTCATCCCTCAGTTCTTTCCCGGCGGAGCCACGGCGAGGTTCGACGCCACGCTCACTGGCCGCCTCGACAACCTCCTGAGCGCGGTGGAGGAGGCGGGCTTCGTCGACTTCACCGAAGCCGTCTACCAACCCGAGGCCTTCCGTGGTCGGGGCGATTTCGACCTCTCCGTCTCCTGGCCGCTCAAGGACATCATCGCCGAGGACGAGATCGTCTTCGGCGGGGAGGGGGCCTTCGTCAGGGGCTCGCTCGACGACGTCCTGCCCGGCATCGACGCCACCGATGCAGGAGGACGGGTGCTCCTCTCCAACAAGGAGCTCGTGGTCAGGGGCGACGGCCTCGCCGCCTCCGCCCCTGCCACCTTCGAGTGGCGCCAGTCGCTCCTTAACCCTGCGCAGGCGGAGCTTGCCGTAACGGCCGAGGTCGACAACCTCGCTGCCGACATGGTGGGCGTGCCGCTCAGGCAGTTCTTCCGCGGCGAGGTGACCACGGACGTTCTGGCCAAGGACCTCAGCCCCGGTGCGCCCTTCGCGATCACCGCCGACCTCACCGACGCCGCCGTCTCGCTGCCTGCCTTCGGCCTTCTCAAGCAGCGCGGCACGGGCGGCCTCTTCGAGACCCTGGTCCGCCTGCCGAGGGAGGGGGTGGACGAGGCGAACATCATCTTCGACGGCATCAAGCTGACCTCCCCCACCTTCAACATCGAGGGCACGGGTACCTTCACCCCCGAGGGCGGGGTGGTGCGCCTCGAGCTGCCTCGCTTCTTCATCGAGGACCGCGCGGATCTGTCGGTGCAGCTCGTACCCAAGGACTACCGCCTCAACGTGGACATCTCCGGCGAGCATGCCGATGCAGGCCCGCTGATCGTCAGTATCTTGGAGAACCAGGGCGCCGGCAGTGAAGAGCAGAGTCTCATCCTTCCGGGCCGCGCCGATCTCGACATGGATCTCAGCCGCGTCAGCTTGAGAGAGGGGATCAGCCTTCGCAAGTTCGCCGCCCAGGGAAGGCATACCGGCAAGGCCGTGGAGCAGCTCACCATCAGTGCGCTGATCGGTGATGCGGCGTCCTCTTCCGAAGGCTATATGAGCGTCGCCATCGACCAGCCCGAAGGGCAAGAGCTTGGCTTCGTCGAGATCGAGGCCACCGATTTCGGCCGCATCCTTCAGGGCGTCTTCGGAATCACCTCGATCTCGGGCGCTGGCGGGTCGCTCAAGGGCACCACCAAAGAGGGCGAGGGTTTCGAGGGCCGCTTCGAGATGGGCGAGCTTCTGATCACCGAAGCGCCGCTCCTGGCGCGCATCCTCTCCTTCACCTCCCTCGACGGGCTGGCCGATGCCCTCAACGGCGAGGGCATCCGCTTTACCCAGCTCGAGGGCGATGTGGCGCTCGATGAGGGGGTGATGACCTTCGAGAACGCCAAGCTCGTCGGCTCCAGCCTAGGAATCTCCGCAGGCGGTACGATCGACCTCGACACGGGCAGGATAGACATGCGCGGCGCCTTCGCGCCCGCCTATGCGGTGAACTCGCTGCTCGGCTCCATCCCAGGTCTCGGGCGCCTCTTCGTCAGCCGCGACGGCGAGGGGATCGTCGCCTTCTCCTACCAGATCAGCGGCACGACGGAGCGTCCCATCGTCACTGTCAATGCGCTCTCGGCGCTGACACCGGGCATCCTTCGTCGCATCTTCGACCCCGTAAAGCTGGAGCCGACCGGCGCCGCGGCGGACCTGTCCGAAGCGCCATGATCGGATCGTTGTGAAGCGGCCTCCCTTCCTCCAGATAGGGTGCGGTATTTCCGGCGGGGGCCACCACCATGTCTGCACTGAGCGCCGCATCCATGCGGTTTGAGCGCAAGAACCTCGTGCCTGCGCTGGTTTCGGCGGGGCTGGTGCTGACCGTTCTCTTCTTCGTCGTCTTCGGTCAGAGCCTTCTGGGCCTCGACCGGGAGGGGATCGACCAGTTCCTGGCCAGCGTGCGGGGTGAGCCGAGCGCGGTCTTCGCGGTCATCGTGCTCTTCTCCGCCTTGGCGCTGATCGGCTTTCCCCAGGCCATCTTGTTTGCAGGCACGGTCGCCGTCTTCGGTCCCGTCCTTGGCTCTCTTTACGCATGGGGTTCGACCATGGTCTCCTCGGCGATGACCTTCGGCCTTGGGCGGATGAGCGGCGCGCGCTGGACCAGGCGGCTTCCGCCGGGCGTCCTTCGCGACGTCACCGGAGTGATGCAGAACCGGGGCGTCCTCGCCTCCATGATCGTGCGCTGGACGCCTTCGGCTCCGTTCATCGTCGTCAACGCCGTCTGCGGGGCGAGCGGCATGGCCATGTGGCGCTTCATGCTGGGTACCGGCCTCGGCATCGTCCCCAAGCTCCTCATCATCGCCTTCTTCACCGAGCAGCTCGAGGCGGCGATGACCTTCATGACCAGCGGCGAGCCGGGCGCGATCGGCCTTTTGGTGGTGGCAGCGATGCTCTGGGCCGCCTTCATCCTCTTCTGCCAGCAGCTCTACAAGCGCATGAAGAGAAGCCGTCTGAGCGCGCTAACCATGGGTTCGGAAGAAACGTTGCGCTCGGGCACTACCCAGGAGCCGGTCATTAAGGCTAAATCAAGCGCTCTATGATTTATTACCCCTGATCCCAGAGGCCTGGCAGGGTGTTTGGCCTGGGGAAAGGTGAAGAATAGGAACGGGCTATGCTTTCCGCCCTCTTTGGCATGTTGTCGGCCGATATGGCCATTGATCTTGGAACCGCCAACACGCTCGTCTACGTGCGGGGGCGGGGTATTGTTCTGAACGAGCCTTCGGTGGTGGCCATCGAAGTCCGGCAGGGGCGGAAGATCGTCCGCGCCGTCGGCAACGAGGCCAAGGAGATGCTGGGGCGGACCCCTGGCGCCATCGAAGCCATCCGCCCGATGCGCGACGGCGTCATCGCCGACTTCGAAGTGGCCGAGGCGATGATCAAGCACTTCATCCGCAAGGTGCACAACCGCCGCTCCTTTGCGAGCCCGCGCATCGTCATCTGCGTGCCCTCCGGCGCCACCGCCGTTGAGCGCCGCGCTATCCAGGAGAGCGCTCTCTCCGCTGGCGCCCGCCGGGTGGACCTGATCGAAGAGCCGATGGCAGCCGCTTACGGCGCGCATCTGCCCGTCGCCGAGCCCACCGGCTCCATGGTCGTCGACATCGGCGGCGGCACGACCGAAGTTGCCGTCCTCTCGCTAGGCGGCATCGTCTATTCGCGCTCCGTGCGGGTCGGCGGCGACAAGATGGACGAGGCGATCGTCTCCTTCATCCGCCGCGAGTTCAACCTCCTGATCGGTGAGAGCTCGGCCGAGCGCATCAAGAAAGAGGTCGGCTCCGCCACCGTCGATGAAGAGAGCACCAAAGCGGTGATCCACATCAAGGGCCGGGACCTCATGCACGGCGTGCCGAAAGAGGTGAAGATCTCCGCAGCGCAGATCTACGAGGCGCTCAAAGAGCCCGTCACCCAGATCGTCGAGGCGGTCAAAGTGGCCTTGGAGGCCACCCCGCCTGAGCTGGCCGCGGACATCGTCGATACCGGCATCATGCTCACCGGCGGCGGCGCGCTCCTTCGCAACCTCGACAAGCTGCTGCGCGAGGAGACGGGCCTCCCGGTCTCCATCGCCGAGGACCCGCTTTCTTGTGTGGCGCTCGGCACCGGCGCGGCGCTCGAGAACGACCGCGCCATGCGCTCGGCGCTGAGCTCTGCGGTCTAATCAAAGCGTAAGGCCTCGGCGGCTTCGCGATCACGCTGCCGGGAGCTATGATACTGTTAAGAACCTCGGTGAGGGGTTAATGGTGTCTTAAGGGCATGGGCTTCAGCTTGGGCGGAGGCGCCCCCCGCGGAAACCAACGGACGTATCCAGGGGCGCACGGCGCGCGAAGATCGGGCTGAAGCTCCAGCAGAAGCCGAGGGGAAGGCAGGCTGATGACGGCACTGTTCACGAAAGGTGGGGCCAGCGGTCTCAGGGAAGCGGAACGGCCCCCCGCCAACCTCCTCTTCATGCTGGCGCTGAGCCTCTTTCTCTCCATTGTCTCGATCTACGGCGCCCAAGCCTCCGTCTTCGAGCAGGCGCGCATGACACTGCTCGACCGCTTCGCGCCCGTCCTCAACGTCTTCTCCGTCCCCGTCCGGTTCGTCGGCAACACCTTCTCTTCCGTCGGCGACGTCTTCACCGCCATGGAGGAGAACGAGCGCCTGCGCGAAGAGAACGAGCAGCTCCGCATCTGGATGCACCAGTCCATGGCGCTCGAGCAGCGCCTAGCCGAGTACGAAGCCATCCTCGAGCCCAAGACGGTGGAGGCCAAGCGATACATCCCCGCCCAGGTCATCGCGGAGAATGGCGGCCCCTTCAGCCGGGCGCTGGTCCTCTCCGCCGGTACGAAGGACGGCATCAGGAGCGGCAATGCCGTGGTGGACGGGGCAGGCCTCATCGGTCACGTGGTCTCTGCTGGCAAGAATGCCAGCCGGGTCCTTCTCCTCACCGACGCCAACAGCCACATCCCCGTTTATATCGAAGCGGTGGACACGGAGGGTCTCCTCTCAGGCACCGCCGAGCGCACCGCTGAGATCAAGCAGTTCGCGGGTCGTCCTAAGGGCGCCCTCGAAGTTGGCATGCGGATCGTCACCTCGGGTACGGGCGGCGCGCTGCCGCGCGGGCTTCCAGTCGGCGAGATCGTCCGCCTGACCGAGGACGGCGTCGAGGTCGGCCTCTACGCCTCCGATCAGGGCGCGCATCTTGTCCGTGTCGTCGACTACACCTTCCCAGACCCCAGCCTCATCCCCGATGAAGGCGACGAGCTCGACATCGAAGGGGCAGGGGAGGCGGCCGCAGCCTTGGAGACCGCAGCGGCCAATGGATGAGCGCCACTACGCACGCTGGGACACCATCGCCGTCGCTGGGCTCGCGCTCCTCTTCGGCGTGCTCCTGCTCGTCGCGCCCATCCACCTCTTCGGCGGCCTGATCCCCACACCCTTCCTGCCGCTGATCGTCATCTTCCTCTACGGCATGGACCGGCCCGAGAGCCTGCCGCCTGGGCTGACCTTCGGCATGGGGCTGCTGCACGACATCCTCTTCGGCGCCGCCATCGGCCCCTGGGCCAGCGTCTATCTTCTGGTCCATGCCGGTATCATCTGGCAGCGGAGCTATTTTGCGGGCCGCGACGTGGTGGTGTTGACCACGGGCTTCTCCGTGCTCACCCTTCTGGCGCTCCTGGTCTACTGGTTCGAGATGTCGATCATCTCAGGGGCCGCCATGCCGCTTCTGGCGATCCTGCTCCAGGGCGTCATCACCATTGCCTTCTTCCCCCTCATCCTGACCATCTTCAGAAGGACGACCGGGCGTCAGCGCCCGTCGATGCTCGGCTGATATGCGCGTCGAACCGTTCGATACCTCCCGCCACATGGAGTTCACCCGCCGCGCCACCGTGGTCACGGGCGGGGTGATGGGCCTTTTCGGCGGCATCGCCTACAGGCTCTACGACCTCCAAGTGAGGCGCCACGGCGACTTCAAGGCGCTGGCCGACGAGAACCAGTTCAACACCCGCCTCATCACCCCGCTGAGGGGCGACATCTACGACCGCTACGGCGAAGTCGTCGCCAACAACGTGCCGGACTTCCGCGTCCTGGTCGTCCCTGAGCGGACGGACGACCTCAAGGCGACGCTGATGAAGCTCGCCGCCGACACCACTTTGGACCTGCCGCCGGAGAAGATCGCCAGCATCCTGGAGAAGGCGAGGCGGCAGCGCAGCTTCCTGCCGATCCTGGTGGCGGACAAGCTCGACTGGGACACCTACGCCTCGGTCAACTTCCACTCGACCACCCTGCGCGGCATTGTCTCCGAGATCGGCGCGAGCCGTGCCTATGCGGAGGATGCAGGCGCAGCTTTCGTCGTGGGCTATGTAGGCAGCGCCACCTCCGACGACATCTCCCGCGCGCGGGAGACCGCCGCCAACGAGGAAGATGCGGGCAAGGCAGAGCTTCTTTACCGCCAGCCCGGCTTCAAGGTGGGCAAAGCAGGGCTCGAGCGGACCTTCGACAAGGACCTCCAGGGCGCCTCCGGCTCGGTCAAGGTGCAGGTCAACGCCCATGGCCGGGTCATCAAGACCTATGCCGAGAACGCCGTGCAGCCGGTGCAGGGCGCGCCCATCGGCCTGACCATCGACAAGGAGCTTCAGGCGACGACGCTGAAGGTGCTGGCCGACGACTACGGCGAGTACCCTGACGAAGCCCTCGGTCCGCACCCGGTCTCGGCCTCGGCCGTCGTGATGGACATCATCACCGGCGACGTCATCGTCATGGCCTCGACCCCGGCCTTCGACCCCAATGTCTTCAGCAGGGGGATCGAATCCAAGCTCTGGAAGGAGCTCAACGACAGCCCCCTCAAGCCGCTCCTCAACAAGCCGGTGGCGGGCACCTACCCGCCCGGCTCCACCTTCAAGCTCCTGACCGCCATCGCCGCTCAGGAGAAGGGGATCAGCGCGGACCAGCGCTACTTCTGCAACGGCTCCTTCCGCTTCGGCGGACGGACCGCCACCTGCTGGAAGCAGGAAGGCCACGGCTGGGTCGATATGAAGGGCTCGATCAAGCACTCCTGCGACGTCTACTACTGGAACCTCGCGACCCAGCTCGACATCGACGATATCGCCAAGGTCGCGGAGCGGTTCGGCCTCGGCCAGACCTACGATCTCGGCATCGGTGCGGAGGCGGACGGTATTGTGCCGTCGCGCGCCTGGAAGCGGGCTTACTACAGAAACGATCCGCCCAACCAGACCTGGTTCCCCGGCGAGACCCTCTCGGTCGCCATCGGCCAGGGCGCGGTCACGGCCTCGCCGCTGCAGCTCGCGGTGATGTCGGCCAGGATCGCCACCCATAAGAAAGTCATGCCGCGCCTCGTTAGGGCCATGGGGTCGGAGCTCATCACCCAGCCCGTCTTCGAGGACCTTCCGGGCAAGGCGCAGCACATGAATGCCGTCCGCGACGGGATGAACGCGGTGGTCAATGAGTGGGGCACGGCGGCGCGCTCGAGCCTCCAGCCCGACTTCCTCATGGCGGGCAAGACCGGCACCAGCCAGGTCGTCGGCCTCAGGCGCGACCCCAAGACGGGTCGCCGCCTCAAGAACGAGGAGATCCCCTGGCAGTACCGCGATCACGCTTTGTTTGTGGCCTTCGCGCCCTATGACAACCCGCGCTACGCCTGCTCCGTGGTCGTCGAGCATGGGGGTTCGGGCTCCAAGGCTGCAGGTCCGAGGGCTCGAGACATCATGCGCGCGGTCCTCGAGAAGGACCCCTCCAACTACGACAAGCACCGCTTCTGGTCGGGCGAGCGCGGCGAAACCCAAGGCCCGCTCGAGGTCGCCAGCCTCGGAGGTCAGCCGTGACCATCGTCATCGAGGCCGCCTCCGGCAAGCGCAACAAGCTGCGCCAGCGCCTGTCCGAGCTGAACGTGCCGCTCGTCCTCCTTCTGACCATGATCGCCGGGGCAGGGGTGCTGGCGCTCTACTCCGTGTCCGACGGCAACTGGAACCCCTACGCCATGCCGCACGGGCTGCGGTTCAGCCTCGCCATGCTGGTGATGGTCGGTATCGGGATCACCCCGCTCAAGTTCTGGTTGTCGGTGGCGTACCCGGCCTATTTTGGCACCTTCTTCCTCCTGCTGCTGGTTCCGGTCATCGGCGACACCAATATGGGCGCGCAGCGCTGGCTGAGCCTTGGCGGCTTCCAGCTCCAGCCCTCGGAGCTGATGAAGATTGCCCTCGTCCTCGCCCTGGCCCGCTACTATCACGGGCTCGAGTTCAAGCAGGTCTCGACCATCACCGGGCTGATCATCCCCTTAGCGATGATCGGCGCGCCGGTGGGCCTCGTCTTCCTCCAGCCGGACCTCGGCACAGCCATCCTTCTCGGCCTTTCAGGCGCAGTCGTGCTCTTGCTCGCCGGCATCTCCTGGCGCCTCGTGACGCTGGGCGTCATAGCCGGGGTAGGGGGCGCCATCGGCGGGGTGCAGTCGGGCCTCATCAAGGCCTATCAGTGGGAGCGGATCACCGCCTTCCTCAACCCCGATGCCGACCCTCTCGGCGCGAACTACCACCCCAACCAGGCCAAGACGGCCATCGGCTCGGGCGGTATCGACGGGAAAGGCTATATGCAGGGCACCCAGACCCAGCTCGACTTCCTGCCGGAGATGCATACGGACTTCATCTTCGCGATTCTGGGCGAGGAGTTCGGCCTCTACGGCGCGCTTGTGCTGCTCGGCCTCTATCTAGGGGTCTTCTTCACCACCCTGCAGATCGCCATGAGCGCCAAGAGCCATTTCGGGCGGCTCCTCAGCTTGGGCATCGCGGTGACCTTCGTCTCCTACGTGCTGATCAACACAGGCATGGTGATGGGCCTTGCCCCGGTGGTCGGTGTGCCCCTGCCGCTGGTCAGCTATGGCGGCACGGTGATGCTGTCGATGATGGCGGGCTTCGGCCTCGTCATGTCCACCTGGATCGACCGCAACCAGGATACGCTGAGGACGACGGGCTTTGGGGGGTAGGCTGCTGTTCTTAGTAGAACGCTAAGCAGTCTCGTCATCCCGGAAAGCCGAAAGGCTTATCCGGGATCCACGGACTGAACGTTGTAGCTAGCTCAGGGCTTGGTCCATGGGTCCCGGCTCTCCGCTGCCGCTACGGCCGGGATGACGAGGAGCCAGTTCGATGTTTGGGACCACCTCTCCCTCGGGAGAGGTCCAAATCTATCTGATTTGGGGAGAGGGGATTTGCGGCCCATCTCGCCCCTCTCTCGACATCGTAGATGTCGATCTCTCCTGAGGGAGAGACGAGCGCTTAAGCAGCCAGCACCTTCTCAAACGCGGCCTTGGTCTCTTCGATGTCCTGGGGCAGCGAGCGGAACAGCTCGGCCACCTTGCCGAGGTCGCCCGACTTCGCAGCCAGTTCGATCTCCTTCGCCCGGTCAGCCACCTTCGTCGCGCCGAGATTGGCGGAGGAGCCTTTGAGGCCGTGCGCGGTGGCAGCGATGCTTCCGGGGTCGCCCGCTTCGATGCCGCGGCCCAGCTCGGCGGACAGCTCCTCATTGGAGATCCAGTAGGCATCCAAGATCGGCCTTACCGCTTCCGCGCCCGCGCCCTCGACCAGCATGGAGATCTGTTCGTCGTCGATGATGTTGCTCATCATTCTTGCTCCTCCGTCCCTGACCCCAAGCTGCTACAGCCAGGGGTTTGCGGGAGGATTGCCACAAAGCTTAAACTCCCCTCTAAAGACAAAGTTTGAACGATAAGAAGCGTGCAGCGCGGGGCGAACGGACGATTATGGCAGTTGGTAAGAGTGCGCAGGACGAAACCTGGTCGGGCAAGGCGGCGTTCGTTCTCGCGGCGATCGGCTCTGCGGTGGGCATCGGCAATCTGGTGCGCTTCCCTTACGTCGCAGGCGATTCGGGCGGCGGCGCCTTCGTCCTGATCTATCTTCTGGCGGTCTTCGCTATCGGTCTTCCCGTCCTCATGGCAGAGCTCTTCATCGGCAGAAGAGGCGGCGGCACCCCCATCGCCGCTATCCAGCGCCTGGCCAAGGCGGACGGCGCGTCCGGCTCCTGGACCCTGATGGGCTGGATCGGCATGTTCGCGAGCTTCGGCATCGTCACCTTCTACTCGGTGATCGCCGGATGGCTGCTCTACTACGCCTATGTGATGGTCGGCGACATCGCCGGGAACATCGGCGCGAACGGCATTGCGGGCATCGCCTCGCCCGCTTTCGCCGGTGAGGACGCCGACGGGATCACCGGACGTTTCGGCGCGCTCCTCTCAAGCCCCGGCAAGATGATCCTCTTCCACGGCATCTTCATCACCATCTCCACCTTCATCGTCACCCGCGGGGTCAAGGGCGGCATCGAGAAAGCGGCGACTTGGTTGATGCCGATCTTCTTCTTCCTGCTGGTGGCGCTGTCGGTCATCTCGCTGATCATCGGCGATGCGGGGGCGGCGCTCGGCTTCCTCTTCGCGCCGGACTTCGGCAAGCTCGCCGCCGACATCAAGGACGGCTCGGTCCTCATTAACGCGGTGGGGCAGGCCTTCTTCTCGCTCTCCCTCGGCTCGGCGCTGATGCTCACCTACGGCATCTATCTGGGGCGCGACACGTCGATCCCGAACGCCGCCACCACGGTGGCCTTCGCCGATACGGGCGTCGCGCTGATCGCGGGTCTCGCGGTTTTCCCCGTCGTCTTCGCCTTCGGGCTGGAGCCTGCGGGCGGGCTCGGCCTCATCTTCGGGCCGCTGCTTCTCGCCTTCAACCAGATGCCCTTCGGCGCGCTCTTCGGCCTCGCCTTCTTCATCATGGCGGTTTTCGCGGCCCTCACCTCGGCGATCTCCCTCTTCGAGGTCCCCGCCGCCTGGGCCAAAGGCGACAACACGCTGGACGAGGCCACACGCGGCCGGCGCCGCGTCATCGGCTCGGTCATCATCGGCATCCTGATCTTCGTCATCGGCGTCTTCCACGCCCTCAGCCAGGTGCCCACCGACGCCGCCGACACCTTCTTCAACAGCTGGGAGCCCTTCGGCAGCCTGCCGGTGATCGGCGAGCGGACGCTCCTCGACGCCATCGACGGGCTCACCGGCAACGTCCTCCTGCCGCTGGGCGGGTTCCTGGTAGCGGTCTTCGCTGGCTACGTTGTGACCCAGTCGGCCAGCCGTGAGGAGCTCGGCTTCAAGAGCGTCTCGAACTATCAGCGCTGGCGCTTCCTCATCCGCTATGTCTGCCCGGTCGTGGTCGGCGCCATCCTCGTCTACGGCATCGGCATCGCGCCGTTCCTGGGGTAGGGACTACTTCCCGGCGTAGCGGTCCGTCGCGGCGATCAGCGCCCTGACGATACCGGGCTCGCTGGCGGCGTGGCCCGCATCGCCGACCACCTTCAGCACGCTGCCGGGCCAGGCCTTGTGAAGCTCATGGGCAGTCTTCATCGGCGTCACCACGTCGTAGCGGCCCTGCACGATAGTGCCGGGGATGCCTTCGAGCCGCCCGGCGTTCTTGATGATGAAGTCGTCCTCTTCAAAGAAGCCGCCGTTCATGAAGTAGTGGTTCTCGATCCGGGCGAAGGCGAGAGCGAAGCGCTCGCCTGCGAAGCTGTCCATGCGCTCCCGGCTGGGCACCAGCGACACGGTGGAGCCCTCCCACACGGCCCAGGCCTTCGCCGCTTCGAGCTGCAGGCGCTCATCGTCCGAGAGAAGCCGCCGCTGATAGGCGGCCATCAGATCGCCGCGCTCCTCCTCCGGGATCGGCGCAAGGAACGCCTCCCAAGCCTCGGGAAACACCCAGTTCGCCCCCTCCTGGTAGAACCATAAGAGCTCCTCGCGGCGCAGGGTGAAGATGCCGCGCAGGACCAGCTCGCTCACCCGGCCCGGGTGGGTGAGGGCGTAGGTCAGCGCCAGGGTCGAACCCCAGGAGCCGCCGAACACCTGCCAGCGCTCGATGCCCAGCTCCTGCCTGATCCGCTCCATATCGGCGATCAGGTCCCAGGTGGTGTTCTCGCGCAGCTCGGCATGGGGCATGGAGCGGCCGCAGCCGCGCTGGTCGAACAGCACGATATGGTAGAGCGCCGGATCGAAATAGCGCCGCATGGAGGGGGTCGAGCCTCCCCCCGGTCCGCCATGGCACACAACCACGGGTTTGCCGTCGGGGTTGCCGCTCACCTCGTAGTAGACCTCATGCAGGCTCGACACCTGCAAACGGGCGCGCCGGTAGGGCTCAAGTGGTGAATAAAACGTTGAACGCGCCATAGGAGACTTTACGTAACTGGTCGGGATGTGTTTCACTTCGGTGTAAACATCCTTTCGCTGTGGGCAACGGTCCTTTTACCCGTCAGGGGGATTGTCCGTGGTGCAAGGCCGCAGGGCACGCGGTTATCAAAGGGTAGGACAGGACGATCATTCGTTTGGTTGCATTTTGCGGGCTGGCGCTCGCCGTGACAGGTTGCGCTTCGGTCGAGGTGGTGATGCCCGGCGCGAAGCCTGTGGCCGACGCCGAGCCTCGCCGTGAGCGGGCGGAGCTGACCGCTTCGCTCGACCGTCTGGAGGACAGCCCCTGGGCGGAGAACAAGGCGGTCGAGACCGACAGTTTCGTGCAGGCGCTCTTCGGCGGCGGGGCGCCCAGCCCGAAAGAGGATGCCGAGCGCTACCTCGCCGACCTCGAGGGCCAGGCGACGCTGACCGTCAGGCGCGACATCGAAGCCACCCTCTCCGCGGTCTGGAACGTGGCCCGCAACGGCAAGGAGGCTGCTTCCGCGCTGGAGCCGGTGCAGGGCGACCTGCGCACCCTCGAGGCCGCCATCGTCGAGGCGCGCCGCTGCCGCCTCGTCTATGCCGAGGCGCTGAAGATGCTGGGCGATGACGACCCATCGGTCACCCGCGACGAGGTGCGGCTGGTCAAATCCCGCTTCAACCAGGCGATCATGGAGCTAGGCCGCACGGCGGACCTCGTCTCCACAAGGCTCGAGGGCGATCTGGCCCCCAGCTACGCCCAGAACACCCCGGCGCTTTAAACCGACCCCGTAGGGCGGCTCGCGCAGCGTGCCGCCGTTCGTAGGAACTGCGGTCGCAGGCGGCACGCTTCGCGAGCCGCCCTACTGTTCGCTGCACCCTAACGCTCCCCGCCCCCTCAGCCTACCGGCAGCTCCCCCACTGCGTAGGGGAGCGAAGTAGTAAGCCAACGCTGGTCACTGTTTCCCTCCCCCATTCCATGGGGGAAGGTGCCCGAAGGGCGGAGGGGGGTACTGCAGCAGGTACTTATCCCCGCCATCTCCGCACCGCGTACTCTCTTTCCATCGCAGCAGGCGTTCGGGGCGGGAGGCGCCATCCTACCTGGTTTGCTGCCTTGGTGGGGCTTCGGGGCGGGTGGTCCTGGGGGCGGCGCAGCAGATGCTCGTCCGCTTACCGTCTACCTGCATACTGGACCCGAGCAGGGCGAGCTAAGGATTGGCCCCTGTTCAGAGCCCCGCCAAGCCGGCGCGCGGCGTAGGGAGATGGGCCTCCCTCATGCCAAAGCACCTTCTTCGTTTCACACTCAAGCTGCGGCAGCGCCGCGCGCCGGGTCCCCGTTCGTTTGATAGGTCCGCATCGAGCGGATGCTCGTGCTGCCTCACCCCCCTACCGCCGTCATCCCGGACTTGATCCGGGACCCATGGACCGAGCGCTTCTCACCAGTGAACCGGACCGAATGAATCGTAACGTCGAGCCATGGGTCCCGGATAGCGCTCGCGCGCTTCCGGGATGACGGCGGAAGGAGCCGTGCTCACTACCCAGGAATGGTGGCCGCCTGCCGGCGTCCACCCTACGGGCCGAGCACCTCGGCTTGGTCGTCGTCGCGTCTTGCCCGTTGGACCCTTGCGTTCATGATGCGCCTCTCGAAGAGCTCCACATAGGGCTGGGGCACGCCGGGCATGCCGCGGAGCTGCTGGAGCTGCCGGGTGGCCGCCGTGAGGTCCCGGTCCCGCCAGGCCACGAGCAGGTCTCGCTGGGCCTCCGACAGGGTGCGGAAATTCTTCGACGCTTTGAGGAACGGGTTGCCGACCAGGCCGTAGATCATCTCCGGTGCGGTCTCGGCGTCGCGGCGGACGAAGTCGAGGTCGAGGAAGGCGTAGTGGTGGCGCAGCGCCTCGAATACTCGGCTGTCTGCGAGGATCGCCGGGCCGTAGAGCTCCGACCGCGCGCGCAAGCGGCCCGCGAAGCTCACAGGCTGGCCGAGCGCCGCGTAGCGGTTGCGCCCGCCAAGCCCCACGGGACCGGCAAAGCAGGGACCCGTGGCGATGCCGATCTCAATGCGGCCATCGGCGAGGTCCTCGAACAGCCCGCCAGGCCCGGTGCCGTGGCGCTCGGCCACCTGCTGGCTCATCTCGCTCACATCATCGAGCATGCGCAGGGCACAGGCGCAGGCCAGCTCGATATGCTTAGGCTCGCTCAGCGGCACGTTCCAATAGCCCAGCAGCCTGCCGTCCTCGCCGTAGTCCACCGTCCCCTCGTGATCGAGGATGGTGCGGCGGAGCCGGTCGTTCGCCGAGGCCTTGAAGAGCACATAGTCCTTCGGGTCCTTCTCGAACTGGCGGACCAGGCGAGGAGGGAGCTGGAAGGCGCAGGAGAGCACGGTGACCTCCCGGTGAACGCCGTGCAGCAGCTTGGCGCCGCCGTGGCGCTGCAGCCGGGACATGGCCTTCTGGGGCAGGGCGCCGTGGAAGGCGCCGCGCACGGCGTCGTCGCGCACCACCATGTTCACGAGCACCGTGGCGCCGACGGCGAGGGGCGCACCAACTGAAGCAAGGGCTGCGGGGCTGGGGTCAAGCAACATGCCCGTGGAGCGGAACAGGACGAGCGCTCCGGCGAAGCTGAGGATGGCCAGCAGCACGGCTGCCGCGGTCGCCAGCGCTGCGGGCAGAAAAACCACGGCCAAAGCTGCCAGCACGCCTACGAGCGCTACGGCGAAGGCCTCGGCGAAACCTGCCCAGGCGGGGCGCTGCGGCGCGACACCGGCGGCGAACTGCTGGGCGTTGAGGGCGTGGACCGCCGCAAGCGGCAGCTCGCCCTTGGCCGTCGAGACGGTGCCGCCTGGCGATAGGGTCTCGCCGATGAAGACATGGCGGCCTTCGAGCTGGGCCGTCCACTGACCCGGCTGGTCGAGCACCCGCCAGGCCGGAACGTTGGGCACGCCGGTATCGCGGGGCAGCCACAGCCGCAGCTCGCCCCGGCTGTCGAGGGGGATCGGAGGCGCCGCGGCGACCTGAACGCTCTCGAGCGGCGCGCCTGCGGCGGAGACCGTGCGCCTCGCCGTCGTCACCACGATCTCCTGCGACGCGGCGGCGAGCCCTGCCAGACCGGCAGTGGCGGCGGGAAGGTCGGCCGCTGCGTAGAGGGGAGAGACCCGCCTGGCCCGCCCGTCCCGATCGAGGGGGAGCCCCGCTGCTGCGGCCAGCCTGGCTTCGCGCAGCTCCGCCGAGAGCGTCTTGCTGCCCAGCACGGCGGGGACCGCGACATAGCCGAGATCGCTGTTCTCGATGGCGAACCAGCCTGCATCCGGGGCGCTGATCCGCGACCAGGCCACCGGCACCGAGGTGGAGCGCAGACGCTCGCCCACCCCCAGCGCCACCGGTCCTCCGGCCGTGGCTCTGGCGAGGACCAGATCGTTGGAGGGCAGGACCGACAATGCGGCGATGCGGTCGGCGGGCTCGGAGGCGGAGGTCTCGAGCCAGCGCCTCGCCAGCACGTCGGGGGAGAGGGGATCGTCGCCCGCCACCGAGATGGCCAGGGTCACCGAGGCCGCTCCCCCGTTCTCAGCCGCCTGCACCAGGGAGGCGTAGGCGCTGCGCGGCCAGGGCCACTCGCCTAGGCGCTCCTGGCTCTCATCACCGATGAGGATCGTCGCCACGGGCAGCTCGCCGCCCTCCGCCGCCTCGCGCGGGGTGAGGCGGAGCAGGGTATCGAAGCTCGCCTCGCGCAGGGTCTGGCCGGGGTTCTGCGCGGTCAGCAGCGCCCAGGCAGCCAGCAGGAACACCAGCACGGCGGGGCTCAACAGCAGCAGCCTGAGGCGCTGTTCCTGACGCTGTTCGAACATAGGGCTGGCCTCTGATCCTTGCCGGTTGCGCCCGGCGCTCAAGATAACAATGTCACATACCTGGCTAGGCATGCTTCGCCTTCATGGCGTATCAAGCAGTTTTTGGCATGCTTCGTGAACTGAAACCGAGCATGTAAAGCAAGGCTGAACAAATCGCATGACAAGCGCGAGCTTCGAGGTGGTGAAGGGGGATCACCCCCGCCTGTCGGCGCACGGTCCCTGGACCATTGCCGACGGCGTGGCCGCGCTCGATTCCAAGATCCGCGCCTTTGCACAGACGACCCTCGACAAGAAGCTGACCATCGACATGGCCGGGGTCGAGGCGCTGGACACGGTGGGCGCCATGATCCTGCAGCGCACGATGCAGGCCTGCGGCGGGCGCACCCAGGAGGGCCAGCCCCTCGCAGGCTTTGTCAACGTCACCGATCATCACGAGACGCTGCTCGAGCAGGCGGCAGGCAACCTCATCTCCTGCGAGGTGCCCCAGAGACCGAACTCGGCGCTCATCGTGCTGGAGCGGGTGGGCCGCGCCACCGACGACATCGCCGAAGAGGTGCTGAACATTCTCAGCTTCGTCGGCCAGGTCGTCTCCCGCATCGGCGAGAACATCCGCCATCCCGGTCATTTCCGCCCCACTGCGGTGGTGCACCATATGGAGACGGCGGGGCTCAACGCCCTCTTCATCGTCGGGCTGATGTCCTTCCTCATCGGCGCCGTCGTCGCCTTCATGGGCGCGACCGTGCTGGCCGAGTTCGGCGCGGAGGTCTTCGCGGTGGAGCTTGTGGGTATCTCGGTGCTGCGCGAGTTCGGCGTGCTCCTGACGGCCATCCTCATCGCAGGCCGCTCGGGCAGCGCCTTCACGGCGGCCATCGGCTCGATGAAGCTGCGCGAGGAGATCGACGCCATGCGGGCCATGGGCATCGACCCGATGGATGCGCTGGTTGTGCCGAGAGTGATCGCGCTGCTTCTGGCCGTTCCCTGCCTCGCCTTCATCGCTTCGGTGCTGGGGCTGATGGGCGGCGGCGTGGTCTGCGCCCTGGCCCTCGACATCCCGCCCGCGCTCTTCATGGCCAGGACGCAGGACATCATCGTCATCGACAATTTCGTCGTCGGCATGGTCAAGGCGCCGGTCTTCGGCTTCGCCATCGCGGTGATCGGCTGCTACCAGGGCATGATGGTCGAGGCCTCCGCCGAGGAGCTGGGCCGTAGAACGACGATCTCGGTCGTACAGTCGCTCTTCCTCGTTATCCTCGCCGACGCCCTCTTCGCGATCCTCTTCATGGAGCTCGACTACTAAGATGGCCGAGCAGAAGAACGTCATTGAGGTCAGGGACCTCAAGAACCAGTTCGGCAAGCAGGTCGTCCATGACGATCTCGACCTCGATGTGCGCGAGCGGGAGATCCTCGGCGTGGTCGGCGGATCGGGCACCGGCAAGTCGGTCCTCCTGCGCTCCATCGTCGGGCTGCAGACGCCGAAAGATGGCCAGATCCACGTCCTCGGCAGGCAGATCTTCCCCCGCAAAGCCACCGCGAGGGAGATCAACGAGGATATCGGCATCCTGTTCCAGGACGGGGCACTCTTCTCCTCCATGACCGTCTCCGAGAACGTCATGGCCCCGCTGCGCGAGCACCACCCGGAGATCGGCGACCAGCTCGCCCAGGAGATCGCCGGGATGAAGCTCTCCCTTTCGGGTCTCTCCGAAGGGGTGGGCGGGAAGATGCCTTCGGAGCTTTCAGGCGGCATGAGGAAGCGCGTGGCGCTGGCCCGCGCCATGGCCCTCGACCCGCGCATCCTGTTCCTCGACGAGCCGACGGCGGGCCTCGACCCCATCGGCGCCGCGCGCTTCGACGAGCTGATCATCAGCCTCAAGGAGAATCTCGGCCTCACCATCTTCATGGTGACCCACGACCTCGACAGCCTGAACAGGGCCTGCGACCGGGTGGCGGTCCTGGCCGAGAAGAAGGTCATCGTGAACGCCTCCCTCGACGAGGTGCGGCGCTCGAACCACCCCTGGATAGGGGAGTATTTCGGCGGCCCGAGAGGCCGCGCCGCGGCAGGCGCGAATCTTGCGTCGGGCGCCGCGTGAAGGAGAATTTCCGATGGAAACCCGTGCCCACTACGTCCTGATCGGTAGCGCCGTCGTCGCCACCTTGGTCATGGCCGTCCTGTTCGCCCTCTGGCTCGGCAATGCCGAGCGGGCCTATGACGAGTACTACGTCACCTTCACCGAGCGGGTCTCGGGCCTGCAGGTCGGCGCCGCCGTGCAGATGAACGGCATCCGCGTCGGCGAGGTCGAGGAGCTGGGCCTCGATGAGGACAACCCCAACATCGCCCGCGCCCTGGTCCGCGTCGATGAGGACACCCCGATCAAGGTCGACACCGAGGCCGAGCTGGAGCTCGTCGGTGTCACCGGCCTCTCCATCATCCAGTTCGTCGGCGGCGATCCGCAGACGCCTCTGCTGAAACAGGTGAGCAATGAGCGCATCCCCGAGATCGAGGGCTCGGCGGGCGGCCTCGCCGCGGTCATCGAGAGCTCCGGCCCCCTCGCCGAGAACATCACCAGCCTCGTCTCTGCGGAGAACATCGACCGCATCAACCGCATCCTGCAGGATATCGAGACCCTGACCGACGCCGTCGCCGACAGCGAGGACGACATCGGCACCATCATCGAGAACGCCGCTACAGTCTCCATTATCCTCAGGCGGAACGCCGAGGCGCTGGACGGCACGGTTGCGCGCATCAACGCCGTGCTCGCCGAGACCGAGGGCCTCCTCGCTGGCGACATCAAGAGGACGCTGGAGGAGACCAGCGCCTCCGCTGAGGAGCTCGCCTCGGTCATGGCCCAGCTCGACGACATCATCACCGAGAACCGTCCGGCCATCGACGCCTTCGCCCAGGAGGGCCTTGGTGCCACCGTCGGCGTGATCGCTCAAGCCAACCGCGTCCTCGCCACCACCGAAGCCATCCTGCAGGAGTTCGACCGCAACCCGGCGCAGTTCCTGCTCGGTGAGAACCGCCCGGAGACCCGCCAGTGATCCGCCTCCTGACCCTTGCCGCAGCAGCGCTCGTCCTGACGGGCTGCATCTCCCTCGTGCCCAAGGCGAGCGAGCTGCCGCCGCGCTACACGCTGGAGGCCGAACCTGCCGTACCCGTCGCATCGCGCTTGCCGGTGACCCTGGCGGTGGCCGATGCCAGGGCCGAAGGAGCCATCAACACCTCCAAGATCGCGGTGCGCACGGCCAGCAACGAGATCCGCTACATGCCCGACGGCGAGTGGTCGGACCGGCTGCCACGGATCGTCAGCCTGCTTCTGGAACGTGCGGCAGAGAACCAGGGCCGCCTTCTCGCGGTCTCCGACCGGGTGGCGCTGCCCCTGGCCGACTACGTGGTCTACACGGACATCCAGACCTTCGAGGCCGACCGCACGGCCAGTCCCGAACAGGTCGACGTGATCTTTCGGGTACGCCTCGAGAACAGGACCGGCAGCGTCCTCGGCGCCCAGCGCTTCTCCGCTTCGAGGCCTCTCAACGACATCGACACGGCAGGGGTCGCGGGCGCTCTCAACGAAGCCGCCGCCGCCGCCGCCGCCGATGCTGCGGACTGGATGATCGGCGTCATCGAGGCCGCCGAGGTGAGCCGCGAAGCGCAGCAGGAGCGGCGCGACAGGCGGGCCTCTTCGCGCTAGATCGCCGCTAGTCGAAATGCCCCTTGGCCGTGCCGATGGCCACGTAGAGCCTGCCGATCGGTGAGCGGAGCATCTGCTGCAGTGCCTCGTCGGAGCGCTTGGGGCCGTCGCCCATCACCGGCGCCAGGAGCTGGTCGAAGTCGGAGAGGAACATCTCCGCCGCTTCGGCCAGGTTCTCGTCCTCGGAGATCGCCGAGCGAAGCTGCGCCCGCATCTCGATGGGGTCGACAGCCAGAAGCTGGCTCACGAACAGATTGCGCTCACCGCCCTCGAAACGCTGCTGCTCGTCAGCCGTCGGCATACCGAGGAGCTGCGCTTTGAGCGCCATGGTGAAGCGCTGCATCCGGTCGAGCCTCGCCTCCTCGGGGTGCATCTCCGGCCTCGGCTGGGCCTGCATCTGCGGAGCAGCAGCAGCGGGCTGCCGCGGCGGCAGGAGGGGCTCGGTCGCATCTTTCTCCACCTTGTCGAGGATGCCCCGCCAGGAGCCGGTGCCGCCCTTCTTGCTGCCGCGTGCACGGAGCTTCTCGCCCTGCTGGGCTAGGGTGCGGCCCAGACTGTCCGCGCGGCCCTTTTGCTGCTCGATCAGGGAGTGAAGCTTCTCGCTCTCTTTGAGAAGCTCGGCCTGGGCCTGGCGCAGCGTGTCGGCCCCGCCCTGAAGCTCCCCGGCCAGCCCCTTGGGCGCCTGGCGCATCAGCTCGGAGCTCTCCACCATCGCCTCGCGGAGGGAAGCGAACTGCTCGGCGCTCGCCGCCGAGACGGTCTCGAGGCGCTTCATCTGCTCCTCGATCCGAGGAAGCGAGGCGCTGGCCTCGTCCTCCGCCGCCGTCGAGCGGCGCGACAGGGCCTCGGCGAAGGCGTCGGCCTCGGCGTTCATGCGGGCGGTGGCGTCGATCAGCGCCTGGCGCTCTTTCGCAAGGCGTTCCGTTCCCTGATGGGTGCCCTGGCTCATGGTCTCGGCGGCGGCGTCGATGGCCTGGACCTGTGCTCTGATCTGCTGCTCGGTCTTGGCGAGCTTGGCGAGGGCCTTGTCCACCTCGCCGCCGAGAAGCGCGAGGTCGGCCTTGACCGCCTCGGAGGTGAGGGGCGGCTCGATCCGCTCGGCGGCGCGGCCCAAACGGTCGGCGGTGGCTTCGAGGCGCAAAGCGGCACGCAACATGTAGCCGCCAGCGAGCACCAGAAGCGCGTTGCTCATGGCCAGGATGACCACGGCGCCTGAGTATCCAAGCCCGAAGCGCCAGACACCGGTGACCTCGTAATGCGCCAACATCGTGCCGATGGGCCAGGCGACGAACCAGATGACGAAGATGGCGGCGGCTAGGGTGCAGGCTAGGCGCCAGACCTTGTTGGGGCTCGGCAGCCAACCGGGAGCGGTGCTGGGGGAGGGAGGCAGGCGGTCGGCCGCCATGGGGCCTACGCCGGACCGTCCGGGTCCGCCGCCAGCCTGGGCAGGCGAGAACTCTTGCTCGTCGGCACTGACCATAAAACCTCAGGCGGACGCCCCGGCCGAGGTGCCCGCATTTCGCGCATCCTAGCTTTGGGTCGGCCCTGGTTAATGAGGGGTTAACGCTAAGGAAGGGTTATCCCCGCAGGGGCATGGTGCTTCTAGGGTCTCGCCATGACATCTGCTTCACCGAACCGCCTGAAAGACATCGTGCGTGATCACGCACCCTCCATCGCCCAAGCCTTGGGTGGCCCCTTTGCCGGGGCGGCGGTGCGGCTCTTGAGCCGCGCTGTGCTGGGGAAGGAAGAGGGGAGCGAAGAGGAACTGGCGGCAGCCCTCGGCGCGGCGGATCCGGCACTTGCTGCGAAGGTGCACGAGGCGGGCCTCGCCTTCGACCGCGCCGTCCTCGAGCTGTCCTTGAAGTCCGAGGAGGTGGCCGCCTCCGACCGGGCCGATGCCAGGGCGAGGGAGATCGCCCTTCGCGACCGCATCCCCGGCTTCCTGGGAGCGGTGGTGCTGACGGGCTTCTTCTGCGTGCTTGGCATGATGCTGATCAGCGAGATACCCGAAGGAGCGGAGACCGAGTTCTCCATCATGCTCGGCGCGCTTTCGACCATGGCGGCGGCGGTGATGAACTACTATTTCGGCTCCTCCGCCTCGAGCCGCGAGAAGACGCATCTCTTGAGCGCAGGCTTGCCGGGGAGGGGCGCCCGGCGCTAGCGCTGCCCCATGGGCAGGATGTGCGACATCGCGGTGATCGGTGCGGGGGTGATCGGCTCCGCTATCGCCTATCGGCTGGCCCGGAGCGGGCGCGACGTCGTCCTGATCGGCGACGGCAAGGACGGCGCCAGCGCCGCCGCGGCGGGGATGCTCTGCCCCAGCTTCGAGCTGAGCCACGACGCTGGCAAGCCGGTGCTGGCCGACCTTCTCGCGCGCTCGAACGAAGCCTGGTCCGCCTTTGCCGAAGAGCTCTCGGACGATCCCTATGCGGAGTTCGGCTACCATCGGCGGGGCGCCTACGGCATCGGCTACCACGCCCGCCCGCCCGGCGCCGTGCCTGTGGATGAGGGGGCGCTGCCGGACTTCTCCGCACCGCCCTCCTTCTTCGTGCCGGGCGAAGGGGCGGTGGAGCCCCTACGCCTCATCGCCGTCCTTCGAGATAGGCTAACGATCTCGGGGGGCAGCATCGTCCACGGCCACGCGGCGGTAGACGGACGGACCATCATGGTCGGTACAGAGACGATCAAAGCTGGCAGCATCGTCCTGGCCACCGGCACAGCCCCTGATCTCGGAGCCGAGGGCATGATGGGCGTGGAAGGGGAGGCCTTCCTCGTCCGGCTGCCCGACCCCTCGATCGTTCCCACCGTCGTCCGTTCGCCTACGGCCTATGTCGTGCCGAGGGCGGACGGCACCCTCTATATCGGCGCGACGGAGAACTGGCCCGGCGCGATCCCGCAGGCCCGCGAGGAGCTGTGGCGCGATGCCCTAAGGCTGATACCGCATCTCGGGAGCGCTGACGTCCTCGGCCACTTCAAGGGGCTTCGTCCCTTCATCAGCCGGGACGGACCCCTCGTCGCGCGCGATGGTGAACGGCCCCACCTGATCCGCGCCCAGGGGCACTACCGCAACGGGGTCCTCTTCGCCCCCCTGACTGCCCAGACGGTCGAGCACCTTCTCCGAGGATAGGCCCTGACGGTCGACGATCATGCGGTGGTAGGCCCGCTTCCAAGGCTTGGGCCAGAAATGGGTGACCTTGAGCTTGTACCTCCGTGTCAGGAAGTTCTTCTTCGCCTCGGCAGGACGCAGGCGGGCGGCGAGCGAAGAGATCTCGTCGGCCACGGGGGAGAAGTCCGTGTTCTCCTTGGCCCGTTTCAGCTCTTCAGGATCGAGGGTAGGCAGGGCCGCGACGCGCTGGTCGAGCTCGTCCGCCTTGATGTCCTCGATGCTGCGCTCTTCCTCGTCGGGAAGCTCGCTGCCGCGCATGGCGACGTCGGAGGGAAGGGCGGTCAGCACCTCGGTAATGGCCTGCGCCACCGCCGGTTCCTGGGACAGGGCGCGGGCCTGCTCGAAGGTGGGCTCGACCACCATGATCGATTCGGGCAGCTCCCGCGGCTTGGGCCGGCGAAGCGGGCTCTTGCCGTAGCCCAAGGAGGCGGAGGCGAGGTCGGGGCGCATCAGAAGACCGGCGCGGCTCGCTTTGGACATCGTTGCCTCTTCCTTCTCAGCCGCGGGATCTTGCGGGTAGAAATGTTTGACCAGGGGCTGGCCTTCGAGCGATTCGGCGAGTTCGGCCTGCATGGCCCTCGCGCCGCCCTTGGGGACGACGATCTCGCTGCCGGGCGATCCGTGACCCGTGGCGCGCTTGAACGCCTCGGCCTGGGCACGCAGGCGCAGGTTGCGGAAATCCTCCGAGCGCGGCTTGGGCAGGACGGGCATGTCTCGGCCACTGAGCTCGCCGCCAAGACCCAGGATAGGCGCGGCCGCTGCGATCACCGTCGGGGTGATCTCGCGGATGGGAAGCGCCGCAGACAGAACATTGGCCTGGATATGGTGGAAACCGAGGGTCCTGAGAGCGAGGCAGGCGGCCTCGTCCTCGGCGCCGATGGCCGAGACCACGGCGTTCTTGCTGGCGGCGAGGCCGATCAGATCGGACGTGTCCTGAAGGCTCGCCACGTGGTTCTGGCGAGCGGCCCGGAGCAGCCCGCGGCCGCCGGTCTTGATCTCGTCGAAGGGCGCGAGGGAGAAGACATCCGCCGCCTCGGAGGCACGGCCCATCATCTCGGCAGCGAGGCGTACGCCGATGTTCTTGAGCTGCCGCAGGGTCGCGGCGGTATCGGCGGCGTCGGAGAGGCGGATCGGGCACTCGAAGGTGACCGCCTCGGGGGCGAGCCCCGCATCCTTCAGCACCGCGCGCACCGTGGCGGGGAGGTCCCGGTCCAGCATGTCGGCTGCCGAGAGGTTGATCGAAAGCCCCGCATTGCGGGCAAAGTCCCAAGTGACGAACTCGGCGACCGCGCGCTCGAGGATGCGGCGGGTGAGGGCGGAGAGCTTGTCCTCCTGCTCGAAGGCCGGAAGGAAGACGGCCGGAAGCATTGTGCCGAAGCGGGGATGCTCCCACCGGCAGAGGGCCTCGATCCGGTGCAGCGAGCCGTCGGAGAGGTGGTAGATCGGCTGGTAGAGCAGGCGGATCTGGGCCGAGTCTATCAGGGCCTCGTCCATATCCTGCCGCGTCAGTGTCAGCGCCCGAGCGCCCATACCAGCCATCCTCAAATGGGTGCCCCGAGGGGCCTCTCTCAGGATGGAGGTCTGACGGGTAAGGGTTAATGGCGATTAAAGAGGGTGCAGAAGGGGTAAAAGCGGGGTTGAGAGATGGTGAAGGTCGGAGCCAGACCCCTCGTCATCCCGGACTTGATCCGGGACCCATGGACCGAATGGAAACAACAGCTCCAACGGACCGAACCGATTGCACAAACCCGTCCATGGGTCCCGGATAGCCTTCGGCTTCCGGGATGACGGCAACAGGCCCTCAGTCCTCGAACTGCTCCCGCAAGATGCGCTCCTCAAGCCCCGTGCCGTGGTCGAAGAGGAGGGTCATGCGCTTCTTCTCCTCGATCCTTACGGTGACGTCCGTGACGTTGCGCACCTCGACGTTGTCCGCCGTCGCCGCGCAGCTCCGGAAGTCCGGGTCCTGCACGTGGAAGGTGACCTCGGCGTCGTAGGGGAGGAGGGCGCCGCGCCAGCGCCGTGGCCTGAAGGCGCTGATCGGGGTGAGGGCCAGGAGGTTGGCGTTGATCGGCAGGATCGGTCCGTGCGCCGACAGGTTGTAGGCCGTGGACCCTGCAGGGGTGGAGAGCAGCACGCCGTCGCAGATGAGCTGCCCCATCCGGGTCTCGCCGTTCACCTTGATGGCGATCCTCGCCGTCTGCCGGGTCTGACGGATCAGCGAGACCTCGTTGATGGCCATGGCCTCGTGGGTCTGGCCCTTCATGTCGGTGGCCCGCATGAGGAGGGGGTTGATCACCGCCCGGTCGGCCATGCCGATCCGCTGGGGCAGGCTCGCCACCTCGCCGAGGGGGTTCATCAGGAAGCCCACCGTGCCGCAGTTGATGCCGTAGACGGGCTTCGAGTGCTCCATGCTGTCGCGCAGAACCTCTAGCATCGTGCCGTCGCCGCCCAGCGCCACGATGTAGCGCGCGTCCTCCGGCTCGCTCTGCCCAAAGGCCTCGGTGAGGGAGGCGAGGGCCGACTGCGCCTCGGGGCGGTCATTGGCGATGAAGGCGATCTCGCCCGGCTTCGGTGGGTCACGGCGCATAGGATGAGCCTTATCGGTGTTGGCGCGCGGGTCAAACGGGGGATCACAGGGAGGGGTCTGGTCCTAACCCGTGAGCCTGCTACGGGGGCGCGATGACGAGACCTTTGAAACTGATCCAGATCGGCGCCGGCTCCATGGGCGGCGCGCTTCTCAAAGCCTGGGCCGAGGGCGACCTCCTCGATAAGGAGGGCTCCACGGTGGTGGATCCGAGGCCGAGCGTCGAGACCGAGACCCTCTGCCAGGACAGCGGCATCGCCCTCAACCCCTCCGCCGATCACGCCTACGATGTCTGCGTGCTGGCGGTGAAGCCGCAGCAGTTCCCTAGCGTCCTGCCGCAGCTCTCCTGGCCCTCCTTCGGCGAGACGCTGTTCGTGTCGATCGCGGCGGGGACCACGGCCGACGAGATCGCCATGCTGCTCAAAAATCAGGCCGACAGCCCAAGGGTTCTCCGCGTCATGCCGACCCTGCCCGCCAAGGTCCGCCGGGGGGTCAGTCTCCTCGCCAGAAACCCCGCGCTCTCCGCCGAGGACGAACAGATCGGCGAGGCGATGATGCGCGCCGCTGGCGAGGTGCACTGGTGCGCCGACGAGGAGGAGCTCGACCGCCTGATGGGCGTGACGGGCTGTGCCCCGGCCTTCTTCCTCCGCGCGGTGGAAGGTCTGGCGAAAGCTGCCGAAGAGGAGGGGACCTCCCCCGAAGCGGCGTTGGCCATGGCGAAGGAGACCTTTCTCGGCACCGCCGCTCTTCTCGACGCGGACGGCAGGAGCCCCTCGGCCCTCCGCGAGGCAGTGACCAGCCCCGGCGGCACCACGGCGGCGGGGCTCGCCTCCTTGGAGGAGGACGGCTTCGCCCAGAGCCTTCCCAAGGCGGTGCGGGCGGCCTACCGAAGGGCCAAAGAGCTGGCGGGCGCGTGAAAAGGCTGGCGGCTCGCGGCGAGCCTCTTTAAGGACGCTGTTCGATGACCGGCATGATCGTCACTGCGCGTCACGGGCGCCCCAATGTTGACCGCAGCGTGAAGATCACGGCGCGGGAGTACGGCTTCTGGTGGGCGAACTACGACAAGACCGGCCTCGCCCCCGATCAGGAGCCGCCCCAGAGCCTCATCGACATCGCCTCCGAGGCGGAAGTGGTCCTCTGCTCGACCATGCCGCGCGCCATCGAGACCGCCGATGCCGTCACCGACGGCGCCCGCATCATCCCGCGCGATGCGCTGTTCGTCGAGGCGCCCCTGCCGCCGCCGCCTTTCTTCCCCGACTTCATCCGCCTGACCCCCACCACCTGGGGGGTCATCAGCCGCACCTTCTGGTTCATGGGCTACGCGCCCAAGGGCACGGAGAGCCATTTCCGCGCCCAGCGCCGGGTGCGACGGATCATCAAGCGTCTGGAGCAGGAGGTGATGGCGGCGGAGGGCGACGTTCTTCTCTGCGCCCACGGCTATCTCAACTGGATGATCCACAACGTGCTGACCCGCAAAGGATGGCAGCTCGTCGAGCACAAGGGCGGCAACGACTACTGGTCCCACCGTGCCTACCGCCGCAAGACCAAGGGCCGCGCCGAACCCGTAGGAAAACTGGCCACCGAATGACCAACAAGAACCACGCCGACGTCGCCAAGCTGTCCTTCGAGGACGCCCTCAAGGAGCTGGAGCAGATCATCTCCAAGCTCGAAGGCGGCGATGTTCCCCTCGAGCAGTCCATCGACCTCTATGAGCGCGGCGCCGCCCTGCGCAGCCATTGCGAGAAGACCCTCGGCGCCGCACGAGAGCGCATCGAGAAGATCGTCGAGACCAAGGACGGCGTCACCACCGAGCCCGCCAGTTTCGATTGACGTAGCACGGTCACACTTGCTCGAACTTTCGCAGAAGCCGCCGTGTTGCAGCGTTAGCCCGCGGTTCATGTAGCTTGCGATAAGGTGTCGAACGTCTTAGCTCTAGCCGCTATGACTGTTGCGACCCCCCTCCTCGACCGCGCGTCGACGCCCGCCGATCTCCGAAAGCTTGAAAAAAGCGAGCTTCAACAGCTCTGTGACGAGCTGCGGACGGAGGTGATCGACGCGGTCTCCACCACGGGCGGGCATCTGGGGTCGGGGCTCGGCGTGGTCGAGCTGACGGCGGCCATCCACTACACCTTCGATACGCCGCGTGACCGGCTGATCTTCGATGTCGGCCACCAGTGCTACCCGCACAAGGTACTGACCGGGCGCCGCGACCGCATCAGGACCCTCCGCCAGAAGGACGGCCTCTCCGGCTTCACCAAGCGCGCCGAGAGCGAGTACGACCCCTTCGGCGCGGCCCACGCCGCCACCTCCATCTCTGCCGCCCTCGGCATGGCCGTGGCGCGGGACCTCAAGGGCGAGGCCGACAAAGAGGCTCCAGAGCAGGACGACCGCCGGGTCATCGCGGTGATCGGTGACGGCTCTATGTCGGCGGGCATGGCCTATGAGGCGCTCAACAATGCGGGCGACCGTGCGAGCCAGCTCACGGTGATCCTCAACGACAACGACATGTCCATTGCCCCGCCCGTGGGCGCCATGTCGGCCTATCTTGCCCGCGCGGCCTCGTCTGGCAGCTATCAGGGCTTCAGGAACCTCGCCAAGCAGCTCACCAAGAACCTGCCCAAGCGGATCAAGAACCTCGCCGCCAAGGCCGAGGAGTACGGCCGCGGCATGGTCACCGGCGGCACCCTCTTCGAGGAGCTCGGCTTCTACTATGTCGGCCCGATCGACGGGCACAATCTCGACCACCTCCTGCCGGTGCTCGAGAACGTCAAGAACATCACCGACGGCCCGGTCCTCGTCCATGTAGTCACCGAGAAGGGCCGCGGCTACAAGATGGCCAAGGACAAGGGAGACAAGCTCCACGCCGTCTCCAAGTTCGACGTCATCTCCGGCGAGGAGGTCGCGAAGAAGTCCAACGCGCCGAGCTATACGGGCGTCTTCGCCGAACAGCTCATCAACGACGCCAAGCGCGACGAGAAGATCGTCGGCATCACCGCCGCCATGCCGTCGGGCACGGGCATGGACAAGTTCATGAAGGCGTTCCCCGACCGGACCTTCGATGTCGGCATCGCCGAGCAGCACGCGGTGACCTTCGCCGCGGGGCTTGCCGCCGAAGGGATCGTGCCCTTCTGCGCGCTCTACTCCACCTTCCTGCAGCGCGCCTATGACAGCGTGGTGCACGATGTGGCGCTCCAGAACCTGCCGGTCCGCTTCGCCATGGATAGGGCGGGGCTCGTGGGTAATGACGGCGCCACCCATGCCGGTGCCTTCGACACGGCTTACCTCGGCTGCCTGCCCAACATGGTGCTGATGGCCGCCGGTGACGAAGCCGAGCTTCAGGCCATGGTGCACACGGCAGCGCTCTATGACGAGCACCCCATTGGCTTCCGCTTCCCCCGCGGCGAGGGCCTCGGCGTCGATCTCTACGAAGCCGATAAAGTGCCGGAGCTCGAGATCGGCAAGGGCCGTATCCTGAAGGAAGGTAGCACGGTCGCGCTTCTGTCCTTTGGCGGACGGTTGGGCGAGACCCTCAAGGCAGCCGACCTTCTGGCCCAGCGTGGCCTCTCCGCGACGGTAGCCGATGCGCGCTTCGCCAAGCCGCTGGACGAGGACCTCATCCGTAGGCTGGCGAAGGAGCATGAGGTCCTTCTCTGCGTCGAGGAAGGCTCCATCGGCGGCTTCGGCTCCTTCGTGCTGGAGTTCCTGGTGCGCGACGGTCTTCTCGATCAGGGCCAGCTCAAGGTCCGCACCATGCACCTGCCGGACGTCTACCAGGATCAAGCCTCACCGAAAGAGATGTACGAGGAGGCCAAGCTCCAGGCCGAGGACATCGCACGCCAAGCGATGATCGCCCTTGGTCAGCAGGAACTGGCCGCCGACGTTACGGCCTAAGGCTGGCTGATGCGCCTCGACCAGGCGCTGGTGGAGAGGGGCCTCGTCCCCTCCCGCTCCCGCGCCAGGGACCTGATCTTGCAAGGCCAGGTCATCGTCGGAGGGCGGACGGCTTCCAAGCCCGGTCAGAAGGTCGGCGACGACGACGAATTGAGCCTGTCGCCTGAAGCCCACGACTATGTCAGCCGAGCGGCGCTGAAGCTCGAAGGTGCACTGAACACCTTCCCCGTCGACCCTATGGGCCGTGTGGCCGCCGACATCGGCAGCTCCACCGGCGGTTTCACCGAAGTCCTGCTGCGTCGCGGCGCGGCCAAGGTCTACGCCGTCGATGTGGGCACGGCGCAGCTTCATGAGAGGCTGCGTTCGAACGAAAGAGTCGTGAGCCTGGAGGGGCTGAACGCCAAGGACCTGACGGCGGCGCACGTTCCGGATCGGCTCGGTCTGATCGTCTCGGACATCAGCTTCATCAGCCTTCTGAAGGCGCTGCCGCCTGCATTGGCGCTAGCTGAAGAGGGTGCTGACCTCATCACGCTCGTCAAGCCGCAGTTCGAGATGGGCCGGGAGGTCATCGGCAAGAACGGCGCCGTGCTGGCCAGCCATGCCGAGCAGCGCAGCTTTATTCAGGAACGGATTGTTCCTGGACTGCAGAAGCTGGGCTGGGAGGCCCAAGACCTGATCGACAGCCCCCTGCTCGGCGGCGAGGGGACGAAGGAGTTTCTGCTTCATGCAGCGAAGACGACCGCCTAAGCGCCGGAACCGTAAGGCAGAGCTACGTGAGCTGACAATCGACAGCTTGGGAAGCGACGGTGAGGGCAGGGCAGGGGGGCTGTCCGTACCCTTCGCGCTTCCTGGTGAGAAGGTCGTAGCGGAGGTTACCGGTCGCCGGGGCGTGGTGCGGGAGCGTTCGGCGACCTCGCCCGCTCGCGCGCAGCCCCTATGCCCCCATTTTGGGCTGCCGGGGGACGGCTGCGGCGGGTGTACGCTGCAGCACCTAGGCGCCTCCCTCGCCCAAGAGCTCAAGGAACGCCGCCTACTGGACAGTGTGAGGACGGTCTTTCCCGACGCAGTGCTCGCTGGCGTCCATACCTCTCCGCCTCGGAGCCGTAGGAGAGCGAAGTTCTCCGTGACCGTAGAGGCCGCCGGGTTCAAGCAGCTCGCCGGTCGGCGGGTGGTGCCGTTGGAGGAGTGCGCCGTTCTGCACCCTGATCTCTTCGCGCTCCTGCGCCCTCTGCGCGGGCTGGCCCGATCGCTCGGAACGGGCTTTCAGGCGGAAGCGACCCTGGCGGCGAACGGCACCGATCTGGCGCTACGCACGGAAGGGTTGGAAGTAGGGCCAAGCGAGCTGGCCACGCTTTCCGCTTACGCCGAAGAGCATGATCTGGCTCGGCTGGCGCTGGACGGGCTACCCGTGAGCGAGCGGCGCGCGCCTTTCGTCGAGTTTGGGGGTGTTCCCGTTTCTCTCCCGCCGGGCAGCTTTCTCCAGGCCACTGATGCCGGCGAGAAGGCGCTACAAAGAGAGGTGCTGACAGCTTGCAAGGGGGCGGGAAGAGTAGCCGACCTCTTCTCGGGGCTCGGCACGTTCGCCCTGCCCCTCGCCGGGGGAGCGGAGGTGATTGCCGCCGATAGCGAGGGTAGCGCTACGGATGCCCTGTCCCTGGCAGCTCGGCGCGCCGGACTGCCGGTGACGACCGAGGCCCGCGACCTCTACCGCCGCCCGCTTCAGGCGAAAGAGCTGGCCGTGGACGCTGTGGTCTTCGATCCGCCCCGCGCGGGGGCTGGGGAGCAGGCGGCGGAGATCGCCAAGGCCCGCCCCGGCACGGTGCTGGCGGTGAGCTGTAACCCGCAGAGACTCGCGCGCGACCTCAGGCATTTCGCTGCGACCTACGACCTCACGCGGCTGGTGCTGGTGGACCAGTTCGGCTGGTCGCCCCATATCGAGGGGGTCGCGGTCCTCAAGAGGAGATAGAATGAGCGTTGCAGCGATGATGAAGCGCCGAGCCGAGGATCTTCAGTACCGAGCGGCCTCCGCGGCGAAGGTCTCGTGGTACACGGCGTTCTACGTCATGGGCCGCCATATCGTCGGCCCGCTGACCAAGCCCGGCGAGGTGCCGAAACCCAGCCGGTTCGGCGGCGTCGATATGGGCGCGATGCGCAAGAGCTTCACCAAGCTCTTCGACAATGAGCGCCGCGATATCGCCGCGGGCCTCTACAAGATGCCCCGCGAGTTTACGCAGGCACCGAACCCGGCGGCATCCCTTCGCCGCGCAAAAGACTATCTCGACGAGGCGGGCAAGGTGACTCGCCGGGCCAACACACCGGGCGGCGGGGTCGAGGTGCGGGAGAGCGCACCCGACGGCCTGCCCGGCTACTACAAGCAGAACTTTCATTTTCAGTCGGATGGTTGGCTGTCCGAGCGCTCGGCACAGGTCTACGACACCCAGGTCGAGGTTCTCTTCACCGGCTCGGCGGGTGCCATGCGGCGGCGGGCGCTGGCCTTCATCGCCGAAGAAGTCGCTCGTTTGAAGGCGGCGGGGCGTACGGAGGAAGACATCAGCCTCGCCGATGTAGCCTGCGGCACCGGACCGCTTCTGGCCGATATCGCCGACAACTTCCCCGCCATGCCGATCACCGCCGTGGACCTCTCGGAGCCCTATCTGGAGGCGGCCAAGCGCGCCGTGGCGGGCAGGGGGCGGGTCTCCTATCTCGCAGCCCCCGCGGAGAAGCTTCCGTTTGCAGACGGCTCGCTCGATATGCTGACCACGGTCTATCTCTTCCACGAGCTGCCGCCCAAGGTCAGGCGCGAGGTGGCGGCGGAGATCGCTCGGGTGTTGAAGCCTGGCGGTCTCTACGTGCATCTCGACAGCGTTCAGTACGGGGACACGTCGATGGACCTTCTCTTGGAGAGCTTCCCCAAAGCCTTCCACGAGCCCTACTACGACAGCTACGCCAAGGAGCGGCTGGAGAAGCTGTTCGGCGAAGCCGGGCTGGAGCTGGAAGGCACGAAGATCGGGTTTCTCAGCAAAGCTTCGGCGTTTCGAAAGGGTTAGCAGCCCCCTCCGCCCTCCGGGCACCTCCCCCACCAGTGGGGGAGGGAAACAGAACCACCGGTTGCTCTCTTTTTCGCTTCCCCCTCCCCGAGGGGGAGCTGCCGGTAGGCTGAGGGGGAGGCGCTACCCCTCCATCATCCTCAGAGCGATCTGTGCCGAGGCCACGGCTTTGTCCCGTTCTCCCTGCCAGCCCCGCGCTTCGACGAAGGCGATGCGACGGCCGACCCTTTGGACGGCGACAGACACTTCGAGGTCCTGATCCCGCGAGCCGCGCAGATAGCTCGTATGCACGCTGATGGTGCGGCAGGTGGCGGGCTGGGGCGAGCGGGAGAGGACCTCGAGCGTTGCCGCATACTGAAGGAAGGCGGAGATCACCCCGCCGTGCAGCGCACGGATCACCGGGTTGCCGATATGCGCCTCGTCGAAGGTGAGGCGGTAGAGGTGCTCGCCCTCACCGAGGCTCACCTTCGTGCCGAGCCACGCCGCCATGGCCGAGCCTTCGGTTAGGGCGACGGCCTTCGCGACGGTCTCGTCACTGGCGTCCAGAAGATCACGCTTCATATGCGGCTCACCTGTGCCGAGCGGGTGCCGACCATGAAGGTACCTGCAGCCGTCGCGAGAAGCGTTCCGTCCTCGGATGTCGCCTTGCCGCGAACGATGGACACATCGTCGGCGATGCCCTCGCAGATTGCCTCGCAGATGACGTGCCTGCCCGCGACGGCGTGGTCGTAGGTGTCTGTCTGCAGGTTGATGGTGGCGAGGGGCTGGAACTCCTCGAGCGCGGCCCAGGTCGCCATGCCCATGATGGTATCGAGGAGGATGGTCATCAGCCCGCCATGCACCCGATCGCCATCGAGGAAGGTCTCGGTCGGCGTGACCCGGATCAGCAGCTCGCCGCGCCCCACCCGCAGGGGCTTCGGCGCCATCTGGGTGAAGAGGGGGTGCTCGTTGGTGAAGGCGGCCTGGATGCCCTGAAAAGCCTGGGCGATCCCTGGCGCAAGGGGTTCGGGGTTCGACATGGCTTCAGCCGCGCTCCCGCATCTTCTGCTCCTCGTGCTGGATGCCCCAGCCGATGATCTGGCGCCAGAGGGCCTCGGCGAGGGAGGAGGGCACGCCCTTCTCGTCGGCGCGGGTCTTCACCTTGTCGATGACCTCCTGAATGCGCCAGGGCACGGTGGCCTCCGCGGGATCGCTCTTGAGCTGCCAGGCCCGGTCCACATAGCCCCAGCGTTCAGCGAGGAGGTCGATCAGCGAGGCGTCCAGGCGGTCGATCTCCGCCCGGACCTCGTTCATGTCGCGGCAGTCCTGCGGTTTCATCTCGCTCCCCTCCTACGCCCCGGTCAGGTGGCGTGATGCGTCTGTACCTCCGACCCTCGTTCCATGGTCTGGTGCACAGGGCAACGGTCGGCGATCTCCAGAAGGCGTTTTCGCTGCTGCTCGTCAAGATTGCCCTCGAGGGTGATCTTGCGAGTGAAGTGGTCGCGTTTGGGGGTGTGGTCCATAGCCTCCTCCACGTCGGAGGCATGGCGCTTCTCGTGATCCACCTCGACGGTGACCCGGTCGAGCGGCACCTTCTTGAAGTCCGCATACATGCGCAGGGTCATGGTGGTGCAGGCGCCGAGCGCCGCGCAGAGATACTCGTAGGGGTTCGGCGCCGAGCCCATGCCGCCTGGAACGGATCTGGGCTCGTCGGCCATCATCAGATGCGGCCCGGCCTTGATCATGGCCTGGAACTTTCCCTGGCCGGTCTCCCGTACGGTGACGCCCATGGCCTCCTCTTCGGCCCCCTCGGCTTGGGTGGGGCCGTCGCCGATATAGCGCCTGGCCCAGGCGGCGATGACCTCGGCGGCGTAGACCGCATCGGCCTTGTTGGTGAGAAGGTGGTCGGCGGTGTCGAGGCTGACGAAGCTCTTCGGATGCTTGGCCGAGGTGAAGAGGCGCGTGGCGTTCTCGATCCCGACGGTGTCGTCGGTCGGGGCGTGGAGGATCAGAAGCGGGCGACGCAGCTCATGGGCCGACTTCTGCACGTTATGGGCGTCGAGGTCCTCGATGAACTGTTTCTGAATGGTGAAGGGCCGCTCGGCCAGGCGCACCTCGGCCTCTCCGTCCTCCATGATCTTCTGGAGGTCACCGCCGAACTGCTCCTTGATGTGCCCGACATCGGAAGGCGCAGCGATGGTGGCGACGGCCTCGACGTAAGGCAGCTTCGCCGCAACCGCGATCACCGCCGCGCCGCCGAGGGAGTGCCCCACCAAGAGCTTCGGTGCCTGGTAGTTCTCGGCGAGATACTGCGCCGCCCGCTCGAGATCGCCGAGGTTCATGGAGAAGTTGGTCGAGGCGAAGTCGCCGCCCGAGTTCCCAAGCCCCGTGAAATCGAAGCGCAGGACACCGATCCCCGCCTTGGTCAGCGCGGTGGCGACAGCGCGGCTGGCGGTCAGGTCCTTCGAGCAGGTGAAGCAGTGGGCGAAGAGGGCGAACGCCTTGGGCTTGCCGGTGGGAAGATCCAGCCTGGCGGCGAGCTCCGCACCGCTCGCGCCCTTGAATGTGGTCTTGGTGCCGTTGGCCATGGGGTCCTCCTCTTCGGGTTGGTCAGGGTTTGGCTAGGCGCCGAGCCCCGCGCCAGCTTTGGTTGCAGTGCTGCCATGTTCGCCGGACTGCAACCCGTGGTTTCCGCGGGGGGCGGGGACGCTACATCAAGCTCAAGTGATGGAGGCGGCGATGCTCAGGACCTTGCTGGTAGGAATGGCGGCGGTTCTTCTGACGGCCTGCGGCGGCGATCCCGAGGCGCCCGCGGGCCGCGAAGACCTGACCATCGCAGACTACCAGGGCGACTGGAGCGGTACGCTCGAGATCGCCGGGACGGAGCTTCCGCTGGTCCTGCATGTCGATCCTGATGCCGAGCCTGCCGTGACCCTGGACAGCCCCGCCCAGGGAGCGTTCGGCATTCCCGCCACCGAGCACGCCGTGGAGGAGGGGGCGCTGAGCGCCGCCTGGGGCTCGATCGGTGCCCGCTATCTCGGCCGCTTGAGCGAGGACGGCCTGATCGAGGGCGAGTTCGCGCAAGGCCCGATGACCTTGGAGCTGGTGTTCAGCCCCTATGAGGAAGGCGACGACGAGGTAACGCCCCCCGCCCGGTCCGCCAGACCGCAAGAGCCGCAGGGCGAGCTGCCCTACCGGGTGGAGGAGGTGGCCCTGGACGTCGCGGACGGCATCCAGCTCGGTGGCAGCTTGACCCTGCCCGAGGGGGAGGGGCCGTTTCCGGCCGTGGTACTGCTCACCGGTTCGGGCGCCCAGGACCGTGACGAGACGCTCCTAGGCCACCGGCCCTTCCTCGTGCTCTCGGACCGTTTGACGAGGGCAGGCATCGCCACCTTGCGGTTCGACGACCGGGGCATCGGCGCTAGCGGCGGCAGCCTGGCGGATGCTGATCTTAGTGACCTTGCGGCGGATGCAGCGGCCATGCTCGGCCTTTTGAGGGCGCGGGAGGACATCGGCGAAGTAGGGCTCCTGGGTCATTCCGAGGGCGGCATCGTCGCCGGGATGGTCCCTGCACTGAACGAAGCATCGCCGGACTTCATCGTCTCCCTCGCAGGTCCCTTCGCGCCGATGGGAGACATTGTGAACTACCAGGTGGAGGAGGGGCTCAAGGCTTCAGGCGCCAACGAGGCGGAGATCGAAGAGGCCATGACCCTCCAGCGCAGCCTCATCGCCGCCGCATCCGCCGAGGACACACCCGAGGCGGGCTGCGACGCGGCGTTGGTCATCGCCGAGCCCCGCGGTGTCGCCGAGGAAGCGCGGCAGCTCTGCTCGCCCCTCTTCCATTCCTATCTGAAGGTCGATCCGGCGGCGGGCTATGACGGTTACGATGGACCGGTGCTGGCCCTTTTCGGCAGCAAGGACACCCAGGTTCCGGTCTCCATGAACCTTCCGCTGGCGGAGGAGGCGCTGGCAGGAAACGAGGACGCGGTCATCCAGGTCGTCGATGGCGCCAACCACCTCTTCCAGACCGCCGGGACGGGGCGTGCGGAGGAGTACGCTGAGATCGAGGAGACCATGTGCGAGGACGTCATGGAGACCATCGCCGAGTTCATCAACCTCGCGGCGTCGAACTGATCCAGCCCCTGCCTATTTGATCGCCTGGTAGCGCTCCAGCGCTTCCTTCCGGCGCTGCGAGTGATCGACGATCGGCTTGGGATAGGTCTCGCCCAGGGTCACGTCCGCCTTCTTCAAGACGTCCTTCGGCGCGTCCCACGGCGCGTGGATATGCTTGGTTGGCATGTCCTTCAGCTCCGGCACCCAGCGGCGGACATAGTCGCCGTCGGGGTCGAACTTCTCCCCCTGGCTCACGGGATTGAAGACCCGAAAGAAGGGAGAGGCGTCCGCGCCGCAGCCCGCCACCCACTGCCATCCGGCGGTGTTGGAGGCGGGGTCGGCGCAGACCAAGGTGTCCCAGAACCACTTCATGCCGCGCTCCCAGTCGATGAGGAGGTCCTTGACCAGGAAGCTGCCGGTGATCATCCGTACACGGTTGTGCATGTGCCCTTCGTGCCAGAGCTGGCGCATCCCGGCATCGACGATGGGGTAGCCCGTCCGCCCCTTGGTCCAGGCCTCGAAGGCCTCGTCGTCCTTGTCCCAGTCGAACTCCTTGAACTTTCCCATCAGGGGCTCGTCCAGCATCCTGGGGAAATGGTAGAGGAGGCTGTAGCTGAAGTCCCGCCAAGCCAGTTCGGAGAGGTAGGACTGTCCGTGGGCCTCCGGTATCTCGCCGTCCTCGATCTTCTCCTGCATCTCGCGGTAGAGCGTGATCGGGGACGCCTCACCGAAGTGAAGGTGGGGCGCCATCTTGGAGGTGTCGTCGAGGTCGGGGCGGTTTCGGTGCTCGTCGTACTTCTCCGAGCCTTCGGACTTCAGCCAGTCGAGCCAACGCTTGCGCGCACCTCGCTCGCCGGGGGTCCAGACCTCTTCGAAACCCTCCGCCCAGTTGGGCTCGGTGGGCAGGAGGTCCCAGTCTTCAAGGTCGTCCGATGACGGAAGGCTGCCCGGTGTGTCGAGCTTCTGCACCTTGGGCAGCGGATCGCGGATGTCCCTCTGCTGCACCTGTTTCCAGTAGGGGGTGTAGACCTTGTAGGGATCACCGCTCTTGGTGCTGATCTCCCAGGGCTCGTTCAGCAGGCGCCCGTTGAAGCTCTCAACCTCGTAGTCCTCCGACAGCGCCTCCTTGATCGCCTTGTCCTGCTCCACCTGCCAGGGCATGTAGCGGCGGTTCCAATACACTGCCCCTGCGCTGAGCTTTTCGGCGACATCGGCAACCTGCTCTTCGGCATCGCCCCGGCGCAGGATGAGGGCGCCGCCGAACTTCTCCACGTCTTTCTGCAAGGCTTCGAGGGAGCGGTGTAGCCACCAGCGCTGCGCCCCGCCAAGTTTCCACTCGCCCGCAGTTTCATCGTCTAGCACGTAGAGAAGGGCAGTGGGCGCCCCGCGGTCGGCGGCGGCGCGCAGGGCGGGGTTGTCATCGAAACGCAGATCTTCGCGGAGCCATACGAGGCTGGGCTTGTCGCTCATAGCATCCATGTAGAGCGGCCGCGGGCGCCGTCCGCAACCGCGCACAAAAAACGCGGCCGAAGCCGCGTTTCTCGTTTGGGCTGTAGAAGCCTAGCTTACTTGGCTGTGCGCTGGCGACGGCGGAAGGCCGTCAGACCACCTAGACCAGCCAGGAACAGCGGCAGGGCCGCGGGGACCGGAACCGTGTTCTCGATGTTGGAGCCGGTGTTGAAGTTCAGGCCAGCGAGAGCGAAGTCGCCCGTGCCGTCATCGTCGCCCGAACCCGAGGTGAAGATGATCTTCGTCACATCACCGAGGGCCGCCAGAAGCTCGGGACCCTGGGCGAAACCGGAGCCGGTGCCTTTGGCCATCAGCGCGAACACTTCGTCGCTGAGCGTACCGGTGGAGGTTTCGAAGGTCACCACAGCGCTCTCGGCGCGATCTGCAGCCTTGGCGCTGTCGACATCGCCGAAGCCGACGTTGAAGAAGAGGTCGAGGAAGAAGGTCTCGGTGACGTTCACGGCGATGGCTGCGCCCTGACCGGCGGTGGTGCCGTCGTGGAAGGTGATCTCCACACGCTCGGAACGCTGAACGTCGATCTCGTCGTCGCCGATGCCGATGCCGTCGATGGCGGTATTGCTGCCCGTGCCGCAGGTCAGGCCAGTGTCGAGCGCGCCGTCGCAGTCGCCCTTGAAGCCCTCATTGCCGTTGACGGGATCGTTGAAGCCCTCGATCCGGATCAGCACTTGGCCGACCTGAAGGATGAGCGGGTTGTCGCCTTGCGGGTTCGGAACACCGTTATAGACGTCGACTTCGTCGACCATGGTGGTGTCGAAACCGAGATTGCTGAGGACAGTATCGTTGGTGAGGGTCTTCACCACGTCGTTGTCACGTTTGGTCAGGTCGAGGAGTGCAGCTTCGGCACCCACGCCTGCGAGAACTGCCACGGAGGCAGCGGCGGCAAGAATCTTTCTCATGTCTTGTACCTAAGGCTTGTGCGAACAAGCGGATCTGGACCCCCCAAATCCATCTTAAGAAGGTCGCTAACATTTTCGTGATCGTTGGGAAAGCCCTAATGATCGTTAACCCTATAAGTTTTTGCAGCACATCCTGAGGTTGAGTCGCAAGTCTTTAGAGGGTTGTCGAAGAGAAGGAACCCGCCTTTCCGAACTTCGCAAATGATAAGGCGGGCGTGCGAGTCGAGGGCATCCTCGTTCCGGCCTCCTGGCGAAGTTCGGCCTTTATTCGCCGGGCGCGCTCCGTTAACCCCGCTGGCCAAGCACGATTCCGAGGAGCCCTATGGCCCGCCGCCCGTCCAAACCCAAAACCGCGCCCCCTCCGCCGCCCGAGAACATCTTCGACGAGCCGATCACCGAGGCACTGTCCCAGCGCTACCTCGCCTACGCGCTCTCGACCATTACGGCGCGGGCGCTGCCCGATGTGCGCGACGGGCTGAAGCCGGTTCACCGCCGCATCCTCTATGCGATGAGGGGCATGCGTCTCGCGCCGACTGGCTCCTACAAGAAGTCCGCCAAGATCGTCGGCGAGGTAATGGGCAACTTCCACCCCCATGGCGACCAGGCGATCTACGACGCGCTGGTGCGGATGGTGCAGGACTTCTCCGTCCGTGTGCCGCTCGTCGATGGCCAAGGCAATTTCGGCAATGTGGACGGCGACAACGCCGCCGCCATGCGGTACACGGAAAGCCGACTTACGCCCGCTGCCGAGCTTCTCCTCGAAGGCATCGACGAGGACGCGGTGGACTTCCGCGATACCTATGACGGCGAGGGCAAAGAGCCGGTCGTTCTGCCTGCGGCCTTTCCGCATCTTCTGGCCAACGGTGCGGCAGGGATCGCGGTGGGCATGGCGACCTCTATTCCTCCGCATAACCCATCAGAGCTGATCGACGCGGCCATCCACCTTATTAAATCGCCGAACGCCCGGACGGAGACACTCCTAGGCCATGTGAAGGGGCCTGACTTTCCCACCGGCGGTGTCTTGGTCGAGCCCTATGAGAGCCTGGTCCAGTCCTATGAAACAGGCCGCGGCGGCTTCCGCCTCAGGGCACGCTGGGAGACAGAGGATCTAGGCCGAGGCCGCTACCAGATCGTCGTCACCGAGGTGCCCTATCAGGTCCAGAAAGCCCGCCTGATCGAGCGCATCGCCGAGCTCATCAACACGAAAAAGCTCCCCATCATCACCGATGTCCGCGACGAGAGCGCCGAGGATGTGCGCCTTGTGCTGGAGCCGCGCGCTGGCACCCTCGACCCCAACGCCGTGATGGCGGCGGTCTTCAGGGCGACCGATCTCGAGACCCGCTTCCCCCTCAATATGAACGTTCTGGGTGCTGACGGGGCGCCCCGTGTCATGGGGCTCAAGGAGGTCCTGACCGCCTTCAATGACCACCGGCGCGAGGTCTTGCAGCGGCGCACCAGGCACCGCCTGGACAAGATCGCCCAGCGGCTGGAGATCCTTGCGGGCTACCTGATCGCCTATCTCAACCTCGACGAGGTGATCCGCATTATCCGCTACGAGGACAAGCCGAAGGAGGAGCTGATCGCCGCCTTCGAGCTGACGGAGGTGCAGGCCGAAGCCATCCTCGATATGCGCCTGCGCCGCCTGCGCAAGCTCGAAGAGATGGAGATCAAGCGCGAGAACCGCGAGCTGAAGGCCGAGCAGAAGGAGCTGCGCGCGCTTCTCAAATCCGACGAGAAGCAGTCCGCCGCCATCATCGCCCAGCTCCGCGAGACCAAGAAGGCGTTCAGCGGCAAGGACGGGCTCGGTGCACGCCGTACGCTGATCGACGAAGCCCCCGAGGACGACGAGGTGAACCTCGACGACCTCGTGGAGAAGGAGCCGGTTACCGTGGTCATCTCCCAGAAAGGCTGGGTGCGGACCCTCAAGGGCCACACCGAGGACCCCTTGGTCATCAAGTACAAGGAGGGCGATAAGGAGCGCTTCGTCCTGAACGCCATGAGCCATGAGAAGCTCACGGTCTTCTCCACCGCCGGCAAGGCCTACACGCTGGCCATCCAGGATCTGCCGGGAGGCCGTGGGCAGGGCGAGCCCATCCGCCTGATCCTCAGCCTCCAGCCCGGCGAAGACGCGCTCTCGGTCATCACCCAAGGGGAGGGGCGGACCTTCCTTCTGGCCTCCTCCGCAGGCCACGGCCTCTTCGTGGAGGAGAAGGATACCGTCGCCACGACGCGCAAGGGCAAGCAGCTCCTGAACCTCTCGGGTGAGGCCGAGATGGTGGTGGCGCGCCCCAGCGAAGAGGGGCCGGGCGACAAGAGCTACATCGCCGCCGTCTCCTCGGCAAGGAAGCTCCTCGTCTTCCCCGCAGCCGGCGTGCCGGTGATGACCCGCGGCAAGGGCGTGGTGCTGCAGCGCTCGACCAAGGGTCAGCTCACCGATGCCAAGCTCTTCACCGCCAAGGAGGGCTTCACCTGGCTCGACCGGGCAGGTCGTGAGCAGTCCGAGCCCAAGTGGAAGGAATGGCTCGGAAAGCGCTCCGGGGCCGGTTCTCCGGTGCCCCGAGGCTTCCCGCGGAACTTAAAGCTGAGCTGAGGCGTTTAACCTGCTGGTCGGGCTGTGCCAGTATCAGGGACTTAGGGGAGGCGAATCACGCATGCGTTGTTGGATCGGTATAGGAGCGGCCTTGGCTGCGAGCAGTTTCGCACTGGCTTCGGCGCAGACGCCTGAGGAGATCGAGCAGTACAAGAAGATGACGATCTTCCAGGTGGGGCTCGCCACGGCGATCAACAACGAGCCCTATCGCGGCCTCGATGACAGCCCCACCATCCTGCCCGTGCCGTTCTACGTCTACAACAAGAACAACCTGACCCTGGCCGGACCCAACGTCTCCTACCGTTTCTGGCGTCCCCTGGACGTGCAGCTCTCCGCGGAGGGCCGCTACCGCTTCCAGAACTACGATGAGGACGACAGCCCGTTCCTCGAAGGCCTTGGCAACCGCAACGGTACGTTCGAGGTGGGCATCAAGGGTCAGAAGCGCATCAACCGCCTGAGGCTTCAGGCCCAAGCCATGACCGATGTCGCAGGGCAGCATGACGGCCACGAGCTTCAGGCCCAGGCCACCTTCGAGGTCGGCAACGGCCGCATGATCTCCTTCAGGCCGACCGGCGGGGTGAACTACCTCTCGCAGAACGTGGTGCACTACTATTACGGCGTGAACCCAGGAGAGGCCCGGCTGAACCTGCCCACCGGCGAGGGCGATTTCATGGACCGCACCGCCTTTCGCGGCGAGAGCGCCTTCGTGCCCTTCACTGGCGCCGAGGTCCGCATCCGCCTCTCCCGCCGCTTTGCCCTAAGCGGTCAGGTCAAAGCCAGCTTCCTGCCTGAAGAGATCACCGACAGCCCGATCGTCGGCAGCAGCACCAGAACCAGCGCCTTCATCGGCCTCAGCTACGGACTGTCAGGTCCGGGCATCAAGAAAGGCCAGTGGTGGTAGCCGGGCAGGGGGCGCACATACTCGCCGCCCCCGTGCCTGAGGCTCGTGCGTCCGTCAGGAACCGAAGCGGAGCTTGTAGGTCGCCATCACGCTGATGCCCCGGTAGTCGTACTCGGCCTCCGCGCCGGACCCCGAGGCCTCGAACCCCGTCGTGCCGAAATAGCTGATCTCGCCGCCCAGGGCGCCCGCGCCTAGGGGGAAGTCCGCACCGGCCTTGAGTTGATAGGCGAAGGCCCCGTCGAGTTCGATGCCGTCCTCATCGTCCCTGTCGATCGTGGCGTAGCCGATGCCGCCCCCGACATAAGGCGTGAACGCCGCCTCGCTCTGCAGACGATAGACCCCGTTGGCCATGAAGGCGACCGTATCGACCGAGCCGCCGCCTGTCTCGACCACGGCGTCCCCGCCGACCACGAAGCGGAAGCTGTCCACATCGCTCGAACGGTAGGTGATCTCTCCCTCCAGGGCGAAGGCCGGAGTGACATGGAAGCCCACCAGGCCACCGAACGCAAAGCCGCCGCCATAGTCGAACTCGCTGGTGGTCTCGATCGGCCCAAGGGCACCGGGAACCGTCACGTCGATCTCGTCGGCGAGGTTGGCAAAGTAGCCGCCGTGTAGCTGAACGTAAGGACCGGAGCCTGACTGTGCATGAGCGGCACTGGTCAGGAAAACGGCACTGCATAGCGAGATGAGAACGGGTTTCTTCACGGGTCGATCCTCTCCTGAATTGTTAGACAGCCTGGAAAGGTGACAATGGCGAGTGAGCCTCTGCAAGTGATGTTCGTCGCAAAAAGGCAGTTCTTCGGCGCGAACCGAGTTGATCACGCGCCAGCCGTAGGTCCCGCCCCACGCCTCGCCCGCATATTGCGCCGCACCCCGCCTTGGGGCACACGGCGCGGATGGCCAAGAAGAACAAAGTGCAGCGTCCCAAGGCTCGCAAGCCTCGGGGCTTTCCCGACCGCTCCGGTGCGGAGCTCGTTACCGAGCGGCTGATGCTGGAGCGGATCGCCGGCGTCTACCGGAGCTACGGTTTCGCCGAGCTGCAGACCCCCGCCTTCGAGTACACCGACGCTCTGGGCAAGTTTCTGCCGGATGTGGATCGTCCCAACGCTGGCGTCTTCTCGCTCCAGGACGATGACGAGCAGTGGCTTTCGCTTCGCTACGATCTGACGGCGCCCCTGGCCCGCTACGTGGCGGAGAACATGGACGCACTGCCTAGGCCCTACCGGCGCTACGCGGTGGGGACGGTCTGGCGCAACGAGAAGCCGGGGCCTGGCCGCTTCCGCGAGTTTACCCAGATCGATGCCGATGCCTGCTTCGCGCCTGCGCCCCACGCCGATGCCGAGATCATCATGATGTTCATCGACGCGCTCAAGGCCGCAGGCGTCGAGGATAGCGATGTCGAGATCAGGCTCTCCTCGCGGAGGGTGATGACGGGGCTTCTCGATGTCATCGGCGTGGACCCGGAGGATCAGGCGACCGCGGGCACCGTCCTTCGCGCCATGGACAAGTACGACCGTCTGGGGGCGGACGGTGTGGCGCTCCTCCTCGGCGAGGGCCGCAAGGACGATAGCGGCGACTATACGGAGGGCGCGAAGCTCGAGGCCAGGCAGATCGACCAGGTCCTGCGCTTCATGGAGGGCTCCGACATGGCGGACGCCTTCGCGGGCAATCAGGCAGGAACCGAGGGCGCCGAAGAGCTGCAAAAGATCGTCTCGACGCTGACCGAGCTCGGTTACGGCAACCGGGTGAAGCTCGACCCCTCGGTCATCCGCGGCCTCGACTACTACACCGGCCCCGTCTTCGAGGCGGCGCTGACCTTTGATGTGGAGAACGAGAAGGGCCAGGTGGTGCAGTTCGGCTCGGTGGGCTCGGGCGGGCGCTATGACGGCCTGATCGCGCGCTTCAAGGGCCAGGACGTGCCCTCGGTCGGGTGCTCCGTGGGCGTCAGCCGCCTTTTGACGGCGCTCGCGTCCAAGGCCGCCTTCGAGGAGGCGGACGGCCCGGTCGTGATCCTCGCCCTCGAAGAGGCCGAGATGCCCCGCTACCACCGCATGGCCCAGGCCCTGCGGGGGGAAGGCGTGGCGGCGGAAGTCTATTTGGGCGGCGCGGGCATGAAGGCGCAGATGCGCTACGCGGACAAGCGCGGCGCCTCGCTGGTGGTCATCGTGGGTGAGGACGAGCGCAAGGCCGGTCAGGTGACCATCAAGGACCTGCGCGCGGGTAAGGAAGCCTCCCAGAACATCGACAGCCGTGAGCAGTGGACCGAGGAGCGGCCCGGCCAGGAGACCGTGGGCGAGGGGAACTTCGTGGAAGCGGTCACCACGCGACTCGCCTAGAATGGACTTGATGTCCGCCTCTCCTCGTCTCGACCCCCGCCCGGTGATCCGCCGCCTGCCCCCCGGCGCGGTGAACAGGATCGCGGCAGGGGAGGTGGTGGAGCGGCCGGCTGCCGCCGTCAAAGAGCTGGTCGAGAACGCCCTCGACGCGGGCGCAACCAGCATTACCGTCGAGATCAGGGGCGGCGGCCGCGAGCTTCTTTCGGTGACCGACGATGGCTGCGGCATGGGTCGGGACGAGCTGTCCCTCGCCCTCGAGCGCCACGCCACATCGAAGCTGGTCGTCGGCGCGGGGGGCGAGGTGGACCTCCTCGCCATCGATACAATGGGCTTTAGGGGCGAGGCGCTGCCCTCCATTGCCTCGGTGGCGAGGTTCTCGCTGACCTCGCGCCGGGAGGGGGAGGAGGCGTGGTCCTTGAAGGCCGATGCGGGGCACTGCGAGGAGCCGCAGCCCGCGCCCTTTCCGGGCCGCGGGACGAAGGTAGAGGTGCGCGACCTCTTCTACGCGACGCCCGCCCGGCTCAAGTTCCTGAAGGGCGAGCGGGCGGAGACCACCGCCTGCGCCGACGTGGTCAAGCGCCTCGCCATGGCGCGGCCCGACGTCTCCTTCCGCATGGTGAGCGACGGCCGCCAGCGCTTCTTCTTCCGCGCCGAGGCGCTCGGCCCTGAGGGGCACCTGGCGAGGCTCGCCGCGATCATGGGGCCTGAGTTCGGCGCCAACGCGGTGAAGGTCGAGCTGGAGCGGGACGGCGTCACGCTCTCAGGTTTTGCCGGTGTGCCCACCTTCAACCGGGGGCTGCCTGACCGTCAGTATCTCTTCGTCCGTGGTCGTCCAGCGAAGGACAAGCTGATGGTGGGCGCGGTGAGGGGCGCCTATGCGGACTTCCTCGCCCGCGATCGCCATCCGCTCCTCTGCCTCTTCGTGGACATGGATAGCGGGGACGTCGATGTGAACGTCCACCCGGCCAAGACCGAGGTGCGCTTCAAGGACGCGGCCCTGGTGCGGGGCATGATCGTCAGCGGGCTGAAAAGGGCGCTGATGGAGGCGGGGCACCAGGCCTCCACCACCGTGGCGCAGCAGGCCATGGCGGCGGCCCATGCCCCTACGCCGCCTCGGCCTGAGGCACCGCCTTTGGCGGTGGGGCACTTCGCGGAGAGGCAGCAGAGCTTCGGTCACGCGACACCGCCGAGCGCTCGGCGCTACAATACGCCAGTCGCCAGCGTCCCTGTCCCGGAGGCGGAGGCGCAGCCCCTGCGCGACTACCCTTTGGGCACGGCGGTGGCGCAGCTTCACGACACCTATATCCTGTCCCAGACCAAGGACGGCTTCGTCCTGGTCGATCAGCACGCGGCCCATGAGCGGCTAGTCTATGAGCGGATGAAGAGGGCAGGGGAGGGCCAGCCGCCTTTGCGCCAGACCCTGCTCGTGCCTGAGGTGGTGGAGCTTTCGCAAGAAGAAGCCGAATTGATTCTAGGGCGCCGTGAGGCGCTGGAAGCCTACGGCCTGGTGGTCGAGGATTTCGGCGGCGGCGGGGTATTGGTTCGCGAGGTCCCGGCCATGCTCGGCAAGGCCGATCTTCCAGGCCTCATCCGCGACATCGCCTGCGAGCTCGAAAACCTCGGCGAGGACACCAGTCTGCCGGAACTTCTGGCGGAGCGCATGGGCAACCACGCCTGCGCCAACTCGGTCCGGGCGGGACGCCGTCTGAACACGGACGAGATGAACGCGCTCCTCAGGCAGATGGAGGAGACCCCCCATTCGGGCCAGTGCAACCACGGTCGCCCCACCTATGTGGAGCTGAAGCTGAAGGATGTGGAGCGGCTGTTCGGGCGGCGTTGACGATCAGCTCCCCTCTCCCGCTTGCGGGAAAGGGGTTGGGGGTGAGGGCGTTCTGAGCTCAGTTTTTCGTGGCAAGCCTTGTAGTACGGCTTCGCCGAAGCCCTCACCCGAAATCAGATAGATTTCGACCTCTCCCGCATGCGGGAGAGGTGACATCCCTATTGCCTCGTTACTCCAGCGCCTCCAGCACCGCCGCTGTGAACGCCGGAATGTCGATCNTGCGGGAGAGGTGACATCCCTATTGCCTCGTTACTCCAGCGCCTCCAGCACCGCCGCTGTGAACGCCGGAATGTCGATCCGGTTGCCTGCGGAATCGTACCCCCGCCGGACGATGACGGCGTTCCGCTCAGGGACGATCATTACCACCTGGCCTCTGTTGCCGAGTGCTGCATAGCTACCCTCAGGTACGCCGTCGAAGCCTTCGTAAAGCCAGAACTGCACGCCGTAGCCGCGGGAGGGGCCATCGCCTCTTCTAGGCGGCTGGCTGGGCGCTGGTGTGCTGACATACTCCGCCCACCCCTCGGGCAGGATGCGCTCCCCCTCCCAAACGCCGTCCTGCAGGTAGAGCTGCCCTAGCCGCGCGAGGTCGCGGGCGGTGGTCCAGACCTGGCTCGACATCACATAGTCGCCGCGCCAGTCGGTCTCCGGATAGGTGTGCAGCATGCCGATCTTGTGCAGCACCGCCTCGAAGGGGAAGCGTAAGTATTCGCTACGGCCTTCCATCCGCTCACGCAAGGTCAGCATGGCGAGCATGGTGTCATTGTTGGCGTAGCGCCAGCGCGTGCCCGGCGGCGCCTGAAGCGCGCCCTCGACCGCATGCTGAGAGACGAGGCCGCCGCCGAAATAGACCTCGTCGGTCCTGTTACCCGCAGGCTCGCTGTCGAGGCCTGAAGCCATGTGAAGCAGGTTCTCTAGCGTGATCGCCTGGCGCGGGTCGCCGGGGGCGGACCAGGCGGAGAGCCCGGTGGGCTGATCCGGTTCAAGGATGCCCTGATGGACAGCGGCGCCGATCACCGTGGCGGCAAGGGACTTGGCCACGGACCAGGTGCGCTGCGCAGTCTCGGGACCGAAGCCTTCCTTGTACTGCTCACCGACTAGCTCGCCGTCCCGGATCACCACCACGGCGCTCGTCGATCCGCCGAAGGCGCCGGTGACCGTCTCCTCGAGCACGCGGTCCAGCTCGGTGATCGCCGCCCTGCGAAGTTCGGCTCCCTCGCCTTGCGGCCACGGCTCATCACTCGCGGTGGGCCTCTCCAGCTCGATCCGAGGAAGAATGTTCCCGTTCATGCTGCCCGGCGGCAGGGAGGCGCAGCCCAGATGCTGGCGCCAGACGGCGATGCGGGGCGGCATGTCCTCGGCGAAGCGGACGGAAACGGTCTTCCGGGCGCGGTTCACCTTGGCAGCGGGGAGGGCGCCCACCGTCTCTTCATACCCCGGATAGATGCCGCGCAGCTCATCCTCCTCGATGGCCTCCAGCGACTTGCCGCCGCTGAAAAGGCCGGAGCAGACGAACTGGGCCTTGTAGCCTGCCGCCATGCTGAGGTCGCGGGATGTGGGCTCGGCGGTTTGGGCCTGAGCGGAAGCGAGCCCGGCTGCGAGAAGGACGAAAAGGATGCGCATAAAAGACTTCCGGTGGCTTGAGCGCAGTGAGCGGGGGCGAGGGCTCCTGGTCAACTCACGAGCTGCTTTCCATCATTTGGTACGGCGCTCACTTCTCCCGGAGGGAGAGATGGATCGGCTGCTTCGCCCTGTCCCCCCAAGCGCTGCCGCCGGCTCTTCCCACCCCGTGCGGGCTCTGTTAGCGGGCGCCTTCCGATCTTCTGGAGAGCCCTTCCGTGCCCACCGAGCAGGGCGTGCTGGCTGCGTTCATCGAGGCCTTCGTCACGCTGTTCATCGTCATCGACCCGATACTGGTCGCGCCCCTTTTCGCGGCGCTGACCCATGGCGACAGCCAGAAGGAGCGGCGCAAGACCGCCATCCAGGCGACGCTGATCGCCCTCGGCGTCTTGGTCTTCTTCGCCGTGCTCGGGCCGGTGATGCTCAAGCATCTGGGCATCGAGCTCGCCTCCTTCAGGGCGGCTGGCGGGCTTCTTCTCTTCCTCATCGGCTTCCGCATGTTCTTCAACCCGGACGAGGAGATCAACGCCAAGCGCCCCGGCCCGCAAGCCTCCGCGCGGGACAATGTCGCCTTCTTCCCTCTCGCGCTGCCCATGCTGGCGGGGCCGGGGGCCATTGCGACCGTCATGCTGCTGATGCAGGACGGCGCGCGTGAGTATGGCGACCGCGCCATCTTCGCCCAGGCGGAGGTGCTGGCAGCCCTCGCTTTGGTGCTGGCCATCGGCATCCCGGTGATGATGTCGTCCGGCGCCATTGCCCGCGCGCTGGGCCGGACGGGCATGAACATGATCTCGAGGCTTCTCGGCATGTTGCTTATGGCGCTTGCGACACAGTATGTCTTTGACGGCATCAGGGTTGGCATATTGGAGCGTGTCGGTAGTGGCTGACGGCGAGCTATTGGTCGGAGACATTGGCGGCACCAACGCCCGCTTCGCGGTATCGGCGCCGGACGGCTCGCTGCGGGACATTCAGGTGCTGCAGGTGGCTGCTCATCGCTCCTTCGACGAGGCGCTCTCCGCCTATCTGAACGGCCTGGAGAAGCGGCCCCGAGCCCTCTGCATCGCCTCCGCCGGAGCGCTTCAGGGCGATACCATCCACCTCACCAACGCCGCCTGGACCCTGGGCGAAACGGCGCTGGGCACCAAGTTCGGCTTTGCCGGGGTGAGGCTCCTCAACGACTTCCAGGCCCAGGCCCGCTTCGCCGGCGACATGACGACGGGCGAGGGGGAGGTGATCAAGGACGGCACGCCGGTGGAGGGCGCACCGGTCCTCACCATCGGTCCCGGCACGGGCTTCGGCCAGTCGCTCTTCGTGCCTGCCAAACCGCCCAGGGTGATCGCGACAGAAGGGGGCCACCGGCTGCTTCCTGTGCGCAACGACCGCGAGCTGGCCCTCTACGAGTTCATGGCCGAGCGGCTGGGCCACGAGCCCATCCTGGAGGACGCTCTTTCGGGCCGGGGTATCGCCAACCTCTTCGAGGCCTGCGTCCTGGCCGAGGGCAAGACCCCTGCGCCCACCGAACCGGCCGAGGTCACCGCCTCCGCGCTCAATGAAGAAGGCCCGGCGAGGCAGGCCGTCCTGTGGTTCCTCGATCTTCTGGCGCTGGCCGCCGCCGATGCGTGCCTCGCCACCGGGGCAAGGGGCGGGGTGGCGATCTCCGGCGGTATCGTGCCGAGGCTGATGCCGCTTCTCGACCGGAAGAGCTTCAGCGAGACCTTCGCGCGGCCCGGCATCCTCAAGCAGTACCTCTCGGACATCCCCGTGCGGATGGTCACCGACCCCTATGCGGCGCTGAGAGGCGCAGCCTGCCTCATGCGGGACACGCTGCGCTAGGAAGGGCCAGCCTACTCGTCCGCACCCTGCTCCAGCGGCTCGAACCGTCCCGGCGGGCCGGGGAACACCACCGGCGTTTCCGATCCGTCCGGCGCCACGGCGCTGACGCCGAAGAAGTAGTTGTCGACCACGAGGTTCTCGAATGTCCACTCATTGACCTCGCCGACGAAGCGGCTGTTCGTCCACTGAGGGTCTGTCGTCTTGCGCCAGTAGACCCGGTAGCCTGCGAGGTTGCGCCGTGCACGGCGGTTCTCGCCGCCATCCTCCCAGGTGAGCTTGGCCGAGGGCTGCACGGCGCCCTCTAGCTCCACGGATGTGGGAAAGGGCGGCGCGCCTGCGATGCCCGCCATGGTGAGGGCGTTGAGGGCCGTGGCGCGGGCGGCGAAGGGGCCGTCCACATACTCGATCGTGTCGCCGTAGTGACGACCGTCCTCGTTGCGGATGTCCTGGTGCTGACGGTCGTAGTGCTCATGGGTCTCCATGATGCGCACAGCGGGGATGCCGACTTCCGAGAAGGGGGTCTGGTGCCCGCCGCGCCCAAAACGGTCGAGGCGGTAGATCATCTCCGCATCGAGGTTGGGCAGGTAGTCCTCGGCCATGCGGTCGATGTAGCGGGCCAGGTTCCGAGCCGGGCTGTCCACCTCGCCGCCCCGGTAGCGGCGGTAGCGTGCGGCTTCGGGCGTTTCGTCCGCCCGCGTCCCTTCGGAGAAGACACGGATCGTGTTGTTCGCGACGACGCCGTCAATGCCGCCGATATTGCCGATCATGTCGTTGTTGAGGACGGCCTTGAGGTCCCAGCCCTCTTCGGTGGCGACCCCGGCCACGATGCGTCCGCCGAAGAGACCCTGCTCCTCGCCGGAGAGCCCAGCATAGACGATTGTACCGGGAAACTCGTACTGGGTGAGGACGCGCGCGGCCTCCAATACGCCCGCCATGCCCGAGGCGTTGTCGTTGGCGCCAGGCGCGTCGATCTCGCCGTCGAGCACGTCCGAGGCGCGGCTGTCGATGTCGCCGGACATCATCACCATGCGGTTCGGGTCGAGCCTGCCGCGCTGAATGGCGATGACGTTGACGATCTCGGTGCGCTCCGGGATGCGGCGCTCGCCCTCGACGAAGTCCGACACAAGCCGCACCTCGAGACACCCGCCGCAGTCGCGGCTGATCTCCTCGAACTCGGCGGCGATCCAGCGCCGGGCGGCGCCGATGCCTCGCTCGTCGCTCTCGGTCTCGGAGAGGGTGTGCCGGGTGCCGAAGCCCGCCAGCATGCCAATATCCTCCATGATCCGCGAGGACTGGGGGGCACCTGCGATCTCGTAGAGGCGCGCGACTTCCGAGGGCGGAGCGGCTTGCAGGAGGAGGGCGGCGGCGAGGGCGGTGGTGGTCAGCATGGTGGAGGGGTAGCTTCTTTTGCAAAGAGGCGGAAGGGCGGAGGAATCTGAGCGCCAGCACCTGCATCCGCCCACCTGTCCTGGCGGCGGCTGTGTGTGGTGGAGGCTGGAGCGGGCGGTACGTCGTCGC